>CAITZM010000100.1 GCA_903896925.1 uncultured Lentisphaerota bacterium | reverse complement strand
CCCCTCGGGGCGACAGGGGATGCACCGGCGGGACTTCCGGGCTGACGCGCGGGCAGGAGCCGATGCTCCGTCACAAAGTTCGTATCCAGCCACAAGTTCATATCTGCCACCGTTTACTGCGCATGTTGACCGCCAGACTTTTAGCAGGAAGCATGCCGGGCAGGCTGGAGACAGGGCGGGCCGGGAAGTTGTGTCGGGGAGGAGCGCGGGAACAGCCCTCTGCTTTACGATAGAAGCAGCGTGGGCAACGTGCGCAGAGGCCCGCAACGGGACGACTTACCCGCTCTGGCCGTGCAGGTTGGATACGATGCTGAGGGCCGCTCGACCCAGGGCGGAAAAGTGCGTGCCGATGGGGGCGTGAAAAAACGGCCGGTTTTCCATCGTCTGGAAAACCGGCCGCCAGGCAACCGCATCCGCTTACTTCGCGAGTTCGGCAGCGGATTTATCGAAGAACACCGCGCACTTGGGCAGATCGCGCATCAGTTCGGCGACGGTGCCGTGCTCATATTCGATCTGGAAGTAGCCCTTGAAGCCCTGGCGCTTGAGCTCGACCAGCAGGGCCTTGGCTGCGCCCTCGCCGGTGCCCCACGGCGCATCCTCCCAGCCCTTTTTGTTGGCGGCAGGGACGACGTCCTTGAAGTGCAGCTCGACGATGCGGCCTTCGAGCTTCTTCAACTCCTCGAGCGGGACCTGGCCGGCGCGCTTCCAGTGACCGGTATCGGAGCAGGAACCGATGTTCTTGCTCAAATCTTTGGTCGCCGCGAGCACCTGCTCGACCGGCCAGGACTTGGGATGGTTGTGCAGCGCCACCTTGATCCCGAACTCCTGGCTCAGCTTGTCGATGACCGGCGTGGGTACGGTCTCGGTGACGAGCACTTCGAGGCCCATTTTCCTGGCCCATTCGAAGTGTTTGCGGATCTCGTCCTCGGTCTTGCCCGGGATGCCGGCGACGCCGAAGCTGACGACCTTGATGCCGGTTTCCTTGAGCTTGGCCTGCGTGTCGGCAAACTCGGCGTCGGTCATGCCGGTGCCGGTCTTGGCGGTCGCACCGGGTTTGAGCTTCTGGCCGGGATACATCTCGACGTACTTGATCCCGAGCTCATGGAGCTTGTCGAGCGTCTCGAAGAACGAGAGCGCGCGGAACGTGTAGGCCTGCGAGCCGAGCTTCCAGCCCAGCTGCTCGGCGGCGGCGTCATCGCGCGCCGGAGCCGCGAGGCTCAGGCACGCGACGGCCGCGAGGCAGAGGAGAGCTTGCCGCATCTCACTTGCCCTTCTTGGCGGCCGGCTTCTTGGCGGCTTTCTTCTTCTCGCCGCTGCCCGGGGCGGCGACTACATCGTCCGGCGGCGCGACCACGGGACCCTTCTCGAAGTCGTCAGCCGTCGGCGTGCACGCCATGTTGTAGAACGGCGAATCCTTCTTCTCCATCAGGTCGCTCCAGCGGACGAGCTCGCCCGTGTAGGCGGCGATGCGGCCCATGATGGCGGTCAGGGTCGAGGTCGCGACGTTCTGCGCCTCGTTCAGGCCCTTGTTGCCGATGATGCTGTTGAGCAAATCCACGTGCTCCTGCACATAGGGATCGCTGGAGATCATCTTGATTTCCGGCAGGTCAAGCTTCTTGCCGTCGAGCGTGCTCATCTTGCCGCCGCCCCAGAAGGTGCCTTTGGTGCCTACGAACTGTTCCCAGACGCCGCCGTAGCAGCCGTTGATCTGGCGGCACATGCTGTGGATGTGCAGCTCGCTGCCGTAGTCGAGATCGAGGCTGAAGAAGTCGAACTGGTCGCCGGACTCGCGGCGCGCGCGCCCGCCGAAACCGACCGCGCTGACCGGCGGCTTGCCGATGACCCAGTTGGCCACGTCAATGTTGTGGACGTGCTGCTCGCAAATGTGGTCGCCGGACATGCCGACGAAGTTGCCCCAGTTGTTGGCGAGATAGTGCGCGTCGTCCTGGCCGGCCTCGCGGGCGCGGACCCAGAGCGCGCCGCCGCACCACGAGATCCGGCCGCCGGTGATTGTGCCCATCAGACCATCCTGCAGGGCCTTCGCCATCTTCAGATAGCCTTCCTGGTGCCGCCGCTGTGTGCCGGCAACGATCGTGAGGCCTTTCTGCTTGGCGACTTCGCCCGCGGCCATGACGCGGCGCGCGCCCGGCGGATCGACCGCGACGGGCTTTTCCATGAAGACGTGCTTGCCCGCCGCGACGGCGGCTTCGAGATGCAAGGGACGGAACGCCGGCGCCGTCGCGAGCAACAGGATGTCCACCGGCAGGGCCAAAATTTTCCGATAACCATCGAACCCATCGAAGCAATGCGCTTCCGGCACACCATGCAGCTTGCCGACCCTGACCGCCTTTTCCTTGAACACATCGGCCACCGCGAGCACCTCGACTTCGGCGCCCACGAGCTTGGCGGCCTCCACGCATTGTTTCAACGCGCCCGCCCCGCGCCCGCCGCAACCGACCAGCCCGACCTTGAACTTGCGGCCCGCGCCCTGCGCCCGCGCCGTGAACAGCGGCACCGCCTGGGCGGCCACGCCCACCGCCGCCGCGCTCTTCATGAAACTCCGCCGCGAAACGTTCTTCGACTCCATGGTTTGGTTCCTTTCGTTTGAACGATAACGCGCACAGTATTTTTTTAGTGCCGGCCGCGCAACTCTTTTCCGGTCCGCGGCGGCGGCGGGCTGCGCACCACGGCGCTTCCCTGGCCCGAAAACGCGCGCGGGCCGCGCCGTTTTTTTGTGTGGCGGGGCGCGGGGTGCGCCGCTATAGTCGGCGCGCTTTGGGTGTGCTTCAATGAAAGGAGCGGACGCGTGCAGTCAATAACATTGGGTTGGTTGGACTATTCGATCCTCGCCATCTATGTGGCGTTCGTTGTGGGCATCGGTTTTGCCCTGAAGCGTTACATGAAGACCTCGTCGGACTTCCTCACGTCCTCGCGGGGCATCCCGACCTGGGTGACGGGATTGGCCTTCATCTCCGCCAACCTCGGCGCGCTGGAACTCGTCGGCATGGCCGCGAGCGGCGCGAAGTACGGCATCGCCACGGCGCACTTCTACTGGGTCGGCGCGATCCCGGCCATGGTCTTCCTCGCGATCTTCATGATGCCGTTCTACTACGGCAGCAAGGCGCGTTCGGTGCCGGAATACCTCAAGATGCGCTTCGACGAGCGCGTCCGCGCCGTGAACTCGCTCTCCTTTGCCGTGATGACGGTCTTCGCCTCGGGCATCTCGATGAACGCGCTGGCCAAGCTGCTCAACCAGCTCCTGGGCTGGAACTATCACATCGCCCTGTGGGTCTGCTCCGGCGTGGTGTTGATCTACGTGCTCAAGGGCGGCCTGACCTCGGCGATCTACACGGAAGTGCTGCAGTTCTTCATGATCGTGCTCGGCTTTGCGCCGGTGGTCTATCTGGGCCTCCGCGACGCGGGCGGCTGGGCCGCGGTCCAGCACCAGCTTGCGAGCGTTGCCACGCACCCCGTGACGATGAACCTCGTGGACGATGCCGCGAAGACCTTCAATGCCAACGCCTGGACGAGCGCGTGGCAGCCGCTGCTGGCCGGCCCGGCCAACAACCCGATGGGCGTGGACCTCTTCGCGATGGTGTTCGGCCTCGGCTTCGTCCTGAGCTTCGGCTACTGGTGCACGAACTTCCTCGTCGTCCAGCGCGCGATGGCCGCCAAGAACATGACCGCGGCGCGCAATACCCCGCTCGTCGCCGCCGTGCCGAAGATGCTGTTCCCGGCGCTGGTCATCATCCCCGGCATGATCGCCGTCGCCCTGACCGCCATGCCCGAGAAGAATTACCGCCTGCCGCAGCCGCAGATCGACGCGGCGCGCTATCCGGCCATGATCGCCGTCGTCCAGAAGGCCGCCGCCCAGCCGCCGGCGAACGAGGCGGCCCTGAAAGCGGTGGTCGAGGACCTGAGCAAGGCCGGCGACGTCAGCTTCAACAAGGCCAAGGTGGCGGCCCTGGTCAAGGCCCCGGGCGCCGACGACCAGCTCAAGCAGCGCCTCCAGGATGCCGTCGCCAACGACTACGACGGCGTGATCCTTTCGCTGGTGAAGAAGTATTGTCCGACCGGCCTGCTCGGCCTTGCGCTGACGGCGCTGCTGGCCTCGTTCATGTCCGGCATGGCCGGCAACGTCACCGCGTTCAACACGGTCTGGACCTACGACCTTTATCAGGCCTACATTGCCAGGAACAAGAGCGACGAACACTACATGTGGATGGGCCGGTGCATCACCGTGGTCGGCATCATCCTTTCCATCGGCTGCGCGTATTTTGCGCGGATGTACAACAACGCGATGGACGTGATCCAGCTCGTGTTCGGCTTCGTCAACGCGCCGCTGTTCGCGACCTTCCTGCTGGGCATGTTCTGGGCGCGCTGCACCGGCACGGGTGCGTTCCTCGGCCTGCTCGGCGGCATCGGCACCTCCGCGCTGGTGCACGGCATGACCCTGGCCGAAGGCAAGGGCGGCTGGCTCGGCGTCAAGCTCTATGAGTTCCCGTCCACCATGG
>CAITZM010000099.1 GCA_903896925.1 uncultured Lentisphaerota bacterium | reverse complement strand
GGTGAGGGCAGGGCGGGCCGCCGGTCCTCGGGCCCGCAGAAACTTTCCCACGCACTCTGCCAGGATCGGGCAGGCGGCCCGATCAGCGCGAAGTCTGCCGCACGGTCGAGGATCTTCCCGCAGAGTTGGCCGCCGGCGGCCACCAGGCGCGCCCCACAGGGCACAGGCGCGGTCCTCGGGGCTGGTCCCTTGGGCGGCCGCGGCACTGCGGCCATGCCGACACCGCGGGCGAGCTGCGAGCCGCCCGGGTGGACCGGACCAGCGGCAGCGGTGAGGGCAGGGCGGGCCGCTGAAGTTTGCACACAAATTTACACACAGCACGGGGCGACGACGGCAGGAAAGCCGGAAAAACGGGCCATGCCGCCGGCTGGGCGGAATCTGTGTGCGGTTTTTGTGTGCAAACTGTGTGCGGTTTTCAGGGTGTTTCAGCGTGTAGCAACGGGGAAAGATGGAAAACGAAGACAAGGCTTTCGCCCTTGTGTTCATTGGTGGAAACCCCTGTCAGGGGTGGTCGGGGCGATAGGATTTGAACCTACGACTTCTTGGTCCCGAACCAAGCGCTCTAACCAGACTGAGCCACGCCCCGTAAATTGTTTCGCTGCCCTCGGGAACTGACCGGCAGCGGCGGCGACTATACCGGCAAACCACCCAAACGCAAGCGCTCATTTCAAATCGGCGCAAAATCCATCCAGCGGTTGACCTTGTCCACCCGCACCAGGCGCACCTGGACGGTCTGCCCGATCTTCCAGCCGGCGCCGCTCCGCTTGCCGCTGACATGCGTGCGCGCGGCGTTCATCTGGTAGTAATCGCCCTGCAGCGACGAGAAGGGCAGCAGCCCGCGCTGGAGCGAGTCGCACAGCTCCACGATCAGGCCCTTGCCCAGCATGGAGGTGACGACGCCGGCGAACGGGCCGACGTCGCCGCGGCGGAGCTTCTCCTCATAGAAGGCGATGCGCTTGACGTCGACGCTCTCGTTTTCCGCCTCGTCGGCGGCCTTCTCCGTGGTGGAGCAATGCGTGGCGAGCCGGGCGAGCGCGGATTTGGAGTAGGGTGGGGGGGCACCCTGCTCCACCGCCGTGAGCAGGCGGTGCACGACCAGGTCGGGGTAGCGCCGGATCGGCGAGGTGAAGTGCGTGTAGCGCGGGAACGACAGCCCGAAGTGCGGGCGCAGTTCGGCGGAATAGAGCGCGCGCTTGAGGCAGCGCACGACGACCAGGTTCAGCGTCGCCGCCAGCGGCGTGCCCGCGACGAGGTGCAACAGCTTGTTGAGCTCCGCGGGCGTCGCCGGGATCATCGGCGCGCTGAGGGCGCGCAGCGACGCGCGCATCTCGTCCCACTGCTCGGCGTCGGGCTCGTCGTGGATGCGGTAGAGCGCCGGGCCGCCCGCGGCGCGCAGGCGCTCGGCGACCGCGACGTTGGCCAGCAACATGCACTCCTCGACCAGTTGGTAGGCCTCGTCATCGCCGCGCTGCCGGATCTCCTTGATCTGGCCGCGCTCGTCCATGATGCACTTGACCTCCGGCACAGCCAGGTCCAGCGCGCCGCTGAGGATGCGGCGCTTCCGCCACGCGCGCGCCAGCGGGCGCAGCTGCAGCAGCGTGTCGCGCACCGCCGGGGGCATGGCCACATGCTGGCCGGCGAAAAATTCCACGACCTGCCCGTAGGTCAGGCGCGCGGCGGAGTGGATGACCGCCGGATAGGTCTCGACCGCTTCCAGATGATGGTGACGGTCGAAAGTCATCACGGCGCTGTGCGTCAGGCGGTCCACGTCCGGTAGCAGGCTGCACACGTCGGCCGTCAGGTGCGGCGGCAGCATGGTGATGGCGCGGTCCACCAGGTAGATCGTGTTGCCGCGCTCGATGGCCTCCTGGTCGATCGGCGAGCCGGGGGTGACGTAGTGCGAGACGTCGGCGATATGGACGCCGAGCTGCCACTTGCCGTCCGGCAGCGAGGTCAGCGAGAGCGCGTCGTCGAAGTCCTTGGCGTCGTCCGGGTCGATCGTGAAGGTGGTCCAGGCGCGCAGGTCGTGGCGGCCGTCGGCGAGCAGCTGGGTGGCGGCGGCCGGCACCTTCGTGTGCGTCGCCTGGGCGCGCGCGGACTGCGGGAAGTCGATGGCGAAGTTGCGCCGGCGGATGATGCGGAGCACGTCCACGCCGGGGCCGTCCGCGCGGCCGAGGTCCTCGGTGACGAGGCCGGTGAGCTGCTCGACGTCGCGCGTTTCCTCGTCGAGCTGGAGCACGACGATGTGGTCCTCGACCGGCTTGAGGCCTTCGGCGAACGCGCGGATCCGCACGAGGCGGGCCACGGCGCGGCGCGGCTGGTCCGGCATCACAAACCAGAACTGCGCGTTCCGCTGCAGCCGGCCGACCAGAATGCTGCTGAGCGGGACGTCCGGCGGGGGCGGGCGGCGGTAGCGGGTGGGGGCGGGGATCTTGGCCGCCTTCTTCGGCGCCGGCAGCGCATAGCGCGTCTTGCGCAGGCAGACGATGCGCCCGGCCCGCTCAAGGGTGTGGAGTGCGCGCCGGAAGGTGGCGCGGTCTTCGGTGGCGAGGGCTTGCGCCAGTTCGTGCTGCTTCAGCGGGCGGTAGCCGGGCCGCCCCAGCCAATCGACGATTTGCTGCTCAATATTTTTTGCTTTCATGGTCTGGCGGTATTATAAAGCATTCATCACGTTCCTACGAACCCGAAATGCGATCAGGCAAAGCGGGCGCGCGGGACGGTGATCCAAGGCCTGGAAAAGCGGGGGTGAGGCTTTCCAAGGTCTGGACAAGCTGCGGCGCGTGCGGGCGAAGGATCGGACCAACAACATGAAAATTGTCTTCGTGGCCAGCGAAATCAATCCGTTCGCCTCCACCGGCGGACTCGCGGACGTGACCGGTTCGCTGCCGCGCGCGCTGGGCCGCGAGCCGGGCGTGGAAATCTGCCGCATCATGCCGCTCTACCACCAGGTGACGGAGCGCGGGTTCCACCCACGCGACACCGGCGTCCGCATCGAAGTGCCCGTCGGCTTCCGCACCTATCCGGCAGAAATCTGGGTCGCCGACGAGCCGACCCCGCGGACGTACTTCATCCGGCGCGACGAGTTCTTCGACCGCTCCCATCTCTACGGCACGCCGGAGAAGGACTACGACGACAACTTCGAACGGTTCGTCTTCTTCCAGAAGGCGGCCGTCGCCCTGATGGACGCGCTGGAGTTCAAGGCCGACATCGTGCACTGCAACGACTGGCAGACCGGCATGCTGCCGCTGCTGCTGCGGCACGGCATCCGGGGCACCGGGCGCGCGGGGACCGAGCGGACGGTCTACACGATCCACAACCTCGCCTTCCAAGGTTTGTTCCCCGGCTCGGCCTACGGGATCACCAATTTGCCCTTCACCTATTTCCACCTGGACGGCCTCGAGTTCTACGGCAACGTGAACTGCATGAAGGCCGGCATCACCGCCGCCGACTGCGTGACGACGGTCAGCCGGACCTATGCGCGCGAGATCCAGACCGAGGGGGTCGGCTGCGGACTGCACGGGCTGCTCGCCAAGCTCGGCACGAAGCTGGTCGGACTGCAAAACGGCGTGGATTATGCGGACTGGAATCCGGCCACCGATCCGCAGCTCGCGGCCCGGTTCGACGCGCAACATCCGGAAGGCAAAAAGACCTGCCGCGAACACCTCGCCCGGCTGATGGGTTTGGAGCTCAAACCCGGGCGGCCGATCATCGGCATGATCACGCGCCTGACCGACCAAAAAGGGCTGGGTTTGCTGGCGGCCGCCATAACGGAATTCATGCAGCGCGATGTCGCGCTGGTGATCCTCGGACTCGGCCAGCAGAAGTACCACGATGCGTGCCGGCAGTGGGGGGCGCAGTGGCCGGAGCGCGTCGCCGTCAAGCTCGAGTTCGACTCGCCGCTGGCGCGGCGCATTGTCGCCGGATCGGACCTGATGCTGATGCCTTCGCAGTTCGAACCGTCCGGGTTGAACCAGCTCTACGCGATGCGCTACGGCTCGATTCCGCTGGTCCACGACGTCGGCGGTTTGACGGACACGGTTGAGCAGGCCGCGGCCGATGGCACGTCCGGCACGGGCTTCAAATTTGCCGGCTTCCAACACGCCGCCATGCTGGCCAGTCTCGACCAGGCCTTGGCGCTGTATCAGCGTCCGGCCGAGTGGCGCCCATTGATGGTCCGCGCCATGGAGAAGGATTTCTCCTGGGCGCGCACGGCGCACGAGTACATCGGCGTCTACAACGAAGTGCTGGCGCGTCATCCGGCCAAGCGCTGAGCGGCGCCTGCGGTCGGGCTGTGCATATAGTGCCAGTTATCCACAGGGTTATGCACAGCCCGTGCTTAGCCCGCGAAAACGCCCTGAAAACCCGAAAAACCAAACTCCTTGCGGTGTCCCATGCCGGATGGTAGACATAAGATATATTATCCGACGTTATACGGGGAGGGCCGTTAACAAGGGGTTTTGTGGCCTTGGTGTGTGGTTGGTCTTGATTACGACGCGGATCGCTGCGTGGCTGCGCCATAGTTCTTCACGCTCTGCCGGCCTGCGATCATTGCGCTCTGATCGCATGGGCTTTCAACCTCTTCCAAGCGCGCGCGTAACCCGAACGATGCGCGGCGACAACCGGATCCGTGGGCCGGATCAAGGGCGCTCCGTTGACCTCCAACTGCCAGCGGGTTTGAGTTGGCCATCTGACGGACATGCCGGGTCGAGTTTGTCTGTTGGTCAGCGTTAACAGGCCAACCTTGCTCTGGATTAGCACTCGCCAGTCGGTTCCGCCTGCGGTCCTGCACCGCCTGCCCAAAGCCGACTTTTCGGGCAGGCCAAATCGACCCGGACTTTGAGCTCAGACGCAGTCCTGGCGGCTCGGTCCTCCGATGCCGGTCTGAAGCCCAACGGGCTGATCTCCGGCTCATCAGGGGTAGTTTTCGTGATCCGTTTCGGCTGGCTGGTGGCGCGTCGCAGGCTGTTCGAAAGACCGGTCCCGAGGCGGCGTTTGGGCTGACTTCAGGACCGGTCCCGCGCGGCGCCGGCAGGCGCCGCCAGGGTGGCTTTATTGGGCTTAAATTCAACGCCCGCTTTGCCGTGCAAAGTTCGTGTGTCAGGACACCGATTTCCGGCCGCCTTTCGGGTCCGTTCAGGGCCCCATCAAAGCCCCTTGAATTGCGCCCGTTTCTTGCGCAAAACTGGACCCAGAAAAGTCACTGTGTTTGGGTGCCAGGACGGCGGCCTAAGCGTGTCCTGGAGGGCCTGTGATCCTTCGTCAGCGTGGCGTCAGATGTGCGCTTCGAGGCACGCTGGCCTCCCCGTTTCGCCCATGCGCTTGACGGGACAGGCCGGCCGCTTTCCGAATGTGGACAGAGCGAACGCATCTACAGGCTGGTCGAAGTTACTGCATCTTTTCAGGAAACATGCTGGTGCTCCGCAGGCCCACCGTGTCAGCCAGGAAAGTGCGGACGCGATCCGTGTTAAACTGAACTACCGGGCCAGCCCCCAGTGGCCGGAGAACGGCCAGAAGACCATGAAGGAGGGTCCCAGCAGATCGCCCCGCGGCACCGGTCCGAAGTATCGACCGTCCTGGCTGTTGCGGGTGTTGTCGCCGAACGGCAGAAACTCGTCGGGGCCGACCGTGATCTTGTCGGACGGCTGACTCAGCTGCGCGCCCGGCTGCAAGGTGTAGCCGACGTAGCGCGGATCGGTCAGCAGCCGGTGGAAGGCAAAAGGCTGTTCGATCTTCTTGCCGTTGACCACCAGATGCGGCGGATCGACCTGGATGGTTTCGCCGGGCAGGCCGACGAGGCGCTTGATGTAGTGCTGGTTCTTCTGCACGCGCGCGTCGTTGATGTGCGCCGTGCGGAACACGATGATGTCGCCCCGGCGCATGGGCAGGAAATTGTAGCGGATGCGGTCGACGAAGATCATGTCGCCGCCGCAGACCCGGCCCATGGCCAGCAGCTGGCCCTTCTCGACCCGCACCACCCCGTAGTCATCGGGCTTGAAAAAGATGTGCTCGGGCTTCGGGCCCAGTTGCGAAAAGAACTGCGACGGGATTTTGACGCGCTGGTCGTTCAGCTGCCAGTAGCTGTATTCGTCGTCCCGGGCGACGGGCTGCATGACGCCCGACTCCGGCGCGTGCACCTCGACGTAGCTCTCGCCGAAGAGCAGGAGCGGCACGAGGCTGAACGGGAAATGGTCGAGCAGGCGCGGCTCGGACTGGGCCACGGCGGTGATGCCGTTGAGCGTCGGCTGCATCGAGCCGGTGGGGATCTTGAACGGGGCGATGACATAGGCGCGGATGCCGGTGGCGACGGCGAGCACGACGATGAACATCTCGATGTTCTCACGCCAGCCGGGCCAGCGGCGCGGCGGCCAGATCTTTTCCCGGGCGTGCCCGAGCTCCTCGGCGCAGGCCTCCAGCGCCCGGGCGTCGCGCGCCTGGAGCGCGTCGCGCAGATTCTGCTCGAGGGCCTCCATCCGCCCGAGGTCGGCGGGGGCGGCGACGTCCTCGCGCATGCCGCGCGCGTGCTTCGCATCGTGCAGCAGCGCCTCGACCAGCTTCTTGTACTTGCGGTGTTCCCAGAAATTCATCGTTGAACTTTCAGTCGGCGGTGGCTAGGGCCAGAAAACCGGAACAGCTGATATGCCCCGGCCTTGGAACCGTTGGTCTTTGCCTCTTCCAAGGCTTGACCATCGGCACTCTGCCATCGGAATTCGGCAATGATGGCCCCCACCCTAGTCGCCTGTCTTCAGCACGGCGATGAAGGCCTCCTGCGGCAGCGACACGCTGCCGATCTGCTTCATCTTCTTCTTGCCCTCTTTTTGCTTTTCCAGCAGCTTCCGTTTGCGCGAGATGTCGCCGCCGTAGCACTTCGAGGTCACGTCCTTGCGCGCGCCCTTGATCGTCTCGCGCGCGATGATCTTGCCGCCGATGGCCGCCTGCAGCGCCACGTTGAACATCTGCGCCGGCACGATGTCCTTGAGCTTCGCGCAGATCTGGTGGCCGCGGATCGGCGCCTTGTCGCGGTGCAGCACGCACGAGAACGCCTCGACCACCTCGCCGTGGACGAGGATGTCCATCTTCACCAGGTCGGCCTCGCGGTAGCCGGCCGGCTCGTAGTCCATCGAGGCATAGCCCCGGCTGACGCTCTTGAGGCGGTCGTGGAAGTCGAGGAGGATCTCGTTGAGCGGCAGCGTGCAGGTGAGCATGACGCGCTTGCTGTCGAGGCTCTCGGTCTTCGTGATCTCGCCGCGGCGGTCCATCACGATGTGCAGCATGTCGCCGATGATCTCGTTCTGGCACAGGACGTAGGCCGTGATCATCGGCTCTTCCATGTGGTGGACCTGCGAGAGGTCGGGCAGCTTGATCGGGTTGTCCACCTCGACCATCGTGCCGTCGCGCAGGAAGATGCGGTAGATGACGCTCGGGTAGGTGCTGATGATGTCCAGGTCGTACTCGCGCCGCAGCCGCTCCTGGATGATCTCCATGTGCAGCAGGCCGAGGAAGCCGCAGCGGAAGCCGAAGCCGAGCGCGGCGGAGCTTTCCGGGGCATGGACGAACGAGCTGTCGTTGAGGCTCAGCTTCTCGATGCTGGCCTTGAGATGCTCGTAGTCGTTGCCGTCCACGGGATAGAGCCCGGCGAACACCATCGGGCGGAATTCCTTGAAGCCGGGCAGCGCCTGCGTCGCCGGCCGCTCGGTGGAGGTGATCGTCTCGCCGATGCGGATGTCCGAGGCCTGTTTGATGTTGGCCAGCAGATAGCCCGTCTCGCCGGCGCTCAGCAGCGGCACTTTGAAGGGGCGCGGGTTGAAGCAGCCGACCTCCTTGACCTCGTAGTCGCGCATGGTGCTCATCAGGTGGATGCGGTCACCCGCCTTCAGGCTGCCGTCGAAGACGCGGACATAGACCAGGCCGCCGCGGAACGTGTCGTATTCCGAATCGAACACCAGCGCGCGCAGCGGAGCGTTCGGGTCCGAGGTGGGCGGCGGGATGTGCTCGACGATCGCCTCCAGCACCGCGTCGACGCCCTGCCCGGTCTTCGCGCTGATCTGCAGCGCGTCGGCCGCCGGGATGGCGAGGATGTCCTCGATCTGCTTCTTCACCGTCTCCACATCGGCCGCCGGCATGTCGATCTTGTTGAGCACCGGGATGATCTTGATGTTGTGGTCCGACGCCAGGAACGTGTGCGCCACCGTCTGCGCCTCCACGCCCTGGGTGGCATCCACCACCAGGATGGCGCCCTCGCACGCCGAGAGGCTGCGCGACACCTCGTAGGAGAAATCCACGTGGCCTGGGGTGTCGATCAGGTTGAACTGGTAGTCCTCGCCGTTCTTGGCCTTGTAGTGCATCGTCACCGGGTGCGCCTTGATCGTGATGCCCCGCTCGCGCTCGAGGTCCATGTCGTCGAGCACCTGGGCGCGCTGGTCGCGCTTGGCCATCGCGCCGGTCTGGTCCAGGATGCGGTCGGCCAGGGTGGACTTGCCGTGGTCGATGTGGGCGATGATGCAGAAGTTGCGGATATGGGCGAGGTCGGTCATGGTGAGGTGGTCAGACTTTCTTGCTGTAGGCCTGTTGAATGGCGCTGCGCATGAGGGCGATTTCCGCCTGCATGTCCGGCGCGCCGAAAAGGTAGGTCCCGGCGACGAACATATTCACGCCGTGTTCCGCCGCCGCGATGGTCGTCGCGCGGTTGATGCCGCCATCGATCGCGAGGTCCAGGTCCGGGCACCGCCGCCGCAGCGCGGCGACCTTCGGCAGCACCTGCGGCATGAACGACTGCCCGCCGAAGCCCGGGTGGACCGACATGAAGAGCACCTCGTCGACGTCGCCGAGGAACGGGAAGGCCGCCTCGACGGGCGTCTCCGGGTTCAGCGTCAGCCCCGGCCGGGCGCCCTGCCGCCGGATATCCTGCAGCACGGCGCGGACGTCGCACTGCGCCTCGACGTGGATCAGCAGCGGGCTCGCGCCCGCCTTGATGAACGCCGCGGTCAGGTGCTGCGGCTGGGTCACCATCAGGTGCGTATCCAGCGGCAGCTGCACGGTCGCGCGCGCCATCTTCACCACGTCCGGCCCCATGCTCAGGTTGGGCACGAAATGGCCGTCCATGATATCCACATGGAGCGCATCGGCGCCGGCCGCTTCCGCGCGCCGGCATTCCTCCGCCAGCCGGCCCATGTCGGCGGCGAGCAGGGACGGCATTATGACAATTTTGGGCATGGCGTGTTCTTCCGGAAAAAGCGCGGAGACCCTAGCCCATACCCCCCCTATCGTCAAGACTGCGCGCAGCCGAACGGCGGGAATAATCCGCGGCGTGGCCAGCCCGCGGCGGACACCGGCGTTGCCTTCTGCGGCCCCGTGCGGCCGCCGGACTAGCGACAGAAGCGGTGCACAAGGGGAAGTCGCTCAAAGCGAAGCTACCTGTGAGCACGTAGGGTGCGATAACAGCAAGCTTGGCTGCGCGCCAAGTCGATCGGCGAACCGGTGCCCCCCACCCTCAAATCCATCGCCACCAAACGGCCATCTTCAATCGGAAATCGGCCATGCTTTCTTCCGTCAGTTTGCCTTGATCTTGGCGCGGGCGGTGTAGGTGGTGTGCAGGAGCTCGTGCGACTTGTGGCCGAGCGGGTGGCCCAGGAACTCGGCGTAGAGCTTTTGCACCGCCGGGTTCTCGTGGGACTTGCGCAGGTCGCGGTGTTCGTCCTCGGCGTAGATGGCGGCGATGCGCGCCTTGCGGGTGTCGTTGCCGGTCATGCGCGGCTGGCCGCCGCCGCCGATGCAGCCGCCGGGGCAGGTCATGATCTCGATGAAGTGGTAGTGGGCTTCGCCCTTCTTGATCCGCTCGATCACCTTGCGCGCGTTGCCCAGGCCGTGCGCGACGGCGACGTTCAGCGTCGCGCCGCGCAGGAACGCCCACTCCGGGACCGTGTCCTTGATCGGGATGGAGGCTTCCTTGACGCCCGCCAGGCCCTCGATGGGCTTCACATGGAGGTTCTCGAACGGGAACGGCTGGCCGGTGACGATCTCGTAGGCGGTGCGGAGCGCGGCCTCCATGACGCCGCCGGTGTTGGCGAAGATATCCGCGGCGCCGGTGGACTCGCCGAGCGGCGTGTCCATCGTGCCGTCCGGCAGCGAGCGGAAATCGATGCCGGCCTGCGTGATCATGCGCCCCAGCTCGCGGGTGGTCAGGACCACATCGACGTCGGCGACGCCGTTGGCGTTCATCTCCGCACGCTTGGCCTCGGCCTTCTTGGCCGTGCAGGGCATGATGGACACCATGAAGATGTCCTCGGGCTTCTTGCCGACTTTTTTGGCATAGTGGCTCTTGACCACGGCGCCCATCATCTGCTGCGGGCTCTTGCACGTGGACAGGTTCGGCAGCATGTCCGGATAGAAATATTCGGCGAAGCGGATCCAGCCCGGCGAGCAGCTCGTGAACATCGGCAGGTGGGCTTCCTGCTTGTCGACGAGCGCCTTCTTCAGGCGCAGGAGCAGCTCGGTGCCCTCCTCCATGATCGTGAGGTCGGCGGTGAAGTTCGTGTCGAACACGCCCTGGAAGCCGATGCGGCGGAGCGCGGAGACCATCTGGCCCTTGACGCGCGTGCCCGGCGGGTAGCCGAAGCATTCGCCGAGCGCGGCGCGGATCGCGGGGGCGGTCTGGACGACGACGTGCTTGTTCGGGTTGCCGAGCGCGGCCCAGACCTCCTCGATCTGGTCGTTCTCGATGATCGCGCCGACGGGGCAGACCGCGCCGCACTGGCCGCACTGGACGCAGGCGACGGTGTCGAGGTCCTTGTTGAACGCCGGGCCGACAACGGTCTTGAAGCCGCGGTACTGGGGGAAGAGCGCCGTGACGCCCTGCACCTCGCTGCAGATGGTGACGCAGCGCCGGCAGAGGATGCACTTGGCGGTGTTGCGGCGGAGCGCCGGCGTGCTCGCATCCAGCGTGCGCTTGCTCTTGGCGCCCTCGTAGCGGTTCTCCGTCACGCCGATCTCGTGGGCCACGGCCTGCAGCTCGCAGTCCTCGTTGCGGTTGCAGGTGGTGCAGTCGCCGTCGTGCTCCGAGAGCAGCAGCTCGACCACCGTCTTGCGCGCCTCGCGGACGCGCGGCGTGTTGGTGCGGACCTTCATCCCGTCGCTGACCGGCATGACGCACGAGGCGGCCAGGTCGCGCGCCCCTTCGATCTCGACGAGGCAGATGCGACACGCGCCGATCGCCTGCACGTCCTTAAGGAAGCACAGCGTCGGGATGTGCACGCCGGCCGAGCTCGCGGCATCGAGGATGGTGGTCCCCTCCGCCACGTCCACTTCAATGCCATCAATCGTTACTTTAGCCATAGTTCGCTCCGCTCGTAATTTGAGATTTGAGATGTCAGACGTCAGATTTTCACTCCGCATTAAGCTTCGCTGATTTCAAACTGGATGCAAAGATGGCCGTCAATTCATTAGCCTCTTCGTGCAGCGGCTGCACGCGTGCCGCCGGCAGGATTTCACCCGCGATGATGAGCTCGAGCCAGAACGCGCTTTCATCGGCTTCTTCCAGCACCGTGCCCAGCTTGGAGATAAAGTCGGCCTTCGATTTGCCGCGACAAGCGGCGCGATAATTCGCGCCAACGGATGTGCCGCTCTTGACCAACTGATAGGCGATCACGCGCCCTACCGGTGTGCGAGGCAACGCGGCGCTAAGCGCCATCACCCGCAGGGCAAATTGCTGCGTCCTTTTTTTCAGTTCGTCGCTGTTCATGTCCGGCGCGTCCGGAAATCTTACTTCTAACATCTTACATCTGACATCAGTACGTTGCGCATTGCTTGCCGTAGTCGCAGCGCAGGCAGCGTTTGGCTTGGCGCACGGCGACGGGTTCGGTCCACGGCATCTCGACCTCGTCGAAGTTGTTGCGGCGGCGCTCGACGGCGATCAACGGCAGCTTGTCGCGCGTGTAGGGCTCCGGGTCGGCATCGGGGTCGAACGTGGTCGCGACCCCCGGCGCCGCGCGCCAGAAGGCGTGCTTCGCGCCGGTCAGAAACTCGTCCATGCCCACGGCGGCCTTCTCGCCCGCGGCGACCGCCTCGATGACCGAGGAGGGCCCCGTGACGACATCGCCGCCGGCGAACAGCCACGGCACCGAGGTCTGGCAGGTGACCGGATGGGCCTCGGGATAGGTGTCCTTGCGCACCTTGACCGCGACGCCGTCGAGCACCTTGTGCGTCTCCAGCGTCTGCCCGATCGCGGCGATGATCTGGTCGGCTTCGATGACGAAGTCGGTGTCGGCCTGCGACTCGGGGCGGCGGCGGCCGGAACGGTCGAACTCGCCGAGCTTCATGCGGCGGCACTTGAGTCCGGCGACCTTGCCCTGCTTGAGGACGATCTCAACCGGCGCGGTCAACAGCTCCAGCTTTGCGCCCTCATGCTCGGCCTCCTCGATCTCCTCGGTGTAGGCCGGCATCTCTTCGCGGGTGCGGCGGTAGACCACCGTCACGCTTTGGGCGCCGAGGCGCAACGCCGTGCGCGCGGCGTCGATCGCGGCGTTGCCGCCGCCGACGACCAGCACCTTCGTGCCGACCGGCACGGACCCGCGGATGTTGTACTGCCGCAGGAAGCGGATGGCCTCGGTCACGCCCTCGGCGCCCTCGCCGGGGATGCCCAGCAGGGTGCCGAGCGGCGCGCCGATGCCGAGGAAGACGGCTTCGTAGCCCTCGTCCTTGAGCTGCTGGAGCGAGAAGTCCCGGCCGAGCTGCTGGCCGGTGGCGATGTCGACGCCCATGCGCTCGATCATGCGGATCTCGCGCGCGAGGATCTCGCGCGGCAGGCGGTAGGCGGGAATCGTCTGCGCCATCATGCCGCCGGGCCGGGGCTCGCCCTCGAACACCTTCGGCATGTAGCCGAGCCGCGCGAGGAAGTAGGCGCAGGACAGGCCGGCCGGGCCGGCACCGATGATCGCGACCTTGCGGTGCGCATTGACGGCGTTGTCGTGGACCTCCGGCAGCTGGATGGTGACCTCCTGGTCCACCATGAAGCGCTTGACGCCCCGGATGCTGACGGCCTCGTCGAGCGTGGCGCGGCGGCAGTGGTCTTCGCAGGTGTGGAAGCAGACGCGCGCGCAGGCCGCGGCGAACGGGTTGCGCTCGCGGTGGAGGCGCAGCGCCTCGGCGTAGCGCTTCTCGCCGACGAGCGCGACGAAGCCGGGCACGTCCACGCCCGCCGGGCATGCGCTCTGGCACGGCGCGCGCACGAGCGCGGCGCAGACGCCGGCCGGGCACTTCTTATCGCGGATGTGCGCCACGTATTCGTCGCGGAAATGGCGGATGGTGGACAGCACCGGATTGGCGGCGGTCTTGCCGAGCCCGCAGAGCGCGGTGTCCTTGATGCGGTTGCCCAGCTCGACCAACTTCTCGATGTCGCCTTCCTGGCCCTGGCCCTCGCAGATGCGCGTGACGATCTCCAGCAGGCGCTTGGTGCCGACGCGGCACGGCGGACATTTGCCGCAGGATTCCTCCTGCACAAACTCGAGGAAGAAGCGCGCCACGTCCACCATGCACGAGTCGCTGTCCATCACGATCAGGCCGCCGGAGCCCATGATGGCGCCGAGCTGCTGCAAGCTTTCGTAGTCGAGCGGGACGTTCAGGTGTTCCTTCGGGATGCAGCCGCCGGACGGGCCGCCGATCTGCGCGGCCTTGAACGGCTTGCCACCCTTGATGCCGCCGCCGACGTCATAGATCAGCTCGCCGAGCGAGATGCCCACCGGCACCTCGACGAGGCCGGTGTTGTTGACGGCGCCGGCGAGGGCGAAGACCTTCGTACCTTTGCTCTTCTCGGTGCCCATGGCGGCATACCACGGCGCGCCCTTGAGCAGGATCGCCGGCACGTTGGCGAACGTCTCGACGTTGTTGAGCACGGTCGGCAGGCCCCACAGGCCCTTGTTGGCCGGGAACGGCGGCCGCGGCCGCGGCTCGCCGCGCTTGCCCTCGATCGAGGTCATCAGCGCGGTCTCCTCGCCGCAGACGAAGGCGCCGGAGCCCATGCGGATCTCGATGTCGAAATCGAACTCGCTGCCGAGAATTTTCTTGCCGAGCAGGCCGTGGTGCCGCGCCTGGTCGAGCGCGCGGTTGAGGCGCTCGACCGCGATGGGATATTCCGCGCGGCAATAGACGTAGCCGCGGCTCGCGCCGATCGCGTAGCCGGCGATCGCCATGCCCTCGACCACGCTGTGCGGGTCGCCCTCGAGCACGCTGCGGTCCATGAAGGCGCCGGGATCGCCCTCGTCGGCGTTGCAGACGACGTTCTTCTGGTCGCCCTTCGCGCGCCGGGTCAGGTTCCACTTCAGGCCCGTCGGGAAGCCGCCGCCGCCGCGCCCGCGCAGGCCCGACTGCATGACGGTCTCCACGACCTCCTCGGGCTTGAGCGTGCCGAGCACCTTGGCCAGCGCCGCATAGCCCTCCATTGCGATGTATTCCTCGATCCGCAGCGGATCGATGAGTCCGCAGTTGCGCAGCACGACCTTCTTCTGCTTCTGGAAATACTCGATGTCCTGCGGCTTGGGCTGTGCCTTGCCCGTGACGAGATCCTTGTGGACCAGGCGCATGACAATCTCGTGCTTGAGCAGGTGCTGCTGGACGATCTCCTTGATGTCCGCGGGCTTGAGGTCCTGGTAGAAGATGCCGTCGGGCATCACCTTGGCCACCGGGCCGGCCGCGCACGGGCCCATGCAGCCGGTCTCGATGACTTCCACTTTCTTCGCCAGCCCGTGCGCCGCGATCTCCTCGCGCAGCGCCGCGCTGATCGCCTGGGAGCCGCTCGCCAGACAGCCGCCGCCGACGCACACCAGCACCTGCCGCGTGACGCCGTCCGGCCCGTGGTGATGGTGCTCGCCCTCGAGGCGCAGCGCGATCTCCGGCTGCATCCGGGCGTGCAGTTCTTTCAAGTCCTGTGCATGTTTTATTTTTTTCGTCGGCATGGCCTCAAGCTCCCTTCGCCACCGCAGCCGCCTGCATGTGCTTCGCCAGAATTTCGCGGATCTTCGTCGGCTTCACCCGCTGGTGGACCACGTCATCGATCGTGATCGCCGGGGCCAGCCCGCACGCGCCAAAGCACCGCGCCACCTCCAAGGTGTATTTGCGGTCGGCCGTCGTCTCGCCCACGTCGATGCCCAACTCCTTCTTGAACGCGTCGAGCACCTGCTTGCCGCCGCGGACATAGCAGGCCGTCCCGAGGCAGACGCGGACCATGTGCTCGCCGCGCGGCCGGGTGGAGAAGAAGGAATAGAACGTGATGACGCCCGCGACCTCGCTGTAGGGCTTGTCGAGGCCCAGGCTGATGCGGCGCACGACCTCGTCCGGCAGATAACCGTAGAGTCCCTGTGCGATCTGCAGGACCGGGATCAGCCCGCCCGGCTTGTCCTTGTATTCCGTGATGATCTCGTCAAGCCGCCGCCGCAATTCCTCCGGCGACGCCGGCTCCGTGCAGTGACAGTCGCCAGCTGGTTTGTCCGTAAGCATAATTTTCTCCCGCCGCGTTCACCTTGCGCTTATTTATAGGATAGACTTGCGATTTGCACGACATTTCCAAGATTTGACGGTACTTACCGGGGAAAAGCGGCCCCGGGCTTGAAAGTGAACCGCAGTTCAGTTATTGTAGGCCGGTCACCGGGAGCACAACCATGCCTAGAACCTGCGATGTGGATGCGAAACTGAGGGCGCTGCGCGGCTTCGTGCGGCGCGAGCGCCGGATGCCGGGCTACCGCGAGATGCTGCGGCTGTTCGGCTACCGCTCGAAGAACGCGGTCTTCGGCCTGCTGCGCCGGCTGACCGCGAGCGGCCACCTGGTCAAAAACTCCGCCGGCAAGCTGCAGCCTTCGGGCCAACTGACCGGCCAGGTCCGCCTGCTCGGCCTGATCCAGGCGGGCTTCCCCTCCCCCGCCGAGGAGGAACTGCTCGACACCCTGAGCCTCGACGAGTTCCTCATCCGCCGCCCGGAGGCGACGTTCCTGCTCAAGGTCACCGGCGACTCCATGCTGGACGCCGGCATCCACCCCGGCGACATGGTCCTCGTCGAGCGCGGCACCACCCCCAAGCCCGGCGACATCGTCGTCGCCCAGGTGGACGACGAGTGGACGCTGAAGTACTACAACAAGGACCGGCAGGGCGTCCGGCTCGACCCCGCCAACGCGAAATACACGACCATCCGGCCGAAGCGCTCGCTCACGCTGGGCGGCGTCGTCCGCGCGGTGGTCAGGAAATACGGGAGCTAGGAGCTTCAAGTTGCAGGTTTCAAGTTAACAGGCTGCACGAGACGGGTTGCAAGTTACGGGTTTCAGGTGAAACAGGGCGGTCTACACAAGGAGAAGAACATGGCAACCATTCAGAAATTCGAGGCCGATACGGCTCTCGCCATCAGCCGGATGCTGTCCGGCTTGATGACCTATCTGCGGCCGTCAGAAAGGCGTGGCAGGAAGTTCCCGGACGATGAAGGACACTCTGCAACCTGAAACTTGCAACTTGCAACCTGCCGCTGGCGAACCGCAACCGCTCACGCTGCACGGCTTCCCGCAGGCGATCATCCACTTCGATGGCGATGCTTTCTTCGCGTCGGTGGAGCAGTCGGTGCATCCCGAGTGGAAGGGGCGGCCGCTGGTCACCGGACAGGAGCGCGGCATCATCGCCTGCGCGAGCTACGAGGCCAAGGCGCTCGGCATCCAGCGCGGCGTCGCGCTGCACGAGGCGCGGCGGATGTGCCCCACCCTCCTCGTCGTGCCGAGCGACTACGAGACCTACAGCCTCTATTCCAAGCGCATGTTCGACATCGCGCGCCGCTACACGCCGCTGGTCGAGGAGCACTCCATTGACGAGGGGTTCGCGGACCTCACGGGCCTGCGCCGCGTCTTTCATTGTTCTTATGAGGACATCGCGCGCCGGTTCCAGGCCACGGTGCGGGCGGAGCTCGACATCGGCGTCTCGGTGGGCCTGAGCCTCTCGAAGAGCCTCGCCAAGCTGTGCTCGAAGTTCCGCAAGCCGCGCGGCTTCACCGCCGTCGCCGGCTACCACATCCATCTGCTGCTGGCGCGCACGCCGCTGGAGAAGGTCTGGGGCTTCGGCCCGAACACCGTCGCGCTGCTGACGAAGCTGGGGCTGCGCACCGCCCTCGATTTCGTCCGGCGCCCGGAGCCGTGGGCCGCGCAGCGCCTCGGCAAGATCGGGCGCGACCTCTGGAACGAGCTGCGCGGCACCAGCGTCTATCCCGTGGTCACCGAGGAGAAGTCCTCGCGCTACACGGTCAGCAAGTGCAAGACCTTCACCGCGCCCTCGGCCGACCGCGAGTTCGTGCTGGCCAAGCTGCTGCGCAACATCGAGTCGGCCTGCATCAAGCTGCGCCGCCACCAGCTCCGCGCGCGGACGCTCGTCGTCGTGTTGCGGAAAAAAGATTACAGCCAGGACGGGCTGGAGGTGCGGCTCGAGCGCGCCACCGCCGCCACGCAGGAGATCGCCCCCGTCGCCGCCGCGCTCGGCGCGCAGCTCTACCGACCCGGTGCCGAATACCGCTCCACGATGATCGTGCTCGGCGGGCTCGAGGACGACCGCGAGCGCCAGCGCGAGCTGTTCGCCGACAACGCGCAGCTCGACAAGCTCGAGCGCGCCTCCGCCGCGATCGACACCGTCAACGGGCTGTTCGGCAAGCACAAGCTCGGCCTGGGCAGCGCGCTCTACCTCGACCAGCACGCGGTGACCGCGCGCGACCTGCAGCCGTGGCGGAAGCAGAACCTGCTGCCCGGCGAGACGGAGCGCCAGCACCTGCACCTCCCCCGCTGGGCCATCACCGTCTGAAGGAAGGGGCACCCTCCACAGATTACGCAGCTTTCACAGCGCGGTACTGCCGCAACCAAACCTCACGCGGAGCGTGAGGAGCACTTTGCCAAAGCCGCCGCCATAGTAGTCCTCTCGCTCCGCGAGAGGCTTTTGTAAGCTGCCCTACCGGCAATCTGAAATAAATATCTATGCCGAAATCCGTCGATTTTTCAGGTTAGTGGCACAGATGGGAGGCGATGCCAGCGGAAGATTTCCAGCTGAGGCTCCCGCAAAACCATGGTCAGCCAAAGTGGCATGGGCATCTTGCCCGTGCTCATGGGCGGGACGCCCATGCCACAAAGAGTTTTGTAAGAACCGCAACTGAATGCTCGGACGGATGAGCGGCTTGTCCAAGGTTTGGAGGAACATCGGTTTCCGTTTCCAAGCCTTGGATTGCGCGGATGACGACGAGGCCGATGAGCCGAAATTCAGCGCGAAGGCGCGCAGTCCTTCTCCAGCGCGGGGCTTCCAGTCCCGCGCTGGAGTTTGGCCTTTCGCGAGGGATCAGTTCCGCTTTTGGACTGCGCGGACGTGTCCGCGCTTTCTGCGCCGTGACGCGTCACGGCGCAACCAAGCGGCGTCATGCCGCCGCAGTCCAAAGCGTTGCTCTGGCTTCGCGTTCGCCCAGCCTCGCACCTGAAACCATAGAAATTCAGCCAAAGTTGAAAAGGCTTGCTGCTCCCAGCTGTACACCAGCGGGCCCAACTTCAAGGGGAACGCCAACCCCGCGAACACGACCCTGAAAAACGCGTATCAGCGGGAGGTCGAGCGTCCACGCGAGCCGCGCAGGACCTCAACAGAGCTTAGCGCAACAACATCGCAGCCAGAGCCACACCCGGAGCGAGGGGCTACTTGGCTGGCGAAGCGGCGCCCTCGCGCTGGAGGCGGACGGGGAAGGTTTCCCCCAGCCCCGCGTCGGCGATGCCTTCCAACCCGTGGTCGGTCACCTGCAATTTCAAGGTGAGCGGCCGGTCGAAGATGCTATTGCGGTTGGGATGGGTCTTCTGGACGCGCAGGCCATCCATCACAATGGGGTAAGCCGTCGCGCCCGCCGGATCGGGCCTGGCGTTGAACCGCAGTTCGCCCGAGCACGCGCGTTTCTCGTTGGGGTCATCCGGATTGATCACCTCGGCCCGCAGCAGCGCGTCCTTTTGTTCGGTGAAGACCAGGCCGATCCGCTGTACCGAGGCGTTATACCCGATCTTGGTGCCGAGGTAGCGCGTACCCGGCGCGGTGGCCTGGACCAGTTTTTGGCGGGCCGCCACCGTCGCCGCCGCCTGCTGGGCCTCGGCTTGTTGGCGTTGCGCGCGTTCTTTCCGGCTTTGCTCATCCAACACCAAGCGGGTCTGTTCCAGCCGTGCCCGGCGCGCCTGCTCGGAGCGGGCCTGCAATTCTGCGCGCGCCTTCCGTTCACTTTCGTCCCGCTCCGCCTGGGCGAGGCTCTCGCGCTCCAGCTTTTCCAAGGCGGCTTTTTGGGCCTGCTGTTCCTGCGCGGCCGCTGCCAGCGCCGCGTGGGCCTCGGCGGTGCCCGAGACAAAAGCATGCACGCTAAAGGCGTCACGGGGCTTCCCGAAAGGCTGGGCCCCCGGCTGCAGCTGCGGCACGCCCAAGGTCCATTGGTCGATCAGGCGACGCGCCACCACGGAGCCGTACAGCGCGTGCTGGCTGCCTTCGGCCTGCATCAGCTTCAGCAAGGTCACTTGGGGTGCCCCGGTCCCGGCACGCTCCGCCTGATAGAGATCCTCGTTGACCGCGACGGTGGCCTTGAAGTTGACCTTGACGCTTTCGGGGTTGATGGCGATCGGCTCCTGCTCCAGGCGCTGCAGCTTGCAGCAGGGCGGTAAGGCCGCAGCGACGGCGGCCTGCACCTGGTGCCGGGGCGGCGCCTGGCGCACACTCCGGTTGCAGCCGGTCAGCGCCAGGGCGACCAGGAGAACGACCGCTGACGCACGACGGCGGTGGGCATGAGGGCTGATGGTCATACTTCTTTTTCTTTTCCGTGCTATTACCCGGGCCGCTTGTTGATCCGGCACACCGGCGAAGGAAACTACATCCGGGGCGGCTGGCCGTGCAAGCACGGAAGCGGCGGGCGGCGTTTGCAGCAGGGCCTGCACACGCGGTGCCGCAAATTGTAGGGGCGTCGCTTGCGACGCCAGCGGGCTGCGCAAGCGCAGCCCCTACAGGAGCGGAGTAGAGGCCCGGCAGCCTCACCGCGGGCCAGCGCGCCCTGCCCGCTGATTGCTTGGGCCTTGGTCAGGAAATCAGGCCCGCCAATTGCCCGCCCATGAAAATCAGCTTGGCAGCGGCGGCGCGGACGCTATGCTCCCCGCGTTTCAATCAACAATGACGGGAGCCCGATGAACGCATTTGAATATCGCGAGGGCGCGCTGTGCGCCGAGGACGTGGCCGTGGCGGAGTTGGCGGAGCGCTACGGGACGCCCCTGTTCGTCTACAGCCGCGCGCAGTTGCAGGCGCAGCTCGGTTCGCTGACCGCGGCGTTTGCCGCGGTGCGGCCGCTGGTCTGCTATTCGGTCAAGACCAACTCCAACGCCGCGGTCATCAAGACCTTCGCCGCCGCGGGCGCGGGCGCCGACGTGGTCTCCGGCGGCGAACTCTGGCGCGCACTGCGCGCCGGCGTGCCGGCCGACAAGATCGTCTTCGCTGGCGTCGGCAAGACCGCCGACGAGATCGAATATGCGCTCAAGGAAAACATCCGCTTCTTCACCGTCGAGTCCGAGCCGGAGCTGGCGCGGATCTCCGACATCGCCCGCCGCCTGGGCATGACCGGCCGGGTCGCGCTGCGCGTCAACCCCGACGTGGACCCGCAGACGCACAAGTACATCTCGACCGGCAAGAAGGAGAACAAGTTCGGGCTGGACCTGGCGCGGGCCGAGCAGGCTTATGAAATCGCCGCGCGGCTGCCGCACCTCGAGGTCGTCGGCTTGCACATGCACATCGGCTCGCAGATCCTGACGAGCCAGCCGTTCGTCGAGGCCGTGCAGAAAATCGCGGCGCTCTGCCTGACGCTCAAGCGCGTGCATCCGTCGTTCCGCTGCCTCGACATCGGCGGCGGCATCGGCATCCAGTACAAGCCGGAGCAGCACCCGCTGGATCCGGCGGCGGTCGCGCGCGAGGTCGTGCCCCTGCTCCAGCCGCTCGGGCTGGAGATCGTCATGGAACCGGGCCGCTTCCTCGTCGGCAATGCGGGCCTCCTGGTGGCGCGCGTGCAATACGTTAAGGACAGCCCGTTCAAGAAATTCGTCATCACCGATGCGGCGATGAACGACCTGATCCGGCCGAGCCTGTACCAGGCGCACCACGAAATCTGCGCCGTCAGCGAAACTTCCGAGCGCATGCTGGGCGACGTCGTCGGGCCGATCTGCGAGTCCGGCGATTTCCTCGCCCAGGACCGCGAGCTGCCGGCCGTGCGGCAAGGCGACCTGGTCGCCGTGCGCAGCGCGGGCGCCTACGGTTTCTCCATGAGCTCGAACTACAACAGCCGCCCGCGCGCCGCCGAGGTCATGGTCAGCGGCAGCGAGCACAAGCTGATCCGCCGCCGCGAGACGTGGGAAGATCTCGTCGCGCAGGAACAGGTCTGACCGATCCACGCCTGCTGAAACCCGATACGAGGAAGCCGGCCCGGTCGGGTCGGGAGCGGCGGCACTCCCGGCTTCGTCCAAGCACTACGCCGGGGCAAGCCTGCCGCCGCAGAGGAACCGTCGGCCGTGGGCGTTGCACCCAGTTCAGCAGCCACGGCCTGTCGGCCCCACTTTAAGGGGCGGTGAGGACACCGCCCCTCCCAGCTAGTCAGACAGACTCGTCCACAATTCTTGGCGCAAGATCAAGCCTTGGAAGCGCACGAGAAACATGGGAGTCAGCGAAGGTTGAGCCGCAACCATCATCCTCGTCCTCGATGCAGGAGGGTGCAGGACGTTCGAGGACGAGGACGATCACGAGCGGTGAGTTCGTGGGCCAGACACCATCGTTCACCGCGGCGGCGTCAGGACGTTGCGCGACAGGGCGATGCCCTCGATCTCCACCAGCAGGTCCGGCCGGCAGACGTCGGCGATCGCGTAGATCGTCGGCAACTCGCCCAGCCGCTCTTCGCAGATCGCGCGGACCCGGGCGTAGTCTTCCTTGCGCTTGATGTACACGCGCGCCAGCCCCATGCCGGCCAGGGTGGTGCCCAGGCCCGGCAGTCCGTGCCGGGAAAGATTCTCCTCGGAAATCAACGCCGCGATATTGTCCAAGGTCTCGCCGGCCTGTCCGGCTGCATCGTCCAGGTGGCGCGTCTCCGCCGCTGTAATACTGGCGGTGCCGGATATGAAAATCCGTGCGTAGTCGCCGCAGGTGACCGCCATGGCCCGCGAAAATTTCGGGCTCTTGAGGCTGTATTTGGCGGAATAATCATAGGCCGGCGTCTGCCGGGGATTTTCGAGCGGCACGCACAGCACTTCCGGGCGGTCCGTCGTCACCGCCATGGCGCTCAATTCCAAACCGAGCCCCTCCGTGCCGATGCCGGTGCTGGCCGGAAAGACTCCAGACGGGTGTCCTTTCGGCAGGCGGTCGCGCAGAAAATCGATGCCTTGAAATTCATCCGTGCGCGCACGATTCAGCTCCTTGTAGCGTTGCGAAGCGTCCTCGTCCGCCACAATCCCGCCCTGATAGATCCAGGTCCGAAACACCTGGTCCATGCGCACGTCCACACCGGCCAGCAGTTCTTTCAATTGCCGGAAGGCGGCCACGCCCTGCTCGTAGGCGCCGCCCGAGCCGCGTCGCTGGGCCACCAGGGCGGCATGCGTCCAGGCCACCCCGCTGTGCCGCGCAATCACCAACTGCTCGCTGACCCGCGTGATCTCGACGGCTTGGCGGCCGCTGCACAGGCCCATGGCCTCGATCTCGACCAGTTTCCCCTCGCACGGCGGCTGGGCAATGTAACTGGTCGCCGGCAGATCTTTGCCGTAGAACTTGTTGATGATTTCGCGGCACTCGGGGATCAAGGCCGGGTCGGGCAGAAAAACCGCCTGCTGGACGATGGCGCCATGGGCGCCATGCACGCTGATCACGGCCTCAATGGTGCGCAGCGCGTCATCCATCTGTTCCGCGAGCGTCGTGCCGCGGCGCGGAACCGCGGCGGCAAACACGTGGCGCACGTCGCTCCAATCGGCCACCGAATAGCCGATCCCCTGGTTGGAGAACTTCTGGATCGCCAGGCTGGGGTCGAAGCCCTTGCCGGCGAGCGTCCCATAGGCGGAGACGTATTTCCCGGTATCCTGCAGCGAACGAAAGGCGAGGCGGGTCTGTCCCACGCAGAATTCGGCGCCATATTCCAGCGCCACTTCCGACACCTTGAAGCCAAAGACGAACGTGCCGTTCGTGCTGCCCAGGTCGCGCAGCAGGCAGCCGGCCGGAGTGAAGCGGATTTCGCAGTGCCGCCGGGAGACGGTGAGGTCGTTGAGGACGACATCATTGGCCGGGTCGGCCCCGATGAGCGCATGCTCTTTGTTCAGGATGAATTCCCGGCCTTGGCTCGCGCCGCTCAAGACCAGGAGTTTTCCGTCCCGGGCGACGGAGCCGTTCTGCGTGGCAGGGGCGATGTGGAGTGTTTGATCGCGCTGACTCTTGCCCGGCTCACCCGCAACACCTTGGTCAGCCTCTTTCGCTTGATTGGATCGCTTCTTAAACATGTTGTTTACCCTGCTTCCAACTGCACCCATCCGAAGCTTCTCTGCGCGGCTGGTTGTGTCCATCGGAGACAACCGCCGAAGTTGCACGGCTTCAGACTACCCATACCCGCCGGACGATACAAGTCTGCGACTGGCCGGCAGCGGAAATTGTTGCAACCCATCCGGCGCCGGGCGGTTTTGTGCGCCGACGGCGAAAAAGGACATTGACGCTCCGCGGCTTTCGCTTGAACATGCTCCCATGGTTTTTAAAATATGAAGCCGCAGAGATCAACGCTCCCGGCTCAGTCACGCCGTCAGTTCTTGAAACGCAGCAGCGCGGCGCTGCTGGCACCCTTCATCGTCCCCGCGTCGGCGCTGGGCCGCGACGGGTTCACCGCGCCGAGCGAGCGCATCAACATGGGCTTCATCGGCCTCGGCACGCAGGGCGGCGGACACCTGGTCGGCGGGGCATGGACCTATCTCACCGGCGGCTTCCTCGGGCGCGACGGCGTGCAGGTGCAGGCCGTGTGCGACATCGTCCGCTCCAAGCGCGAGTCCTATCAGCAGCGTGTCAACGCCTACTACGCCGGGAAATTCAACCGGCCCGGCTACCAGGCCTGCGCCGCCTACAACGATTTCCGCGACCTGCTGGCGCGGCCCGACATCGACGCCGTGCTGATCGCCACGCCCGTGCACTGGCACGCGTTGATGAGCTCGATGGCCGCGCGCGCCGGCAAGGATGTCTATTGCGAGAAGCCGGTTAGCCTCACGCTCCAGGAAGGCCGCGCGATGGTCGAGGCGGTGCGGTGCCATGGCCGGATTTTCCAGGCGGGCACGCAACAGCGCTCGTGCTACGGCGGCGTGTTTCGCAAAGCGTGCGCCTACGTCCGCAACGGTCGCATCGGCCAGCTGAAAGCCGTCTACGCGATGCTCGGCGGCGGCGGCTTCACGCCTACGCCGGAGCACACGGGTCGCGAGCAGAACCTTCCTGAGGGCGTGGACTGGGATTTGTTTCTCGGGCCCGCGCCTTGGCTCCCCTACTCCGGCAACCTCAACGCGCACCTGTTCGGCTGGGGCAGCATCAACTGGGGCCAGCACCACTACGACATCGTCCAATGGGGTCTCGGCGCCGACCGCACCGGTCCGCGTGAAATCGGCTGGGAGGATGGCCAGCTGGCCTACAAGTATGCCAACGGCGTGACCGTCTACGGCTGCCCCTACCCCGGCGAAGCGATCGGCGGCAGCGGCGGCGCGATCTTCGTCGGCACCGCAGGTCGCATTGCGGTGGATCGCGAGCATCTCGTGTCCTATCCCGACACGATCCTCAAGCAGCCGCTCGGGAACGAAACCGCGCCGCTCTATCACTCCACCGACCACGCGACGAATTTCCTGGAATGCATCCGCAGCCGGCGTGCGACCATCTGCGACGCCGAGACCGCGCACCGGGCGATGAGCGTGATCCTCGTCGGCGGCATCGCCGAGACCTTGCACCATCCGCTACGCTGGGATCCGCAGCAGGAACTTTTCCCCGACGATGCCGCCGCGAACCGCCAGCTCTCCGTGGCCCTGCGCGCGCCGTGGACGTTGTGAAGCAGATTTGCGATTGACAGGGCGGCGGCGAAAAGTTAGACGAGCCGCACGATGCAACGCCGAAAAATAATTGGGCCGCGTTTTGAAAGGCAGGAGCAACCATGAACAAGAAAACACCACTCACCCGGCGCGGCTTCCTCCAACGCTCTGGCACGATGACCGCGGGCGCCATCGGGTTGTGCGCCTGCGGCGGTTTCTGCGGGAGCGCGCAAGCCGTCGTGACGGGCGCCAAGTTCCAGCTCGACGGGTATTGCGGCGATTTTTGCGGCGCGTGTCCCAACCTGGTGGCAAGCGAAGGTGCGACGAAGCATGCCGACATCAAGTGCTACGGCTGCAAGCTTCCCCGCCCCAACGGGAAAAAACCGGGCTGCAAGATCCGGGCCTGCGCGATCCAGAAAGGGGTCCAGCACTGTGCCGCGTGCAAGGAATATCCCTGCGCCAAGCTGCGGGCCTACCACACGGGCAGCAAGAGCAAGGTCAACCCGGACAAGCCGGGCTACACGTGGCTGGCGGCCTACAACCTGGAACAAATCAAAACCGTCGGCGCTGAGAAATGGCTGGCGGAGCAGCGCCAGCGCTGGAGCTGTCCCAAATGCCAGGCGCACTTTTCATGGAAAGACACCACGTGCCCGAAGTGTCATGCGCCCATCCTGTCGGCCGATCAGGAAGCCGAGCAACTGACGCAGAAGAAACTGCCCGGGATGTAGCTGTAGCCCATGTGGTCGACAGGCCCGCAAACCGTGGCGGCACCTGGCCGCGACCGTGGACAAATACAGCGGGTGGGTGGCTGGCCGCAGGTGCGCTGCGGGTGGTTTCACCCTGAATCAAACGGCTCAAGGGTTCCCATTTCCGGGACCGGCGACGCCAGCCGTTTTCGGTCACATCCCAAACGGGTGCTAGAATTCGAAAGATTTTGTTTGCGCCGAGGGGGAAGGTTCCGGTATAACCCGCGCGCTTTTTGCCGGTGCAAGGCATAAACGAAAGGGAAACAAATGAAGGTCGGAACGCGGTGGATGGGATGGATGCTGGCAGCGGTCGCCATGTGTATGGCGCCGGCCATGGCCAGCGAGGCGGACTTGGTACTACCCGATCTGGGGGTCAAGTTCTTCAACGGCGCCATTAGCGGTACGATGCTGATGATGATCGGCATCGGCGTCTGCGCGCTGGGCTTGATCTTTGGCTTGGTGCAGTACACCAAGACGAAGAACCTGCCGGTGCACGCCTCGATGCGCGAGGTTTCCGACATCATCTGGGAAACCTGCAAGAGCTACCTCGCCCAGCAGGGCAAGTTCCTCGCCATCCTCTGGGCCTTGATCGCCGTCTGCATGGTCTACTACTTCATGATCCTGCAGAAGATGCCGACGATGAACGTGGTCATCATCCTCGGCGCCTCGATCCTGGGCATCCTCGGTTCCTACGGCGTCGCCTGGTTCGGCATGCGCATCAACACCTTCGCCAACAGCCGT
>CAITZM010000098.1 GCA_903896925.1 uncultured Lentisphaerota bacterium | reverse complement strand
TGAGAGTGCGGCCCGCCGCAGCCCCGCGACGCTATCTGCCGCGCTGTATTTCCAAACTCGATAACGTTTGAAGCCTTTCGCCTCAAATACGGTTTTCATGGTCCTTGGAAAGCGGGGCGATATAGGTAAACTCGGTGCATGCGCTGGCTTTACTTAGCACTGCTGACGGTGGTCGTGGGCTGCGGATGGCTGCCGGAAAAGTTGTCGCCTGGCGATCCGCGCGTGGTGGAACTGCTCGCGGTCGTGGTGTCGTCGAATCACACGGCTTTGGGCTTCACCCCGATCGACACCAACGGCACCTTCCGCCTGGAGATCGCCGGGCGGCGCGGCGCCTATGACCGGATGCTCCACATCTACGCCAAGACCTCGCGCACCCTCGCGTTCCGGCAAGCGCCGGGCGGCTGGCGTTGGATCCACGAGCAGGAAACCTTCGAGGGGCCGCGCGATTACAGCACCGTGGATGGCATCTTCAAGGAATCCATCTGCCTGACCTACGAGACCCATCGCGTGGCGCACTGGCGCACGAACCAGCTCAACATCACCTACAGCGGCGCAGACCGGCAGCTGGCACACCCGCGCGAGTTGTTGCTGGCCGATGTGCTGCCGGTGCTCGCCGGATGGGGCCATGATATCAGCGCCGCTCCGACCAATCGGGCCGCGGTGACGGCGGCGATCACCGACCGCACCGAGCGACGCAACCGCATCAGCGTCGTGCCCGATCCCTTCCGCACGGTGCTGGAAGTGGAAAGCCCGGCCGGCATCGGCCACGCACGCCTGACGCCGGCCGTCGCCGGCTGCTGGCCGGAGCGCATCGTGTTGCGCCTGCACCTCGCGGCACTGGAGTCGTTCGAGGTGGATAACGGCGCGGTGAAGATTCACACCGAGTTCAAGGCTCAACCGCCGTTCGCGCAGGTTGCGAGCGACAGCAGCAGCGGCGAGAAGCAACTTGGCGAGGCCAGCCCGTACTGGATCTTTGCGCGCCGGGAGCGGAGCGAAAATATCTTTGAGCTGACGCTGCCTGCCGCGCTGCTGAAAGACGCGCCTGCCGCGCTGGATATCCGGTGGATTGACTACCTGCGCTGAACGCTGCGCACATGGGACCCATGCTCACACCTACAGAAGTGTTAGCATGAAGTAAACGGCAGCACCGAGTCGCGGGACTGGAAAGCCCCGCCCACACCAGCGAAAGGGCGCGGTGCCGTCCCCGCGCACAGGGCCGGCTCAGTCGTGGAAGAAGACCATCTTCTGTACTTCGATGCCGCGGATGGCGGCGAGCTTGCGCTCCAACGTCTTGGCAATCTTGTCCGGCGCGACCACCTCCAACAGCACCAGCCCGTTCGGGGAACAGAAATCCGCGCCGGTCTCGTGCAGGCCGAGCCGCGTCTTGATGTAGCAACCGTAGTCGGTGAACACCTGCTGCACCGCGGTGGCCCGGCGCAGGCGGTCGGTGATGTGGACCCCGAGGATGACGTGTTTCTCCATGACCTTTTTCATGCTTCCACTCCTTTGCTTTTGGACCCCTTGAGTGTTCTACCTGCGAAATTCGGATTTCGCGCCCTGCCGCCGGGCCTTCAATCCTGCAGCGCGGGCCGCACCAGTTCCGTCACCATTTTATAGCCGGCGGCGTTGAAGTGCAGCTTGTCGGCCACAAACAGCTCCGCCCGCGGCAGACCGTCGGCCCCGAGAACCTTGTCCCAGTTGTCCAGATAGACCAGGCGCGGGGTTTGCCGGATGTAGTCGCGGATGAGCGTATTCGTCGCCTGCTCCCGCTCGCGGTTTTTCCAGCGCGCAGGCGTCGGGTTCTGTCCGATGAAGACGATCTTCACGTCCGGCAGCTTCGCGCGCACCGTGGCCACAAACGCCTTGAAGTCGTTGCAGACCTGCTCCGGCGACTTGCCGGCGTTGATGTCGTTGCCGCCGGCGCGGAGCACGATCAGGCGCGGCGCGCAGGGGATGATGATGCGGTCGGCGAAGTGGGTCGAGTCGGCGATGTGCGAGCCGCCGAAGCCGCGGTTGATCACGCGCTGGTCCGGGAAATCCTGCGCGAGCGTCTTCCAGAGCCGGATCCCGGAAGAGCCGGCAAACAGCACCGCGTGCTGCGGCGGCGGGTTCGACTTGTCGGCGCGCTCGAAGGCGGCGATGTCCTTTTCCCACTTCGGAAAATTATTCGTCGTCGCGGCACCGCACAGCCCGGCGCCGGCCAGCCACAAGGTGAGCGCTATGAATTTATTCATAGCGCGAGTAATAAGCCCGGCGCGGGCGCGCGGCAAGCTGAATTTCAGGCGTCAGATGTTGGCGAACGAGTTGCGGCGGATGATCTGGTAACCCTTGATCAACTCGGCGATGCACGCCTGCAGGCCGACCTGCGGCTGGTAGCCGGTGGCCTCGATCTTGTCGTTGCTGACGATGTAATTGCGCTGGTCGGGATCCTTGCCGATGGCGGATTCCATGATGGTGAACTCCGGCACCTGCTTCTTGATCTCCAGGCACAGCTCCATCTTGGACAGGTTCGCCTCGCTCAGGCCGACGTTGTAGGGCTCGTTCTTCATGCGCTCGAAATTGTTCATCGAGTGGATGAACGCGCGGGCGACATCGCGGACGTGGATGTAGTTGCGCTTGAAGTGCGCCTCGAAGAGCACGATGAAGCGGTCGTTGACGGCCCGGTAGGTGAAGTCGTTGACGAGCAGGTCGAGGCGCATGCGCGGGCTGACGCCGCACACGGTGGCGAGCCGCAGCGAGATCGCGTGGCCGCTGGCGAGCAGGTGCTGCTCGAGTTCGACCTTCAGCGTGCCGTAGAGCGAGACGGGGCGCATCGGGGTTTCCTCGGTGCAATAGACGCCCTCCTGGCCGATGCCGTAGCCGCTGTTTGTGGTCGGCGAGATGATCATCTGGTTCGGGCTCGTGGCATCGACGAGCATCGTGATGGCGTCGAGATTGATCGAGCGCGCCTCCAGCGGCTTCTGCGCGCAGAGCGGCGCGCCAACGAGGCAGGCGAGCGGGATGAGCACATCCGCCTTGGCGACGAGCGGCTTGATCAGGCGCGCGTCGCGCACGTCGCCGCGGATCACCGTCAGCTTCTCGTCGTTGCAACAATCGAGCAGCGAGGTCTGGTTGTAGAGGAAGCTGTCCACCACCGTCACGCGGTGGCCGAGACGCAACAACTCCGGCACGAGAATGGAGCCCAGATAGCCCGCGCCGCCGGTGACCAAGACGGATTTGGAGGATGTATTCATGGGCCGCAGCTTACGTATCGCCCGGCGCGCTGTCAACGCCCGGCCGCAGCCGGCAGGCTGATGCTGAAAACGCTTCCGGCGCCCACCTGGCTCTCGACCCCGACCGTGCCGCCGTGGGCCTGGACGATGTGTTTGACGATCGCGAGGCCGAGGCCGGTGCCGCCGCTCTGCCGGCTGCGCGCCTTGTCCACGCGGTAGAAACGCTCGAACAGCCGCGGCAAATGCTCGGCGGCAATACCGCAGCCCTGGTCGCGCACGCTGAGCTTCCAGCCGCCGCCTTCCGGCGCCCCGGCGATGGCGATCAGGCGACCCGGCGGGCTGAACTTGACGGCGTTGTCGAGCAGGTTGACCAGCGCCTGCTCGATCAGCCGCGTGTTGACGCGCGCCGGCATCGGCGCCGCGCAGCGGTTTTCGATGACGATATCCTTGCTGCTGGCGCGCGCGCGGCAGAGCTGCGCGGCGCTGGCGGCGATGGCGCCCAGGTCCGCGTCCTCGCGCTCCAGCGAACCGCTCTCCTCCTGCTCGATGCGTGCGAGGCTCAGCAGGTCCTCGATGATCGAGTTCAGCCGCTCCGTATGGCGGCTGACGATTTCCAGAAACCGCCGCACGTCCTCCGGGCGGTGGTCGTCGCCGCCGAGCAGCGTCTCAACAAAGCCCTGGATCGCCGTGATCGGCGTCTTCAGCTCGTGCGAGACATTGGCTACGAACTCGCGCTGGACGTTTTCGAGGCGCCGGATGCGCGTGACATCGTTGAGCACGACCACCGCGCCGATGTGCGCGCCGGCGGCGTCGCGCAGCGCCGTGCCGTGCGCGGCCACGTGCCGCTCGTCCGGAGCATAGAGCACCAGGTCCCGCTCGCTCGGCTGGTCGCTGGCCAGCGCGGCGAGCACGAACTCCTGCAGCACCGGGTGCCGCACGACCTCGCGCAGGTCGCGGCCGGCCGCCTGGGCCGGGGTCGCACCGAGGAGCGCGGCCGCGGCGCGGTTGAGCCGGATCACCGCCTCGGCATTGTTCACCGCGAGCACGCCCTCGATCATCGAGGCGAGGACGGCCTCCGATTCTGCGCGCTCGCGGCTCAAGGTCTGGATGCGGTCGTCCAGCTGCCGGGCCATGGTCTTCATGGCCTCGGCAAGCGCTGCGACCTCCTCGATGTCGGAGAGCGGCGGGCGGCGCGCGAGGTCGCCGGCGGCGTATTGCTCCGCGGTCACGCGCAACGCCTGCAGCGGCCGTGCGATGCTCCGCGCCAGCCCATAGCTCGCCAAGGCCGCCAGCGCGAAGATCAGCAACGCCACGGCAGCCATATGCAGCTCAAGGGAGCGCAGCGAGGCGTTCAGGCCCTTGATCGGCCGCGCCGCACGCAGCACGGGGCGCGCGTCGCCGTTCGTGCCCACCAGCATCGCGGTGTACAGCAGGGTTTCCAGGCGCGTCGCGGAAAAGCGCGTCGCACGCGCCGGCATCTGCCCCGCACGCGCCTGCTGGACCTCCGGCCGGTCGGCGTGGTTTTCCATCCGGGCGGGCTCCTCCTGCGAATCGGCCAGCACGCGGCCATCGGGGGCGATCAGGGTGTACCGCGCGTCCGCCCGCCGGCCGGCCCCGACGAGATACTGCTGCAGCGCGACCGCATCGCCCAGCCGCGCCTGCGTGTCGTCGCGCAGCAGCTGCAGTTCGGCCTCGAGCTCGCGGGCGCTCTGCTGCTCGTGAAAAACGCGGACCGCGTGCTCGGCGTAGAGCAGCGCCCCGCCCAGCGCGAGCAGGGTCACGAGCATGAACGCGGGAAACAGGCGGGTGATGAGACGGGCCGGGCGCATGGGTCACTCCTTGTAGCGGTAGCCGACGCCGCGCACGGTTTCGACGCCGTCGCCGGCCGCGCCGAGCTTGCGGCGCAGGCTGACCATCTGCACGTCGATCGAACGGTCGGTCACGGGATAATCCTCGCCGTGGACGGCGTCCACGATCTGCTCGCGCGTATAGACCCAGCCCGGGTGCCGCGCGAGGAAGTGCAGGATGCCGAACTCGGTGAACGTCAGGTCCACCGGCTTGCCCTTCACGCGCACCTCGCGGCGACCGGGGTGGATGTGGATGTCGCCGACCTTGAGCGGCTGCTCCGCCGTCTCATCGGCATCGCGCGCCTGCCGCCGCAGCACCACCTTGATGCGCGCCAGCAGCACCCGCGGGCTGAACGGCTTGGTGATGTAATCGTCGGCGCCCATCTGGAGGCCGGTGACGATATCGGCCTCCTCGCCCTTCGCGGTGAGCATGATGACGGGGATCTGGCGCGTCGCGTCGTTCGCCGAGAGCAACCGGCAGACCTCAAGACCGTCCATGCCCGGCAGCATGATGTCCAGCAGGACGAGATCGGGCGCCTTCGCCCGCGCGGCCTTCAGGCCGTCCTCGCCCGTGCCGGCCACAATCACCCGGTACCCGGCCTGCGCCAGGTTGTAGCGGATGAGTTCCTGGATGTCCTCATCGTCCTCGACGACCAAAATTTGTTCTTTCGCCATGTCCAGTGCTCCTGCGGTGACCATCGCCGCCCCATATTAGACCAGCATTAGGCGCGCGCTAGTTAATTGTGAAGACCGAGGACGACGACGAGGACGAGGACGATCTGAAAAAAACGGAGGGCGCGACCAAGGTCGCGCCCTCCTGCTGGCCTGCGCCAGGTTATGGGATCGCCGGGCTCAGCCGCCGCCACCGAGCTTCTTGATGATCTCGATCAGGGGCAGGAACAGGGCGATGACGATCGTGCCGACGATGAGGGCGAGGAAGATGATGAGCAGCGGCTCGATGACCGAGGTCAGGCCCTGCACGGTGGCATCCACGTCGTCGTCGTAGCTGTCGGCGATCTTCATCAGCATCTCGGGGAGTTTGCCGGTTTCCTCGCCGACCTCCACCATGCCGGTGACCATCGGCGGGAACATCTTGGTGGACTCGATGGGCGGGGCCATGTTTTCGCCTTCCTTGACGCTGTCGTGGACGACCTGGATGGCGCGGCCGAGGGCCTCGTTGCCGGAGGTCTCCTTGACGATGCTCAGCGCCTGCAGGACCGGCACGCCGGAGCTCATCAGGGTGCCCAAGGTGCGGGAGAAGCGGGAGATGGCCGTCTTCTGGATGAGCACGCCGAAGATCGGCATGCTCAGCTTGAACTTGTCCAAGGCCAGCCGGCCGAAGGAGGTTTTGGCGAGCAAGCGGATGCAGACGACCAGCACGACCACGCCCAAGGCGACGTAAGGCAGCTGTTTGGTCAGCGCGTCGCTGATCTTCATGACCACCATGGTCAGCGGCGGCAGGCTGGCCCCTTCGAGCAGGTCCTTGAAGATGTCGGCGAATTTCGGGACGATGAAGGTCATCAGGAAGAGCAGGATGCCGAGGGCCATGACGAGAACAACCACGGGGTAGACCATGGCGCCGGTGACCTTGCTCTTGATCTTCTGGGCTTTTTCCATGAACTCGGCGAGGCGCATAAGCACGGTATCGAGCACGCCGCCGATCTCGCCGGCGCGGACCATGTTGACATAGAGCTTGTTGAAGATCCGGGGATGGCTGGAGAGCGCCTCGGCGAACGTGCCGCCGGATTCGATGGAGTCGGCGATCTGCTGGGTGGTTCTTTTCAGCAGGGGGTTTTTCTCCTGCCGGACAATGATCTGCAGGCCGCGCAGCAGCGGCAGGCCGGCGTCGATCAGCGTGGCGAGCTGGCGCGTGAAGGTCATCAGCTGCTTGGACTTGACCTTCGACAGGAAGGCCGGCAGCCTGATCTCCATGCTCATCTTGCTGCCCTTGGCCTTGGCGCGGGCGGCGCCGGGCACGGCGCGCGGCGCCGTCTTGTCGGCCTTCTTCTCCACCTTCTTTTCGGAGAGCGGGATCAGCTTGGTGGGATAGAGTTGCTGCTCGCGGATCCGGGCGATGGCGACGGCCTGGCTGTCGGCCTCGATCTCGCCCTGGGTCTCCTTGCCCTTGCTGTCCACCGCGATGTATTTGAATTTGGCCATGGTCGGTCTCCTTCGCGATCACGCTCAGGTGTACTTGAGCACTTCTTCCACCGTGGTATATCCGTCGAAAATGCAGCGGATGCCGTCGTCGCGCAGCGTGCGCATGCCCAGCTCGATCGCCTTGTTGCGGATCGTCAGGGTCGGCTTGCGCTGGTCGATCAGCACACGGATCGGGTCCTTGACCCGCAGGTATTCGTAGATGCCGCGGCGGCCCTTGTAGCCGGTCTGGTTGCAGACCGAGCAGCCGGCGCCGAAGTAGAAGCTGCGGCCGCCGACGGACTCCTCGTTCAGCCCGAGCTGCTCGAGGATGCCCTTCTCGGGCATGTAGGAGGTGCGGCAGCGCGAGCAGATGGTGCGCACGAGCCGCTGGCCGAGCACCGCCTCCAGCGTCGAGGCGATCAGGAACGGCTCGACGTTCATGTCGGTCAGCCGCGTGATCGCGCCGGCGGCATCGTTGGTGTGCAGCGTGCTGAACACCAGATGGCCGGTGAGCGAGGCCTGGATGGCGATCTCCGCG
>CAITZM010000097.1 GCA_903896925.1 uncultured Lentisphaerota bacterium | reverse complement strand
TTTGCAGGTCGCCCTGTGACTGCGCAAGGGGGTAGGTCTTCACTACAAGCCGGTGGGCCGATAAACTCGCGAGTTTCCTAGGAAATCCGCGGCTCGACCTCCGAAAAAAGTCATTTTCGGGCTCCAGTTGCGAAAGTCGGGTTAGCGCCGGCTCAGACCGACCACGGACTGCGGTAGTCGCGGGTCAGCCACTTCGGGTTGCCGGTGCCGCCGGTGAACTCGAACTTGGCCGGGTCCCACGTGAACTTCGCGTGGTTGTAGTAGCTCTGGTTCATCAGGTGGCAGCAGATCGCGCTGTGGCCGCCGACCTGCTCGCTGGTGACGGGTTTCGTGCGGCTCTTGACGCACGCCATGAAATCGGAGACATGGTTCTTGCTCTCATAGAGCTTGATCTTGGCGTCCTTGAGGTAGGCGCGCTCGGCCTTCTGCACCTCGGCGGCACAGGAGGTCTCGGACTTCGGGGCCTTCTCGCCTTTCTTCACTTTTTTCTCGGCGAACTCGGCGATCGTCTTGCCGTCCACGATCAGCACGAACCTGCCGCGGTTGACCTTCACTTCGCCGTTCGAGCCGAAGAAGTGGACGCCAAAGCCATCCGTGTGCTGCACGTAAATGCCGTTCGCGTAGACCAGCTTGCAGCCGCGCTTCGCATTCGCGTCGTCGGGCGCAATGACCTGCACCGGGCCGCTGTTATCCATGCCGAGGCCCCACTGCGCGATATCGATGTGGTGCGCGCCCCAGTCGCACACCATGCCGCCACCGTACTCCTTGTAGGCGCGCCAGTTCGGGAAGCCGTTGTGAACCCCGCGCGGGCTGAGCACGGAGCTGTAGCCGCGCTTCGGGCCCGGACCGCACCACATGTCCCACTCGAGACCCGGCTCCATCGGCTCCTCGGCGAGGTCGCAGGGCTTGCCCGGATCGCCAAACTGGCACTCGACGTGATGAATCTTGCCGATCACGCCGTTCTGGACCAGTTCGCAGGCGATGCGGAATTCCTTGCTTGAACGCTGCATCGAGCCGGTCTGCAGGACGCGCTTGTTGGCGTCCACAGCCTTCATGACTTCGACGGCCTCATGGATGTTGTGCGTGAGCGGCTTCTCGCAATAGACGTCCTTGCCGGCGCGCAGCGCGGCGAGCGTCGGGATCGCGTGCCAGTGGTCGGGTGTTGCGATGACGACCGCGTCAATGTCCTTGCGGTTGATGATCTCGCGGAAATCTGCATAGGCCTGGCAGTCGCTGTTCTTGTAGAAATCGTCCACGCGCTTCTTGGCGGCGTTGCGGCGGGTGGTGTCCACGTCGCAGACGGCGACCATCCGCGTGTCCTGGCCGAGGAAGTTGCCCAGCAGGCCGCGCATTTGCGTGCCCATACCGATGCAGCCCATGGTCAGTTTGCCGTTCGGGCTGGTAGGGGCCGACCAGACCCGCGAGGGCAGGAGGAACGGTGCGGCCGCGGCCGAGGCGGCCATGCTTTTAAGGAACGTCCGACGTGATGTCTGCATTTATTTGCCTTTCGTTAATAAAACGCACGCGGCGTTTATACCCGTCGCTGCGCGAATTGCCAAACAGTTTCCGGCTACAACGGCCCGCGTGGTGGAAAATTGCAGTCAGCACCCTGGCGCGGCTACGCCGCAAACAAACCACGCGGAGCGTGAGGAACACTTTGCCAGAGCCGCTGGCCTGGTAGTCCTCTCGCTCCACGAGAGGCTTTCGTGAGTTGCTCTTCCAGCCAGCTCAGAACGTGTGCCGGGAAAACATAATTTGATGGTTAGCCTTGCCGTGTCGTCAGCGCTTTTGCGCCGGCGCGAGCGCGGGGTCGTCGAGGTCGAGGCGGTAAAGGATCTGGTTGTAGTTGTAGCGCGGTGTCGGCGCGGCGTGGTCGGCGAACTCCGCGGTGTAGGTGCCCTCGAAGAGCAGGACCGGCGAGTCAGGCGGCGTGAATTCGGGATGCAGGCGCGGGTTGTAAAAGGTGTAGTTGTCGTGCGTCAGCACCTTCACAGCCGCGCCCCACGGGCCGGTGGGCGCGTCGGCTTCGGCATACCACAGCTCGCCGAAGGCGGAAGGCTTGCCGTACTTCTCCATGAACACGGTGACCCAGCGTTGGCGAAACGCGTTCCATGAGATGGACCCGGTGTGTGGGACGACCGGCTTGCCGCCGTTGCCCGCCGCCAGTTTTTCCTGCGGCTTGAGCACTTCCCATGTGGCGCTGTCCTGCCACGCCTCGAAGGTCGCCGGGCAGCGCAGCTTCGGCAGCGGATTGCCGAACAGCACCCACTCCTTGCCCTGCGCATCCTTCCAGAGAGCCGGATGGCCTTCCGGTAGCGGCGGCTTCGGTGTCGCGTTGGCTTTTTTCCACACGGCGCGCAGCACCTCGAAGTTGCTCGTCGCCTCGTTCCACACACAGAGGCCGGTCTCGTAGGCGTCGAGATAGCCCTCGATCTTCGAGTAGGTGGCGACGAGGTGCCTATGGCCGGTCTGGTCGGGCAGCACGACATAGGCGCCGATCCACTTCGGCCCTTTGCCCGGCAGCGCTGCGACGCCGCGCGGCTTGTGTTCGCTGTCGGTGAAGTAGTCGAAGTCCGGGCGCAGCGGCGGGACGAAGGTTTTGAACGGCTGCACCGGCGTCGTCGCGCTGGTGCTGGTGAAGATGCCGAGCGGATACTTCGCGAGCGTTGTGTCGCCCCAGAGCCAGAACATTTTTCCGTGATGGACGGCGTTCTGGATCGTGTCGCAGCCGAGCACGCCGGATTCGCGCCAGTCGAGTTCGCGGCCGGTCTTCTGGCTCTCGGCGAACAGCCCGCCGCCGGTGAGCCGGCCGAGGCGCTTGGCGACGATCGTGCGCTGGACCTCGACGCGCAGCGTCTGGCCCGGCGTCGGGGTCAGGCGCACGCCGCGATAGCCGAAGCCGTCCTTGGCGCGCTCGTAGCCGTGGCCGATTACGTCGAACCACGTCTCGCGTCCCATCAGTTCCGGCAGGTCGAAGGCGACCACGCCGGCGTTGTCGGTGACGAACGTCACGTGGTGGGTCGTGCGCAACTGCACGAGCGGCACGGGCCAGCCGGTGCCTTTTTCGACCACTTCGATGCGGCACGGTGCGCCCGCGCCGGCGAGCAGGGGGCCGAGCAGCGCGAGCAGGAACAGGAGCTTGGATCTCATGCGCGAAATGATGTGCGTCGCGCGCGGCCCGGTCAACCCCGAATGCGTCGCGGACGGATTGCACAAAAGCCAACGAAGGCAACAAAGTGGACCCTTTGGCGACAGTGACTTTGCTTCAGGTGCCGCTGCGGCAAATGGACGAGGGAAAACCGGTCTGTAGCGACGCACTGTGTTTGCCGACGGCGGCCACAGGCCGCCGCTACAGAAAAACTGACAGAGTAACGCACCTGACCTCCTGCCATCGCCTAACACGGCACACCCGGCTCGTCCTGCTGCGATACTGCACAGCCCTGACCCTCTCCACCGCGGACCTTCACCGGGGAAAAGGGCTTGCTTCCGCGGGGCGCTGCGCAAAAATGCGTGTGCGGCTGCTCCGCTGTCGTCGTCAGCGATTTGGCGCAGCATCTGGCCGTGACGATTGAATTGGTTTGAACAAGAATAGGGGACAGCGGATGAAAGCATATTGGATGGCTTTGGTCGCCGGCCTGATGACCGCGTCGGCGTGGGCGGACTCGCTGCTCAAGCCGGACGATCGGATCATTTTCGTGGGTGACAGCATCACCGCGCAGGGCGTGGGTGGCGCGCAGGGCTACTATCACCAGTTCACCAACGCGCTGCACAAGGTCTATCCCGCCTACCGCAATGAGGTCATCGGCCTGGGCTTCTCCGGCAACACGCTCTTCGACTGGAAGGACACGCTGGAGGTCAAAAGCAGGACCCAATCCGTGCCGGCCAATTGCGGCGGTTTCGACGTCCATACCGCGTTCGCCAAGCATGGCGACATCGTCTTTATCCTGCTCGGCATGAACGATATTCTCAAGCCGACGATGCTGGACGATGAGGCGGTGCTGCAAACGTGGAAGGCCAAGTATCGCGAGCTGGTCGCGGCGATCCGCGAGCGCGTCACGCCGCGGGAGATCGTCCTGTGCGAGATCACACCGCTGACGGAGGACCCGCTCTCGCCCAAGAACCGTGTGCGCGGCCGCTTGGATCAATTGGCTCGCGAACTGGTCAAGGAGGAGCACTGCCGCACGGCCGCGACCGCCGCCTCGGTCTTCGATGCGGTGGCCCGTTGCCGCAAGGTCAGGCAAGACTACCACGTGGTGCCGGACACCGTGCATCCGCAGCAGCCGCTCGGACACGCCGCCATCGCCCGGGGCATGGTGCAGGCGTTGCAGGACGATAAGCTTATCGCAGCGTTCGAGTCGCGCATCGCTGCGGACATCGCCAAGCTGGCGCCGGCCAAGCCGTGTGTGACGTACCGGTTCCAGCCGCAACCGGGTTGCTCCGCAGAGCGTGCGGAGCAGACCTACCGCCTCACCTGTTTCTGGAACGACGGCACCGAGGCGAAGGCCCCGCAGGTGCCGACCTTCTCCCTGGAGCTGCCGGCGGGCTGGAGTGCGGCCGGATCCCCCGTGACCAAGACGGAAGCGACCTTCACGCTGCGCGGCGTACCCGAGCGGCTGCAGACTCCGGTGACGATAGTCGCCAAAACGGCCTCCGGGACGTATCGCCAGACCGTGCAAATCCCGGCGCCGTGGCGCGTGGTCTGCGGGCCCGACAACGGCGGCGCGTGGGGCGCCAGATCGGTCTATCAGCCGACCAGCAGCATCCCGGCCATGGAAGCCGGGCTGGTGGCGGGGAAACATTTTCTGGAGCCGTTCGCGGACGGAAAGAAAACGTATGCCTGGCAGGTGAACACGCCGTGCGTCGATTACACCGCCGGAGATGATCCCAACTCCGTGGTGCCCTACAGCCTGACCTTTGGCAGCCAGAACGACGTGCTGTATGCTGTGCGCTGGGTCTACAGCGCCAAGGCGCGGCCGGTCCTGCTCCAGCTCTCGCACAGGACCTTCTCGGCCACGCTGGGGTTCGAGATCTGGATGAACGGGACGCTGGTCATGACCGCCCACCTGAACCGGAGCGGCAAGAACAAGGCGGTCGGCCAGGCCGCGCTCAACCAGGGCTGGAACTGCCTGCTGGTCCGGAACGACCATCTGCAGTGGCAGCGGCAATTCGCCTGTGCGTTGCTGCCGGTGGACGGCGACACGCTGGACGATCTGCGCTATTCGCTGCTGCCGCGGTAAGCGGGTGCGGGCGCAGCTGTCTCATGCGGAGCCGCGGGGGATGTGGCCCCAAGAGTTTCGCATCCGGATGTGGTTTGGGAAGGCCAGAACAAACAGGAGCCCGGGACATGTTAAATACAGTGGAACTTTTTGGTCGGCGGTGCCGCGCGCAGCTGGCATGCGCTTTATGGCTCGTGGTGGGGTGTGGTGTAGACGCGCAGGTGCTCCCGCCGGCCGCCTCGCCCATCAAGTTGCCGGCGGAACTGCCCGCTGCCGCGGGGTACGCCACGCTCGACGCGCTGCCCGGTATGAATTTTCATCAGCCGCTGTGCATCGCCACGCCTCCCGGCGAAACCGAACGCCTGTTTGTGGTCGAGAAGACCGGCAAGATTCAGGTGATCACCGGCTACGGCACGCATCCGCAAAAAGAGGTGTTTCTGGATGTGCCTGCCGCGGTGGCGGCACAAGGCCGCGCGACCTTCGTGTCGGAAGGCGAAATGGGGGTCCTCGGCCTGGCGTTTCATCCCCAGTTTGCCCGCAACGGCACGTTCTATGTGGCGTTTGATCTGGCCGTCCATGAGGACGGCCACCGCCAATTGTTCGATTGTCTGGCGCGGTTTCGCGTGGTGCCCGGCAGCCCGAACAGGGCCGATCCGCGGAGCCTGACGCTGTTGATCACTCAACTTGACCACGCCAGCAATCACAATGGCGGTGATGTGCACTTCGGGGCCGATGGCTATCTGTATTTCTCCAATGGTGACGAGGGTGCCGGCAACGACCGCTTCAATAACGCCCGCTATATCGACAAGGATTTCTTTGCGGCCATCTTCCGGCTGGATGTCGATCAGCGGCCTGGCAGTCTGCCGCCCAATCCGCACCATCAGGATTCACAGACCTTTCCCTCTGCCGTGCATGCGGGCACCTATCGCATTCCGCCGGACAATCCCTTCATTCACACGCAGGCGCACAGCGGGCGGACCCTTGATCCGCACCAGATCCGCACCGAAATCTGGGCCACCGGCCTGCGCAACGCATGGCGCTTCAGCTTTGACGCCCCCACCGGCCGGATGTTCATCGGCGATGTCGGTCAGAACCGCTGGGAAGAAGTGGATTTGGGCGTAGCCGGCGGCGATTACGGCTGGAGCTATTTCGAAGGCACGCATGAGGGGCCGCGGCTGGCCTCCAAGCCGCAGGGGTTCAAGGGCGTGCTTCCGATCTACGAGTATGGCCATGGGCCCGATCCCTTTTCCGGGAATTGCGTCATTGGGGGCGTGGTCTATCGCGGGTCGCGCCTGAGCGAACTGCACGGCGCGTATGTGTTTGGCGATTTTGGCGGGCGGCATGTCTGGGCCTTGCGTGAAAAGGCCGGCCAATGGCTGCCCAGCTATCTGGCGACCGGCGGCCAGATTGCCGCCTTCGGCATCGATCCCCGCACTGGCGATGTGCTGCTGGCCAATTATTCCGAGGGAAAGATCCAGCGGCTGGAGCGCACCGGCCTCAACGGGCCCACGCCGCCGGCGCTGCTTTCGCAAACAGGGGCCTTTTCCGATCTGGCTGCGCTGCGGCCGGCGCAGGCGCTGGTGCCGTATCACCCCAACGTTTCGTTCTGGTCCGACTATGCCGAAAAGACCCGCTGGTTCGTGCTGCCTGATCCGGCGGCCAAGATCACGTTCAGCCGCGACGGCAACTGGACCTTTCCGGCCGGCACCATCTGGGTCAAACATTTTGACATGGATATGCGGCGCGGCGATCCAACCTCGCGCCGGCGGCTCGAGACGCGGTTCCTGGTGAAGACCGTCACCGGCAGTTACGGCATCCTCTATAAGTGGCGCGCCGATGGTTCCGATGCCGAGCTGGTGCCCGAAGGTGGTCAGGACGAGGTGCTCCACATCCAGGACCGGGCGGGTGTGCATCAACAAACGTGGCATTATCCCAGCCGGTCCGAATGTCTGACCTGCCATACATCCGTTGCTGGCGAGGCGCTCGGCTTTAACACGCGGCAACTCAATGGGCCGGCCAGGTTCGGCCGGCAAACGCTCAACCAACTCCAGGCCCTGAGCGCTGCCGGATATTTTTCCCAGCCGGTCACGGATGTCGAAACGATGCCGGCCTTTGCCGCTGCCGATGATCAGAAACAGCCGTTGGAATGGCGCGTGCGCTCGTACTTGGCCGTCAACTGTGTGCAGTGCCATCAGCCCGGTGCGGGTAATGTCGGTTTGTGGGACGCGCGGCCCACCACGCCCACGGCGCTCGCCGGCCTGATCCATGGCGCGCTGGTCAACGACGGCGGCGACGCCCAAACCCGGTGGGCCGTCCCCGGCGATCTGGCGCATTCCATGGTCATCAAGCGTATTCGCGCCCAGGGCATGCCCCGTATGCCCCCGCTGGCCAGCAGCGAACTCGATCCCGGAGCTGCTGATTTGCTTGCTCAGGGATTTTGAGCACACCGGCTCCGCGGCCCGTGGCGCCCACGCCGGTGCGGCACTGATCACGTCGGATGCAGGCGATGGCCCCTATCAAGCAGTTGCTTGCGCCACCCGGTCCGCATCGGTAACAACCTGGGTGCCGAATATAAAAAGGATCCGACGCAAAACGCTTTTTTTTGGAATGCCTTCAGGCCTTAGAAAACCTGCCACTCGCCACTACACGCGCTGCATCGCAAGGAATAAAAAGAGGCAACAAAACTTGCGGTGGATGGCGGCGGGCGCTCTGTGAGCGGCGCCGGAGGCTGCCCCTGGCCGCGTGCCCGGCGAGGAGGACAAATATATCGCCGCCGCGCTGCGCGTGATGCGCGCCGCAGCATCAGGTGGGGCCCGAGGGGTCAGGGCGCGGTCGGGCCGGCCGGCTGTCGCTCCAGCAGCAGGCCTTGGTATCCGGCCGGGATGAGCACGCGGCCTTGCCAGAAGTCACAGGCGCCGGGATGGCCCGACAGGTTGTATTTGCGTTTCAGCACCGGATGCGCGCTGTCGGCGATATCGAGCACCTTGACGGTGCGGTTGTGGCGTGAGGAGACGGCCAGGGTTTTCCCGTCTGTGCTCGGCCGGCCGACCAAACTCAACCCCGCCACGCCGTAACCCGGCAGGGCGCTGGCGTTGCGCCGTTCGTTGGGTTCCAGCAGGAAATATTTTCCGCGCTTGATGATGAGGAGCGAGTCACCCAGCGGGCACGCGCCATCCGTCCAGCTGAAGAGCGTCGTGTCCGGCGTGTTGCCCGCCAACAGGGGCCGTGCACCGCTGATGTCGTACCAGGCGGGGCCGCTCCTTTGCCAGTAGGCCGTGAGGTAGCGTCCCGCGAAGAGTTTGTTCACCAGCTGGTCGCCATAGAAGAGGCCGACCTGCGCATCGCTGAAGACCAGCCGCGGGTGCGCCGGGTCCTGGACGTCTGCGATGTGCACCGTGGCGCCGCCGCAGTGCAGCAAGGCAAAGCGGCCCGGCGCGGGCACCACCACCTGCTTCACGCCTTGTCCCGGCAGCTGCAGCCGGCCGCGCTCGGTCAGGCGGAGGTCGGCGCCGATGTCATAGATGACCAGGCCGCCTTGCCCCTCGGCGGTGAAGAGCCGGTTGCCCAGGCAGCTCACATAGCTGACGTCGTGTTCGCCGCGGTGGACCGAGAGCGGTTCCATGCGGTCGCCCAGCCGCACCGCATGCACGCCGGCCGCGCCGCACGCCGCCCAGGCGATGTCGCCTTGGACGGTGACGGCATAGACTTGTCCCTCGGGCCGATAGGTGCGGAAGTCTGGACCCTCAACAACTGCAGTTGGCAAGGCGGACAGGGTTGGCGGCTGGTCGGGTTCCGGAACCACCGGGTGGGCCAGGCCCGGTGCTGGAACCACATACAACCCGGTGCCGATGCCCGCCGCGTAGATGACGCCCTCGGCCAGGGCCACGCCGCCCACCGAGTCGGGCAGTTTCCATTTCTGCACCACCGGCAACTGCGCCTGGGCGACGATCACCGGCTTGGTCACATCCCGGATGTTGACGACAAAGAGGCCGTTGTGGGTATCCGCCACGACGCAGTGGTCGCCGGCTACGCGCGCTTCCCACATGTCGTTGAAGATGGAATACAGGGCGGGGAATTTCACCCGCGAGACGAACACGGGTTGCGCCGGATTCGAGACATCGAAGATATCCAGACCGTGGCCCTTGCCCTCGGCCGCTGCCTTGTCGGGCGCCCGCGAATGGTGTCCCGTGGCGGCGAAGCCATAGTGGCCGCGCAGGCAGCCGCCGTCGCCGTAACCATCCAGCGGCGCTTCGCCCACGATGACGGGCTGCCGGGGATTTTTCACATCAGCGACCAGAAGTTTCTTGGGCGCCCAGTCGCCGATGTAAAGAAAACCGTCCCGCGTCCAGCAGGACTGTGCCTCGCCGGTTTTCAACATGCTCACGTGGCGTGGGCGGCGCGGGTTGGAGACGTCCACGACCTCGACGCCGTAGCAGCGCGTGGCGATGAAAGCGAGGCCGCCCGACACCCAGATGCCCGTGGCCATCTCCACCGTGTCGTAGTGGCTGATCAAGGCCGGCTGTGCCGGATTGGAAATATCCACCAACCACAATCCGTCCTGCCGCGCCGTGATGAAGGCGATCTTGTCCTTGATCACCAGCTGCCGCGTCGTGCCGAGTCCGGGCAACGTGCCCAGCAGCTTCGGATGTTGGGGTGTGGCGATGTCCAGCACATAGAGCTGGCCCTGCCCGATGGCGTAGAGCCGGTCGCCCGCCACCTCGGCGGCGATGCAGGGCCCCACGCCTTCGATCTTCTGATAGGACAGGCGCTGGCCGAACTTGCTTTCGTCATGACCCGGCGGCGGCTCCGTAGCTGCCATGGAGACGAGGCTACCGAGCAGCAGACAGAGCGCTGTGCAGGCACGATGCATATGTTTGTTCCTCGATAGAATGACGTCACTCTAGCCGGAGGCTTCCCCGGGTCAAGGTCGGTTTTCAAGACCTTGGCCTATTATTCTCGGACACTGAATCGTGCGCGTGTTGCGTGAGTTGGGCTTTCGGGAGAGGTTGCGGTCGCAGGTTGCTGCGCGTAAGCTCCGCCGACTTACAAGATGCAACTCGATTGGTCACAGATGGGCGCCTTGCTTGGACACGGCGCGGGCTGGCTCGCGGTTCTGCTGCTGTGTCTGGGCGGACTCCTGCTCTCCGTCCTGTCTTTTTCCGGCACCTGGATCGTGTTCGCCGCCACGCTGCTGGCCGCTTGGCTGCGCGGTCCCCACTTCCCCGGACTCACGACGATCCTCCTGTTCCTGCTGCTCTGCGTGACCATCGAGGTGGTCGAAGTGTTCGCGGGGGCTTGGGGTGTGCAAAAACGCGGCGGCTCCAAGCTGGCCGGCCTGGCTGCGCTGCTCGGCGGTTTCCTCGGCCTGGTGCTCGGCAATTTGCTTCCGGTGCCCATCCTCGGGCCGCTCCTGGGCTTGTTCGCCGGCAGCTTTGGTCTGGCCTACCTCGTCGAGCGCAACCGCTGTAAGCAACACCAGGCCGCGCTGCACATCGCCACCGGCGCGGTCCTCGCTCGTCTGGCGATGTTGGTGGTGAAGGTCACGGCCACGTTGGTCATGGTCGTGATCCTGCTGGTCGGCCTGCTCGTCACGTGAACGTGTTCCCCGGCCTGCTTTTGTTGCTGCCCTCAAGTCTTGGAAACCGCGCGCCGCACCGCTATAGTCGCGGCTTGCAACAGGAGAACATGATGAAACAGAACAGGCCGTGGTGGGTGGCGGGCATGTTGTGTGCGGCACTGGGTATGGGCGGGGCCTTGGCGGCGCCGGCGAAGAAGGCGGACGCGCCCAAGAAAGCGGCCGCGGTCCAGGAAGTCGAGGGGCTGCCGCGCGTGCTGATCATCGGCGATTCGATCTCCCTCGGCTACACGCCGTTCGTCAAGCAGCAGCTCAAGGACAAGGCGAACATCATCCACGCGCCGGGCAATAACGAGTCCACCGTGCGTGGCCTGGAGCATCTTGACGCGTGGCTGGGCCTGAAGAAATGGGACGTGATCCATTTCAACTGGGGCCTCCACGACCTCAAGTACATCGACGAGAAGACCAAGATCGCCGACATCACCAAGGGCAAACAGTGGGTCCCGGTCGAGGCGTATGAAAAGAACCTGGCTGAACTGGTGCAGCGGCTGAAGAAGACCGGTGCCAAGCTGATCTGGTGCACGACCACGCCGGTGCCGGAGGGCGCCTTGGGCCGGGTGGCCGGCGAAGAGGTCAAGTACAATGCCGCCGCGCTGCGCGTGATGCAGGCCGCGGGCGTGCCGGTCGATGACCTCTGTGCCTTCGTCGCCCCGCAGCGCGAAAAACTCGGCAAGCCCAAGGACGTCCACTACACCGCCGCCGGTTCGCAGGCGCTGGCCGGCGAAGTCGTCAAGGCCATCGAACCCCTCCTCGCCAAATAACGGATTTCGCGCAACCATTCCGCCACTGCAGCCGGTGTTCCATCCATCCATCGGGCTAACCTCTGCGCGTTGGACACAGCTCCACTACCTAGCGTCGCTAGGTAGTGGAGCTGTCACTGACAAGGGAAGCGTGCTGCTGGATGTCGATGGTGGTACCGCTCCGGGAAGTGGCTGGGCCTTTGCGGGTGGAACTGGCGTAGCGGAACTGTGCCTCCGCTGTGCGGGCAGGTCTTGCTGCGTGAAAAAGCTTGCGCGCTTTTGGCGTTGCGTGAGAATGCGTGCATGCTTTCTGGAGTTCATCTGGTGCAGGCACCGTCGCACCTCTCCGCCAAGACCGGTAGGGTTGGCTTGAGGTCTATGTTGTGGCGCACCTTGTTCTGTCTGGGCGTCGGGCTGGGGCAGCCCGCCCTGCCGGCGCGGGTCGATGCCGACGCAGGACCGCTGCGGCCCGCCGGCGACTGGCCGCCGGTCATCGGCGCCTGGTTCCTCGGCGATGCGGAACTGGAGCCGGACGGCTACAAGCCTTTTCTGGATGCCGCGGCCGCCCACTCGCCCTACACGCTGCTGACCACCAGCCTGCGCACCTCCAAGGGGGAACTGGTCGATCCGCTGGTGCGGGATCACTTGCACCAGGCCGTGCGCTATGCCCACACCCTCGGCCTTCCGATCGCCTTGGACGTGGATCTGCGCCTTGCGCGCCGCGCCTTCCGCGCGCGGTTTCCCGACGAGCAGCAGGAAGAACTCGTCCTGAAAATGCTCGACGGCCCGGCTGGCGGGACGGCGACGGCCACCTTCGTCGGATGCGATCTGACCGATCACATGACGGGCAACACCATTCCCTATCAATGTCTCACGACACGGTTGGTACGTGCGTATGCCTTTGTGCGCAACAGCGACGGGATCGAGCCCGCGACGGTGCAAGACATTACCTCCAACGGAATCAGCGCCGTTGCCGAAGGTCCGGCCAAACTCACCGTGACGATTCCTGCTGGCACCGCTCCTGCCGGGCACAGCATCTGCCTAGTCGCCGCGCATGCCTATCTGACCCCGGATGTGTTCGCGCCGCATCTGCTGGCTTTCCAACGCGAGATCATCCGGCAGTATGCGGACCTGCCGCTGGCGGGGATCATGAAAGACGAGTGGGGCTTCCCTCCGGATCATTCGGGCAAACCCGCGCACGACCGCTACTGGTATTCGCAGGCCTTCGCGCAGGCGTATGCCCAGCGGAGTGGCGGACGGGAATTGGTGCGCGACAGCCTGCTGATGTGCGTAGGCGAGCGGGGTGGGGAGCGCGAACGGCAGGCGGCGATCAACCGGTACGGCACGCTGTGCCGCGAGCGCAATGCGGCGATCGAGGACGACTGCTACCGGGCGGGCAAAGAAATCTTCGGACCGCAGAGTTTCATGGCCACGCACGCCACGTGGACTTCTTATCCGGGTGTCCAGGAATTCCGCAAGCACGGGCTGGACTGGTGGGCGGCCACGCGCGATGTCGGCCAGACCGACGAAGCCGCGCCGTACCCGTGCCGTACCTCGCTGGCCAAGCGCTGGGGCTTTCCGCTCTGGTTCAACCAGTACTACAGCCCGCGTCCGGCCGCTTACAACGCGGAACTCTGGTCCAGCGCCCTGGGCGGGGGACGCCTCAATGTGCATCCGATTTATCCCGGCCCCGACCAGCCCATGCGCGCCCGGCACCTCGGTTTGATGCAACAGGACTTCATGGCCGGCATGGCCCGGTTGCGTCTCCTCGACTTTGTCAGCCAGGCACCGCTCGACTGTCCCGTGGCCGTGATGTTCGGGCACGCCTGCGCGATGAACTGGGCCGGCCCCGGCTATGACGAGGTCGGCCTGGACATCGCCGCCGCTCTCTGCGGCCAGGGCTTTCCCGCGGATTTGTTCCCGACCAGCCTGATCGGCACCTCCGCTTTACGGTTGGACGCCGAGGGCTATATCTGCCTCGGGCCGCAGCGCTACCGCGCAGTCGTTCTGTTTCACCCCGAGTTCGAAGCTGCGGCCACGTTGGAGTTTTTCAGCCAGGCCGCCAAGGGCCAGACCGCCGTGTTTGTGGTCGGCGCTTGGACCCGCGATGTTGATGCCAAAGCTTTTGATGCGCTCGCGCACCTGCCCGCGGAGACGGTGCGGCGTTGTCAGGACAACGCTTCCTGCACGGCGGCCGTGCTGCAACTGCTTGAGTCTGCCGGAGTCGGGCGCAGCACAGGCTGGTCGGTGCGCAAGAACGGCAAGAGGTTTGACGCCATCCCTCCGCAGGTCGGCCACAGCCGGCTCACCGACGGGACCTATATCTGCCTCGCCGGTGCCAAGGAGGTCACGGGCGACCCCATCCGTACGAACTTTGTCAGCCAGGGCCACACCGTGGCCGTCGATGCGGTCGGCCTGGTCGCGATCCGTTTCGCTGCCGATGGCAAAGTGGCCGCGTTTGCCGCGGGCGGACTCCGAAGCCTGCGCACGGACGGCTTGGAGGTCGTGCTCCCCGAGCGGATGGATGTGGCGTTTCGGACCGGGGCGGATGGACGCATCCATGGCGTGTTGCAAGGCTGGGCTGGTCCCGTGCCCGCAGCGCTCCTCGCCATCACGGCCGACTGGCAGCGCATGGCGGTGCCACCGCCGTTGCCAGGAACCGAAGTCCAGTCGCCGTCGAACTCCAGCGTGCTGGTCGCCACAACGCAGACCGTCCCGACGCGGGTGCTGGAACTGCCGCCCGGTCCGGGCAACCCACGCAACAGCGAAGGCGCGTTTGTCACGCTCAAGGACGGGCGCATTCTCTTTGTCTATTCGCACTACACGGCGGGCAAAGGCGGCGATCATGACCCCGCCTATCTGGCCGGGCGCTGCTCGGCGGATGGCGGCAGGACCTGGACCGCGGACCGGATCATCGTCGAGCAGTCGGGCGGACTGAATGTCATGTCCGTGAGTCTGATTCGTTTGCAGAGCGGGGAGCTGGCGCTTTTCTATCTGCTCAAGAGCAGCACGACGGATTGTCGTCCGCTGATGCGACTGTCCAAGGATGAGGGCGCGACCTGGGGCGCGCCGGTGCCGTGCATCACCGACGAGGTCGGCTACTACGTCATGAATAACGACCGCGCGATTCAACTCAAGAGCGGACGCCTGGTGTTGCCGGTCTGCCTGCACTCCGTCCCGGGGACGGCCCGCATGGACTGGCAGGGGACCCTCATGTGCTACCTGTCGGATGACAACGGCCGGAGCTGGCGGCGCAGCCGCACTGCGCAAAAAGGATACGACATGACGGGCAGGCGTCTCACCACGCAGGAGCCCGGTGTGGTCGAGTTGAAGGACGGGCGCGTGCTGATGTTCATCCGCACCGACGGCGGCTACCAATACCTGGCCTATTCGCAGGATGGGGCCGACGGCTGGTCGACGCCGAAAGTTTCGACGCTGGCCTCCCCGGTCTCGCCGGCCTCGATCAAGCGCCTGCCCGCGACCGGCGACCTGTTGTTGGTCTGGAATGACCACGCCGGCATTCCGGCGAGTTTGCGCAAACGGCGCGTACCGCTGAGTGTAGCGATCTCGAAAGATGACGGCCAAACATGGCAGCACGTCAAAGCGTTGGAAGGCAATCCGGCGGGCTGGTACTGCTATATCGCGATCCACCCGGTGGATGACGCGGTGTTGCTCGGCTACTGCGCGATGTCCGGCTTGGCCCATTCACGCATCACGCGCGTGCCCTTGGCGTGGTTGTATGCGGATGCGCCGAGCGCCCGCCCGACCGCCACTGACCTCAACGGTTTTTTCAACAATTAGACCGCGCCTCGCGGAGGCCCCCCGCTGCCGGCGATATCCGGAAAATGCTTGGCGAAAATTTGACAGAATCATTGACGGTAGGATCATCAGAATCCATCGAAGAGGAAGAGGGGCCAACTGCCAACTCACTTCGGCGCACCACTGAAACAGGCGTTGACTTAGCCGGGCGGCTCGGGCACATACGCGCGTGATTTTTCAGCCCCACAAGCGCGCTCATGGCGGCGGGTGCGCTGAGGGATTCGTCACCGAAAGGAAGACTGTGAAGAGAATTGTACAGCAGCTCATGGCCCTGTTGTTGCCCGCCCTTGCACTGGGTGCTACGCCTATCCCCGAAGGCGGGACGCTGGTCATCCCGACCAACGCCATTGCCGGGCTGCGAGCGGTGTCTACTTCGCGCTTTGCCACGCAGACGCGTGTCCCGGTCGCGGGCCAGCCGTTCACCGAGGCGCTCCGGTGCGCCACCACCACGCGGCCCGCTCACTCGTGGGACATCCAGTTTCAGTTCCGCACCACCCGCAAAGTGGAGAAGGGCGAAGTCCTCTGGGCGCGCTTTTATGCCCGCACGGTGTCCACCAAGTCCGAGAGCGGTGCGGGCCGCGTCACGGCGATCTTCGAGAAGGCGGGCCCGCCCAACACCAAATCGATCAGCCGTGATCTCGATTTCGGACGCGAATGGCAGGAACTCTGCCTGCCGTTCAAGGCGCTCGACACCTACGACGCCGGCAAGGCCGGCGCGGGTTTCCACTTCGGCACGCAGGAACAGGTCATCGAGATCGCCGACTTCGCGGTCTACTCCTACGGCAAAGGGTATGACCTGAGGCGTCTGCCGCACACCAAGGTGAGCTACGCTGGCCAGGCCGCCGATGCGCCCTGGCGCGCGGCCGCCGACGCCCGGATCGAGCAGTGCCGCAAGGGCGATCTCGCCGTCACGGTGACCGACGCGGCCGGACGTCCGGTCCCCGGCGCCAAGGTCGCCATCGCCATGCAACGCCACGCCTTCGGCTGGGGCTCCGCCGTCACTGTCCAGGGCATCCTGCGCCAGGACGCCGATGGAGAAAAGTATCGCGCCGTGATCGAGAAGTACTTCACCCGCGTCGTGTTCGAGAACGACCTCAAGTGGGGGAGCTGGGACCGGCCGGCCAATCACGCCAAGATCCTGCAGGCCGCCGACTGGCTGGCGGCGCGGCACATCGAGCTGCGCGGCCACAATCTCATCTGGCCCTCGTGGCGGAACTCGCCGAAGGATCTGCCGGCGCTCAAAGACAAGCCAGAGGTCTTGCGGCAGAGGATCAACACCCACATCGAGAACGAGGTCAGCACCATGAAAGGCCACGTCGTGGACTGGGACGTCATCAACGAGCCCTACGACAACCATGACGTGATGGGCGTGCTTGGCGACAGCGAGATGATCGCGTGGTTCAAGCTCGCGCGCCGCTGCGACCCGAACGTGCGCCTGTACCTCAACGACTACGCCATCCTCTCCGGCGGCGGCCTGGACACGAAGCATCAGGATCATTTTGAGAAAACGCTCCGGTTCCTCAAGGACGGCGGCGCGCCGATCACCGGCCTCGGCATGCAGTCGCACTTCGGCGGCACACCCACGCCGCCGGAGAGGATGCTGACGATCCTCAATCGCTACGCCGCGCTCGGCCTCGACATCTCCATCACCGAGCACGACATCGACACCACGGACGAGCAGCTCCAGGCCGAATTCACCCGCGACTTCCTGACCACGGTCTACAGCCCCCCCGCGGTGGTCGCGGTGCTGACGTGGGGTTTCTGGGAAAAGTCGCACTGGAAACCCAACGCGGCGTACTACCGCAGCGACTGGTCGCTCACGCCCGCCGGCCAGGTCTGGCTCGACCTGGTCACCAAAAAGTGGTGGACGAATACGACCGCCGAGACCGGCGCCGACGGCCGCGCCCGTGTGCGCGGCTTCCTCGGCGACTACGAAATCACCGTCACCCACCAGGGCGTCACCAAGACGCTCAAAACCACCCTCCCCGGCGCCGGCAAGCAAGTCGAGATCCGGCTGTAGCGCTCCACGTCGCGATGCAAAGAGGAAGTAACCACAGAGGTCACCGAGGTCAGCCGAGGTTCACGGAGGATTTTCTCGTTGGTGCAGTATCCAAGGCTTGGAAATCAAAACAGGTTATTATCCAGAGTTTGGAAAGGGTAGGGCGGGCGCGCCGCGCCCGCCGACAGATAAATCAACCGGGCAAAGCCCACGTCTTGTGGGCGGGGTATCTTGCCCCGCGAAACAAAGTGGACAAGAGCAGGAGGCAAGCCGGAAACCAGGAGCGGCAAGAGCTGCGCCGCGAAGGACGCGCAGCTCGCGAATTCCGGTAGAAGGGCGGGCGCGCCTGCGGTGAGCGAAGTCGAACCGCCGCGCCCGCCGCCATGAACTCAGCCCAACGCCCGCGTACCTGGCCGCACCCAATGGACTGGATGGACAAGATGGACATGAGAAGCTCGCGCCTCACAATGTCACGTCCGCATAATAAGCGGCAAAACGGCGGGCTGGGCCAGCGCTGCGACGGCGAAAGCAAACCACAGAGGTCACCGAGGTAAGAGGAGGTCACAGTGGTCGGAATCTGATGGGCTCAAAAACCTTCGTGACCTCTTAGACCTCTGTGCCCTCTGTGGTAAATCTTTCCGGCGGGGCGCCCTTGCGGGGGGTCGCGTTCTCCGAACGCAGCTACAAAGACTTCCTTGGGCTATTTGAATTGCTAATCATCAGATTCTCTCTCTCAACACGAGTTCGAAGCAGGCCGGTAGGCCAGGAACTGAAGCATCTCGCGGAGCGAGATGACTACTATGGCGGCGGCTCCGGCAAAGTAGACCTCACGCTCCGCGTGAGGTTTGGTTGCGGCCTTGCCGCGGTAGGTCCTTTTGCGGCAAAGATTTTCTTCCTCTGTGACCTCCTTCGACCTCTGCGCCTTCTGTGGTGAAGGCTCTTCCCGCCTGGTCCGCCGCCCTGGTCTTGACATGCCGTCACCCCGCCGCTAAGCATTTCGCCATGCCAACCAAGCGCCCTCACTCCTCCGTTGCGGTGCTCAGCCGCCGCGCGTTCATCCAGCAGGGCACCCTGGTGCTCGGCGCCGCCGCGTTCGGCGGCGCGCTGCGTCCGGGGCTGGCGGCGCTGCCGCCGCCGGCGCTCCGGTTCGGGCTGCTCACGGATGTGCACTACGCCGACCTCCCCAGTTCCAAGACGCGCTGCTATCGCGAGTCGCTCGAAAAGGTCCGCACGGCCGTTGCCGGGTTCAATGCGGCCAAGGCCGATTTCGCCGTCGAGCTCGGCGACCTGATCGATGCCGCGCCGACGGTGGCGGGCGAACTCGGCCATCTCAAGACCATCGATGCCGAGTATGCCAAGTTCTCCGGCGACCGCTTTTACGTGCTCGGCAACCACTGCGTCTGGTCGCTGACGAAGCAGCAGTTCATGGAAAATACCGGCCTGAAGCAGGCGCACTACTCGTTCGATCGCGCCGGATTCCATTTCATCGTGCTCGATGCCTGCTATCGCGGCGACGGCGTCGCCTATGGCGCGAAGAACTTCCAGTGGACCGATACCGACCTGCCTGCGGCCGAGCAGGACTGGCTCCGCGCCGACCTCCGCGCCACCACCAAGCCTGTCATCGTCTTCATTCATCAGCGGATGGACCTGGTCGACCCGCACGCCATCAAGAGCGGCGCCGCGGTGCGGAAGCTGCTCGAGGCCCACGGCGGGGTGCTGGCGGTGTTCCAAGGACATCACCACCGCAACGACCTCAAAGAGCTCAACGGCATCCACTACTGCACGCTGGCGGCGCTGGTCGATGGCAGCGGGGCGGACAACAACGCCTATTCCATGGTGGGCGTGTGCGCCGACGGCACGCTCACGGTGCAGGGCTTCCGCAAGCACAAGGCTTATACCTGGCCCAAAGCGCCGTCCGCGCCTGCGACGCAAAGTTAGCCGGCCGGCAGGGCGAGGCGGACGAGCAAGATTCCGACCCTATACGCCTGACCTCTTTCCGGAGTTAGTTCATCATTCGACAGAATCATTTACGACAGAATCATGGGAACTGGAGAAGAGTCGGCTGGCCGAGCGTGTTTTTGGGCGTCGTCCTGCCGCCAGCGAGCATACGCTTTCAACACTGGCTCCATGATTCTGCCAACAATGATTCTGCCGTAAATTCTGAGCAGTTTCAACCGATCCACGCTTGGCCATGGTTCGTTATCTTACCTCCTGGACTGGCCGCTGAGCAGGTCGCCGACGTCGAGAGTGTTGACGGAGGAGCTCAACTGTGGCGGGACCGGCTGTGCATGCGCGGACGCGCTTGCCGTCCCAGGTTACCCCTCTGTGAACTCGCCTGAGCGCGTCACGCCTAGGTCCAAGCCCCATCCAAGAATAGGACCTCGCCGGACTAAACAGGGATCGTCTTGGTCGTGCGGATGGCGAAGATGCGGGGTGTGCAGTTTGAGCACATCCGTCGGCTGCTGACCGACGTGCCGAGGCGCGCGTCAACTCCTGGCCCGGGGTGTGCCTGCGAAGCCCTTAACCAGAAGAGGAGACAGCGATGAAGGATGCCTTGTTGCAAGTCCGGTTGGAACTGCCGCGCGAAGCGTTGGCCGCCGAACGTGCGGCGACGGCCGTCGGGTACGTCCTCGGCCCGGAGACGCCCTTGCCGCCGGATCCGGATGCGGTGGTAGCGCGCTTCATCGAGCCGGTGTCGCTGATGGTGACCGCCACCGTGGCCATGCTGGCGTCGCGCATTCTGAACTACATTCTGGTGCGGCATGGACAGGGGGTCCTGATCGATGCGCGCCAACAGCCGCCGCTCGTAACCCAGCTGGCGGATGTGCCGGCCGGTTTTGTGGTGCTGATCAAGGCCGACGGCAGCGTCGAGACCGTGGCCGCGGGCAAGACCGATGACACGACGTTTGCCGGTCTGCTGGCCAAAGTCCTCTCCTTGCGCAAAGGGGCGGGCGCATGACCGACGTCGACGGCTTCGATTGGTTCACGGGCCTTGCGTCCGTGGCGGCGCCGTGTCCGCCCGCGTTATTGCCGCCGCACGGCCTGCAAAGTTTCTTCGCGGCACCCAACCAGGCCGGGCTGGGCGCCAAGGTGCCGCGCGTGCTGATGCATGAGTGCCTGCACGCGTTCCAACTGGCCGGGTCGTCTTGGCTGCAGCGGCTGGTGGCCGAAGAGTGGGAACGCGTGTTGGCCCTGGAACGCACGGGCCGGGCGCCGTCGCACGGCCCGCTGCGCCGCGCCTTTGGCCGGCCGGCGCCGGGCCAGACCAGCGCCGTGCGCGACGTGGTGGAATGCCTGGCCCGCTTTTGGGACATGCATATACGCGGCCCGGATCGCGTGCTGGCGGAGGAAGGCTTCCCTGACCCGGACGGACACTTCGCAGCCTTGCGTGCGGAGCGGTGCGCGCAGGGTGTCATCCCCTATACCTCCGAGGAATACGATGCCGCCATGACGGCCGGCGCGGCACAGGACAGCTATCCCCGCCTCTACCTGAAGCTCCTGCATGACGCCCTGGCTTCTCCGGCCGTAAAGTCGCTGGGCCAGCACGACCCCGCGCATAATGCCGGCCGCGCCACGTGGGCCGTGAACGTGGTGCTGCCGATCGCCGGCTTCATGGCGCTGAACACCAGCGACCCGGTGCGCGCGCTGCAACTCTGTATGGAGGCTGTGTTGGGCGACGAACGGGGGCTGCGCCTGGCGACCGTTGCCGGCAATACGGAGATCGCGCTGGACCAGTTGTGCTGTTGGTCGCAATTGGTCGGGCCCCTTTCGCGTGTACTCGCTGCGGCCGGGTTGGCACCCACCGCCAGCCTGTCCGGGCCGGTGGAGGTGGAAGGCTGGCGTGAGCATCCGGTGTGGCGGCATCTGACGCAGCGGTGTGCCGCACTCTGCACAGGCTTGCGCCTGATGCTGAGCCAGTCGCCGCCTACGCCGGACCCGCGGCGTCCCTGGCTGGTCCCGCAGTACGAACTGATGCAGGTGGTGCTCCGCGATCACGCATTTGCCGTCTTCGGCCTGATGGGCGTGCCGCCGTTCAGGTTGCAGCTCGGGGCCGCATTCGCCCCGCCCGTGCTGCGCTTTTCCGATGCGCAGTTGTGCGCGACGGAGGCCGCGGCTGCCGCCGCGCCGTGGCCCCTGACAGGCCCGGCCCTGCTGGCCGCGGTGGAAGAGGCCCGGCGCCGGCACCGGGCGTTGCGCGACGCGGATTTTGCCGCCAAATATGGCGTTGCGCCGGGCGCGTTTACAGCGACCTCCGCGTAGCCGCATCTGCGGCTTCAGCGCCAGGATTGGCCGGCCAGCGGATCACCGCCAACGAAGCAGTTGATTCCGTCGGGCCGTCGTCCGGGTCGTCTCGTATGCTGCGCGGTGGGACGGGGAAATTTGTAAGTGTTCAGCGGTGACAGAATCTTTGAAAGCAGAATCATTGGGATTGGGAGAGGCGCATGAATGATTTTGTCATAAATGATTCTGTCGAAGTATTCTCTTCCGAATTATCATGGAACCGTTCGGATATGACAGAATCATTGACGGCAGAATCATTAGAACACGGATCAGCGCATGCCTGTCGAGTGTAGCATTGAAACCAGGCAGATAGGATCGGAGCGCTTCTATGCCGTGGACAGCGGTGCATGCTGAAAGCCGGGACTGCCTGGCATCTGTCCGCTGTTCGGCAAAACCTGCCGGCCTATGAAACGCACCTCGAGCGGCTGCTAAGCCACACGCGTCTGAACAGCATCCATTGGGTCAACTTCGATCAACGAGTTGTTACGCTCAAAACTCTGAACAAATGATTCTGCCGTAAATAATTCTGTCGTATCTGACCTTTAAACGGCAGCGCTCCGGATAAGGGTCGCCTTGCACTGTACCGGTGCGCCTGGGCACTTTCCCCTTTACTCAGCGCCAGGATTTCCCGGTCAGGGGGTCGCCGCCGTCGAGGATGTTGATCGAGGAGATCATCTTCAGCGCCGGGTTGCGCACTTCCCAGACCACTTTCTTGTCTGGCGTGACCTCGACGACCAGCGGCTGTTCGGTAAATTGCGTGTTCACTTTTTTATTGATGTGGCCGGACCAGTTGCAGATCACGGTGTTGCCGTTGGCCAGCCGGTGCAGGCCGGCGACGCAGGCGAGCTGGTTGCCGGGGAGTTCCTTCTCCGTCACCTGCCAGACGATCTTGTCCTGCGGGTCCACTTCGATCACGCGGTGCTCGTCGCTGCAGCCGAGCAGGGTGTTGCCGTTGGCCAGGCGGATGGCCACGTAGCGGCCGGCCGCGAATTCGCGGACGAGCTTGCCGGTGGCGTCAAATTCGCGCGCCTTGCCGTTGCCGCGCTGCTGCGTGACGAGGTAGGTGCCCTGCGGCGTCTTGCGGATCTGCCGGAACTGGTTGTGCGACGTGCCGGTGGCGTCGGCGATGGTGAACTCCATCCGGATCTTCTGCTCGCGGTTCATCTCCATGACCCGGCTGGAACCCTTGCGTGATTCGCCGAGGAGGAACCAGCCGTCGCCGAGCGGCTGGCAGGCGTGCACTTCGGCGTCCTTGGGTGCGGCATATTCCCAGACCGTCGTCTTGTCGGCCTTGACCTCGCGGACGCCGTGCTTGTAGGCGAAGATGACGTGACCGTCAGGCAGCAGCCACGAGTCGCTGGTCTCGTCGGCGATGGGCAGTTCCCACTCCACCTTGCCGTCGGCGGCGACGATGGCGACCGAGCCGCTGCCGCAGCCGGACTTGAGGAAGCGGTGCGCGACCGGTTCCGCGGCGGCGCAGCAACAAAACCCGGCGAGCAGGAGCGCGGACATTACGAGCTTCAATTTCATAGATTCTCCAGTTGGTTCGTTGCGGCACCTTTGCGGAACCGCTCCGCGCCGACAAGCAAAAAATGGGCGGCGCATGGCAATCTGGCTCCGTCGTGTGTTGAAAGCTGCCGAAGCTGTCGTGCGAAAGACACGACAGAATCATGGATGGCAGAATCATTGTTGAACGAATTAAGAGCGTTAGGGCTCAATAACGATAGGGATAACATCGCCATCTCGTTCGGCCTGCGTGGCTCCGCTTCCTAATGATTCTGCCGTCAATGATTCTGTCAAAATACCCCTTCTCAGTGGGCAGCCCGTTGTCGGTGCCGCGGAAGCCCCGCGCGCCGACAAGCAAAAACCGCACACGTATTTCTAGCCGCGGCCTAACCGGCGGCTAACGCTGGTCGCGGAGAGTACGGGCGGAACGCCTGTTCCAAGATCAAAAATATGACACACAACCCGACAACCGAAACCCTGGCGGCGCTGATCCAGCCGCCGGTGCAGGGTGCGGAGGCCGCGGTGGCCTCGCCGCACGAGACGCGCCGCTACCGCACGATTTGGATCTCCGACGCGCATCTGGGCTGGCGGGCGAGCCAGGCGGACCGCCTGCTCGATTTTCTCAAGCGGCACGACGCCGACCACTGGTATCTCGTCGGCGACATGGTGGATGGCTGGATGCTCAAGCGCACCTGGCACTGGCCGCAGTCGCATAACGACATCGTGCAAAAACTGCTGCGCAAGGTACGCAAGGGTGCGCGGGTGGACTACATCCCCGGCAATCACGACGAGTTCCTGCGCGACTTCATCGGGCACCAGTTCGGCGGCGTCACACTGTTGCGCGACGCGCTCCACACGACCGCCGACGGACGCAAGCTCTGGGTGCTGCACGGCGACGAATTCGACAGCATCGTCCACTATGCACCCTGGCTCGCCTTCCTCGGCAACAACGGCTACGACGCGATGATCCTCCTTGGCCGCCAGCTCAACCGGCTGCGGCGCGGGCTCGGCCGTCCGGACTGGTCGCTCTCGGCCTACGTCAAGCAGCGCGTGAAGAACATCATCAAGTTCGTCACCGACTACGAGCAGGCGCTGGCGCGCGAGGCCCGCAAGCGCGGCGCCGATGGCGTCATCTGCGGCCACATCCACAAGGCCGAGATCCGCGAGTTCGAAGGCATCGCGTACTACAACACCGGCGACTGGGTCGAGAGCTGCACGGCCCTCGTCGAGCATTTCGACGGGCGGCTGGAAATTATCCGCTGGCAGGGTGCGGCGGCTCCGGCTACGCTGCCGTCTGTATGAACGCCGCACCGAAACTTTTGACCCTGCGCCATGTGGTGCTCCTGCTGGCGTGGGTGGCCTTGCTGGCGACGCTGTTTGCCCAGCTCGAAATCCAGATCGAGGGCCCGCGCGGCTGGGCCGCGGGCCTGCCGACGTGGCGGGTGGACGATGCGCCCATCCTGAAGCTCTTCTTCGGCGGGCGCGACGTCACCGGCTACCACGTCTTCGCGTTCAGCTTCATGTTCTGCATCTTTCATCTCCCGCTCGCGCTGACCGGACATTTCTCATGGCGGCTGGAAGCGCGGATTCTCGGCAGCCTGATGCTGTTCTGGCTCCTGGAGGATTTCCTGTGGTTTGTCCTGAACCCGGCCTTCGGCCTGGCCAAGTTCACGCCGGCGCAGGTGCCGTGGCATCCGCACTGGCTGCTCGGCGTGCCGGTGGACTATATTGTCTTCACGCTGCTTTCCGCTGCGCTGCTCTGGGCGGCCTATCGCCGCCCGCGCGTGGCGGGCCAGGAGGAACACCATGAAACTGTTGATCCTGCACGCCTCGGCCGGTAACGGTCACCGTCGCGCCGGCGAGGCGCTGGTCGCCGCCGCGACCGCGGCCGGCCACACCGCCGTGCTGCGCGATATCCTCGATTTTGCGCCGGCGCTGTTCCGCAAGACCTACGCCACGGGCTACCTCAACCTGGTCCGTACCGCGCCGGAACTCTGGGGCTACATTTTCTCGCAGACCGACCGCAAGGCGCAGCGACCTGTCGAGCGGCGCGTGCGTACCGTCTTCAACAAGCTCAACGCGCTGTCCCTCTTCGGATTCCTGCGCGACGAAAAACCCGATGCCGTGCTGTGTACGCACTTCATGCCCCTGGAGCTGATCGGCAGCCTGTCGCCGCACCGCCGCCACAACCTGCCGCTGTTCGGCGTGGTCACCGATTATGCCGCGCACGCGCTCTGGTATTGCGACAGCGTCAACGCCTACTACGTGGCCACCGAGGAAGCGCGCCGCCAGTTGCGCCGCAAAGGCCAGCCCGCCGCGGGCCTGGTCAACACCGGCATCCCGGTCATGCCGGAGTTCGCGGCGCGCACGACGCCGGCCGCCGGCCGCGCGCGCCTCGGGCTGCGGCCCGACCTGCCGGCGGCGCTGGTGTTGAGCGGCGGCTACGGCGTCGGCCCGACGCTCGAGATGCTGCGTGCGTGCGTCGCCGAGCCGCCTGCCTGCCAATTGCTGGTCGTAGCCGGGAAAAATCCTGAACTGGAGCAGGCGGCCCAACAGGTGGTCGCCGGTTCCGCCCTGGCGGCGACGGTCTATGGCTTCGTCAACAACGTCCACGAATTGATGGATGCCGCCGATGTGATCGTCAGCAAGCCCGGCGGCCTGAGCACGGCCGAGTCGTTGGCCAAGGGCCGGCCGATGATGATCGTCGAGCCGATCCCCGGCCAGGAGCAGCGCAACGCCGAATGGCTGCTTGAAAACGGCGCGGCCGTCCGCCTGCACGAGGCGGTGGACACGTCGTGGAAGCTCGGCACGCTGCTGGCCGAGCCGGCGCGCCTGGCGGCGCTGGCCACCCACGCCGCGCAGCTCGGCCGCCCCACCGCTGCTGCGGATATCATCGCCGATGTCGTGCGTCGCTGTGGCGGATGAGCGGGATGCGTTGCGTTCGCTGAACGCGCCGCCGCGAACCTCCCACGCTGGTGGTGTTGTCAAGGTAGGGCGACGCTTGTCCGCCTCAGGCGTGGCCTCCGGCGGAGCCGCTACCTGCAACGCCTCCTGCCGATCACCGCTACAGCAGACGGCTCGGCTGGAAGCCTCGCCCTACCAGACCCAGCCGCAGCGAAGGGTTGCCTGACCCTGACCCGGAGCGGCGGTCCCTCCGCGGCGGGACCGCCGCAGAGGAGCCTTCGGGTGTGGGCGCTGCGCACGGGTCTGCGGCCACGGCAGGGCGGTTACACTATGCGGGGAGGTGAGGCCACCGCCCCTCCCAGCTAGTCAGACGACCCTGCGGACAATCCACCGCTTGGTGATGAACATTGGGCGGGTACAGGCCGGCACTCTTCCCTACGGTGTTAAGCCGCTCCCAATTTTTGACGCATAACCAAGGTTTGGAAGTAAGGCGGGCGCGGCTTCCATGGTTATAAACGCATACCCCCACCATTTCCGGCGGGTTGCAATCACGTAATCCGGTGATAGGGTTGCCGTTCCGATGAATCTTGTTCAATCAGCCTTGCGCCGTCCGCTGACCATGCTCGTGGTGGTGGCGGCCATCGTGGCGGGTGCGGCGCTGGCGCTGCGCCAGATGGCGCGCGACATCTTTCCCCCGCTCGGCATCCCGACCATCTACGTGGCCCAGCCCTACGGCGGCATGGACCCGGCGCAGATGGAAGGATTCCTCACCTACTACTATGAGTATCACTTCCTCTACATCACCGGCATCGAACACGTGGAGTCGAAGTCCATCCAGGGCGCGGCGCTGATCAAGCTGCAGTTTCATCCCGGCACCGACATGAGCCAGGCGATGAGCGAGACGGTGCAATACGTCAACCGCGCCCGCGCCTTCATGCCGCCGGGCACCGTGCCGCCGTTCGTGATGCGCTTCGACGCCGGCAGCGTGCCGGTGGGCAACCTGGTGCTCTCCAGCGCGACGCGCACGGTCGGCCAGATGCAGGACGCGGCGCTCAACCTGGTGCGGCCGCTGTTCGCCACCCTGCCGGGCGTCTCGGCCCCGCCGCCGTTCGGCGGCAGCGCCCGCAGCATCGTCATCAACCTCAAGCCCGACCGGCTGCGCGCGTTCGAGATGGCGCCCGACGAGATCGTCGCGGCCGTCGCCGCGGCCAACACCATCAGCCCCTCGGGCAACCTCACCCTCGGCGATACCTACCCGATGGTGCCGTTGAACTCGGTGGTGAAGAACATCAAGGATCTCGAGGCGCTGCCGATCCGCACCGGCGTCTACCCGGCGATCTTCCTGCGCGACGTGGCCGATGTGGTGGATGGGTCCGACCTGGTCACCTGCTTCGCGCTGGTCAACGGCCGGCGCACGGTCTACATCCCGGTCACGAAGCGCTCCGATGCGTCCACCCTGTCCGTCGTCAACCTGGTGAAGCAGAACCTGCCGCGCTTCCAGGGCGTGCTGCCGGACGACGTGAAGATCAGCTACGAGTTCGACCAGTCGCCCCAGGTCACCGGCGCGATCGGTGGCCTGCTCCGCGAAGGCTGCCTGGGCGCCGTGCTCACGGGCCTGATGGTGCTGCTGTTCCTGCGTGACTGGCGCAGCGCCTTCATCGTTGTGCTCAACATCCCGCTGGCCTTGCTGGCGGCGGTTTTCGCGTTGTGGCTGAGCAAGCAAACCGTAAACCTCATGACCTTGGGCGGCCTTGCGCTGGCCGTCGGTATCCTGGTGGACGAGGCGACCGTCGCGATCGAAAACATCCACACGCATCTGGCGCGCGGCAGCGGCCTACAGCGCGCGGCGCTGGATGCGACCCGCGAAACCGCCGTGCCGCGCCTGCTGGCGATGGTCTGCATCGTCGCCGTCTTCATCCCGGCGTTTTTCATGGCCGGCGCGGCCAAGGCGTTGTTCGTGCCGCTGGCGCTCGCGGTCGGGTTCGCGATGATCGCGTCGTACCTGCTGTCGAGCACGCTGGTGCCGATCCTGTCGGTGTGGTTCCTGCGCGGGCACGGCCATATCACCGATAGTGCCGCCTTCGGCAAATTCCGGGACCTGTACGCCGGCTTCGTCCGCGGCGCGATGCGCGGACGATGGTTCGTGGTGGCGGTGTATCTGGCGCTGGCGGCGGCGGTGATCGTTCTCGTCGGGCAGCGGCTGGGTTCGGAGATCTTCCCGCGTACGGACGCCGGCCAGCTGGCGCTGCGGCTGCGTGCGCCCGCCGGCACGCGCATCGAAAAGACCGAGCAGCTCCTGCTCAAGACGCTGGAGCTGATCAAGCAGGAGGTCGGCCCCGACAACGTCGCGATCACGCTCGGGTTCGTAGGCGTCCACGCGCCGAGCTATCCGATCAACTTGATCTACCTCTGGAACAGCGGCCCCGAGGAAGCGGTCCTGCAGGTCCAACTCAAGCCCGGCGTGCCGCTCCGCATCGCCGATCTCACCGAGCGGCTGCGGCGCGTGTTCGCCGCGCAGCTGCCGGCCGTGAAATTTTCCTTCGAGCCGGGCGATATCGTCAGCCGCGTCATGAGCCTCGGCGCGCCGACGCCGATCGAGGTCGCGGTCAGCGGTCCGAACCTCGCGGCCAACTTCGAGCACGCGCAGAAAATCCGCGACCGGCTGGCGCAGCTCCCGGCGCTCCGCGACCTGCAATTCGGTCAGGCGCTCGACTACCCGACCGTGGAGGTGGCGCTCAACCGCGAGCGCGCCGGCCTCATGGGCGTGCGGATGGACGAGGCCTCGCGCTCGCTCGTGGCCGCGACGGCGTCGAGCCGGTTCACGGCGCCGGTGTACTGGGCCGACCCGGTCAGCGGCGTTGCCTATCAGCTCCAGGTGCAGGTGCCACAGGCGCAGATGGCCTCGCTGGAAGAAGTGAAGAACATCCCGGTCGTCCGGCGCAACGGGCCGGCGGTGCTGCTGCGCAACATCGCCTCCGTCACGCCCGGCACGGCCGTCGGCCTCTACGAGCGCTACAACATGCAGCGCTCCATCACGCTCACCGCCAACATCGCCGGCGCCGACCTGGGCAGTGTGGCGCAGCAGGTCAAGCAGGCGTTGAAGGAAGTGGGCGAGCCGCCGCCCAAGGTCAGCGTCGCCGTGCGCGGCCAAGTGGTGCCGCTGGAGCAGATGCTCGACGGGTTGCGCACCGGGTTGCTGCTGGCCGTGGTTGTCATCTTTCTGCTGCTCGCCGCGAACTTCCAGTCGCTCAAGCTGTCCCTCATCGTGGTCTCCACCGCACCCGCCGTGGTCGCCGGCGTCGTGCTCTCGCTGTGGCTGACCGGCACGACGTTGAACATCCAGTCGTTCATGGGCGCGATCATGGCCATCGGCGTGGCGGTGGCCAACGCGATCCTGCTGACGACGTTCGCCGAACGCGCCCGTCTCGGCGGCCTGTCGGCGCAGGACGCGGGCGTCGAGGGCGCGCGCAGCCGCCTGCGGCCGATCTTGATGACGAGCTGCGCGATGATCGCCGGCATGGTGCCGCTGGCGCTGGGCCTCGGCGAGGCCGGCGCGCAGACCGCGCCGCTCGGGCTGGCCGTCATCGGCGGCCTCGCCGCCGCCACCCTGGCTACGCTGGTGGTGCTGCCGTCGGTGTTTGCCATCGTGCAGGCGCGCAGCCACCGCCGCTCGGCGTCGCTCGATCCCGATGATCCGCAAAATACGGCGGCGGCCGTGACCATGGAAACCACGAGGAACTGATATGCAACGCAACTCCATCGTCCGTGGACTGGTGCCCCTGGCCGTCAGCGCGCTCACCCTGCTGGGCGCCTGCCAGCGCGGGGACAGGGAAGTCAAACCCCCGGCTCCGGCGGCGCCCGTCACGGTGCAGCTGGTGCGGCCGCAGCAGGGTGCGATCACCCGCAGCGTCACGCTGCCGGGCTCCGTCGCCGCCTGGCAGCAGGCGGCGCTCTATGCCAAGGTCGGCGGCTATCTGAAGGCGATCGCGGTGGACAAGGGCGACGCCGTCAAGGCCGGGGACCAGCTCGCCGAGATCGAGGTGCCGGAGCTGTTGGCCGACCGCGCGAAATATCGCGCCGACGTGGCGGTGGCCGAGGCGGATTTCAAGCGTGTCAGCGATGCGCAGCAGAAGGCGCCGGACCTCGTGATGCCGCAGACGGTGGACGAGGCGCGGGGCAAGTTCGAGATTGCGCAGGCGAACTTCGCGCGCATAGAGACGCTGCTCGGCTTCACGAAGATCGTTGCGCCGTTCGCCGGCATCGTCACGCGCCGGTTGGTGGACCCCGGCGCCTTCATCCCCGCGGCCACGTCCGGCAGCGCCGCGCAGACGGCGGCGCTCGTCACGCTGGCGGATTTCAGCACGGTGCGGGTCAACGTGGCCGTGCCGGAGCCGGAGGTGCCCCTGATCAAGAAGGACACGCCGGCACTGATCAGCTTCCAGGAAATCCCCGGCAGGCTCTTCACCGGCCAGGTGGCGCGCATCGCCTATGTGCTCGACGACGCGACCCGGACGATGTTGGCGGAGATCGACCTGCCCAATGCGGATTTCGCGCTGCGGCCCGGCATGTACGCCATCGTGAAGCTCGGCGTCGAGCGGCACGCCGGGGCGCTGCTGGTGCCGGTTGCGGCGGTGCTGGTGGAGAAGTCCGCCCGGTCGGTTTTCACCGTGGATGCGGCGCACAAGGCCCACAAGCGGCCTCTCAAGATCGGTTTTGAGGATGGCATCGCCGTCGAAATCGTGGACGGGTTGGCCGCCGACCAGGCCGTGGTGCTGCTCGGCAAGCAGACGTTGCAGGATGGCCAGGCCGTGTTGGTCAGCGAGGCGCCATGAACGCGGCCCGGATCCAACGTGCTCTGCAGTGTACAGTGCTTTCCATCGTTGTGGGGTGGGGCACCGCGGTGGCGGCGGAGCCGGCGCTAAAAGTTTTCGAGATCGATCTGCCGACGGCGCTCCGGCTGGCCGGCGCGCAAAACCTCGACCTCCAGCTGGCCCGGTCGAAGCTGGCCGAGGCGCGGGCCGACCATGAGAGCGCCCGCCAGCAATTCTTCCCGTGGCTCACGCCCGGCGCCGGCTACCGGCGGCACGATGGGAACACGCAGGCCGTCACCGGCGAAATCCTCGATGTCAGCAAGCAGTCCTACACCGCCGGCGCCACGCTCGCCGCGCAATGGGACCTGGGCGATGCGATCTACAAGACGCTGGTCGCCCGCCAGCTGGTGACCGCGGCCGATCACGCTGTGGCGGCGCAGCAGCAGGATACGGTGCTGGCGGCGGCGCAGGGCTATTTCGACCTCGCCAAGGCGCAGGCGACGGTCGGCGTCGCCACCGAGGCGGTGCGCATCTCGCAGGACTACGAGCAGCAGCTGCAGCAGGCCGTCGGTATCGGCGTGGCGTTCAAGGGCGATGCGCTGCGCGTGAGCGTGCAGACCGCGCGCAACCGGCTGGCGCTCCGGCAGGCGCAGGAGCAGCAACGCGTCGCCGCCGCACGGCTCGCGCAGACGCTGCACCTGGATGCGGTCGTGGACCTGGTGCCGCGCGCGGCGGACCTGGTGCCATTGGCGCTTGTCGCCACCAATGTGGCGCTCGAAACGCTTGTCGCGCAGGCGCTGGCGGCGCGCCCGGAACTCAAGCAGGGCCAGGCGCTGGTGGCCGCGGCCCGCGACGGGCAGCGCGGCGCGCGCTACGGCGCGCTGATTCCGACGGTCGGCGCGCAGGTCTCCGCCGGCGGCCTGGGCGGCGGACTCAGCGGGCAATGGGGCAGCTTTGGCGACTCGGAAGATTACTTTGTCGGCGTGAGCTGGCGCATCGGGCCGGGCGGTCTGTTGGACCGCGGCCGCATCCACGCCGCGGATGCGCGTCTGCGCAGCACGCAGCTGCTCGACACCAGGTTGAAGGATGAAATCACCCGGCAGGTGGTCGAGGCCCACACCCGCGTGCAGTCGCAAGCCGACCAGTTCGCGACCGCGCGTCAGGCGCTCGCGACGGCGGAGGAAAGCCTCCGGCTGACGCGCCAGCGCCGGGAGTTTGCCGTCGGCATCGTGCTGGAGTCTATCCAGGCCGAGCAGGACCTCACGCGCATCCGCAGCGACTACCTCGCCGCCATCGCTGAGTTCAACAAGGCGCAGTATGCCTTGAACAAGGCGCTCGGTGCGCTTGGCGAACAGCCCTGACCACGCGCTCGCAGACGGGGCGGTTTTTCGGGGGGGGCGGGTGTCGAGTGGCGGGGGGCGGGGGTTAGCTCTGCCAAGAACCGTTGGCTCCATTCCGATACATCTCCGAACAGCAGTGTAAAGCTTTTGCCGGGTTGGGGCCGCTTTGTGTAGCTGCGGACGTGAGTCCGCGGGGTGCGGATCGGGCGGGCCGCGTTTTCACAAACGCGGCTACAGGCCGAGGAGCAGTCTGCGGGTTGTGCTGTGCAATGAGGAGGAGGCTGCGGTTTGAAATCCACCGGCGGCGTGCTAGTCTCGTCGCGCTTTTCGGCGATAAGGCGAACATGCAAAGAAATACTCTGCTCTGGTGCCTGGCGGCGTTGACCGGGTGCGCGGTGTGGGCGGCGGGCGCGGCGGATGAGCCGGTCGCGGCGAGCGCGGGCTTCGTGAACGACGCGCTGCGCGCCGAGTCGCCGGCGTGGAAGCAGGTGGATCTGGGCGGCCAGCTCCGGCTGCGCTACGAGCAGCGCGAGCAGGCCGGCGCCTTTCCGAACAACGATTTTATCGCCAACGCCGCCACGAACAGCAACGCCGAAACGCTCACGCGCTTCACCGGGCATCTGGGCTATGCGCCGGTCACGTGGCTGACGCTGTTCGCCGAAGGCCGCTTGAGTCTCGAACAGGGCGATAAGCGCCACCCGACGCCCGACGCGAACAACTTCGATCTCTATCAGGCCTACCTGCGCCTCGGCGACCTGAAAGCATTTCCCGTGCAGTTGCAGCTCGGCCGCCAGGAAATGAGCTATGGCGACCAACGGTGGATTGGCAATGCCGACTGGGGCAACACAGGCCGCCGCTTCGATGCGGCCAGGGTCCGTTTCGAAAATGCGTTCGGCTGGGCCGATGCCTTCGTCGGCCATCCGGTCTACCTTGATCAACATCATCCCGACGCATGGAACCAGTATGAGTATTTCTCCGGCCTCTACGCGGCGAGCAGGCAGCTCGTGCCGTGGCAGGAGACGCAGGTTTACTTTCTCTCTTACAACGTTGGCGCGGATTCGCCCGGTGTGAACACGTCCACGGCCATCGGTCCGGGCGCGCGCGATGTGTATACGGCCGGTACGCTCTGGCGATCGGTGCCGGGACAATTGAGCGGTTGGGACTATAGCCTCGAGCTCACCGGGCAGTTGGGCACGCTGAGCACGAACGCGACCAAGGGGAGCCGGCTTGACCTGCGCGCTTGGGGCGCTTTCGTCAGTTGTGGCTATTCGTTCGAACAGGCGTGGGCCAAGCCGCGCCTTGGCCTCGGCTATGACTATGGTTCCGGCGACGGCGACGCGCAGGACGGGAAAATTGGCACGATACAAAACCTGTTCCCCACGCAGCACCGGATTTACGGCATGATGGATATCTTTGGCATGCGCAATATGCACATTCCGCGCATCAGCGGCTCGCTCACGCCGGCCAAGGGCGTAGCGTTCACCGCGGACTATCTCCTCTTCTGGCTCGCCGACACCAGCGACCTGCTTTATCCCGAAGTTGGTGCCGGCCGCACCAGGAACGGCTATGGCATCCACCCCGACAACAGCTCGTTCGTCGGTTCCGAACTCGATCTTGTTGCCAGCTATGCAGTGTGCAGCGCCTTTACGTTCCAGTGCGGCTACGGCCATTTCTTCGTCGGCGACTACATCAAGGAATCGGTCGCCGCCGTCCCCGCCAACGGCCGCGCCGTGGATGCCGACTGGGTCTTCGCGCAGGCGACCGTGAAGTTCTGACGGTTTTTTCCCTCAGCCGCAGCACTTTCGCCAGGGTGAACTAGGCCGGCGACCACAGGCCGCCACTACAGCCCTTGGAACGGCGTCCAGCCGCTGTGCGCCGGCCTTCCAACCCCGTTCCGGGGAGCGGCAAGCACCCTCCCGGGCCTGCACGAACTAACACAAAACTAATACTGCGCTAACATAAGGATGCGAAGAATACTCCGCGCATGTGATGCGTGTGGCGGCGGGCGCAGGGCCCCGGTGGTGCAACCGGCGCGGATGGGTCGGCCGCAAACGGACGAAAGGCAGGTGCGAACTGTGATGAACTTTGTGAATAAACTGATCGGGCGTGACGACAAATTCTTCGATCTGCTCGAAGCCGGGGCCGGCGCGGCCCGGGCCAGCGTGCAAATGCTGGCCGCGTTGTTGCGGGACAAGCCTGAGGGGCCGTCCGTGGAAGATTTCATCCAGGCGCGCCGCAAGGATAAGCTCATCGCCGAGCAGGTCACCGAGGAACTCTGCAAGACGTTCGTCACGCCGTTGGAACGTGAGGACATCGAGGCCCTGTCGTTCGCGCTCTACCAGATTCCGAAGACCGCGGAAAAATTCAGCGAAAAGTTTATGTGCTGCCGCGAGGGGCTGGGCCCGCTCAATTTCGCGCCGCAACTCGGGCTGCTGGAGCAGGCGGCGGAGATCATTCCGCAGATGGTTCATGAACTGCGTGAGCGCAAGCAGTTGGGTGCGATCAAGGAGCAGCACTCGCGCTTGCAGGCCCTTGAGGGAGAGGCCGACAAGCTCATCCTCGCACATATGCGCGAACTCCACAGCGGTCCTCAGGAGCCGCTCAAGGTCATCATGGCCATGGATCTCTACGACACGCTGGAGAACATCATGGACCGCTATCGTGACGCCGGCAGCGTCATCTTCCGCATCGTGCTGAAATACATCTGATCCGGGTCATCCATGTTACTGCTCACCCTGTTCGTCATTGTCGTGGCGCTGGTGTTTGAATACATCAACGGTTTCCACGACACCGCCAATTCCATCGCCACCACGGTCTCCACCAAGGTGCTCACGCCGCGGCAGGCGATCCTCTGGGCGGCCGGCTTCAACCTCGTCGGCGCGCTCTGGGGCACGGCCGTCGCGACCACGATCGGCAAGGGCATGGTCGACACCGGTTTCGTCACCACGCAGGTGATCTTCAGCGCGCTGCTGGCGGCGATCGTCTGGAATCTGTTGACGTGGTGGCTCGGGCTGCCTTCGAGTTCCAGCCACGCGCTCGTCGGCGGCCTGTGCGGCAGCACGCTCGCCAACGCCGGCGGCAAATGGTCCGTGATCCACTGGGCGGTCACCGATCCCGTCACGCACAAGGTTTCGGGGCTGTGGCCCAAGGTGGTGATGCCGATGTTCATCTCGCCGGTCGTCGGCATCCTCGTCGGCTTCCTGCTCATGGCGCTGCTCACGATGCTCATCAAGCGCTGGCGTCCGCGCATTATCAACGCCATCTTCGGCAAGCTGCAGATCGTCAGCGCCGGTGTCATGGGCTTCAGCCACGGCACCAACGACGCCCAGAAGACGATGGGCATCATCGCCCTGATTCTTTTTAGCGCGACGAAGACCGATGCCTTCGCGCATCTGCCGGCGTGCCTGCAGTTTCTTTACACCCCGGAATTTAAGATCGCCACCTGGATCAAGGTGGCCTGCGCGCTGACGATGTGCGCCGGCACGGCGGCCGGCGGCTGGCGCATCATCCGCACGCTTGGCCACAAGATGGTCCGCCTGCAACCGGTGCACGGCTTCGCCGCGGAGTCCACCGCCGCGGGCATCATCCTCTTTGCGAGCCACTGGGGCATACCGCTGTCGACCACGCACGTCATCTCCAGCGCCATCATGGGCGTGGGCGCCACAAAGCGCCTGAGCGCCGTCAAATGGGGCATTGTCGGCCGCATGGTCTGGGCGTGGGTGCTGACCATCCCCGTCACCGCGCTGCTCGCCTACTGGACCCAGCGCGCACTGCTGGGCTTCGGGCCCTGAGTATCCAGGGCTTGGATCAAACAACCCAATCCGTTTCCACGCCTTGGAAAACGCAGGCGTTGCTGCGTCCCCGGGGCGGGCCGGCCGCGTTTATCACGGGAATCTAATACCGCTCCCATCGGATTTGCATAGACTTCGACGACCGTGTGTGCGCGGTAACCGGAGGAGCCCTATGAAACTTGGTGAACGCTGGACCGAGATTGAGGCCGTGCCGTTCGATACGGCGATGCACGCCGTGTTCGACAAGATCTGCGCACATCCCGCCTGGCCGTTCCTGCCGGTGGTGGATGCGGAGCGGCGTCCATTGGGCGTCGTGCGCGAATTCGATTTGAAGTATTACGCCTACGCCCGCTTCGGCCGCGATCTGATCAAGCGCCTTCCCTTGGCGCAATTCTTGAAGGCCGCCTTGATCCTGCCGACCACCATCAGTTTGGACGACTTGTTGAACGCCACGGCAAAAAACCCCAATCCGGATGGCATCATCCTGCCGGAAAACGGGAAATACCGGGCGGCGTTGCTGACGCCGGCGATTCTGCGCCTCTTTGAGGCGCACCGCCTCGCCACGGAAGTCCGCCTGGTCCAGGCGCAGAAAATGGAGGCGATCGGGACATTGGCTGGCGGCATCGCCCACGATTTGAACAACATTCTCATGCCCATCCTCGGCTATGCGGACATGATGAAATCAATGCTGGCCCACGGCGAACCGATCGAAAGCGAAATGCTCGAACAGATCATCGTCAGCGGCAACCGCGCCCGGGAAGCGGTGAAACAAATCCTTACTTTCAGCCGCCATCAAACCGCTGAGCGTTGCCCTGTAAGCCTGGGCGCGGCCATCCGGGACGCCGTGCGCCTGTTGCGCTCCTCGTTGCCGTCCACGATCGAAATCGATATGCGATTGGGTGTAGATGAGGATAGCGTGCTGGCCAACCCTTCCGAGCTCCATCGCGTCATTCTGAACCTCTGCACCAATGCCTATCATGCCATGCGGTCCGGCGGCCGCCTTCAGATCAGCCTGGGGCAGCATCAGGGGCCCTTGCTGGGCTGGTTCTTGAAGGAGGCGCCGCAGACGGGCGAATACTTCCGTATGTCCATCGCTGACACCGGCACGGGATCGCCCCCGACCTGTTACCGCGTATCTTTGAGCCGTTTTTCACGACGAAGAAGCATGGCGAAGGCACGGGCTTGGGTTTGTCGGTGGTCCATGGCATCGTCACGCGCTGCCAAGGCCTGGTATCCGTGGAGACTACGCCCGGTCAGGGGGCGACGTTCCACGTCTATCTGCCGCGCCTGCATCCGTCCAGCGCCCCGGGGACAGTAGCGCCAGACCCGCTGGTACAGCCTGTTGGCAGCGGATTGTGGGCCGTCGCCCGGCGCCGCATCCGGACGCTGCTGGTGGATGATGAATTCGCCATCACCCACCTGGCAAGCAAGTTTTTGCCGCAATATGGTATCCAGCTCGAAACCGAAAACAACAGTGTCAAAGCCTGGGAACGCTTCAGCGAAGGCGGCGAGGAGTTCGACCTGCTCATCACCGACCAGCTCATGCCCGGGCTCACCGGGATGGAACTGGTCGGCCGGATGCGAAAAATGCGGCCGGAGATGCCCATCATCTTGTGTACGGGATACAGCGAAACTGTCTCCGTCGAACAGGCCCGGGATCTTGGGGTCTGCGAGTTGCTGCTCAAGCCCTTTGACTTCCGCCAGCTGGCCACGTTGATTCAAAAGCTGGTACCGACTCAAACCCTCCAGCTCCCCAGCGTGGCCACCGCCTAGCGGCTACGCTTACGTGAGCAGCGACTGGGCCTGTGGTCGCGTACGGCCACAGGCCCGGAGAGCTCTGTTTTATCCGTAATGGCTCAGTACTCCATGGTTATCCGGCCTGACACCCAGATCCCCCCCATCGTCAAAGCCCGCCGTAAACCTGGAAGCACCTGCGCCCTCACTGGCCTGGAATTTGAGTTGCTGTACCTCCCGCTCCAGGTCGCGCAGCTTGTGGATCAACTCCGGCAATTGCTGCACGGCGATCATCTGGCGCTTGGCCTGCCGGTCCGGTGCGGCAGGGCTGCCCAGCACTTTGCCCCCATCGGGGATGTTTCGCATCACGCCGGACTTCGCCCCGATGGTGACCTGCCGTCCGAGTTCGAGGTGTCCGGCAACGCCCGCTTGCGACGCCACCACGCTGTAATCGCCCAGGCGCGTGCTGCCGGCAAAACCGACCTGTCCCAAGATGAGGCAGTGCTGGCCCAGGATGACGTTATGCGCGATATGCACCAGGTTATCGATTTTGGTGCCTTGGCCGATCACGGTGGCATCGAGTGCGCCGCGGTCGATGGCCACCTGTGCCCCGATTTCCACGTCGTCACGAATAATCACGCTGCCCAGCTGGAGCACCTTGCGGTGCCGGCCGGCATCGAATACGTAGCCATACCCGTCCGAACCGATGACACTCCCGGCGTGGATGCTGACCCGGTTGCCGATGTGGGTCTGCGCATAGATGACGACATTCGGGAAGAGGCATACGTCCTCGCCGATCTGGCAGTCGTTGGCGATGTGGTTGCCTCCGAGCAGCGCGGAGCGCGCGCCCAACCGCACCCGTGCGCCGATCACGCAGTGCGGCCCGATGTGCGCGGTAGGATCGATCTGCGCGGAGTCGGCGACGACCGCCGTCGGATGAATCCCGGCGGGAAACGACTCCGGCGGGGAAAAGAGCTGGAGCACGCTGGCCATAGCCCTGCGCGCGTCCGGTACCCGGATCAGGACTTTGTGCGCCGAGGTGAACGGGCCTGCCACCAGGATGGCGCTGGCCTGGCTGCGCTCGGCGGCCCCAAAGTGGGTCTCGTTTTCGGCAAACACCAGATCCCCAGCGTGGGCCTGGGCGGCGCTGGCACACCCCGTGAGCGGGACCGACCCGTCTCCGCATACCTCGCCCTTGACCTGGACGGCAAGTTGGTCAGCGGTGAAACTTATCACGCAAGGCGACCTTCCCAGTGGCCCGAGGATGGTCCGTGCCCGGCTTGCCCTGCTGGTCCGTCGTTCTGTCCCGCATTGGACGCGACGATGGCTTCAGCGCGTCTCCAATAGTCGGCAGGATCGCCCTGAAAGTGGTGCTTTTCCGCCAGCAGATAGGACTCGAACTCAATCAGTTTGCCGCGTTCTGCGGATATGAACGACGGGGCAGCCGGTGTCACGGTTGGGGCCGGCACGGATAACAGCATCGGCGTCAGCGGAACGCAGCTGGGTTTGGCCTCTGGCGTTGCGGGCGCGAGGGCCGCAGGGGGCGTTGAAGCCAACGGCAGCGGAGCAGCTACAGTTCTTATCCAATACGTGACGGCTGCGACGGGCGCGGTGGGCGCGGGGGCGAGCGTGACGGGTTGGGCCGGCGGCGCGGCCGGCTTGGGCGCCTTCTTCGCGGCAGGCGAACCTGCAACTCGCTTCTTATTCGTGTGCATACTTCAGTCCTTTCTGTTTCGTTTTAGCATCTTGACCTGGATGGGTATGGCCGTTTGCTGATGCTTTTGTCGTGTGTGTATGTTAACCCGCGTCACCCGAACACAAAGTCAGAATCCTGTTAAACATGGATGAGCGCTGCGTGTGTTGGGTGGATACCCGGCGCGCGGGGACAGCAGACCAAACGCACGTGCACCCGCGGAAAATTCACACAAACCTAACTTGACACCTGAAACGTCCAGCGCTCATCATGCTGGTTGAATTTAATTCACTCGGTTCCGGTAGCGAAGCGCGAAATTTATGCGGAAAGGAAGAACATGAAAAAGGGTTCGAACACGATCAAGAAAGCCAGTACCAAGGAGCTGCTGGCGCTGGCGCAGCCCCACGCCAAGGCCGCCGAGCTGACCGCCAAGGCGGCTGACCAAAAGGCGCAGGTGGCCAAGGCCGCATATAAAGCGGCTCGCAAGGTTTATAAACACGCGAAAAAATCCGCCAAGAAAGCGGCGAAACTCGCCAAACGTGCGCAGGAGAAAGTGCTGGCGCTAAAAGAAGCAGCCCAGCGCACGAGGAAGAAAGTCGCCCCCAAGCCGGCGGTGGCACCGCAGCTCAGACCTGCAAAGGCGTTGCCCCTCAAGAAAAAAGTGACGCCTCAAACACCCAACTCGGTCAGCGCCACGGCCCAACCGGATGCGGCCGCCGCTGCCGTGCTCTCGCCTCCGTTAAACCCGGCGCTGACGCAACTGCCGACAAACCCTGCGCCGGAACAGCCGCAAGCGAAACCCACAAAAGCGGCGTCGCAATAGCCGGAATTGCGAGGGCCCGGTCAGGAGCCAGAGGGTTTGACGACCTACAGCCCTGCGTCCATTGCAAGCAGCGTCAAGACAGTGCAGCGTTTAGTGCGCGTACAACGGACTTTGATCGGCTCGTCACCGAACAGTGTATGCCGGGCATCACCGGGGTGGAACTGGTCAGGCGCGCGTAATAAATGCGTCCGAACAAGCCCGGCACTTTGTGCCCGGGCGATATCGTGGTGGTTTCGCCGGGCACGCCAGCAGAGCGGTGTTTGAAGCGGACATACGGCAACAGCCCAGCGGTTGCGCGCACCCATTTTCCAATCAGAACTTAACCACCGCCTCACTTGGGCTGCACGATCATCGGCCATCCTGTGCCTGCGTCCGGATAATTTTCCCCGGCGCAACAAGGTGCAACATGGTCACGACCCTCAGCGCAATGCAGCCCTTCCGCCTGGATATCCCCGCGTCACCCGCATGGCGCCAGCCGGCGCGCGCCGCCGCGGACGCGCTGGAACACGTCTTCCAGCTCGATCGCCTGAATCAGCTCTACGGCGAATTCCGCGCGCAGGATGACGGGCGCAGTTTCTCGGAACGCGTGCTGGAGTTCCTCAACGTGAAGACCGGGTTGCTGGCCGAGGAGCTCGCGGCGCTGCCGCGCACCGGCCCGGTGGTCGTCGTGGCCAATCATCCGTTCGGCGGGATCGAGGGCATGGTGCTGGCGAAGATCTTCCAGTCGGTGCGGCCCGATATGCGCGTGCTGGCGAACAGCCTGCTGGCGCGCATCCCCGAGTGCCGCGAGTTCATGTTCTTCGTCAACCCCTTCGGCGGCCAGGCGGCCGCGCGCGAAAATATCGGCGCGCTCAAGCAGGCGATCCGTTGGGTGCAGCAGGGCGGGCTGCTGGTGACCTTCCCGGCGGGCGAGGTCGCGCGCTTCGACCTGCGCGCGGGCCGCATCGAAGAGGCGCCCTGGAACACGAACATCGCGCGCATCATCCGCAAGACCCGCGCCAGCGTCGTGCCGGTCTTTATCGCGGGCGAGAACGGTCCGCTGTTCCACGCCGCCGGCCTGGTCCATCCGCGGCTGCGGACGGCGTTGCTGCCGCAGGAATTTCTCAACAAGCGCAACACGACGATCCGCGTGCGCCTCGGCAAGACGGTCGCGTTCGAGAAACTCGCGCGGTTCAGCGGGGATGCGCAGATGATCCAATATCTGCGGGTGAAAACCGAGACGCTCGCGCACCGCGGCGCCAGGTTCCAAGCCTTGAAAAAACCGGCCCCGGCGGCTTCCTTGGCTTGGAAAAAGTCCCCCGTGCCGGTTGCCGCGCCCGCTGCGGTCAGCGGCTTGCGGCGCGATATCGCGGCGCTCGACGCGTCCTGCACGTTGCTTCAACAGGACCAGTTCCGCGTGCTCTGCGCCCGCGCGCAGCAACTGCCGGCGGTGCTGCCGGAGATCGGGCGTCTGCGCGAACTGACCTTCCGCGCGGTGGGCGAGGGGACCGGCCGCGCGCGCGACCTGGATCGCTTCGATGTGTTCTATCTGCACCTCTTCATCTGGAATGAGGAGGCCGGCGAAATCGTCGGCGCCTATCGCCTCGGCCCGACCGACGAGATCGTGCCGCGCTACGGCCTGCGTGGGCTCTACACGAACACGCTGTTCAAATTCCGCCAGCCGCTGGTGAAGCACCTGACGCCCGCGCTGGAGCTCGGCCGCTCGTTCGTGCGGCCGGAATATCAGCGGGAATATCTGCCGCTGCTGCTCCTCTGGCGCGGCGTCTGTCAGTACGTGTCGCGGCATCCGCAGTATCGCCACCTGTTCGGGCCGGTGAGCATCAGCAACGATTACCGGTCCATCTCGCGCCATCTCATCGCACAGCATTTTCCGCGTGCGTCGCAGACGCCGGACCTCGCGCGCTGGGTGCGTCCGCGCCGGCCGCTGCGCACAGGCCTGGGAGCGGCCGGACTGCGCGTCCCGGCGGAACTCGCCGGTGACCTGCAGACGCTGGCGGAACTGGTGGAAGACCTCGAAAACGGTCGCGGCTTGCCGGTGTTGCTGCGGCAATACCTGAAGCTCGGCGGCGAGGTGCTGGCGTTCAATGTGGATCCGGCCTTCAACGATGCGCTCGACGCGCTGATCGTGGTGGATCTGCTGCGCGCCGACCCCGCGCAGATCGGGCGCTACATGGGCGCGGAGAACCTCAAGCGCTATGGCGCCTTCCACGCCGAGGCCCCCGCGGGTGGGGGCGTGCTTTCACCAACAACTCATGGCGCCCTCACATGATCCTAACAGTCGCACGCGACACTCACCCCGTGCTGTGCAGCGTGTCCGCATGAGGCGGAACTACGAAGCCGGCAGGTAACACCAACAAACAGGAGTAGTGGAATGAAGCAGCAAGCAAAGTGGACGTTGGCGCTTCTGGCGGCGGTGGGCTTCCAGACAGCACGCGGCGAGTGGTACGACGACGGCAAGATCAAGGGCGACATGCGTTATCGCTTCGAGAACATCCAGCAGGAAGGGGCGGCCAACCGCAACCGCGAGCGGGTGCGCGCGCGTCTCGGCTACTTCCCCCGGATCAACAACGATGTGGATGTGGGCATCCAACTGGCCACCTCTGAGGCAGTGAATGGGCTGGGCGATCCGATTTCGAACAACCAGACGCTGGGTTCAGCCGAGACCAAGAAGGGTATCTATTTGGACCTCGCCTATTTCGACTGGCACCCCTCGATCCTGCCGGGGCTGGATCTGATCGGCGGCAAGATGAAGAACCCGCTGATCGTCGTGAACGACTATCTCTGGGACAATGACCTCACGCCGGAAGGCCTGGCGCTTAAGTACAAGGTGGGTGATGAGGTTCAGTTCCTCGTCAACGGCACGTATCAGTGGATCCAAGAGCGTTCCGCGGATGACGACACCAGACTGTACGCCGGCCAGGTGGCGTTGAACTTCCAGCCTAATGCAGACAGCCATATCATGATCGGCGCGACCTATGACGGGTTTCAAAAGATGAAGGGCTTCGGCGTGCAGGATTGGCAGAATTCCAACAAAGCTTATGGTAACAGCACCACGAAGAAAGTCTCCGGGACCACGACGAACTCGCTCTACGCCACCGACTTCAAGGTGATGGAAGGCTTCGTTGAGGCGGGCACCGCGGTTGCCGGTCTGCCGGTGACGGTGTTCGGCGCCTATGCAAAGAATGCAGATCCGGACTCGAATAACAAGGGGTATACCGCGGGCTTGAAGTTGGGCAAGGCCAGTGATCCGAACACGTTCGAACTGGGTTATGATTACCGCCACCTGGACAAGGATGTGTTCCCGGGCTTTCTGGTTGATTCCGACGCCAACGGCGGCGGCACGGATGGCAAGGGCCACAAGATCTCGCTTACATATGCGATCCTGAAAAACTGGCAGGCCAAGATCTCGTACTTCCTCGATACGCAGAAGATCGCGGCGGGCGAAACGGAGAACGATTACAAGCGTTTGCAGATTGATCTCGTCGCCAAGTTCTAAACCGGGTTTTACACGGTGGCGTCCGGCGGCGGACGCCACCGCATCTTCCCTTCATGCTCAAACGGAAACACCGACCATGATCCAGGAAACACCAGCCAGTCGCAGTCAGTTGCAGCCGGAACATTGGCAGGCGCGGGTGAGTTACGTTTTGCAGCAGCGTGCGGCGGCGCGCGCAGGCGATATCGCCGAGTGGCTCGGCATAGCAGAAGAGGTGGTCCGATGCTGTCTAGCGCATTTCGAGCAGGGCGGTCAGGTCGAGGTGCTGCGGCCCCTCGGACGGCGCGCTGGCGCGTTGCCGGATATGGAGTACTTTCGGTGGCGGCAGGCGGACGACGACCGCTTTCGCTGGCAATCCCGCCTGCACCAGCAGCGGACCCCCACGCTGCGGGACCTGCGGCTCTCGCTCCGGGAATCGGTTTGAAGTCTGAGGTACGTATGGCGCCGGAACAGGATAATAGTGTTGTGCGGCTTGAGGAGGTCGGCATCTTCTACGGGAAGGTGCAGGCGGTCCACAACGTGACGATGGCGTTCCGGCGCCACCAGGTGACGGCGCTCATCGGGCCCTCCGGCTGCGGCAAGTCCACGCTGTTGCGCGGGCTCAATCGCATGAACGACCTCGTGGATGGCGTGCGCACGACCGGCCGCATCGAGCTCGACGGCGAGAACATCAACCAGCCGGGCGTGGATGTGATCCAGCTCCGCCGGCGCGTCGGCATGGTCTTCCAGAAATCCAATCCGTTCCCGAAAACGATCTACGAAAACGTCATCTACGGACTGCGCATCCAGGGCCTGAAGGACAAGAACCGGCTCGACGAGATCGTGGAGAAAAGCCTGACGAGCGCGGCGCTGTGGGACGAGGTCAAGGACCGGCTCCACACCTCGGCCCTGCAGCTTTCCGGCGGCCAGATGCAGCGGCTGTGCATCGCGCGCTGCATCGCCGTCAACCCCGAGATCATCCTGATGGACGAGCCCTGCTCCGCGCTCGATCCGCGCTCGACCATCCGCGTCGAGGACCTCATTGACGAGCTGCGCAACACTTACACGATCATCATCGTGACGCACAACATGCAGCAGGCCTCGCGCGTCTCCGACTACACGGCCTTCCTCTACGAGGGCCACCTGATCGAGTACGACAAGACCGACAAGGTTTTCACCAAGCCGGAACAAAAACAGACCGAGGATTACATCACCGGTCGTTTCGGCTGAGCGCAACCACAACAAAGGAAATACAGATGAAGAAACAAGTCCTGTTTGCGGGCCTCCTGGCCCTGGCCGTCGTCGGCGCCCAAGCCGCCGGCGATGCGAAGAAGATCGTCGTGGACGGGTCGACCACGGTAGGCCCGATCGCGAAGGCGTTCGCCGAGTACTACATGAAGGCGCACCCCGACGTGAATATCACCGTCAGCGAATCCGGCAGCGGCAACGGCGCCAAGGGCCTGATCAATGGCGCCTGCGATGTCGGCACCCTGTCGCGCGCGATGAAGACCGAGGAACTCGACGCCGCCAAGGAGAAGAAACGGAATCCGATCCAGCATACGGTGGCCTTCGACGGTCTCGCCGTGGTTGTGCATCCCAGCAACCCGCTCAAGAACCTGTCGAAGGATGAACTCCGCGACATCTTTACCGGCGAAATCAGCAACTGGAAGAAAGTCGGCGGCCCGGACCTCAAGATCGTCGTCATCAGCCGCGACACGAACAGCGGCACCTATGAGACCTTCCAGGAGAAAGTCGTCAAATCCGAACGTGTTACCGATCGCGCGGAATATGTCGGCCACAACGGGGGCGTCCGCCAGCGCGTGCAGAGCACGCCGGGTGCGATCGGCTATGTCGGCCTCGCCTTCACCGAGGGCGTGAAGACCGTCACCGTCAACGAGATTGAGGCGACGCCCGAGAATGTGATCACCAAGAAATACCCGATTTCCCGCGGCCTGTTCATGTACACCAATGGCGAACCCGCCGCCGGCACGCCGCTCGCGGATTACGTCAACCTGTTCAAAACCGCCGATGGCAAGAAGCTCGTCGGCGAGCAGGGCTACGTCCCGGTGCAATAAGGCATGGTTAAGGGAGGATGGTGGATGGTGCGTCCGCCATCTGCCATCCTCCATCTTTCATTCACCATCACCCATCCGCCATGTCTCCGACCATGCCTTCTTCTCCCACAGCTTCTTTGATGTTGAGCCGGGCGGCCAACCGCAACCGGCGCCTCGCGCGCTGGCTGGGCGAGGGCTTTCTGCTCGGCATTACCTCCCTCTCGCTGCTGGCGGTGGTGTTCATTCTCTTGTTCATCGCCCGCGACGCGCTGCCCTTTTTCTCCTGGGCACACTTCAAGGAATTCTTTGTCAGTTCGGCCTGGTATCCCACGCATCGCCCGCCGGAGTTCGGCACGCGTGCGATTCTCTTCGGCAGCTTGCTGGTCACGGCCGGCGCGGCGCTGGTCGCCATCCCGCTCGGCCTGACGGCGGCGGTCTGCCTGAGCGACGTGCTGCCGTTCCGCGTGCGCCAGAGCGTCAAGCCCGTGGTCGAGATGCTCGCGGCGATTCCCTCGGTGGCCTACGGTTTCTTCGCGCTGGTCGTCTTCGCGCCCGCGCTGCAGGCACACGGCGGACCGATGCTGGCCTGGGCGTTCTGGCTGATCGTCACGCCCATCCTCGCGCTGACCTTGCTCGTGGTGGCCGATCTTACGGCGGCGCGTTTTGCGGAACAACACCAGCCGCTCGTCCGCTGGCTGATCTTTATCGTCTTTGGTTCGCTTCTGGCCTGGGGGTTGTGGCAGACCGGCCGGGCGCTCTACGTCGTCGAAATCTCCAGCGGCACCAACGCGCTCAACGCCGCGATCATCCTCGGCATCATGGCGCTGCCGACGATGGTCAGCGTCTCCGAGGACGCGCTGCAGGCGACCGGGCGCGACATGCGCATGGCCAGCTACGCGCTCGGCGCGACGCGCGCCGAGACGCTCGTCAAGGTCGTCATCCCCGCCGCGGCCAGCGGGATCCTCGCAGCGGCGATCCTCTCCATCATGCGCGCCATCGGCGAGACGATGGTCGTCTGGATGGCGTCCGGCAACGCCGCGCGCATCCCGGAGCCGTGGTTCAACCTGCTGGAACCCGTCCGCACGCTCACCGCCACCATCGCCGGCGACATGGGCGAGGCCGACCAGAGCGCCGGTTCGGCCCACTACCACGTCTTGTTCGCGATGGCGCTGGTGCTGCTCCTCTTCTCGCTGGCGTGCAACATGGTCAGCGAACGCATGATTGCCAGCACGCGCCGGAGGTTGCGCTGATATGCTTCGCCTAGGCACACGCAAGTTGCTCGACCGCTCGTTCACGAGCATGGGCGTAATTTCCATCGCGCTGCTGACCGCGGCTTTGCTGATCCTGCTTGCGCCGATGTGCGTGCGCGGCCTCGGCGCCTACGTCTTCCAGGGCACCGTGGAATTCCGCCGCGTCCTGCTCGAAAAATTCCAGCGCGGCGACCGCGACGAGCTGCAAAAGGAAATCGCCGCCACCACCGCCGCGCGCCAGCCCGTGTTCGCGGCGCTCGCCGCCTACCGGAAGGAACTCGAAGCGCTCCCGGTGGCGCAGCGCCGCAAAATCAAGCCCGAGTTCGAGCAGGTCCGCGCCGCCGTCAAGGAGTTGCTCGGCCCGCTGCCTGGCGAGGAAGTGCCCTTGATGATGCGCGGCCAATACGGGCAGACGCGCTGGGATCGGGCGCAGGTCAAGCTGCAGAAAGTTTTGTTCTACGAGGATTACGATTTCTCCGGCGGCGGGCTCGGGCACAAAGTGCTCAAGCCCCGCGTGGAGAAATTCCGCGGCACCGCGCTGGAACCGCTGTTCGCCTATGTGGAAAAAAATGCCGAGGCGATGCTCGCGCCGCAGCTGACCTTCTACGGTCGCTTCCTCACCGATGAATCGTACGACGCACACTTCTTCGGCGGCATCGGCCCGGAGGTGTTGGGCACGCTCTACCTGACGCTCGGCGCGATCCTGTTCGCGGTGCCGATGGGGGTGATCGCCGCGATCTACCTCGTCGAATATGCCCGCGAAAACAAGCTCGTGCGCCTGCTGCGCGTCTGCATCAGCACGCTGGCCGGCGTGCCGAGCATCGTCTTCGGCCTGTTCGGCCTGGCCTTCTTCATCAACGCCATCCATCTCTCGCCGAACAAGAGCGTGCTCGTCGGTTCGCTGACGCTCGGCCTGCTGATTCTGCCGACGATCATCCGCGCCTCCGAGGAAGCGCTGCGCGCCGTACCAGCGACCTATAAGCAAGCTGCGTTGAGCCTCGGCGCCGGCCAATGGCGTGCGGTCCGCACCGTGACTCTGCCCGCCGCGCTGCCCGGCATCCTGACCGGCGTCATTATCAGTATGGGCCGCGCCGCCGGCGAGACGGCGCCGATCATCTTCACCGCCGCCGTCAGCGTCGGCAAACCGCTGGCGCTCTGGCAGACCTTGTCGCAACCGACGCCCGCGCTGCCGTGGAACATCTACAACCTGTGCAGCGAGCACGTCGCCGTGGACGAGATCCGCCACGTGCAATACGGGATGGTCTTCAGCCTCGTCGTGCTGGTGCTGCTGCTCAATCTGACGGCGATCATCGTCCGTGCCCGGATCGCCAAGGGATTGCGCTCGTGAAGAAGTTTGGAAGCGTCCGGGAAAGGATGGTAGAACATGTCCGTGCACTTGATTCGTGAAATCACGGGGCTCAAGAAGCTCGTCCTCGCGCTGAGCGCCCAGGTCGAGGAGAACGTGCGCCAGGCCGTGCGCGCCGTCACCCGGCGCGACGCCGTGCTGGCGCAGACGGTGATCGATGGCGACGACCTGGTGGACCAGCAGGAGGTCGCGATCGAGGAGGAATGCCTCAAGATCCTGGCCCTGCACCAGCCGGTGGCGCACGACCTGCGGTTCCTCGTGGCGATCCTCAAGCTCAACCACACGCTGGAGCGCATCGGCGATCTCGCCGTCAACGTAGCCAAGCGCGCCAAGTACCTCGCGGCACAGCCGCGCCTCGAGGTGCTCATCGACTTCACGCCCATCGCCGAAAAGGCCCAGACCATGCTGCACAAGAGCCTCGATGCGCTCATCAACATGGACCTCGCCCTCGCGCGCGAGGTCGGCGTGGCCGATGACGAGGTCGATGCCCTCAACCGCGAGACCTACGCCCGCGTCAAGGAACTGTTGCGCGAGCGGCCTGACGACATCGAGGCGCTGATCACCCTGCTCAACGTCTCGCGCCACCTCGAGCGCATCGCCGATCATGCCAGCAGCATTGCCGAGGACGTGATCTACCTCATCGAGGGCAAGATCATCCGCCACCAGCACTGACGCAGAACCCGGCCCGGGCATTCGGCCAAGGCGCCAAGGGTGGCGGGTCTCATCGGCGGGATTCCCAACCCCACGAAACCCAACCGTGCGAGAACACCGGGCACAGCAAGCCTGTGCTCCTGCACGCTCACTTCTTGTGGGCAGGACTTTCCAGTCCCGCGAGCCTCAATCCGCCGCCAGCCAAGGGCATAGGGCGAATGCACCTCGTTATTTTGTGTTCTGGTCGGGTGGCACGGGCTCTTGGGCAGAGGCTGTTCCTGCCGCCAGCCTGCGCTGGCGGCGATAATTTCTGAATAGTTGCACAAAATAGAACGGTGAAAAAACGTGGTACTCCACCAGCCCGAAGAGTACATAGCCGATGGTGTGCCCTGCCGTGAACCGCGCCTCCGGCCCCACGCCGGAGCGGGCGACCTCGCCGACGGCGGCAATCTGTTCCCACGGCAGGTAATTTAGGAAAAAATAAACCTGCGGGAGCTTATGAAGACGGCAGGGTGGGGTCAACGTTGAAGGTTGGGGGAGGTCGGGGGCCTGTCTATCGAAAGCGAATTTACCAGAATGATTCTCTAAGTTATTCGCAAGACCTGGCGAGCAACGTCGATAGGTCCACCACTTTCATAGTGCCCCACGCGGTTCACTCTCAACAACGGCGGCGTGACACGCCGCCCTCCAGCGTAGAGGGCGGCGCCGATGCGTGTTGATGGGCAGGGTGACCATGGATTCCTTGGGCACCGGCGGTGTGAGGGAGCCAAGGAATTAACTCATGCCGGGGCTCCCTGGTTGAGTTGTAGTCACGCGGCGTCGGGGCGGCGCAGGAGGCTGAGCGCGATGGCGCGGCTGACGAGCAGCTGGTCCAGATGGGTATGGAGGAAGCGGCCGAGCAGGGTGTCCATGGCGCTGAGCTGGCGCAGCGTGCAGTGCGTCCGGCGGGCGGCCCGCGGGCTGCCCGCGGCCTGCCAGCCGGCGAGCATCGCGAGCGCCTCGGGCGCGCACGGTTCGCCCGCGGCGCCGCGCGCCGCGCAGGCCGCGCACACCAGTCCGCCGCGCTCCAGGGTGAAGACCGGCGGCCGCGCGGCCGGGAGCAGCGGCGCGCCGCAGTCCAGGCAGCTGTCGAGCCGCGGCTGCACGCCGAGCGCGGTGAGCAGCTTGAGCTCGAACCAGTACACCACGGCCTCGGCCGCCCCGGCCGTGGCGAACTCGTTCAGCGTCATGGTCAGGAGGTGGTAGAGCGCCGGCTGCGGCGCGTCGGGCAGGGTCAGCCGCGCGACGGCGTCGGCGCAGTAGGAGGCCGCCGCCGCGGCGCGCCAGTCGATCCGGAAGCGGTCACGGCGCTCCAGCGGCGCGCACTCGCGGGCGTAGTGGATGTGGTTGCGCTCGCGGGCGTAGAACAACAGTTCACAGGTGTAGAAGAGGTCGAACTGCCCGAGGAACGGGCTCTTCGGCCGCTGCGCCCCCTTGATCAGCGTGGCGATCTTGCCGTGCGACTGCGTGTACCATTGCACCATGCGCGAGGTGTTCGAAACCGGCGCGACGCGCAGGACGATCGCCAGATCCTTGAGGATGACGCCCGGCTCTCCCGTGCTCATTTCTGGCGCTCGACCCAGTCCTCGGCCTTCTCCAGCAGCGAGCTGCCCTCCACGATCGCGCCCGGCAGGACCGTGCCGCCGGAGATGAGCAGCTTCATCGCTTCGCCCACCGAGATTTTCAGGGGCCGCAATTCCGAGCGCCGGACCAGAAGGAAGAAGCCCGAGGTGGGCGGCGAGACGGGCAGGAAGATACCGGCCCAGGGCTCCTGCGGCTCGCTGCCCGCCAGTTTCAGGGCCAGCTGCGCCGGCACATCGGTGGTCACGAAGCCGACGGCGAAGACGCCCTTCCGCGGATATTCCACGAGCACCACCTCTTTGAACATACCGCCGCTCTGGTCGAGGATCGTTTCGCTGATCTGCCGCATCCAGACATACAGCTTGTTCAACATCGGCACGCGCGCGAGGAGCTTGTCGCCGATGTCATAGAGCCGCTTGCCCGCCACGTTGCGCGCCAGCAGCCCCGCGCAGAACAGGAGCACGACCATGACCAGCAGGAAAGCCACCCGCAGCAGGAACAATTTCCAGGCGACGGCCTGCACCTCCTTGGGCAGCCAGACCACCATCATCGACGTCGCCATGCCGAAGAGCCAGTTGGCGATCAGCAGCGTCATCCCGACCGGCAGGAAGATCATCAGCCCGATCAGGATGTTGTCCCGCACCGTTTTCAGGATCACGTTTTTCATAATGACAGCTCCGACGGGGCGCACCTTACCCGCTGGCGCGCGCTTTTCCAAGGCTGGGCAGAGATTGCAAAGCGGCTGAAAGGTAAAGTGTGAGAGCAGAGAAGGTGGAAAAAGCGTCCACAGATTTCGCAGATTACACCGATGGGGAGCAAACGGAGGCCAAGGACTCTGCCGTCGCGGGCTATTTGGCGGATTTGCGGGGAAGCGTTGTTTCTGCCCCGCGCCCTGCGAGCCGCCGGCGCAGCTGGGCGCCCAGCAGGAGCACCCCGACGCAGGCACCGCCACCCACCACGATGACCAGCCAGCTCAGCAACTCCTCCTGCAAACTGCCCGGGCGCATGTTCGGGAACAGCCGGTAGATATACAGGCTGCCGGCGATGATGACGGCGATCAATACGGTGGTCGCCAGACTGGACATGAGTATGGCGGAAAGCGGCATCCGGGCCCGTCTGGCCTCGGCTGGCGTTTCTTCGTCCTGGTTTGCTGACTTGTCCTGCATGGTGTCCTTACGCTGCGCTGCATGGCGGGCGCAGCCTAGGTGCGGGCCGTGCGCGGGTCAAGCGTGCGGTGCGGTCGCTGTGCGGGCGGGCGGCGTGGCGACGGCGGGGTGCAGGTAGATGGGCAGGAGAGGTTCGGCGGAGGCGCTGCCGGCGTGCTGCTCCAGTGCGAGCTGCGCGATGGCGGCGGCGGTGGGATATTGGCTGATGGGCTGTGGCAGGTCGGCGGGCCAGTGCGCAGCGAGGCGCGTCCAGTCGGGGCTGACGATCTTCGCGCCGGCGGGCAGCACGCCCGCGAGCTGCGCGAGGGGCAGCGTAATCCACGGCGCGGGCTGCGCGGGCGCGCCGGTCTGCCCGTCGAAGACGCCGAGCCAGATCGTGTCGCGCCGCGCGTCGCCGATGATCGCGATTTTTTCCGCGCCGCCCGCGGCGGCGACGGTGCGGGCGAGTGCGGCGCCGCTGCTGACGGCGATCACCGGTTGGCCGCCGGGCATGGCGAACGCCTGCGCGGTGGTCAGGGCGACGCGCGTGCCGGAGAACGAGCCCGGTCCGCGCCCGACGGCGAACAGCCCGATCTGGTCCGGCTTCACGCCCGCCTCGGCGAGCACTTCGGGGAGCAGGTCGAACAACCGCGTATGGTGGAACATCAGCGCGGCCCACGTCCGGCGCGCGAGCACCCGGCCGTCGCGCAACAGCGCCACGTCGTTCTCCGCGCTCGACATTTCGATGGACAAGACAATCATGTTTTTCTTTCCACTCTTAATCCTGCTCCTAATCCTGATTCATAATCTTAATCCCTCCGGCCGGACGGAAGATTAAGATTACGAGTTAGGATTACGATTAGGAGATTCAATCGTGATCGTCCGCTCGGTCAGGTCCGCGCCCACTTCAAACGTCAGGTGCCACGTGTCCGGCGGCAGCAGCTCCGCGGCCCGCTCGGCCCACTCGATGACGGTGAAGCCGTCGCCGTCGATGTATTCATCGAGGCCGAGGCCGTAGGCATCGTCGGCGTCGCGGATACGGTAGAGGTCGGCGTGGTAGAGCGGCGGCGTGCTTTCGTATTCGTGGATCAGCGTGAAGGTGGGGCTGCTGACGGGCTGGTGGACGCCGAGCGCGGCGGCGAGGCCCTGCACGAAGCAGGTCTTGCCCGCGCCGAGGTCGCCGTGCAGCGCCAGCACCGCGCCGGGCTGCAGCTCGCGCAACAAATCTGCCGCCAGCCGCCGGGTTTCCGCGGGGCTGTGCGTGACCACGATATTTCCTGACGTGTGCATATCTTCGTTGCCTTGCGGCTCGCGAGCGTACTCGCGAGCCGGATTTCATTCGCATGCGGGCAAGGGCACTCCTTCCGCCGTCGTCAACAACTTGCCGGTCATTTGGCGTATCTCCTCGACGTCGCGCGCGATCTGCTCGCGCAGGTCGGTGGCGTTTTCGAAGCGGCGCGTAGGGCGTAGATAGTGGAGCAGATAGACCTCGAGCTCGCGGTCATAGAGGTCGAGGTGCGCATCGAGGAAGTGGACTTCGATCAGGGGATCCCCGCCGAACTCCGGCTGCGACTGCGGGTCGGGGCGGAACGCGGCGCCGAGATGGCTGACGCCGTCGATCTTTGCGCAGACGGCGAAGACGCCGGGCGGCGGCAGGACCTCGTCGTGCGGGCGCAGGTTGGCGGTCGGGAACCCGAGCGTGCGGCCGTAGCCCTTGCCGCGGCCGACCTGGCCGTGGATGCTGTGGAAGTGGCCGGACATGCAGGCGGCGGACTCGAGGTGCCCGTGCAAAATCTGCTGGCGGATGCGCGTCGAGGACACCGGCCCGCCGCTCCAGCCGAGCGGTTCGACGGGATGCAAGGACAGGCCGAGCCCCGGGGCGAGGCGCTGGAGCAGGGCGGCGTTGCCGCGCGCGGCGTGGCCGAAGGTCCAGTTGGTGCCGATCACCAGCCCGGCGGGGCGCGGCAGGGAGGCGGCGAGTTCGTTCAGGAAAAATTCCGGCGCCTCGTGGGCGACGGCAGGGGTGAAGGGCAGCACGACGCAGCCGGCGAGGCCGAGTTGCTCCAGCAGCTGGAGCTTGTGGGGGAGGGAGGTCAGCAGCAGCGGCGCCTTCCCGGGCGCGAGCACCTTGAGCGGGTGCGGGTCGAGCGTCAGGGCCCAGGCGTTGCCGCCGCCGGCGCGCGCGAGGTCGACCGCGGTGCCGATCACGCGCTGGTGGCCACGATGCACCCCATCGAAGAAGCCCGCCGCGATGAAAAGCGGGGCTGGTTCGTGGCGCAGGCCGCCCAGCTCGTGGAGCAGTTTCATTTGACCGGACGCGTCAGTTCGCGCACCTCGTGCGCGGGGATGATGTGCGGCAGGATGTCGTCGAACTTGAGCTTGAGCAGGTCCTCCAGGCGCAGCGCCTTGTCGATGGAGAATTCGCCGGACCGCGTGCGGCGCAGGTCGGCGAGATGCGCGCCGCAGCCGAGCGCGCGGCCGATGTCGGCGCAGAGCGTGCGGACATAGGTGCCCTTGGAGCAGCGCAGGCGGAAGCTGACGCGCGGCAGGGCGAAGTCCAACAGCGTGAATTCGTAGATGTGGAGCCAGCGCGGCTCGCGGACGATCTCCTGGCCCTTGCGCGCCAGCTTGTAGAGCGGCACGCCGTCCTTCTTGATCGCGGAGACCATCGGCGGGATCTGCTGCACGTCGCCGAGCCACTTCTTCATCTCGGCCTCGACGGCCTCGCGCGTGACGCCGGAGAAGTCGGCGGTGCCGGTGACGGCGCCGTCCACGTCCTCGGAGCTGGTCGTGACCCCGAACTGCATGGTGCCTTCGTAAACCTTGTCGGTGCCCATGATGTCGTTGGAGAGACGCGTGCCGCGGCCGAGCAGCATGATGAGCAGGCCGGTCGCCATCGGGTCGAGCGTGCCGCCGTGGCCGACCTTGCGGATGCGGAAGGTGTGGCGGATGCGGTCCACGACGTCGTGCGAGGTCATGCCGGAGGGCTTGTCCACCAGCAGGATGCCGTCACAGGGATCGAGTTCGCGGGCGGGTTGCCCGGCGCGGCCGGCGTGAAAGCTCATGGTTCGTCCTCGGTGGGGGTGGAGGCGGGCGGCAGGGTGTCGGTCCATTCGGGGTTCGCGTCGGCCATCTTCTCGAGCAGCCGCAGCACGTGGTCGCCCTCCTCCAGGGAGGTATCGAGCTCAAAGTGCAGCTGCGGCGTGTATTTAAGGATGACGTGCTTGCTGAGCAGCTTCTGGATCGGGCCGCGATGCTGCTGGAGCTGGCGCAGGATGCCGCCGCGGTCCTTCTCGTGGCCGAGGATGCTGACGAGTACGCGCGCGCTGTGCAGGTCGCTGGCGATGAAGACGTGCGTCACGGTGACGGCGGCGAAGTCGAAGTCCCGGCCCGCGAAGACGCGGTAGAGGGACTCGGCGATCTCGCGCTTGAGCAGCGCGTTGACGCGGGTCAGGCGGTCCACGTTACTCATGAGCGGCCTCCTTGAACATCGAACAACGAACATCCAACATCGAACATCGAAGGGGGCTGGCGTTCTTCCCAACCTTGGAAAAAACGACGCGCCGGCTTTCCAAGGGTTGGAAAAGCGTACAGCGGGTCATGGCGCGCCTCACAGCTGCTGGGCGATCTTCTCGACCTCGAAGCACTCGATCACGTCGCCGGGCTGGAAGCCGCTGAAGTTGTCGAGGCGCAGGCCGCATTCCTGGCCTTCGCGCACCTCGGCCGCATCGCTCTGGAACCGCTTGAGACTGATGAGCGCGCCTTCGAAGAGCACGTCGTTTTTCCGTTTGACGCGGGCGCGGGCCCGGCTGGTCAGGCGGCCGTCGGTGCAGCGGCAACCGGCGATGGTGCCCTTGCGGCTGATCTCGAAGACCTGCAGCACTTCCGCGTGGCCGACCACCGTCTGCTTGACGATGGGGTCGAGCAGGCCGATCATCGCGTTGCGCACGTCGTCGAGCAGCTCGTAGATGATGCTGTAGAGGCGGATCTCGACGCCCTCGCGCTTGGCGGTGGCGTTGACGCCGTCGTCCTTGCCGACATGGAAGCCGATGATGATGGCCTCGGAGGCGCGGGCGAGCAGCACGTCGTTGCTGCTGATGTTGCCGACGCTGGAGAGGAGGATGTCGAGCACGACCTTGTCGCTCTTGACACCGGCGAGCGAGTTCTGGATCGCTTCCAGCGAGCCTTGCACGTCGGCCTTGAGGATCAGGCGCAGCTTGTGCATTTCCTTGACCTGGCTGGCCGGCTTCATCAGGTCGTCGAGCGTCAGGCGCTTGGGCGAGACGGCGATCTCCTGCTTGCGTTTTTCGGCGACCGCGATCTCGGACATGTCGCGCGCGACGCGGTCGTTCGCCTGCACCTGGAATTCCATGCCGGGTTCCGGCACGGCGGTCAGGCCGAGCACCTTGACGGCCATCGACGGGCCCGCGGTGCGGACCTTGATGCCCTTGTCGCTGATCAGCGCCTTGACGCGGCCCCAGTACGGGCCGCAGGTGATGGCGTCGCCGACCTTGAGCGTGCCGCGCTTGACGATGATGTTGGCGGTCGGGCCCATGCCGGGCTCGAGGCGCGCCTCGATCACGTAGCCCTGGGCGCGACGGGTGGGGTTGGCCTTCAACTCCAGCATGTCGGCCTGCAGCAGGATCATCTCGAGCAGCTGGTCGATGCCGGCGCCGGTGACGGCGCTGACGGGACAGCAGATCGTCGTGCCGCCCCAGTCTTCGGGCGCGAGGCCTTCCTTCTGGAGCTGGGTCTTGACGCGGTCCACGTTGGCACCGCGCAGGTCGATCTTGTTGATGGCGAACATCAGCGCGACCTTGGCGGCGCGCGCGTGCTGGATGGCCTCGCGGGTCTGCGGCATGATGCCGTCCTGCGCATCGACCACGATGACCGCAATGTCGGTCAGGTTGGCACCGCGGGCGCGCATCTGCGTGAAGGCCGCGTGGCCCGGCGTGTCGAGGAAGGTGATCTGGCGGTCGTTGCTGACCGTGACCGTATAGGCGCCGATGTGCTGCGTGATGCCGCCATCTTCGCCCGCGGCAACCTTGGTGTTGCGGATTTTGTCGAGCAGCGAGGTTTTGCCATGGTCGACGTGGCCCATGAACGTGACGATAGGAGGGCGCGTCGTGAGGTCCTCGCTCTTGTCCACGCTCGGTTCGACCGCCGGCTCGGCGGCCTTGGTCACCGGCTTGTGCTCGACCTGCTTTTTCTCGTGTTCGAAGCTGAAGCCGTGCTTTTCGGCGATCTGCTGCGCGATCTTGAGGTCCACGCGCTCGTTCATCGAGGCGAAGATGTTCATCATCATCAACTCGGCGATAAGCTGGTTGGGCTTCAGGCCGAGCTGCTCGGCGAATTCCCGGACAATGATCGGGCCGCGCACGAGGATCGTCTTCCGCTGCGTCTCCGGCTTGACCTCGACCACCGGCGCGGGCTGGATAAAGCCCTTGGGAAAGGCTTTGCGGATGATGTCCACCTGCTCGTCAGTCAGGGGACTCATGTGGTTCTTGAGCTGCATGCCATGCTGTTGCAGCTTGTCCAGGATGTCCTGGCTGCTCCGCAGGCCCAGTTCGCGTGCTAATTCGTGTACCCTCATGCTTCGCTTTCGCTTTCGAGGATTTTGTTCTCGGCCTCAAAAACTTTTTCCGCGGCCGCGCGCACGGCCTCCGCGGACTGCTCGTCGAAGCCCTCGACGGCCATCAGATCGCTCACCTCGGCGGCGACAATGCCTTCCGGCGTCAGGAAACCTGCGCGCACCAGCTTCTCGGCGTGTTCCTTGCCGATGCCTTCGATGGTGGCCAGCTTGCTGATCGCGTGGGCGACCTTTTCTTCGAACGAAATATCGGCCTCGTCCTTCGTGATGTCGATCTTCCAGCCGGTCAGCTTGCTCGTCAGCCGGGCGTTCTGGCCCTTCTTGCCGATCGCCAGCGAGAGCTGGTCGGAAGCGACGATGACGTTGACCGTGCCGGTTTCCTCGTCCACCGACAGCCGCAGCAGCTTGGCGGGGGAGAGCGCGTTGGTGACGAAAGTCTTGACGTCCTCGTTCCAGCGCACGATGTCGATCTTCTCGCCGGAAAGTTCACGGACGATGTTCTTGACGCGCAGGCCGCGCAGGCCGACGCACGCGCCGACCGGATCCACCTTGCTGTCGTTGGAGTAGACCGCCAGCTTCGTGCGGTAGCCCGGCTCACGCGCGATGGCGCGGATTTCGACGGTGTTGTCGGAGATTTCGGCCACTTCCAGCGCAAACAGCTTGCGAACAAACTCGGGGGCCGAGCGCGAGAGGATCAGAGCCGGTCCGCCGGGCTTGTCCTCAACGGTCAGCAGCAGGGCGCGAACCCGGTCGCCGACCTGGTATTCCTCGATCGGCACGCGCTCGCGCGAGGGCATGACGGCCTCGGCGCGGCCGAGGTCGATCAGCACGTCGCTGCGCTCGAAGCCGCGGACCGTGCCGCTGACGATGTCGCCGGGGCGGTCTTTGTATTCCTTGAAGATCTTCGCCTTCTCGGCGTTGCGGATCTCCTGGAGAATGGTCTGCTTGGCGGTCTGGGCGGCGATGCGCCCGAAGTTCTTCGGCGTCACTTCCACTTCCATGAAGTCGCCGACCTTGGCGGTGGGCAGGACGCGCTTGGCGGCGGCCAGCAGAATCTGATCGTGCGGTTCCTTGATGACCTCCACGACCTGGACGCGGGCGAAAGCACGGATTTCAAAGGTTTTACGGTCGATGGCGATGCGCAGTTCGCGCGCCGGGCTGACGGCCTTCTTCGAGGCCTTGAGCAGGGCGGTTTCCACCGCATTCAGCAGCGTTTCGCGGTCGATGCCGCGCTCGCGCTCGATAAACTCAAACACCTGTTGCAGTTCGCTCGCCATAGTTGTGTCCTCAAAAGAGCTAACACCACAAGCCCGACACGCAAAAGCGTGGGTTTGCTTCCCACGCCTAGCGACTGCCGGACTTGTAACGCGCGCAGACAATACCCACCTGCGGGCCACCCGTCAAGCGGCAAGATTTTTGACGGCCCCCTTCCTTATCTTGGGAACAGTGGCCTGAATAGGCCTCATCGGCCCAGGTTGGGCCTGCCCGTTCCTGAAGGCTTTGACTTGGGCGCCGCATAGGTGATGCGTCCGGCGGCAAGATCGGCGGCCACCTGTCCTCCGGGGAGGTCAAAGACCCACGACGCATAGGCCGCATCGTCATGCAGGTGATATTCGAACCAGCCGACCAGGTAACGGTCGTAGAGGTGCTGCCGTCGGGGTTCGGCGGCGCCGCAGACCAGCCGGCAGAGCCAGCCCGACGGGTTTTGTGCGTCGGTGTGGTTGGCGCCCACGATTTTCACGCCGCGCCCGGACCCGGTCGTGGCCGCAAACAGCCGCTGCGCGCTGCCGTGGTTGTTGCCGCTCGATGGTTCGGACCAGGTCATGGCCACCGGCAGGCTGAGGCGGGACAGGGCGTCGAGGCCCAACTTATCCTTGTCCACCGGATCCATGAGGGAGAGCGCCCGGATGCGCGGGTCATCCGCTGCCGCCAGCAGGGCGCTCAAGCCGCCGGCCGAATGCCCCGCCGCGCCCAGCCGGTCCAGGCGCACGCGCTGGAAAAACAAGGCCGCCGGGTTCGTCTGCTGGCCGCTGAGCCAGTCCAGGCAGCGGCTCAGTTCACGGCCGTTGCGGCGATGATCGGCGGCCTTGTTGAAGGCGGGGATCAGGACGATGAAGCCGCGCGTGGCCAGCAGGATGCCTTGCTGTTCGTGGCAGGCCTTGGACTGCAGGAAGCCGTGGCCCAGCACCAGCGCCGGACACGGGCCTGCGGCCGCCGCCACGCCGCCGGTGGCCGTGCCCGGGAAGAAGACGTCCGTGGCCAGGGCGTGCTGCTCCTCGCCGGGGATGAACACCGTTTGCCTCCCGGCCGGAAAGGGGCCGTGCGTGGCCGGATCGGTGGCCCCCGCGGCGCAGCGCAGCAGCAGCCAGCACAGCAGGGCGATGCTGGTCGTCGCTCGGAGTGGGTGGCGTCGGCTCATGAGCGGTAAAAAGAAAAAAGCGCCGCCATCCCCCGGCGTCGGGCGGATCGCGGCGCCATGTTCTGCCGGCCGGGTTTACTGCTTCTTGGCGGGTTTCTTCTCGGCCTTCTTCTCGTCGGTGGCCGCGGCCGCGCCGCCCTTGCTCTTCCCGATGATGGACTTGAGGTGCTCGACGTACTTCGCCGCGCCGCCTTCCTGGTAGCCGGTCTGGCCGACCAGTTCGCCCTCGGGCGAGAGGATGATGATGGAGGGATAACCTTTGATCTCGTACTTCTTTTGCAGTTCCTTGTTCTGGTCCTTCACCTTCTTGCTCTGCGGTTTCGAGCGCGGGAAGTCCAGCGATACCAGCACGAGGTTCTGTTTGGCGTAGTCCTTGAAATCGCTCTTCTTGAAGACTTCCTTGTCGAGTTTCATGCACCAGCCGCACCAGTCGGAGCCGGTGAAGTCGAGCAGCATGAACTTGCTGTCCTTCTTCGCCGCCTCGGAGGCCTTGGCGAAATCGGTCTCCCACTCGCCGGCGCTCGCGCGCAGGCTGCCCAGCAATCCCACCGCCAGACCCAACACGACCAGCAGACTCTTCTTCATAACAAGCGCTCCTGTTTTTGTTGACCGCGGAAAGTATTCCCGCCGCGCGGCCGTTGTCAAGCCGCGGGGCGCCGTTCGCGGCTTGACGCGGGACGCGTGGGAGTTTAGTTGTTCGCCATGAACTGTAACTGCTGGGTGCGGATCGGGGCGGCTTGGGCGTGCGTCGCGCTCGCGCAGGCGGCCGGAACGTTCGGGGATGACGTGGATTTCCTGCGGGCACACACGGCGGTGCGGCTCTTGAAAAGCGCCGACGGCCGGGCGCAGATCGCCATCGCGCCCGCCTGGCAGGGGCGCGTGATGACCTCGACCGCCGGCGGGACCGCGGGCGCCTCCTACGGGTGGATCAACTACGACCTCGTCCAGCGCGGCATCGTGCCGGAGTCCGAGCGGCAGGGGTTGGAGCAGCACATCCATGTCTTCGGCGGCGAAGAGCGGCTCTGGCTGGGTCCGGAAGGCGGCCAGTTCGCCATTTTCTTCAAACCCGGCGAGAAGCGCTACGTCTTTGACAACTGGAAGACGCCTGCGCTGATGGACACCGAGCCGTTCGAGATCACCGCGGCCGCCAGCGACCGCATCGCCTTCCGCAAATCCGGCACGCTGTTCAACAACTCCGGCGCTGAGTTCAAGGTGCGCATCGAGCGCACAGTCCGCCTGCTCGACCGCGCCGCGCTGGGCGCACTGCTCGGCGCGGATCTGCCGGAGCAGGTGTCCGTCGTCGGCTATCAGACCGAGAACACGCTCATCAACACCGGCACGAATGCGTGGCACGCCGGGACGGGGGCGCTGTCCATCTGGCTGCTCGGCATGCTCAAGCACGGCCCGCACACCGTCGTCGCCATCCCCGTCCGCGCGGGCGACGAAAAGCTGCTGGGGCCCGCGGCGAACACCGACTACTTCGGCGCGGTCGGCCCCGACCGGCTCAAAATCACGCCCGCCGCGCTCTTCTTCAAAGCCGACGGCAACTACCGGTCCAAGATCGGCATCCCGCCCAAGCGTTGCCTGCCCATGTGCGGCAGCTACGATCCCGACCGCCGCACGCTGACGATCCTCCAGTTCAACCTGCCGGACCATGCGGCCACGCTGCCCTACGTCCGCTCGCAGTGGAAGGTGCACGCGCAGCCCTACGCCGGCGACGTCATCAACGCCTACAACGACGGCGCGCCCGAGCCCGGTGCCAAGCCGCTCGGTCCGTTCTACGAGATCGAGTCTTCCTCGCCCGCGCTGCCGCTGGCGGCCGGGGCGGGCGTGAAGCACGTCCAGCGCACCACGCACCTCGAGGGTTCACCGGAAGCGCTCGCGCCCATCGCCAAAAAGGTCCTCGGCGTGGACCTGGCCGACATCGAACACGCGTTCCCGTGAGCGCCGCCCCCGGGTGTCGAGGCCTCAATGCCGCGTGGCGGTGAAGGTGCCTGAACCGCCTGCCTCCTGCTCGGTGCCCGACATCGTGTTGCCTTCGACCGTGGCCTGCCCGGTGCCTGTGCCGGAGGCCGGCCAGACGATGGAAAACGAGAACGTGTTGCCATCGACAGAGCCCACGGTCTGTCCGGTTTCGCCTCCAGCCGTGGAGGAGCCGCTCACGCTCGCCCCGGTCTGGGTCAGGTCCATGGTGAAGCCGATGCCCACGCTCGACCTGCCTGTCCAGTGTCCGCTGACATCGACGCTGGGACTGGGGGAATCGCCGCCGCCGCCGCAGCCGGCCAACATGGCCATCAACGCCAGACAGCCCATCCAACATGCGATGCTTTTCATCTGCTCTCCCTTTTCCCTGCCGCTGGTTGTTTGCGCCCTCCGCCGGACCGCAGGGTGGATGCCCGGCGGAGCGCCCTGGTCAACTTGCTTGCACCTTGTCTCCTTATAAGCGGGTAGTGCGAGCCGGTCTATAGGGGGACGTCCATTTTGCGGGTAACACTTCGTCCTATGGAATCCCGTATGGCACACGGACACTTCGTCCTCGAAATAGCCCGCCAATGCAGACCGAAGAGGAAGCTGGAATGCGGATGATAGGGTTCGGATGTGTCACCGGCGGATTCGCGGTTGAGCGCGCCCCGATGCGCAGTGCGGAGCGTAGTGCAGTTGGAGCACGGCGTGGTCGTTACGTCGCGCTGGGTATCGTGTGGCGGCGGCTCCGCCGGAGGCGTCGCCCTACCGTCGGCGCTGGAGGACATCCTTGTTTCCCATTCCAGCCGGGTTGCCTGGTTAATATTTATGCTTCGGACAAGTGGGGCTGCAGGTGCCCGAAACATTGTGCCGGTGGATGGCCGCAGCCGCCGCGCATCGCCGCTTGCCACGCGGCGGGCGCGTGGCGTAGGATGCGCGCGGTGCTCGACACCGTTTACGCCCCGGTAGCTCAGCTGGACAGAGTGCTGGATTCCTAAACCTATCGAGACGATTGGCGATGGACAGCATTTTCCCCTTTAGAATCAATATAAACCAACAAGGACAGGGCTTTTCGCGTTTTCCGTGTCATCGTTCATTCGAGCAGGTATGAGCAGCTACTTTCACAAAAAAGCTGGTTTTCATGTCCCAAAAATGTCCCAAGAATTTAGGGCTACGGCAGGCAAGGAAAAGCACATCGTCTGTCAATGCAAAGGGCCGGTGCGCTGTCGCACCGGCCCTAGGTTTCAAGCGCCAACCGCCAATACCCGCAGGCGGTCCACGTCTCGATCGAGGTCCTCAAGCTTGAACCGAACTGTCCGGTGTCCAAGTTTGATGAACGTCACCTTCCCGGCTCTCATCAGCTCCGTGAGATTCCTCACTGAAGTGTTCAGGAACTGAGCTGCACTCTTCTTGTCGAGGAGCGCTCTCGCACCTGTAGCTCGGGAAGTATTTTCAACGCCATCATGGCCGCGGCCTTCGCCGCCAGCACAGATCATGTTGTCAATGACTCTCCATTACCGTCGCTGCCTGGGCCAAGCAGCCCAACGGGCGCGACAGGCGTCTGTTTACCAACTCGCCGTAGGGTTGCAAGCGGAAAACGACTTGAAGCAGGTTCGCCGCATGACGTGGTATGCCACCAGCCTCAGCACGGACAGGTTCGGTTTACCGCGCCAGCCTGCGTTCCTGACTCGCCGGTTCCGTATACGGCCAGCTAGGGGCCTTCCCGGCGATCTCAAAGGCCTCCGCCCAGGCCATGTCCCGTTTCTCCGTGGTGTTACACGCCTGGAGGATCGACCGGCCTCAGTCCGGCGGGTCGAGAAACCCCTTCATCATTACTGACCCGCGGGTCATGAATAGGAATATTGCGGCTGGCATTCGTGGGATAGCTAAAGAAACCACTCCGCTGGCGCTTAGGCTCAAGGGGCTATCCGGCGACCGCCACCCTCGTGACGGCCGCCGGATGGTTCAATCTACGCCGCTCGTGCCGCCCTCAGCCCCGCCCTCCACGCCGGCACCCTGCCGACCTCGCGCACCATACCCTCGCCCCAGCTGCCGCTGATCTTACGCCCGATCCTGCGCTTGGCCTGCGTCACCGCCGGCGCACTCACCTGACAACCGAACGCGATCTCGTTAGTACTGCGCCCCTCTACCAACGACTGGAGCACCTTGAGCTCGCGGACGGTCAGCAGCGGCTCGATCAACGACCAATCGATGTCCCTGGCCGCCAACGTCGCGGCATCCTCGCCATCTGACGCCAGCAGGTCACCGAACGTCAGCTCCTCGCCGGCCTCGTCACGCGCGGGAGCCTCCATGTCCGCCATGATCACCTGCTTGTCGAGCGTGGCGCCGGGGCACATGGCGTCCATCCGACCGGCGTACTGTGAACGACGACCGGACTTGAGCCGCTGGATCGTGTAGTAGGCCACGCTCCTGGGCCTCAGTTCCTTGCCCTGGTTCTCCAACACCTCGATGGCCTGGGCGGCCATGCACATGCCGTCCTGTACCAGCTCTTCGGGGTCTTCCGCTCCGGTGGTCTTCACTACCTGCGGCACCACCGCGATCAGCATCGGCTGGATCACGTCCAGCAACAGCTCGCCTGCTCTTGGGCTCATAGGCCCTCCTGAAATGCAGACGGCCCCACGCAGCCGCCAAGGTTGGTTGGTCGGCCGGCGTGGGCGGCAGGAGTTAGCGATAAGCCTGACTCAGGGTATTATGCCGTGGGAAAGCGGGCAGTTTAAGAGGGCGGCGAGTCGGCGATTGGATCGGTTTCCGGCGCGCGGGTAAGGGACTTTGCAGCGATGGCGCCTATGCTGCGGGAGCTCATGGATCACTGCTGTACAGCACGACGACAACTGCAGCCAGCTGACCAACGGCGAACTCAGCCGGCGCTGGGGCCTGTCGTGCGCCCGCGTGTCGCAGCTGAAAAACGAGCTAGGCCGGCAGATGAGGCTCCGCTGGGGCGATGGCGCCCTGTCAGACGCGGTGGCCGAGCCCGGTTGGCTGCGCGGTTCCGTGCGGACCGCGCGCGAGCGCAGTGCCTGCCGCCATGCGCGGCAGGTTTGAAAGGAAGCCACCTGTGAAGGTGGCTTTTCTTTTAGCTATCGCACGCCTTGTGGCACAACCGGAAGCACTGGCTGAAGACAGGACCACCGACCCACAATGCTGCCGAGGTCTAGGTCTTCCCGGATCTACGATGGCGCCGATCCCGCACCCATTTACGACTGAAGCTCGCAACGCCGCGCCAAACAGCACCAGCCAGACTCTCTCCCACGCGAAATGTGGCCATGATACAGGGCTTGACAGCGGCGCGCGCCGCGCCAGAATGCTCGTATGTTTTCTGAGAGTCAGCGTGCGGCCGCCAAATGGCGTACTCAAACCGGGCGCGCCCAAGAAATTTCTTATCTGGTCTCGACTCGCAGCGGACGATTGACTAACAGATGAATATCATGATGTGGCTCCACGACCTTTCCGCCTGGCTTGTTGTCCCAGCGATGTTCATCCTCTTTGTGGGCATCTCGCTCGTCGGGCTGATCATGGCCCGGCGCTGGAGCCGCCGGAGTGGCCTGTGCACACTGGTCGACAACGGTGTGGTTGGGTGGTTGTTTTCGGCGATCCTCGGGATCTACTCGATCGCCATCGGTTTGGTGGCGGTCGCGAGCTGGAGCAAAGCGGCGGAAGCTTCCCAGGTCGCGTCGAACGAGGCTGCCGAACTCGCCGCCCTCTATCGGGATCTCGGTGGGTATGCCGAGCCACTGCAAGGGCAACTCAAGGCGCTGCTCACGCGCTACACACGCTATGTGATCGACGAGGCTTGGCCGCTACAGCGACGTGGCCAGATCCCGCACGGCGGCACGGAGATCCTGCACGACTTTCAGCATCTGCTTTTCGATTTCGAGCCGGCGCTGGAGCGACAGAAGATCCTTCATGCCGAGACGCTGCATGCCTTCAACACCCTGATCGAGTTCCGGCGCCTCCGCTTGGAGGCGGTGAGCTATGCCGTACCAGGCACGCTGTGGTGCGTGGTGCTCATCGGCGCGCTGCTCGCCATCGGCTCCTCGTACGTCTTCAGCATAGAGAGCCTGCTCGTGCATGTGACGATGACCGGGCTGCTTGCCGCGATGATTGCGCTGCTCGTGTATTTCATCGCGATCAACGATTACCCCTACCTCGGGGCAAAGGGCGTGGGTCCCGAGGCGTACGAACTGGTGCTGCATGACCTCGTGGCGCGCCCCGCAACACCCTGACGCCGCCCTGCACCTACGTCCTGTACCTGCCGGCGGAGCCTTCGGCATCGGTGGTCTTTAATCCCGGCGGTGCGCCGTATCAATTTCGACCACCAACCGCTGCACTTTTCGACCGCCGTTTATATGGGTGGCAAAAAAGGTTGACGGTACTGATTAGAGGGGCATAGGATGAACGAGCATTAGACCGTGTGGCACGCGAGGGGCGTGGGCTGTCGGAGAAGAATGTGCGTATGATTGATGGGGTTTATCTTTCCACTGTGAGACGGATGGCGCGGTGTACCTTCACATCTGCACTGGTTTGTCTGCTGACAGGGCTGGTGCTTGCTAATACTGTTCGCGCGGAGGGTACGTCGTACTTTGCCGGGTGGACGGTGGGCTCTCCATGGAATGGCTCCGGCACCATCTTGTGGTCGCCTGATAGCGGGAATACCTGGAGCCGACAAGGCTTCGGCCAGATCGCGAACGTGGATTTAGTCAGTGTATCGGCCGTGAATCCCTCTTCGGCCCGGGTCGTCGGTGATGCCAGTGACGGTTATGCCACCATTTATCACACCAGCAATGCCGGCAGCACGTGGACACGCATAGGCACGGCGGGTGACATCCCCAATACCACGTTGAACAAGGTCTACGCCCTCAACGACAGCAATGTCTGGGCGGTGGGGGCGGGCGCGATCATCCACACGACCGATGGTGGCACCACCTGGTCGAACCAACTCCCGTCCGGGTACGCAACCACCCATTTGCAGGGTGTCTTTGCGTTGGACACCACGAACATTTGGGTGACCGGCGGGACCAACGCAAGCTACGCGACGATCCTCAAGAGCAGCGATGCCGGAGCAACCTGGATTCAGCAGAGTGGCGGCGATGTCACCAACGCGAACCATCTGCTTGGTATCTCCGCGGCCGACGCGCAAACAGCTTGGGCGGTGGGTGGGACGGGCGACCGCTACATTGCGTTGCGCACCACCGACGGAGGGATCACTTGGAACGAGCAGGCTGGCATAATCGGGGCCTATGATGCCAATGAGGTTTGCGCTGTGAACACCTCGGTGGTCTGGATGGCCTGCGACAGGCAACTCTACCGGAGTACCGATGGAGGTGCGCACTGGGTGGGACAATGGGCCGGGGACTATACGGTGGGTCTGAGCGCCGTGAATGACGTGGAAGCGTGGGGGGCGCGCGCTCTCTACAACGGAACCATCTACCACACGTCGGATGGTGGCAGCAATTGGACGCAGATCAATCAACTCGGTGGGGAAAATTTGCCAAGTTTGAAAGCCATCTCCTTTGCGAGCCAGGCGATTCCCGAACCTTCGACGTTGGCGCTTAGCCTGGGTTGCTGTGGGCTGGGCGTGCTGTGGTTGCGCCGCCGCCGTAACTACTAAAAAATGACAGATATGAATGGAGATCTCCTATGCAGATGAACACATTGAAAATCATACGGATCGCAGCCGTGGTTATGACCTTTGCTTGGGGCACCGGCCGTGCTCGGGCCGACTGGTCGTTTGTCATCATGGGCGACACCCGTGGTCATCACGACACGACTACGGGAGTCAGTACGGTCCTGCACACCATCGCGACGAAGATCGCCGAAAAAAATCCGGACTTGGTGGTGTGCTGCGGCGATCAGGTCAACGGGAACGCGACCAACGGACTTGCCCCACTTACCTACGCGCAGCAGTTCGACAACTGGAAGACTGCGATGAATCCCGTGTATGCGTTGAACATCCCAATCTATACCGTCCGCGGCAACCACGAGAACCATGCCGACGAAGAGGCTCCCTTGCTAGACCTGAAGCAGGCCTATTACGATGCGCTCGGCGTCCACATGCCCACCAATGGGCCCAACAATGGACCCACGGACGACCAGCGCGGGTACACCTATTCGTTTACCCACAGTAATGCAACCTTCATGGTGGTTGACCAGTACTTCTATCCCGCCACGCCGACAGGGGGCTACCACAGCATTGACCAAGCTTGGCTGGGCCAGCAACTGCAGCAGTCTAACACGCCCTACAAGATCGTCATGGCCCACGAGCCGGTCTATCTTGATCATTTCTACGGCACCAGTTCCACCGGCATGGCGCATCGCGCCGAGTTCTGGGATTCGCTCGGTACCAATGGCGCCCGCCTCTACATCTGCGGCCACACCCACAACTTGAGCGTTAGCCTGGCGCCCGACGCCGCCGGGAACAATATCTATCAGTTGCTCTCCGGCAATGGCGGAGCGGAGTTGGACGCCATCCCGCCCGTCCCGGAGGCAGGCTTGGACATACTCTACAGCAACACTACTCACTATGGTTTCGCTTACGCTACCGTGAGCGCCGAGAAGATGACTATTGAATACTATCTGCTCAAGCCCTCGGACGAGACCTGGTCGAAAGCCTCCTATACCACCCAGATTTTACCAAACACGATGGCCCCTGCGAGACCTGCACAGGTGTTCTTCCAAGAACCCAAAGGTTGGGTAGCCAGTTGGCTGTTGGCTACGAATGGGACATTCCAGTCCGCGCGTCTGCTGGGTTCGGCAGGAGCGTGGCAGTTGATGACGGCCGGCGATGTGGATGGCGATGGGGTCAGCGACCTGCTCTTTCAAACACCGGCCGGTGACACCGCCGGCTGGCTCCTCAATCCCGCCGGCTCCGTCCGCAGCGTCATCAACTGGGGCAATGTGGGCGCATGGAAAGTACGCGCCTGCGCCGACTACCTTGGGGCAGGTCATGCTCAAATCTTTTTCCAACATCCGAAGGGCATCACGGTCCTCTGGCATATCAGCACCAACGGAGTCTTCCAGAGCGCGGAAGTGATCCTTACCAATGCCAGCCCCTGGCAACTCTGCGCGGCCATCCCGCACACCGCCGGCGGCCTTGCCGACCTCTATTGGCAAACCGCTGCCGGCTTGGTCGCCGTCTGGCAGCAGCAACCCGGCGGTGGCTGTCTGGCGCAGGTGGTGCAAAACGCGGAAAGCTGGAGGCTTTGCGGTGCGACGGATATAGACCACGATGGTGTAGGTGACCTGCTCTGGCAGACCGCCGGCGGTAACACGGCCGGCTGGTTCATGAGCAGCAACAACACCATGCGTTCCAACATTTCTTGGTGGAACACGGGCGATTGGAAACTCAAAGCCGGCGGTCGCTGACGCTCACAGTGATATCGAACTGCACGTCGGCCCCAGATCTGCGCCTCGACTTCGGCTGACATTTCCTGCGGCTCAGCGGACCCAGCGGCGCCAGCCGACGAGCGCGCCGCCCAACAGGAGCACCAGCGCCGCGGTGCCCGGCTCCGGGATCATCGTTTAGGACACCAGCAGGCTGTTGCCGGGCTGCGCCCTAGCTGCTGCAGTGGCCGGGCCAAGGCCTAGAAGACAGGGCGTGAGCCCAGTCCGCCGGCTTTGAGCTTCCAACTGCCGATGTTCCCCCAGGAAATAGCGGAGCGCAGGGTGTTGGTGCTGGTCATGAACCAGCCGGCCGTGTCGCCTGCGGGGGTCTGCCACAGCAGGTCACCGGTGCCATCGCCGTCCATATCCGTAGCACCACAGAGGGCCCAGGCGCCGGTGGTGCCGACGACCTGCGCGAGCACGCCACCGCCGGACTGCTGCTGCCAGACGGCGACCAGGCCGGCGGCGTTCTGCCAGTAGAGATCGGCAGGGCCGCCGAGGGCGTGCGGGGCGGCCGCACTAAGCCGCCAACCGCTGGCATTGGTGAGGACCATTTCCGCACTTTGGAAGGTGCCGTTGGTGGTGAGGTGCCAGAGGGCCGTGAGGCCGTTCGGCAATTGGAAGAAGATTTGGTCGTGTCCTTCGCCCGTGTAGTCGGCGCAGGCGCGCACTTCCCACGTGCCGACATTCCCCCAGTTGATGACGCTGCGGGTGGCACCATTGGTTTCGAGCAGCCAGCCGGCCGTGTTGCCGGCGGCATCCTGGAAGAGCAGGTCGCTGACCCCATCGCCATCCACATCGCCGGCGGTCCTCAGCTGCCAGGCCCCCGCCTCGCCCAGCAGACGCGTGACCTGGAAGGTCCCGTTCGTAGCCAGCAGCCAGCTGGCCACCACGCCGTGGCCATCCTGGAAGAAGAGCTGCGCCGGGGCGGCGACCGCGGGGGCGCCAAAGCTGCCGCCGGGTACGGCCGGGCCAACGTTCAGGTGGTTGAGTTCATGCGTATTTTTGGAGCCGCCCGTACCCGAGGCAAACGCCACCTTGAAGCTGGTCGGCACGCCGCCCGCACCGAAGTAATTGATGAGTGCAAGGCCCGCGTTGGCGCTGGCCACCGGCGTCGCCGACCAGTCGGCGTTGGCGCTAAGCGGCTGCAGGGTGCCTCCTCTTCCGATAGTCCCGAGGGAGTGCCTACGGTCCAACCGCTCTGCAACCCTACCGCGGGGCATGCGCTGAAGCGGTTTTGCATGGCCGCAGAGACGGCTGCCGGCCTTTCTGCAGCCGGGCGCTGGGCGCGCTCCCCCGTATGGCTTGAACACCACGGGCTGCGGCTGGGCCGTTGCGCCGGCCGCAAAAGCGCCAGCATCCC
>CAITZM010000096.1 GCA_903896925.1 uncultured Lentisphaerota bacterium | reverse complement strand
TTGTAGCCGCGTTCGTGAGAACGCGGCGGATGGCCCAGACCGCAGATTCACCAGACGGGAATCTTTCTGTAGCGGCGGTCTGCGACCGCCGTCGTCGGCCAGCGTGTCCCTGCGAGGTGTTTGGCTGAGACCGGCCGGCAATCGCTACCGAAAAACATTTTCCTGTGGGCGGGAGCTCCTGCTCCCGCGGAATAAAACCACCAGCTGGCGAGCGCGGGAGCGGAGCTCCCGCCCACAAGTCAGGGCATTGCCGCGTTCTCACGAACGCGGCTCCGGGTGGATTTGGGTAGGTCGAACCCTCCGGATGAGCCGACACCAGCGCGGCTCGACCTGACCCTTCTACAAGCTCAGGGCAGGCATGCTCACCGTAGGGGCCCACTCTGCCGGAAAGCGATGGCGATTGCCCACCCGGCTGGGCGCCGGTCATTTGTCGATGTGCGCGAGCAATCTGGCCAAGTGGGGCAGGAGCTGCTTCTTGCGGCTGACAACGCCGTCCATCGCGAAGATGCCCGGCTCGCGTTCTGGGTAGTCCACCGCGGCCACGACGCGCGGATCGCCCTCGAGCAGGAGCAGGCTGAAGTGGCTGGTGATGTCGGTGATCATCAGGCAGGCGAAATCCAGGCCGCGGTTCTTGATCAGCGCGCGGAGGGCTGCGCGCAGCTCGTTCTTCTTCGGGTCGAAGTGGTCGAGCCCGACCTCCTCGATCTGGGAGGCGGTGAAACGCCAGCCCGCCTCGCCGTACTCCTTGCAGTCGAGGCCCGCGGCCTCCGCCGGCGCATAGAGTTCCAGCACCGAGCCGGCCGCAAAGATCCGGCGGACGAAATCCGTCACATCCAGGCCGCAGGCGGTCCCCAGCCAGCCCAGCAGTTCGCGGTCGGTGGCCGTGGTGGTGGGCGAGGTCAGGTTCAACGTGTCGGTCACGATGCCCGCCGCCAGGCAGGTGGCGACGCCGCGCGTGGGCGTCCAGTCCCGGTGCCGCAGAAACTTCGCGACAATGGTGGAGGTGGAACCGACCGGCTCGTTGATGAACCGGATGGGTTCGCGGGACATCAGGCTCCCGCCGACGCGGTGGTGGTCGATGACCTCCAGGATATCGGCCTGGTCGGCGCCGGTCACCGCCTGCGAGAGTTCGTTGTGGTCCACCAGGATCAGCCGGGTGCGCTGCGGGTTGATCAGGTCGGATTTGGCGAACACACCGGTCATTGCGCCGGCCTCGTTCACGACCGGGAAGACCTCCTGCGTCGAGCCGGCGATATCCTTGGCGGTCCGCTCCACCAGCGCGGTCTCGGGGACCCGCATGAAGTCGTGCGTCACGGCGTGGGCGATGATCTTGGCGCTGCGGATCAGCAGCGTGGTCGTCGCGGTGTCGTGCGGGCTCAGGATCACGCTCACTCCCTTGGCCTCGGCCTGCGCGAGCAGCTCCGGCGGGAGGTCGTAGCCACCCGTGATCACGAGGCAGCGGACGCCGTAGTCGACCGTCGGCGCCAGCACCGTCGGGCGGTTCCCGGCGACGACGAGCGTGCGTTCGGGCGGAAACTCCCCCAGCCGTTGGATGAAGCCCTTGGAACTCAAGGCCGCCACCGTGACGCTGAGTTCCTCGATGCGCTCGGGCGCATTGACGCAGGCAAAACGTCCTTCGAGGACGGCGCACAAGCGGTCCAGGCTTGTCTCCACCAGACGCGCCCCGGTATCGATATCGTGGTCCGGCAGGACCAGTTCCATCAACCGGGCAAAGGAAACGATGCCGGTCAGCCGCCCCTGTCCGTCCAGAGTGGGGAAGGCGCGGATGTCGTGCTGCCGCATGCGGCGGTAGACCGCAAACAGTGCCTCGTCTTCCCGGGCGGTCACGACCGTGCGCTGCGCGATCTGTCCGATCGTCGGGCGGACATCCATGAGCAGGCGGGGCGGCTCCAGCCCGGCGGTGGTCAGCACATACTGGGTGCGCGCATTGATTTCGCCGCAGCAGGCGGGCACGGCCTCCGGCAGCGAGGTCTGCTGGAGGAACCACGCGTAGCCGATGGCGGAGCAGATGGAATCCGTGTCCGGGTTCTTGTGGCCGATGACATAGACGGGCGTTTTTTTATCCATATCCAGTGGCCTTGTGCTCACCCAGCCAACAGCGGAGGTGTTTCATGCGGCGAGGATACCACGGCCGTGGCGACCCTCAACCCGGAATCGCGCGGACGGCGGAATTTAACGCAAAGGCGCCCAGCAAAGCGCCCTTCGACAAGCTCAGGGGAGGGAAGGCGCAAAGGCTGTGGGAGCGACAGGCAAGAGGTGCGAACCAAACTTTATAACAGCAAAGCCAACTCAAGAAGGGGACACCGCGTGAAAGCAGCCACGGACAAGCACGGATCAGCACGGACAGAAGAATGAACTGCAAGACAGCAAGCCTTCTTCGTAGCCGCGTTCGGGAGAGCGCGGCGGATGGCCCAGACTGCGCACTCACGTCCGCGGCTGCGCAGCAGGGTTTCTTCTGTAGCGGCGGTCTGCGACCGCGGTCGGCTGACGTCGTGTCTCGGCAAAATGCATGGCCGGGGTTGGCAGGCGAAGGTTATAGATAAACATCCTCCTGTGGGCGGGAGCTCCCCTCTTCGTGCAAACACTTCGCCAGGACAAGCCTGCTCCCGAGGAATAAAACCACATGCTGATGAGCGCGGGAGCAGAGCTCCCGCCCACAAGCAGGGGCATGCCGCGTTCGCACGAACGCGGCTACGGCGGGAATTTCGGTAGGGCGAACCCTCCGGGTGAGCCGACACCAGCGCGGCTCGGTCTGAGGCCTCGCCCTACCGGAAAGCGATGCAGTCTGCAGCCCCGCTTGTTGCTGCGAGCGTGGGTTGACGTCGGGTTAGTTGGCGGACATCGCGGCACGATGTCCCTACCCGAAGAATGTTTCCGCATGGCAGGGACGGCGTCCTGTTGCGGCAGGATCTGCCCGACGACCCCAGCCAAGCCGCGAGGCAAACCTATAAAGTCCGCAATCTGGCGGATCCGAAACCATTGAGCGGGCAAACCCCTTTCAGTCCACCTTGAGCTTGCGGAACACGACCTCCGCGGTCCCCTGCGTGGCCTGCGGATAGCACCCGGCCTTGAAGTAATTGCTGAACTTCCAGAACGCGAGGCTCCGGGTCACTTTCGGCTCATGATCCAGCGCGATGCTCAGCTGCTTGTTTTTGACGACGATGTCCACCTTTACGAATCCGGCGCCCACCTGCTTTTTCAAGATGACTGTCTCGACCTTGTCGCCCTCGGCGTCGGTTTTGATGATGGCGACCAGGTCGCCCTTGTTCACGGCGATGCGCAACAGCGGCGGCGCATCCTCGCCCTGTTCGGTGATGCCGTGGATTTGCAGCGCGGTCACCTTGTCCGGCGTGAGCTTGGACACGACGCGAAACTCACCCGAAAGGGAGTGCGTCGACTCGGTCTTCCAGTTCGGCAGGTGGCGCAGTTCCGAACGGACATAGTGCGCGTTCCCCGTCGTGCCCTTTTCGGAGGCATCCAGGCAGAAACACATTTCCTTGTCCGCATTCAGATGGAAGTAACCGGAGGAGTAGTTCTGGAGCTTCTTGATATCGATGGGGCCGGGGATCTGCAGCTTCCAATTGCGCAGTTCGAAGACGCTGGCGGGCGCGGTGCCCGCGGCCCAAGCCGGGCCGATCGCGAGCAACCCCCACACCGCCGCACCGCAGAGCCACGTTTTCATACACATAGGTTCACCTTCCGGCCCCCGGTCGGCTGCCACCATCCGCAAGGCGGGTGCCACCCTACACCCCGGCGCCGTCTCCGGCAAGCAAGGCCAAGGAAGGAAGAATGAACATCGAACATCCAACATCGAAGGGGCTGGGTTCGTTGCTGGTGTTGGCAGGGCGAACCCTCCGGGTGAGTGGAGGCGGGTGTTGCCACGGGTTGGAGCTGGCACTCCAGAGGAAGGGCCGGAGGCCGGGGTCACCGACCCCGGCTACAGCGGAATTTGTCTGCGCCGCGAGCGTACGTCCGCACGCCGACTTCGGCGTAGCCGCGTTCGTGAGAACGCGGCGGCTGGCCCAAGCCGCGGACTCACGCCCGCGGCTACGGAGCAGGGACTCTTCTGTAGCGGCGGTCTGCGGCCGTCGTCGGCTGCTATCGTGTTGGACAGGGTGCTCGGCCGAGACCGGAAGGCGACCATTACAGAAAACCATGCCCTATGGGAGGGAACTCCCCGCTTCGTGCAAACACTTCGCCGGGACATGCCTGCTCTCGCGGAATAGAACCACAAGCTGACGAGCGCGGGAGCAGAGCTCCCGCCCACAAGAGGGAATGTACGGAGCGCCGGGCCGGCCGCGATCTCACGAACGCGGCTACGGGAAACCTGCGGATGCCTTTCGTGATCTGTGACCGCCGCAAACCTCTGGGTCCTCTGTGGTGAAATCTTCTGCGGTTTCTACTTCGCTTCCACCACATCCAGCTCCGCAACCGAGGCGAACTTCTGGCCCTTGATTTCGCTCAGGGCGACGAACTTGAGGTAGCGGCCGGTGGCGGGCTTGGCGAGCTTCACGGTTTCTTCCTTGTCCTTGCCCTTGAACGCGCCCTTGGCGACGGGCTGGCCCCACTGCTTGCCGTCGGCACTCACGAAGATCTCGTAATTCTTCACCCGGCCGTTGGCGTTGCCGCCCTGGCGCGGGAGATAGATGACCGCGGCGATGTTCAGGCTCTTGCCGAAATCAATCTTGAGCCAGTGGGGATGCGCCACCTCCGTGGATGACCAGCGCGAGTGCCAGAAGGTGCCGCTCTGTCCATCAATGGCGTTGGCGGGATCGCCTTCGCCTTTCTCGGAGTTGCTGGCGGTGACTTTCCAGCGGCCGCGCGGGTCGAGCGGGCCGAGCACCACCTCGCCGATGAAATCGGTCATACCGGCGGCGCTGGCCTGGATGACCAGCTTCTTGGCGTCCGGCGCGGCGAACGGTTCGGCATAGGGCTGCAGGTGGCCGCCGGCGAGTTGGTATTGGATCTTCGCGCCGGGCGTCGCGCAGGTCAGCGTGATCTTGCCATCCCAGTCGCGCGTGGCGAGGACGGGCATGACGCGGTCGGCGGGCGCCTGCAGGCGGCCGAGCGTGCGCACGTCGGCGCCCGCGGGCAGCAGGCGCAGCACATAGCTGAACGTCGCGGGCTGCGACCAGACGATGTATTCGTCGGCCGGGCGCGGTCCGCAGCCGGCGGAGCCGACGCCCGTCGTGCGCGCGCCGAGCACGAGCACGCTGGCCTTGCTCGGCGGGAGATCGATCGTGTACTCGACCGGATCCATCTGTTCATCGGTGTAGGGGAGGGCGCTCGCCTGCAAGACGCCGCCGCCATCGGCCTGCGCCAGCAGCCCGGGCAGGCCCTGGCCGGTGACCGCGGCCCAGCGGACGTCCTCGTGGTTGCCGCATTCCATCGGCTTGGCGTAGGGCGTCATGTTGCCGCGGACGGTGCTGGTGAACAGGCCCACGTCGAAGCCGCGCTTGCGGTCGGCGTAGTTCTCCATCGGACCGCGGCCGAAGTAGGCGAACTGGTCGAGTTTTGAGTCGAGCAGCAGGCGCACGCCGAGGCGGGCGAAGGGGATCTTCTTGCCCTGCGGAATGACGCAGTTATCCACGGCGATGGAGCCGTCGCCGTAGATCGTGTAGGCGGCGGTGTGGCTCAGGTGGAAGTTGCCGACGCTGGTGAGTTCGCGCGTGACGGAGACGCGCACGGTATGGGGTGCGGGCTGCTGGAAGCTGGCGACCGGCGCCTTCCACGTCGGCTCGACGAGGCCGTAGCGTTTCCATTCGTTGAACGCCCACATGTCGTCGGTACGGTGCGCGGCGCGCCAGAGGTGGAGCTGTGGGCCGCCCTCGGCGGCGAGGAGGTTGACGCCGTCGCGTTCGAGCGCGCAGATAAGGCCGCTGGCCTTGTCGAACTTCACGGCGAAGCCCTCGCCACTGACCGTGAGGCCCTGCTTGTCGTTGTGAATCTTCACCGGCTTCATTGCAGCGACGGCAGCGACCGGCGCGGGCGCGGCGGCGGGCAGCTTGAACTGCTGCCAGGCGATTTCGTGGCCGGCCTTGGCCCAGAGTTCGTCCTTGGCGAGCTTGAAGGAGACGCGGAGGAAATATTCTACGCCGGGCTTCGCGCTGATGGCGGGCAGCGGCAGCGCGACACTCTGCTCCGCGCCGGGTGCGAGGTCGAACTGCGGCAGCGCGCCGTGGCCCACTTCCTGTCCGTCGCCAATCACGCTCCACTCGCCGGCGAAACCGGAGAGCGGGAGGACTGCGAATTTGTTGCGGATCTTCACCTTGCCGGCGGCGAGGTCGTCCTCGGCGATGGAGATCCACTGGTAGGCCTTCTTCATCTCGGGGTAGTGCGGCTTGGGCGAGCGGTCGGCGAAAACCACGCCCTTGTGGATGAAGTAGTGGTCGTTGGGCGCCTCGCCGAAGCCGCCGCCATAGGCGAGGAACACATGGTTCGAATCGCGGCGGTTCCAGAGCCCCTGGTCCTGCCACTCCCAGATCGCGCCGCCCATCAGCGCGGGATACTTGTCGAAGACGTCGTTGTACTCGCCGATCGAGCCCATCGAGTTGTTCATCGCGTGGGCGTATTCGCACAGGTAGAAGGGCTTCGTCAGCTTCTCGTCCTGCGCGATGCGCTCGACCTGCGTCCAGTGGGTGTACATGTGGCTGTCGACGTCGGCGGGGTTGCCCGCGCCGTCGCCGAAGCGCTCGTAGTGCGTCGGGCGCGAGGTGTCCAGCGCCTTGACCGCCTTGAGCGCGGCGTGGAAGTTCGGGCCGGAGCCGGCCTCGTTGCCGAGCGACCACATCACCACCGACGCGTGGTTCTTGAAGTTCTCCACGTTCGTCACGTTGCGGTCCACGTGCGCGGCCTCGGCCTCCTTGCGGTTGGAGAGGCTCTCCGGGCCGTAGCCATAGCCGTGGCTCTCGACGTTCGCCTCGGCGTTGAGGTAGATGCCGTACTGGTCGCACAGCTCGTACCAGCGCGGGTCGTCGGAGTAGTGGCAGGTGCGGACGTGGTTGCAGTTGCCCTGCTTGAGCACCTCCAGGTCGCGGATCATCTGCGCCTCGCTGACGGTGTGCCCGGTGTCCGGCCACATCTCGTGGCGGTTGGCACCCTTGAGCTTCACGGGCACGCCGTTGATCTGATAGACGCGACCCTTGATCTCGACCTTGCGGAAGCCCACGCGGCAGGAAAGAAATTCGGAAGCGACGCGGTCATAGGTGACGCCGGGCCGGCCCTGCTCGTCCAGGTTCAGGGTCAGGGTGTAAAGGCCCGGGGTTTCCGCCGTCCATTTGGCGGGGTTGGCCACCGGGAAGGTGAGCTTCACCACCTCCTCGGCGCCGGGCTGGAGCGCGTGGGTCACCGCCGGTGTGCCGGCTTTCGCCACGAGCTTCCCGTTTTGGTCGAAGAGGGCGGCGCCGACGAGCTGGGGCTTCACGGCCTGCTCCCCGAAGTTCTTCACCTTCGCCGTCACCGTCAGCGTCGCGTCCTTGTACTGCGCGTCGAGATCCGGCAGCGCGAAGAAGTCGCGGATGTGGACCTGCGGCGCGCTCCAGAGATAGCAGTCGCGGAAGATGCCGGAGAGCCGCCACATGTCCTGGTCCTCGAACCACGTGCCAGAGCTGAAGCGATAAACTTCCACGGCGACCATGTTCTTGCCGGGCTTCACGAGCTTGGTCACATCGAACTCCGCGACGTTGCGGCTGTTGACGCTGTAGCCGGCCTGCACGCCGTTGATCCAGACGAAGAAGGCGCTGTCCACGCCGCTGAACGCGAGGAAGACGCGGCGACCGGTCCAGTCCGCGGGCAGCTCGAAGTCGCGGCGGTAGCTGCCCACCGGGTTGCGTTCGACGAGGCGGTGAACTCTTTCGGCGGCTCCGTCATCACCCGCGGGAAATCCTTTTTGATGATGTAGCCGCTGTTGCGGTAGTAGGGCGTGCCGTAGCCCAGCACCTGCCAGCACGAGGGGACGGGGATGTCCTGCCAGCCGCTGACGTCGAAAGCAGGCTTGAAGAAATCCAGCGGCCGTTCATCGGGGTGTTTGACCCAGTTGAACTTCCACGTGCCGTTGAGCAAGCGGCAATAGGGCGACTCCAGCCGCTTTCCGGCGAGTGCCTGTTCGATCGTCGCGTAGGGCATCAGCGTCGCGTGCGCCGGCTGCTTGTTGAGGCCGAGACATTCCGGGTTTTCGATTTCCGGCGGCAGCGCCGCCGCGGCGTTCCAGCCTGCGAGCATCAACAAGACGGCCAGCCAGGTGCTTTTCATGATGGTTCCTTTGGATGTGGTCACGACGGACGCAGAGTTTTCCAAGGTTTGGAAAAAGAGCAAGCCGTTTCGTCCAAGGCAGGGAAGAGTGTCGGGGGGTGAGTGTCGAGGGAAGCGTGCTGGGCAAGAGACCGGCGAGTGGCTTGCCTTGCATGATGTTCCACCTGTCCGGGAGCTGCGCAAACCTGGAAAAAGTTGCGCTTTGCGCTTGAAGCTCTGTGGCAAGACCCTATAATAACACCCGCAGTTGCGTGGTGGTAGGGGTGAGAAAGGAAATGCAGTAATGACATTGACTAAACGTGACCTGGTGATACGGATCGCCGAGGAGACCGGGCTCATACAGCAGGATGTGTTTGCCGTCCTGCAGAAGTCCCTCGACTACATCGTCGAGGCCCTCGCCAAGGGCAATCATGTCGAGTTCCGCAACTTCGGCGTGTTCACCATCAAGACCCGCAAGGCGCGCATCGGCCGGAATCCGAAGAAACCGCTGAACACCGTGACGATCCCGGCGCGCAAAGTGGTGAAGTTCAAGCCCGGCCGCATCATGAAAAAGAAAGTAACGGGCTGAACCGCGCCATCGCATGGACCCGTCCGCCTATCAATCTATTCAAGGGATGTCCGATCTGGCCGCTCCGGAGATTTTCCTCTGGCAGCGGTTGGAGCAGTCTGCGCGCGAGGTGATGCGCCTTTGGGGCTTCGCCGAAGTCCGCACGCCGCTGCTCGAATACACCCACCTCTTCACCCGCTCGCTCGGTGATACCACCGATGTCGTGCAGAAGGAGATGTACACCTTCGCCGACCGCGGCGGGCGCAGCCTGACGCTCCGGCCCGAGGGGACCGCCAGCGTGATCCGCCACGTCGCCAGCCTCGGCGCCGAGGGCGACGACGCCCGGCTCTATTACGTCGGGCCGATGTTCCGCAGCGAGCGGCCGCAGGCCGGCCGGAAGCGCCAGTTCCACCAGCTCGGCGTCGAGGCGTTCGGTGCGCCGAATCCCGCCGCCGACGCCGAGGTGATCGCGCTCCAGCTCCAGCTGTTCGAGACGTGGGGGCTGAGCGGGCATACGCTCGACCTGAACACGCGTGGTGTGCCGGAAGACCGCGCCGCCGTCACGCAGGGGCTGTCCGATGCCGCGCGGCCGCACCTCGGCGCGCTGTGCGAGGATTGCCAGCGGCGCTTCGAGACCAACATCCTCCGGCTGCTCGACTGCAAAAAGGAATCGTGCCAGCAGATCGTCGCCAGCCTGCCGCCCACCACCCAGTTCATGGGCGAGGCCTCGCGGAAATATCTCGATGACGTGCTGCGGCTGCTCGGCAAGCTGGGCATCAACGCCACGGTCAACCCGCGGCTCGTCCGCGGCCTCGACTACTACGTCCACACCGTCTGGGAGATCCGCCACGGCGCGCTCGGCGCGCAGGATGCGCTCGCCGGCGGCGGCCGCTACCAGGTGGCGCTCGGCGACAAGACATTTCAGGGCGTCGGCTTTGCCATCGGCCTCGAGCGCGCCATCATGGCCGTGCAGAAGGACAATCCCGCGCTCGCGGCGGCCACGCCGCAGACCGGCGCCTGGCTCGTCGCGCTGGGTGACACCGCGCGCGAAGCGAACCTCCAGCTCGCCAAGCAGCTCCGCTGCGCCGGGATCGCCTGCGGGATGGAATTGGGCCCGCGCAGCATGAAGGCGCAGATGCGCGCCGCGAACAAGTCCGGCGCCAAATGGGTCGTCATCCGCGGTGACAACGAACTCGCCGCCGGCACCGCCGCCCTCAAGAACCTCGCCGATGGAGCCCAGCAGGACGTGCCCATGTCCGACCTCGCCGCCCGCCTGCAGGTTTGACGCCCGCGTTTGCCCCCGACTGACCCGCCGCCCGCTGCCCGCACCGTGTTGCTTTTCCCCGTCCGACCTTTTGCGGCAAAGCTTTTCTTTCTCCGGCTGACCTAAATCCACTTTAATCCCTGACCTTGGCGGCCTGGACGTTTCTCCGAAGCGAAGGGTTTTCAGCTTGGCGGTTCAGCGCTGTCTGCAGTTTCCCTCCTTTAAGTTGCAGTCAGTTTTTCTGGCGGACGGCGCAGCGCGCCGTCCCTACCTTCCGTGTTCATCCGTGGCTGCTTTCTGCTCCCTCCCTGCCCTGAGCGGAGTCGAAGGGTGTGGTTGAATCTTCCTTGGCCGGTCAATGGGCCTTGGCGAGCTCGCCGAGCATGGCCAGCAGTTGCTCCGTGATGAGGTCGGAGGCGTTCTCCTGCACAAGGTTGGTGCCGAGCCAGGTCTCGTAGCCGCCCAGCTTGTGCTGCGCGGGCGTGGGCAGGTAGCCGTGCCGGGCATTCGCGAGGCTGATGACCATGGTGCGCGGGAAGGGGCTGCGCTTTTTCAGGTCGAGGCCGATCTCGGCGAAGGTCTCGAACGGGATGCCGCAGACGGCGAGGTCACCGATGCGCAGCGCCTGCAGTTGCACGGTCAGCGTGTCGTTGGTGCGCGCGGCGGCGCTGATGACGTTGCGCGCATAATTCTCGGCGAGGCGTGGCAGCTTTTCTTGCGCGGCCTTGTCCTTGATCGCGACCACGGCCTTGGCTTCCGCCAGTTGCTCCGCGGTCGGCCGGCGATATCTCAAGGTGAGTTCGCGCTGGACCATGCCGAGGCGGGCCGACTTGTTGTACTGGGTGATGGAGGCGCGCGCCAGCCACGCCGTGTCGGCCGCCTTGGACGCGACGAGGCGGATTTGCTCGAACGGCTCGCGCGGCGGGCGGGTGACGCCGAACGGGATGTTGTTGATATCGCCGGAGGTGCCGTTGGACATCATGGCAACGAAGTTGGTGTCGCCATGGACGCGCGACGGCATCAGCCGGGCGAACTCGCCATAGTAATCGGCCGAGACCTGGCCCGACGGCGTGGCGCCAACGTAGTGCAATGAGTAGTTGGCCAGCAGCGCGAGCGGGTGGCGGTGAGCGTCCTGCACGTCGAGGATGGTGATATCGGGGTCGGTCGGCCCGGCGGGGTGGTCGAGCACCTCGGGACTGGTGCCCGGATTCATCTTCACCGCGTCGAGTTTGCCATAGGGATTGAGCGGCATCTGGCCGGGTTTGAGGTACCAGCGCCGGTTGAAGACCTCCTCCGGCAGCGGGTGGGCGGCGGCGCCGAGCGCGGCGGGCCGCAGCGCGCCGTGGGCGCGGACGATGGCCTCGGCGATGCCTGCGACCAGGATTTTGCGGTAGGCCACGGCCGCGGCCGGGCCGTTGGTGGAGTTGGAGGGCGGCGCGGAGTGGGTGTGGGTGGCGCACACGAGGATGTTCGCTGGTGCGATACCGCAGGCTTGTCCGGCGAGGCCCTTCGCCTCGTCGCAGGCTTCGCGGGCCACGCCGAGGTTGTCCACCACGACCAGCGCGACCGTGGTTGTGCCATCGGCGAGCACCAGCGCGCGGGCGTGGAGCGGATCGTGCGCGCAGGCGGCCGGGTTCGCGCTGAACCCGCCCGGCATGTTCACGGGAAAGTCCCGCGGGGTGATGTCCACCGCGGCGGCCCCAGCGCGGAGGGTGGGAGCGGCCGCCGCCCAGCCAGCGCCCACCAGCAGCGCCACCGTCAAACTGATGCCCAGTCGTTGCATGCTGTCAGCTCCTTTTTTGAAGGCCCCGCGGCTGCCCGCCACCGCTCCCGATAACGCAGCGCGGCGTGATTTGTTTTCCTCGGCGCGATAAATGGCCGGTGCGGGCGCGGCGCTTCACCTGCGCTTCGGAGGGGATGTGGCCGGAGCCGTTCGAACAAAAGCTAACGAAGTCAACAAAGGAGGCGGGCGAAAACAAAAGCCGAGTTTGACCGCGAAGAGCGCGAAACCCGCGAGGTTTGCGGAGGACCAACGCTGGCCGGCTTGTTTTGGAGGGCGCGGTGTTACCGCGCCGAGCGATACAACAACCATGCGGCGGCGTGATGGTTCGACAGGCTCACCACGGACACGCCGCCCTCCAAGCGTGGAGCTCCTAGCCTTTGGATTGCGCGCAGGCCGATGGAAGGCATGCTTTCACGATAAGAATGGCCATAAAAGGACCAGGCGCGGTGTATGGCGTTTGTGCCGCTATCGGATTTCGGCAGAACCATTGACGACAGAATCATTAAGCAGGCGAAGAGCAGAATGCGCTGAATTTGCCGCTGGCGCTCTCATCCTCTCGGCATGATTCTGCTCTCAATGATTCTGTCGTAGCTTACGCAGCTGGCCGCGCCGGGGCGCGTTAAACCACGTCGGGGATCTCGTAGCCTTTCCGGTAGGTGTCCTTGATGCGCGCGGTGGCGGCGGGGTTGTCGAAGGTGTTGGACGCTGCGTCGTAGTTCAGCGCGGTGTTGCCGAGGCGGTAGGCGATGTTCGCCATGTGCGCGGTGACGTTGCTGGCGTGCGCGATGGAAATATCGGCGTTCGGCATCTTCCGGCTCTTCACGCTTTCGATGAAGTTCTGGTAGTGGCTGAAGTCGCCGATCTGCCCCATCACCTTCTCGACGATCTCGCTGTTTTCCTTTTCGACGACGAAGCCGCCGCCGTGGCGGCCGAGGATCATGAACAGGTCCTGCCCGTAGATTTCGATGCGCGTGGAATTCTGCATCCACGCGGGGATGACGCTCTTGCGGCGGATGGAGTCGGAATTCTTCACCATGTATTTGGGATACTGGCTCATGTCGAAGGTCATCGCGAAGGAGCCGAAGTCCCACGCAATGTTGAGGACATCCGCGACCTCGGAGTCGTCGCCCTTGTGGACGTAGCGGCCGCCGAGCGCGCGCACGCTCTTGGGGAGGCCGGGGTCGCCCATCATCATCAGCGCGAGGTCGAGCTGGTGGACGCCGTCATCGGTCAGGTCGCCGCCGCAGAAATCCCAGAAGTGGTGCCAGCCGGAGCCGAACAATTTCTGGTGATAGGGGCGGAAGGGCGCGCGGCCGATCCAGCGATCCCAGTCGAAATTCGCGGGCTGCTGGCCGGGATCGCCGAGCTTGAGCGGGCCGCCATCCTTGAGGTTGAAGACCTTGACGAGGCCGATCTTGCCGAGCTTGCCGCTGCGGACGACTTCGCGCGCCTGCAGGTTGTAGGGCTTCGAGCGGTTCTGGGTACCGACCTGCACGATGCGGTTGTATTTCTTCGCCGCGGCGATCATCTGCCCGCTCTCCCAGATGCAGTGCGAGTGCGGCTTTTCGACATAGACATCCTTGCCGGCCTGGCAGGCGAGGATCGAGAGCGGCGCGTGCCAGTTGTCCGGAGTGGCGACAATGACGGCGTCCACATCCTTCGCCTCCATCACTTTGAGGTGGTCCTTCTCCAGGCGCGGCGGATGCGACTGGCAGCCCCCGACGATCTCTTTCATCTTCGCGAGGCGCGTGTCGTTCAGATCGCAGAGGCAGACGCAGTTGGCGCCGGCCTCCTGGAGCATCGTGGGCAGGACATAGGAGGCGCGCCCGCCGCAGCCGATGAGCGCGACGTTCACCTTCCCGTTTGCGCCCTTGACGTTCTCCGCCTGCAGCGCCGTCAGCGCGCCAAAGCCCAGCGCCGCCCCCGCCGACTGCCGGAGAAACGTGCGCCGTGAGAGCGGCAATTGCAACGGACTGGTTTCGGGTGTGGTGTTCATGGTGTTCTTGTCCTTCACGGTTGGAGGTTCACGTGGATGGCGACTGCCTTGTCGATCTGTTCATGGGCCAGCATCACGCCGTGCAGGGTAGCGCTTGCCGGGCGATGCGGCAACGCAAAAGCTGGGCTCGCATCGTAATCTTGCCACTGCGGACCGTCTAAACCAGGCGTAGATATATTTTCACGGTTTTGGAGCGGCGGCACTCCTGCCGCCGTAATCCCCCCAACCATTCCGCAGCCCACGGCGCTACTGCATGAGCAATGCCCATGCTTGCGTTTCTTCTACGGCGGCAAGAGTGCCGCCGCTCCAGTTGGCGGAACACGCAGCACGTTCAAAATTACCCCGGAGATGGCCCGCGGTCGAAGCGGCGATGCCGGCTTCCGAGTGAACGTTTCCAAACGTTGGAACTCGGAAGGTGTGTTTTTCCAATGTTTGGAAAACCCTGGCCGCCGCGCGTCATATCGCCGGGGCGGCGACCCGGCCTACAGCGCGGTTTGTTCGTTGGAAATGTGTAGGCCGAGTCTCCGACTCGGCGAGCACTTGGAAAGGATCACAGCTCGAGTTTCCAGTCGTTCGCGGCGCCTTTTTTCAGCTGGAGCGTCCGCTTGGTCTGCTTGCCGTCACGCTCGACGGTGACGCTGTAGGTGCCGTGGAAGCCGCGGAGCTGGGCGTGGCCCTGCGCATCGGTCTGGACGGTCGCTTGCGTCTTCCAGTCCGTGTTGATGAGCTTATCGAGTTCGCGGTAGGCGGCTTTTGGCAGCAGCTTGGCGTCGAGCAGTCCTCCCATGGCCTCGTTCTCGCCCTTGACGGCGGTGCCATCGCCGAGGTTCCACCATGTGATGCCGGCCATCTGCGGCGCGCTGAACCAGAGGCGGTAGTGGTCGCGGACGACCTCGGCCTGCAGTTCTTCGCCGCCTTCGCCGGCGGAGGCGATGGTGATCTCGGTGATGTACAGCGGCAGGTTGAACCCGCCGAGCTTCTCGTAGAGGTCGAGCAACTTGTTGGGATCGGCATGCGGGCCGGCGAGATAGCCGTCGAGCGCCTTGCGCCGGAAGAAATGATATTGCAGCCCGATGCCGCGCACCGCCGCGCCCTGCCCGATAAGCTTCTTGATCTGGTCGACGTAGGCATTCTGGTTGTAGGGCTTGAAGTTGTATTCGGTGATCTCGTTGATCATCAGCGTCGTGTGCGCGGGAAACAGGGGCGCAGCCTCTTGGAACGCCCAGCGCACGTAGTCGCGGTCGGGGGTGAACAGCGGGTAGGTCTTGGGGCAAACCTGCGACTCGTTGACCACGTCAAAGATCGCGAACTTGTCGCCGAAGCGGCTGGAGATTTCCTTGAAGCGCTGCTGGTAAAGCGCATGCAACTCGTTGGCGTCCTTCGGCAGCCATTTCGGGTTGTAGGCGTGCCAGAGCAGCGGATGCCCCTTGAGCGTGATGTGGTTCGTCGCGGCCCAGGGCAGGAAACGGTCGCCCGGCGGCCGGCGCCAGATGTCGCGCGCGGGCTCGGCGTAGCGCAGCTCCCCGCGCTCCGGCTCGGTGCCTTCCCAGTAGAGCGGCACCGTGGCGAAGTTGAACAGCTTGGCGAACGCCGCCTCGTAGCGCTGCTCCAGCTCGGCCGGCTGGAGCTGGCCGAGCACGAACGCATTGCAGCCGAAGAGGAACTCGTGGCCGGTCTGACGCGCCGAAATTTTCGCGCCGTTGACCGGCTGGCCCGCGGCATCCATGACCGTGATGGCCGCATCGCCCTTGCGGTATTGCTCGATGTTGCGGTCGATGCGCGCGTTGACTGACGGATCGCGCCAGAGTTTGCTGTAGATCTCTGGTGTTGCCGCTTGTGTCGTCACCAACAGCGTCATACTACAGAGCAAAATCAGTTTGTTCATGGTCATTTTCCTTTTCTGTTGGCCGGGTCACCCTCCTGAGGCGGGCCAGCCGACCCGGCGAAACGCACTCAGCGCAACTCATACGTCCCCGGCGCGAGCAGGAACGAGCCGTCGGCTGCGGCCGGCACCGGCACCGTCTCGCCGCGGCGCGTGCAGACCGGCGCCGCCGGGCCGCCGAGATGGAAGGCGAAGCGGCGTGGCTCCTCCAGCAGCCGCGACACCACCGGCCACTCGTTCACGTTGATGTAGCGGTTGGCCATGGACCGGAACGAACGGCCGCGAAATGGATCGTTCACCATTCGCTCGTTGGGGAATACCATCAGTTCCCAGCCCCCTGTGTCCGCGCGTTTCAAACTGTACGCGCCGTTGCCCTCGGCGCTGACGAAGCGCGAGGATCCGCTGGCGAGAATCGTCGCCGGCACGGTCGCAGGCGTTACCTCGTCCGGTAGTTTGGCGGAATGCACCAAGAGTCCCTCACCAGCGTAGGTCACCGCGTCGGGGGCACGTTGGATGGTCCAGCTCGGTCCCTGCCAGCGCTGCGGGTCGGTGGACAGTTCGGCATCCGCGGGGGCGCGCCGGAAAATCTCGCCGGCAGCGGCGAACGCGACCGCGCGCGCCGGCGTGTGCAACAGGTTCAGGTAATGGATGCGCCATCCGGGATTATAGGCGGCGACGGCGGTGGGCGTGTAGGTGAACATCGCGGCCATCTGCGCGTGGCGCGCGGCGAAGGCCAGCGCCATCGCGCCGAAGGGGTAGCCCTCCAACGTGCTGGGCGCATCGAATTCATAAATGATCCGCGGGACCCCCTTGATCTTTTCGTCCGCGACCTTCTTGTTCCACTTGTTGATCAGGTCGAAGAAATTGAGGTGATCGTTCCAGCTCGAATCGAATTGGTTCGCACCGAGCGGATAGCAGCCGGTCGCCAGCACCTCGGCGCCGCCGCCCTCAAAGGCGTCGCGCATGCGGGAGTCCGTCAGGAACCGATCGCTCTGCACGTGCAGATAGCTGTGATTCACACCGCGATCAATCACCGCGTACATGCGCTTGAGATAGCGCTGCACCAGCTCTCCGCGGAATTGCTTGAAGACCTGGGCTTCCTCGCCCGTATGCGCGGCGCGATAGGTTCCCCAGAGCTGGCGCATCCGCTCGCAGGCGGCCACGCCGGAGCCCTCGGCCCGGTAGTCACCGGCTGCGAGTTCGTGCGGGGTGGCGGCTCTGGTGAGCATGGCGCGGTCAACGTAGTTGGGCTCGTTGATCGGCTCGACGGCGATGAGGTTGGCGAAGTCCCCGTAGCGCCGGCCGGAGAGGCTGCTGCGATGCGCCAGTAGTTCCCCGATGTAGCGCTCCTGGCAGCGGATGGCATCTTCGTTCCAGGTCATTTCATCTTTGCTGAAAAAATTCGCAAAGCCGAAGCTGCCGCCGACCCCGACATGCCAGAACGCGTAGTGGCGGTCCATCAGCGCCTGGTTCTCCGGCGTGTTCCACCACACCACCGGCGTCAGCATCAGGAAGATGCCGGCCCGGTCGAGTTCCTCCAGCAGCATATCGAAGACTTCGAGATGGCGGTTGGGCGTGAGGTGGCCCTCGGCGTCGGTGATCTCGCGGTCGTAGACATGGATGCGGACGAAGTCCAGCCCGAGCAGTTTGAACTGGGCCACGTCCTCGGCGATGGCCTTCCGGTAGTCGGCGCCCACCTCGGCGATATTAAGGTAGTTGTGGGCGAACGGCGCGTAGTAGTTCACGCCCCACAGCCGCACCTCGCGCCCGGCGGCGTCGCGGATGACCCCGTCGCGCACGGCGAAGGGTGGAGTGAATTTTGCCGGCGTGGCCCGTTCCGCCGCGACGGCGGAAAGCAGGCATAGTCCGACGGCGGCAACCAGCCCAAGCAGCGGCAGGTTGCACCTGCTGGCAATGGTCATCATCGACTTCTTTCTGTGCCGGCCGCCTGCGCCGGAATGCCGTCAGCATCCACGCACGGGGTCGGCGGCGGCTTTCAGGTGGTGGTATAGCTCCACGGCGCGCGCATGGGGCGCGCGAGCATCGCGGCGGCTTCGTCATCGCCCAGAATCTTTTCCGACAGCGGATCGAATTTGAGTTTGCGCTTGAGCAGCATGGCGATGTTGCCGAGGTGGCAGAGCATCGAGGTGCGGTGGCCCGTCTCGACGGGCTCGACGCCGTCCTGCCGTGTCTTCACGCAGTCGAGGAAGTTGCGGTAGTGGTTTTCGCTCACGTAGAGGCGCTGGTCCTTGCCGCCGATGGCGGAGCTCTTGATCGTCGCGGGTCCCGTCTCGAATTTCTTGGAGCCGAGTTCCAGCCAGCCCTCGGTGCCCTCGAAGCGCACGCCGAACGAACGCTTGTCGGTATGACAGAACAACTCGACGCCACCGGGGAAGCGCGCGCGGAACGAAACCTTCGTCGGCGTCGTGAACAGGTCCCCCGGTTCGGGGAACTCGGAGCCCGCGTCCTCGAACTCGGTCGGGAACAGATCGTCGCCGATCGCCCAGCGCACGACGCCGTTGGCGTGATGCCCGAAGTTCGTCGTCTGCCCCCCGGAATAATCGCGGATGAACCGGAATTTGTAGAAGCAGCGGAGGTTGTGATAGGGCGCTTGCGGCGCGGGGCCGAGCCAGAAGTTGTAGTCGAAACCTTCCGGCACAGGTTCCGGCTTCCAGCCGGGGCCTGGGCCGGCGAAATTGTTCACGGCGACGAAGCTCTCGATCTTTTGCAGTTTGCCGAGCCGGCCGTTGCGCACCAGTTCGCAGGCCTCGCGGACGTGCTTGGTCGAGCGCCACTGGCTGCCGCATTGGAGGACGCGCTTGTGTTTGCGGACGGCCTTGATCATCTCCTGCCCGTCGCGCACGGTCAGGCCGAGCGGCTTCTGGCAGTAAATGTCCTTGCCGGCCTCGGCGGCCATGATGGTCTGGACCGCGTGCCAGTGGTCGGGGGTGATGATCGCGACGGCATCGACATCCTTGCGCGCCAGCACGTCGCGGAAATCAATGCACGCGTCGCAGCCCTTGAAGGAGTCCTTGCCGGTTTTCTTCGCGTAGAAAGCATTCACGAAATCGCGCTGCGGCTCGCGGCCGAGGAACTGCTTGTCGTCGCGATAGCCGCGGCTGCCGCGGTTCACATCGCAGATGGTGAGGATCTGGCAGTCGTCGTTCTTAAGCCACTCGGGCAGATCCACGGTGCTCTGGTTGCCCGCGCCGATGATCGCGAGGTTGATGCGCTTGCTCGGGGCATTCTGGCCGAACACCGAGGACGGCACGATGGTCGGCATACCCCACGCCACCGCGCCGAGCGCGGCGGACGAGCGGAGAAAGTCGCGGCGGGAGATCCGGCGAACGGCGCTGTTTGTATTCATGGTGGTACCCTTCGATTTGATGTCCTTCTTAACAGAATGCGTCGTGGTATTCAACGGTATCCATCCGCGCTGGATGCCACACTGTGCTTCATTGCCTGCCTCATGGTTTCCGGGCGACAAAGTAACCGCAGGGTTCAAGTTCGAGCGCCGCCTTGTCGGCCTCTGCGGTGAGTTTGGCGCCATCCACCAGCAGCGGCTCCAACCCGGGCGGCAGTTCCAGGTGCACCGTGAGCTTGCGGTTCGACAGGCTGGCGACGGTGACGATCTCTTCGCGGCCGGCGCGGCGGAGGAAGGAAAGGACCGCGTCGGGCTGGTCGTTGTCCAGCCAGACCACTTCGCCGCCGGACAGCGCCGGTTCAGCGCGACGCAATTGGCAGAGCTTCTGGTGGAACGCGAATTTCGCCTTGGCCTTGGGCAGGCAGGCGGCCTCCCAGCGGACCGGATAGCGCGCGTAGATGCTCTGCAGGCTGGTGTCGCCGATCTCCTGCCCGTTGTAGAGCAGCGGCACGCCGTCGAGCGTGAAGTGGATGACGGCCATCGCGGCCGCGCCGCGCTCGCCCATGACCACCTCGGCACGGAGCAGGTCGTTGACGATGTCGTGGTTTTCGGTGTAGCGGATGAAACGCGCGCCGCGCGGGCGCTCGTCGTGCAGCTTTTGCCAGAGCGTGCGCAGGGTGGCCGCCGGCTGGCCTTTCTCGAAAACAGCCTGCACCGCGGTGAGCCAGGAGAAGCTGTAGTTGAGATCAAACGCCTTGAGCTGGTCGGCCTTGCGCTGGCCCTCGCCCAGGATGACGAGGTCGGGCCGGAGCTTTCCGAGCCGCGTGCGGGCTTCCTCCCAGAAATCCAGGGGCACGGCATCGGAGACGTCGCAGCGGAAGCCATCCATGTCGAAGTCCTTCACCCAATGTTCCATGTTGGCCCACAGATGTTCGCGCAGGGCCTGGCTCTTGAAGTTCAGGCGCGGAAAATTCCAGCTGCCGGTCTCCGCCTTGCCCGTGGCATCGCGCTGGATCCAATCCTGGTGTTCCATCGCCACCGCCGTCGGCCCGCAGTGGAAGTAGACCAGGTCCAGCAGCACGCGCTGGCCCAGCTTGTGCGCGGTGGCGATGAAGGCGCGCAGGTCGGCCTCGGTGCCGTACTCCGGGTCAACGCGGTTGTAGTCCTTGATGCGATAGGGGTTTCTTGGGTTGTTGGTGCCGGACGCCTTCTGGCGCTTGCTCCAGAATTCCGGGCGCAGATCGTCGTCCGCCAACTGCACGGGACAGAGGTAGATGATATTCGCACCGAGTGCCGCCACCTGCGGCAGGCGTGCGGTTGCGGCCTGCAACGTGCCTTCCGGCGTGAAGCCGCGCAGCCAGACCTGATACATCACGCCGCGCGTGACCCATTCCGGCGTTGCGCGGGCGGGCAGAGAGGCCAGGCTTATAGGCGGTTCGGCCGCTGCGCCCGTGGCGGCAAGCCACGGCCCGATCGATAGGAGGCAAGCGGCGATGGATTTTCGATAGTTCATGTTCACTCCAGTGTGGGTCCGGCGATGCGTTCACCACGTTGCTGGCGGGCTTGGTCGGTGGCCTCAAAGGTGCCGTAGAACAGCGCGTTGGCATCCATCCAGGTCGCAAGGCGCTCGATGTCGGTGGGGGTGAGCACGACGTGGTGATGGCCGCGCAGAAGCATCTGCATCAGCGGGCTGCCGCGTGACCCGAAGAAGTCGGGCTGGGTCAGCGGTTCGCTGTTGGTCACGCGGAAATCACCGGGCTTGCCGCCCCACGCGGAAAACGAGACGCGTGGCGCCAGGGCATGGTAAGAAGTGGTGAACCGGCCCTGCTGCACCCCGGTCAGCGCGATGCCGCCGCGCGGCTGCGCGCCGCTGCCTGCGGTGAGCGCAGTCGAACCGTGGCAACCGACGCAGTGCTTGTCCAACACGGGCTGCACGAGCAGCGGATAACTCAGCGGCCGTGATCCATCGGGGCCGGGCGTGATGTCGGACGGCGGCCGCTGCAATGCCAGCGCCGCGCCGCGCGGAGCCGGTGCGCTGGCACGCGGCTCGTGGCAACCGATGCAGGCGGCGTTTTCACCCGGTTGCAGATAGGTGTCGCTGCGCATGAGTTGGACGGCCTGTCCGCGCGCGTCGAGCGCTTGGAACGAGAGGGCCACCCCGGCGGGGGCACGGAAATAGGCCGAGCCGTCCGTCTCGACGGGCACGGTGCCGAGCACCTGCTTGCCGGGCGAGGCATTGGCGAGGCCCACGGTCGGCGTGTTGGCGTGCGGTGTGGTTTTGGGGAGCACCTGGAGGATGCGCAGCCGGTTGATCGGCACGTCCGGCAGGTAGGGCCAGGCGGCGCGCACATTCTGCAGGTAGAAAGTGCCGGTCGGTAGATTGGTGGTGGCCGTGGCCGGACAAGCCGGCGGTTGCGTGCGCGGACGCAAGGGGACCGGCCAGAGGCTGCTGATGTCCGGGTCGCGGTAGAGCAGTTCCTTGTTGCCAAAACAGTCCACCAGGTAGAGTCCGAACATGTTGGGCGGGTTGGCGCCGGGCTCGCCGATGAGCGGGTCGAAGCTGTAGGCGGCGAGGAAGTACTTCTCCGACAGCGGCCACGGGGTGCGATAGCAATGGCCCGGCCAGCGCACCGTCTCCGGCGGGACCGGCGGCGGTGTGGCGACACCCGATGGGGCGCGCCAGGTGCCGCGACCTGAGGCGCCTTGCGCGACCGGCGTTTCGCTCTCGGGGAACAGGGCGTCGGGCGTCAGCCGCGTGATCGGATCAAGTCCGTCGATACCGCGCGTCACATCCAGGAGGATGATCGAGCCGGCCGTCATCGCGTGGTGCGCGGCGGCGGTGGCCATGATGCGCGGCGAGCCGGGGATGGGCTGCGCCTCCCAGACGCCGACCGGGTTGAGCGTATGGTTGCCGTAGAAGGCGCGCACGTTGCTGCCGTCGGGGTGGGCGCTCCAGAGTTGCTGGTAATGCACGGCGTGGCGATCCACGTAATCCCAACGGGTGTAGATGATCCGCCCGTCGTTGAGCACGGCCGGGTCCCACTCGTGGGTCTCGTGGAAAGAGATGGTGCGCGGGTCGGAGCCGTCGGCGTTGGCGGTGGCCAGGGTGTAGGTCGGACAGGGGCCGCGCCCGCACCGGTGGAAGCCGCCGCGGCGGGTCGAGGTGAATACGAGGTGGCCGTCGGGCAGATAGCGCGGGGCGAAATCGTCGTATGCGCCGGCGGTGAGCTGTCGCAGCCCCTGGCCGTCGGCGCACAGTTCGTACAGGTGATAGAACCGGTCGGGATGCGCTTCGCGGTTGGCGGGCGCCGAGTCGACCGGGCAGAAGGCAAACAGCACCTTCCGGCCGTCGTACGAAACTTCCGCATGCTGGTAACTGCCGGCTGGAAGCGACGCGGCAAGCTGGCGGCAGCGCATGGATGTGCCGGGCTCCTCGAGGACGAAGATGCCGCCGCCGGGCCGGGCGCAACTGCCATAGTACTGCGTGAGCTGGTGGCTGAAGCAACTCGGCACCTGTTTGATGAACACGAGCGGACCCAGCTGCGCCAGCGGGTTGCGCAGCGCGATGCGCCGGCGCAGCTCGTGGAGTTGCCGCCATGTAGCTTCGCCTGGCGCGGCACCGCGCAGGCGATCCCATGCGGCCTGCTCCTGCTGCAACTCCACGCCCGCCGCGCGCAGGTCGTGGAGCAGCGCATCGCCGCGCTTGAGCAGCAGTTCGCTGGCGGCGGCATAGGTGCTCGGGTTGCGCTCCGTGCCGATGCCGTCCTGCATCCGCCAGTCGCGTTCGATCAGCGCCTGGTCTGCGCGGCATACGCCGGCGGTGCCGGCGCAAACCCAGCAGCACAAGAGCAACCGAAGTAAGCCCGCCCGCTTCATGGTTTTGTCACTGTCCGGTCATGCATGACTAGTGAGGTTCTTATAAAACCCCTTGTGGCATGGACGTCCCGCCCATGAAGCACGGGCAAGATGCCCGTGCCACTTTGGCTAACAGAGGATTTTGCAGGAGCATCTCTCGTTATTTGAGATGCCTTTCGCTACGGAATTCTTCGTCCCTGGGCCGCCTCCCAGAGGGCGTACCAGTCCTCGCGTTCCAAGGTGATGTTCGCTGCCGCGGCGGCGCTGCGGATGCGCTCGGGCTTGTTCGTGCCGATGATCGGCAGCGGCTGGCTGGGATGAGCCATAAGCCAGGCGTAGGCCAGCTGCTCCAGCGTCGCGCCGCCGTAGCGCGGGGCCAGGCTGGCGGCGGCCGCAGCGAGGCGTTGCGCGGCTTCATTCTGCGGGTCGAACAACCGTCCGCCCGCGAGCGGGCTCCAGGCCATCGGGCGCACGCCGAGCTTTTCGCACTGTTGGAACGTGCCGTCGAGGATCGGTTCCATGCGCAGGAGATGGAATTCCAGCTGGTTGGTCGCCAGCGGCCGTTCCATGTGCGCATTGAGCAAATCGAATTGCGCCGCGCTGAAGTTGGAGACGCCGGCGGCGCGGATCTTGCCTTCGCGCACCAGCCCGTTCAAGCCGGCCGCGGTATCGGCAGCCGAGGTCAGCCAGTCGGGGCGATGCACGAGGAAGAGGTCGACGTGATCCGTGCCGAGCAGGCGCAGCGATTTCTCCAGGCTCTTGACGAGGCGCGCCCCGGAGGCGTTGTAGTGGGCGGTGCGGCGCTCGGGGTGGAAGCGGTTCGGCACATAGATGCCGGCCTTCGTCACGATCTCCAGCTTGTCGCGCAGCCCCGGCGAGAGAGCGAGCGCCCGCCCCAGCATTTCCTCCACTTCGTAGCCGCCATAGATTTCGGCGGTGTCGATCGTGGTGATGCCCAGTTCGAGGCAGGTGTGGAGCCGCTCGTTGACCTGCTGCGGGGTGGGGTGGTCGGCCAGGAGCCGCCAGGTGCCGTAGACCAGCCGGGAAAACTCCGGGCCGCCGGCGATGATAGGGATGCGTTGCATGGTTCAGTCCTTTCAGCGGTTAGAAATAGCCGCCCTTTTCGGTGATCTGGTGGATGTTCTGGCCCTCGGCGACCCAGCCGAAGATTTTCTTTTCGTTGGCGAGGATCTCCTCGGCGCGGACGAGCACGTCATAGGCGATGTCGCGCGGCACGCAGACGACGCCGTCGCAGTCGGCGAAGATCACATCGCCGGGACGGATGACCGCGTCGCCGATCTTGATCGGGATCTGGTAGTGCGTGATCAGGCAGCGGCCGAGCGAGCCGTTCGGGCTGCGGTACTTGTAGTAGACCGGGAACGGCTTCTCCAGAATCTGCTTCGTGTCACGGATGCCGCCATCGATGCAGGCCGCGCGCACGCCCATGCCGTGGGCGGTCGCGGTCATCACGCCGCCCCAGAGGGTGGCGCGTTCGTCATTGGACGTGTCCCACATGACGAAGGTGTCCGCGCCCATCGCGTCGAGCATCTCCGTGCGGAAGGTCATCTCGCCGGTGATCTTCACGTTCGGCGCGCTCTTGACGGTGAAGGCGATGCCGGCGACGACATCGCTGTCGCGCAGCGGCCGCAGGTGGCCGGGCAGCGCCTGCTCGAGCAGGCAGAACTCGCGCAGCACATCGCTGATCGCGCCCGTGTAGAGCTGCTCATAGCGCTGGAGCAGTTCCTTCACCGGCACGGGGAATTCCTTGGTGGAGACCGCCTCGCGCTGCTGGATCAGTTTTTCCAGCTTCATCATCTTCGCCTCGCGCTGGAACAGGTTCGGTGCTTTCGTTTCGTCGCTCATGGAGTTTCCTTTTCGTTGGGTCTAATTATAGCCGTTTCGCGTTGCTTCCGGTTACATGAAAGAGTTCGGTGTGTTTGCCGCGCAGTTCGAGCTTCAGGGTGTGCCCGCCCAGCTCGACGGCCAGGCTGGAGTTCGCGTCGTCCGCCTGCCACGGGTTGACCGCCAGCACCACCCACTCATTCGCGGCCACCTGCAGGCGCCGGATGAGCGGGCGCTTTTCTTTCCAGAGCAGATGCGCCGGCTCGCCGGGCAGGAGTTGCGCCTGACCGATTTTTTCCGAGAGATCGGCCACCCGGCCGAGGCTGTCCATGAACAGTGGGAGGGCTTGATAATACTGCCCCTTGAGTTTCGGCTCCGAGCCCCACAGCACCAACCCGCGTGCCCCGCTGAAATACGGCAGCACGGCCATCGCCTCGACGAGCCACGGCGCGAGTTCGCGGCCGGCCAGCTTCTTGTTCGAGTTGTGGTAGCGCAGCCACTCATAGGCGTAGAGCGGCTTGTTGCCGAAACGGCGCGTGCGCTCAACATTCTCCTCGATATTCGCCGCGATGTAATAGAGCGAGCCGGGATCCTCATAGAACACGTAGACGCTGGCGATATAGAAATCCACGGTCGGATCGATGTGCTGCCACAGCTCGGCATCGGTGTGGTGCGTGCCGTCGATCTGCTGCGCCTTCTTGCCGGTCAAACCCCAGTAGTCGCGCCGGAAAGGTTGCGGGCCGTAGATGCCGACCGGTTTTCCGGGAAACTTCTCCTTGGCCCACGTGCAGGGGAGCGAGAACCACGTGGCCCACTCGCGGAAATACGCCGCGGCGAACAGCTCGCGCGTGGTCGCGTGCGAGGCGGCGCGCACGTCGGGATCGGCCCATGCCTTGTCGGCGTCCTCCTCGAAAGAAAACTCGACGTCGTGGACAAAGATCGCGCCCTCGTTGGTGCGCGAGGCGATGTTGCGCTTGATGATGCGCTCGAAGAAATCCGGCTTCCGCCAGGGATTGTTGCGATTGCTGGCGAGTGCGGTGCTGATATTCTCCTTCTGCCGGCCGGGATAATCGGAGTAGGTGTTGAGCAGCGTCACCATCTCGAACCCGTGCGCCGCGGCCTCGCGTTCGTTGGCGGCGTTATCGCCGCCGTGCACATTCCAGAACGCGCGCAGCCCGCCGCTCATCGTCACGCGCCGGACCTGCTCCCACGCCGGCGGCGGCGCGACGGTGTCGTTGGTCGCGGCCAGCGCACTCTGGGTCAACGGAGAGAACAGCAGCGTTGCCATGGCCAAGGAGGCGAGGTGTTTCATGGGTAAAATATCTCCACACGATCCAGTTCTGCCGCGCTGCGCCAAAGCACTTTCAAAAAACGGTTGCCGGCGGGCACGGCGCCTTCGTATTCCACCAGCGTGCGATGCTGGCCGCGGGCGGGACCGCTCATCGGGCTGCCCAGACGGCGCTCTTTGCGCGCCGGATGAAGCTCGCTGAACGTCGTGCCATCGGCTGAAACCTGCAGGACAAGATCCGCCCTGTCCTGACCGAAGAAGGAGGCGACTTTGATGGACTCGATGGCGCCGGGAACCTGGTACGTGATCCAGTCGTTGGTGTTGCCCTTGGCGCGGAAGAGATATTCGGCGTAGAGCGCGTTGTAGTCGTTGTTCAACGTTAGCCCGGCCGACTTGGCGTGTGCGCGGGAGAAATCCTGTAACTCGTCGGCCAGACAGACGCGCTTCACCTGCACCGGGCCGACGACGTTCGAGGGCTTGGACGAGCCAGAGGCGTTGCGCGCCGTGACGCGATAGCACCACGTCTCGCCGGCGCGGGCGGTGGTGTCGCTGAACAACGGCCGATAGGCGCTATCGGCGTCGCAGACGTTGGTGGCAAGCACAGCCCAAGCACCATCCGCTTTCGGCGCGCGTTCGATGTCGTAGCCGCTCGCGCCGGCCGAGCCGCGCCACGAGAGCAACGGCACGTCGCCGATGGGCAGCAGTTCCGGCGCGTCCGGCACGGGCACGGGCGGCACCGGCAGGCCTTGGATCTTGAACGCCGCTTCGCGCATCACCTGCATGATGCCTTGCTCGCGCTGCGCTTCGGCACTGGGGAAGCCCGGCCAGTGATAGGACCAGACGCTCGGATACGTGAAGATCTGGTGCCAGTAGAACCCGCCGTCGCGATGGTGGAAATACATGCTCCAGAGCAACGCGCCCGCCGCGCCGGATTCGTCCAGTGTCGCCAGAAACCCGCGGGTCTTGGCCACCACATTCTCGGCCGTGAAGCCTTTGCCGTGATACGGGCCGAACTCGCCGATCACGAAGGGCCGCTTGCCGCGCGACTGCGACTGATGGCTCTGGCAACTGGCCGCAAAATCGTTGCCGTAATAATGAATGTTCATGATGTCCACGTTCGCGTCCGGCTCCTTGGGGATCACGTTCCCGCGTGCGTCCATGATCAGGTGGTGCGGGTCGAGGCTCTTGACGAACGCCGCCATCTCGCTTTGCCACGGCGCAAAGACCTCGTAGGGCACCGTCCACAATTCATTGCCCAGTTCCCAACACAGGATGGCCTTGTCGTCCTTGTAGGGCACGCCCGACACGGTGTTGCGCCGGGTGAGCACGTGGCGGATCGTCTGCTTGAAATCCTCCTTCACCTGGGCATCGGTGAAGAACTCCTTCGCCTGCTTGCCGCGGTGCGCCGCATAGCTGCCCAAGCCGCCGACGTAACCGGCCGAATCGGACAGACTGAACACCACGCGAATGCCATGGCGGTTGGCGAGCGCGAAGAGACTGTCCAGTACCTTGAACGACTCCTCGTTGAACTGGCCGGGACCTTGCACGTAATGCCAGGTCATGCGCCCATCTGCGGGCTTGTCCTTCGGCTCGCGGACGGGGAGATTCCAGATGCGCACGACGCGCAGATTCATCTGGTCGAGCGTCTTCAACCCATCCGCCTGCTCCCACGGCGTCGGCAGCACCAGCCGCTCCGGCAGTTTCATCGTGAAGTCATAGGGCAGGCTCAACCCTGGCATGTTTGCGCCGATGAACCGGAACTCCTTCTCACCATCCATCAGTTTGTCGCCTTGGCGGGTGATGAAGTGTGGGAAGCGACTCGGTGCCGGCTCGGCGGCGTGTAGCGCGGCCAGTGGTGCCAGCAGCAGGGCGGCGAGGAGCGGGAGGTTGGGTCTCACGATTATTCTTTTCGTTTTCATTTGAAGCGTCAGTTCCATGCCTTGGAAGTCATCGCACCGCGGTTTTCCAGCCGAGCCTTGCGAGACGGGCAGCCCTTGGCTGCCAACGGTTGGAAAGAGTCCGTGCGGAGTTTTCCAAACCTTGGAACTTCCGGCAAGTTGTGGATGGTTGGTTCATTCCAATCCGAGTCATGGCACAGGGTGCAACGGGATTTGAAGGTTGTAGGAGTGGGCCAGCTTGGTGTCTTCGGCGACGGCGCACAGGAGCACGGCGGGTTTGTCGTTCTCGAAGAACACTTGCGGACGTTCCAAATACACCACCGCTTGTTTTCGGCCGTCGGCCCAGCGGATATCGGTTGTCGTCACCATGGGATGGGCGGCGAGTTTCCAATCGAAGCCATCCGGGGATTCCCACAGGATGAGCGACCGGCCGCGCTGCGCGGTGAAGTACCCATTCTGATCCTTCACAATCGCATAGTATCGGTGTGCCGACTTGTCGAACCAGATGAAGGGATCTTCGGCCGGGAACGCTGCGCCCGGGGCGGTGAAGGTGGGGCGCATCTGTTTGGTAATGGGGCCGGTGAGCGAGTCCGCGGTGGCGGTGAGATGCACCACCGGGCCACCGAACGGCGCCTTGCCCTGCTTGCCCACCGCTTTGTAGAGAATCAAATATCCGCCGCCCGGCCGTTCGCAGAACGCCGGGTTGGACGTCATCAATGCGTCGGGCGCAGCGGCGTCCGGGCTCACGTCCACGACGGGCCGATCCAACCGGGTCCATGGTCCGTTGGGCGAGTCCGCCACGGCGACGCCAATGCGCTGGTTGTTGCGGTGCGTCCAGTTCAATCCTTTCATGGCCACGCCGTCGCCGGTGTTGCCCATGTAATAGAGGCAGTACTTGTCGCCGAACTTGTTGACGGATGGATTGTGCGTGCACAGGCCGTCCCAGAACTCCTTGCCGCGTGGCGGGAGTGCGACGTCGCGGTGTTTGAAGGGTCCGAGCGGCGTGTCGCCCACCGCGTGGGCGATCTCGGAATGCGTGACC
>CAITZM010000095.1 GCA_903896925.1 uncultured Lentisphaerota bacterium | reverse complement strand
TCGCGGGTCTGCGGGTAGCGGGCGAGACGAGGGCCTGGAGTTTCCTGTGGGCGGGAGCTCCTGCTCCCGCGCGCGGGAGCAGGAGCTCCCGCCCACAGGAAACTCCAGGCCCTCGTCTCGCCCGCTACCCGCAGACCCGCGACTTCCCCGCGCTGGACGGCACCTCACGCCTCGCGCCGCACCTGCACTTCGGCGAGCTCAGCCCGCGGCAGGTCTGGCACGCGCTGCCGGCGGGCGCGGCGGAATTCCGGCGCCAGCTCGGCTGGCGGGAATTCGCCCACCACCTGCTCTGGCATTTCCCCGACACGCCGCAGCAGCCCCTGCGCGGAGAATTCGCCCGCTTCCCGTGGGACACCGACGCCGCGGCACTCCGGGCGTGGCAGCGCGGGCGCACGGGCTTCCCCATCGTGGATGCGGGGCTGCGCGAGCTCTGGCACACGGGCTCGATGCACAACCGCGTGCGGATGATCGTCGCTTCGTTCCTCGTCAAGGACCTGCGGCTTTCCTGGCTCGAAGGCGCGCGCTGGTTCTGGGATACGCTGGTGGACGCCGACCTGGCCAACAACACCCTCGGCTGGCAGTGGGCCGCCGGCTGCGGCGCCGACGCCGCGCCCTATTTCCGCGTGTTCAACCCCGCGCTGCAGCAGAAGAAGTTCGATCCGGCCTGCGCCTATATCCGCCGCTGGGTCCCCGAACTGGGCACCCGCGCCTATCCGCCGCCGCTCGTGGACCACGACGCCGCCCGCCACCGCGCCCTGGAAGCCTATGGCGCCATGCGGGGCAAGAAGTGAGGGTGCGTCAGGCTGGAATGCCGGGCGGATTCGTGTATAGTCCCGCGACCTAACAGCGGCAGCAAGCCAGGAGCAAACATGGACAAGGTTTCAATCAAGTTTTTCGAGAAGTTGATGGCCACCATCAGCCCGTCGGGCTTCGAGGGCGAGGCGAGCCAGGTCTGGGCCGCGGAGGCGCGGACCTTCACCAAGGATGTCTGGCGCGACCAGCACGGCAACACCTACGCGCGCCTCAACAAGGGCGGCGCCCCGCGCGTCATGCTCGCCGGCCACATCGACGAGATCGGCGTACAGGTGACGCACATCGACGAGAAGGGCTTCCTCTATTTCGGCCCCATCGGCGGCTGGGACTCGCAGATCCTCCAGGGCCAGCGCGTCCTCCTCTGCACCAAGCGCGGCCGCGTGCCCGGCGTCATCGGCAAGAAGCCGATCCACCTGCTGAAGCCGGACGAGCGCGAGAAGGCCGTCAAGCTCGATGACCTGTGGATCGATATCGGCGCGCAGGACAAGAAAGAAGCCGAGGCGCTGGTCTCCATCGGCGATCCCGGCGCGATCGACGCCAACCTCGTCGCGCTGCCCAACGGCCGTTACGTCTGCAAGGCGACCGACGACAAGGCCGGCGCGTTCGTCGTGCTGGAGGCCGCGCGCCTGCTGGCGAAGCTGCACCCGGCCGCCGAGGTCGTCGCCGTCGCCACCGTGCAGGAGGAGATCGGCCTGCGCGGCGCGACCACCAGCGCCTACGCGCTCGACCCGCAGGTCGGCATCGCGGTGGACGTGACCTTCGCCACGGATTTCCCGTCGATGGAAAACGACAAGAAGCGCTTCGGCGACATCCGGCTGGGCAAGGGCCCGGTCATCACGCGCGGGCCGAACATCAACCACGTGCTCTTCGGCCTGCTGCAGGACACGGCCACGAAGAAAAAGATCGCGCACCAGATCGAGGCCGAGCCGCGGGGCACCGGCACCGACGCCAACGAAATCCAGCTCAGCCGCGCCGGCGTCGCCACCGCCCTGGTCAGCGTGCCCAACCGCTACATGCACAGCCCCGTCGAGATGATCTGCCTCGAGGACGCTGCGCTCGCCGCCCGGCTGATCGCCGACACGGTGATGAGCATCAACGCCAAGACCGACTTCACCGCCGTGCTGTGAACCGCGCCCGCGGCCGCCGGTCAGGCAGGGATGAACGATGCCCTCTACCCCCCTAGAGACACAACATGGCTGACGATAAAAAAGAACCCTGGATGAACTGGCTGGCGCTGATGACGGTCCTGCTGGCCGCCTGCGCCACCTTTGCGACCTTCAAGGGCGGCGGCTTCTCGACCAAGTCGCTGCTCGCGCAGACGCAGGCCTCCGACCAGTGGGCCTTCTACCAGTCCAAGAGCCTCAAGAGCTACCTGAGCGAGATGGAGCGCGACATGCTCCAGCTCCAGCTCGGGGTGGCCATGGCGGCGACGACAAATCTGGTCGCAACCTGGCAGCCGCGCATTGCCGAACTCGACAAGCGCGTCAAGCGTTATGAAGAGGAGCGCAAGAAGATCGAGGCCGAAGCGCACGGGCTCGAGAAGCTGCGGGACAGCAACGCCGCGCACGGCCGCCAGTTCGGCATCGCCGTCATCTACCTCCAGCTCGCGATCCTGTTGTCCTCCATCGCTGCGCTGCTAAAGAAGAAACCCGTCTGGGTGCTCGGCCTGGCCTTCGGCTGCGTCGGCGTGGTCTTCTTCGCCAACGGGTTCTATCTTTTCTGGCCGTAAGTTCTCCTTCCCAAGGCTGGGGAATTTGTGGTGCCAGCGCACCGTATGTAGCCGCGTTTGTCAAAACGCGGCCAGCTGGCCCGCGCGTTGGAGCGCCGGGGTCACCGACCCCGGCTACAGCACAGCAGCCTCTTTTTAGCTTTGTGGGCGGGAGCTCCAGCTCCCGCTTGCATCAGCGCATGTGTTGCGCTGCTCGGGAGGCAGGAGCTCCGGCCCACAAGCAATGGTGGCATCCCCGTATTTTCCCCGACATACCTGCAACATGGCTCGTTGTAGGGGCGCAGGCTTGCGGCGCCCACTGTGTGCTGCACGCAATACGAACGGGAGTCCTTGAGCAGCAGGACTCCTCTTCAACTTTCATTCCGCATGCCGTGTGATCACCCCCGCGGAGAGCGGCGGGAGGGTGCAGCGCACAACGAGGCCTTCGAGCTGCACCGGGGCGGCGACGGCCCGGACGCGATCCGGCTGTGCCAACGTATTGCGCGCCTGCAAGTCGCCGGGACTCACCAGCAGAGGGACGCGCGCTTCGGCTGGAAGCCGGCGCCGATCTGCAGCGTCACATGCACGGGCTTGCCGGTCGGGTTGGCCGCGTCCTGACAAACGCGGCTACAGGCGGGTGGCGGTGACTTTGAAGCGCAAAACATGGGCACCTAATTCATCATGCCGCGCAGGCAAAACATGATGATTTTGCTGACCTTGATTTTGAGAACTTCGGTCGTAGCCGCACTCGTGAAAGCGCGGCCCGCCGCGCCCAGCGACGCCTTCCACCTCGTCCAGCAAATGTGACCAAAGCTTGCGCAAAAACAGCACGCAGCATGGTGCCGCCGCTCCCAGCTGAAAAAGTAGATCAATCGCCGAGCGCGGCCATCAAGTGCCGGACTTCGGCCTCGACATCCTCGGGGCGGGCGACGGTGTGGGCGATCTCGGCACGGAAGTGTTCGCGGAAGCGGCGGCGCAGGCGGTGGACGGCGACGCGCGCGGCGACTTCGTTGAGGTCCAGCTGCGCGGCGGCCGCCGCGTAGGACAGGCCGCCCTGCTCGGCGGTCAGGAAACCTTTCAGCGCGTCAAACTCGCGCGTCTTGCCGGCGGCGGCGAATTCCTCGCGCAGACGGGCGAGCGTGCGCTCGATCAGCGTCAGCGCCCAGCGCCGTTCAAACGCGCGGTCGGCGGCGGCACCGGGATCGGGCTCGGCCTGGTACTGGCGCTCGGCGATGGCGGTATCGAACGGCAGCGGCGCCTGACCGCCGCCACGCTTCTGTGCGCGCTGGCGGTCCCATTCGTTGAGCAGAAAATGCTTGAGCGAGGCGAGCAGGAACGAACGGAAGCGGCCCTTCTCGCGCGCGACATCATCGAGCCACTGCTTCTGCAGCAGCCGCGCAAAGAAGCCCTGCACCAGATCCTGCGCATCCTCCTTCGAATGGCCCTGCCGCCGGACAAAAACATACAGCGGCTGCCAGTAGGCGCGGCAGAGCGTTTCGAGCGCGTCATCGACCGCGGGCGACGGCGTCTGCTGCGCCGCCAGCACCACCGACCAGCGCGTGGGCGGGAAGAGGTGCGACGGCTGCGCGGATGACGGCGTGCTGGTCATCGGCCTCCCGAGCCGGCCTTGGTCTGCGCGGCGGAGGGCGCTGCCGACGCGTCGGCGCGCGGCACCCGCTTGCCGGAAACCTCGTCGAGGAAGGCGAGCATCCTGGTCGCGAGGTCGAGCCGCGCGCGCTGATTGCCCTCGCGCGTGCCGCCCATCATGTAATACTCCGTCAGGGTGTGGCCGGCGTCGGCATACTTGAGCTGCTCGTAGTGGTGTTTGAAGCCTTTCGCCTTGAGCCGGGCGCAGATGGCCCCGGCCATCGCTTCCGACGGCCACATCTGGTCGTCGTGACCCGAGGCCAGCAGGAGGGGGCCGTTGATCGCTTCCACGGCGATGGTCGCCTGTTCCACGGCGACCTGCTGCTGCAGGGCTTTCTCGTAGAACTTGCGGATCGCAAACGGATCGCCTTGGGCCATGACCTGGCTGAAGTCATAGGGCACGAAGGGCACGGGCTTGCCGCCGCAGCTCCAGCTCGATTTCGGATCCGGCGGCCACCATTGCTTCGGCATGCCGTCCCAGACCACGGAGCTGGGCGCGAGGGCGATCACGCCCTTGATTTCCGGCTTGCGCGACGCCAGCAGCAAGGCGAGCTCGGCGCCTTTCGAGAGGCCGAAGACCGCGATCCCGCCGTGCGGAACGCGGTCGCTGCGCGCCATCCACGCCAGGGCCTTGTCGAAATACTCCAGCGGCACCAGCTGGAGCGTCTCCGGCAGACCTTGCTCCTTGAAGTAAGCGACCGCCAGCACGGGGTAACCGTTCTCCGCGAAGAATTGCGGGAGATGCATATCCGGCCGCCCGCCCTCGGAACCGCCGAGGAACAGGAGGCCCGGCTTCGTCACGGGCCCGGCCTGGCAGTAGAAATCCGCGACGAAACCTTCGCCTTTGAGATCGGTGCGCACAGCCTGAGCATAGCCACTGAGAGCGCTGCCGCCAAGCAACGCAGCGAGCAAAGGCAGGATTGTTTTTTTCATGGTGTTGGTGGGGTTGGGGGTCAGCGGTCTTGCCGGGGGTATTAAACAACTGGTGCTGGAACTTGGGTTGTTGCAGCATTGGCGGCGCTGCCCGGCACCAGTTTGTAGCGCCATTGCACGCTGCCCAGATCGTCGGAGAAGGCGAGGATCTGCAGGACGTCGCGGCCGGCTTCGCGGATCTTTAAACCGCATGTCGCGGGCAGATTTTTCTTCGCGCGCATCGGGGTGACCGAGCCGGCCGTGGAACCGGACACACCCGCAAACGCCCATGGCGGCGCACCGGCGGCGAGTGTCGCGCCGCAACTCTGATACGAAGCAACAGGCTGTTTATTCGTGTTCATCAAACTCTACACAAGAAAAGACCTCGGTCTGTTGCAGGTTTTCTGCTGACCGCCCTGAGCGGGGAGACTGTTCCAGACCTTGGCCCAAAGTACAACCCGCATTTCCAAAGCACAGGAAAGCTGCTGACGATTGGGGCGGCGGCACTCATGCCACCGAAAAAGGAAAAACGAAACGTACCCACCTACCCGCCTGCGGAAGCACTCACGGCTCAACAAGGCGCGTCCGCCTGCCACTCAGCGCTTCTACTACGGCGGCAGGAGTGCCGCCGCTCCCAGCCAGGAAAACCACATGCTCGCTCCCGCTGTAGGAGCCGAATCCCTATTCGGCGATCCACCCACACCCCGCCGGGCAGGGGCCCGGCTCCTACCGCTCCAACTTCACGCACTGCACGCCGAGCGGGGGCAGGGTCACTTTCCATTCCGCGCCGTTGCCGGTGGGCTGCGCGCCGGGGAAGCGGGCGCTCGCCCTGGCGAAGGGCATGGCAAAGCGGAAGGTGGCGGTGCCAGCGGTGTGCTCGTCGTTGTTGACGGCGATCAACCAGGTGGCGCCTTCCTTGGAGAGCACACGCCAGGCAAAGTCCGGCGGCGCCTCGACCTGCGGCTGCGCTACCGGTTCGATGGAGAGCAGCACGGGGACGAAGTCGCGGATCTCGGCAGCCATCGTGGTCACGTCCCGCCAGCGCTCGTCAAAGGGCTCGCGCGCCGGGGTGTGGCCATCCACGGGCTTAGGCTTGTCCATCTTCCAGAGATCGAACCACGAGTAGAAGATCAAGCCATTGGCGCCTTCGGCGAGACAGCTCCACGCCATGGCGCGCATCTCGTCCAGCGTCGGCGGATGGGGCGGCTGCACCTTGTCACCCGTCTTGTGATAGGCATTCCAGTCGAAGATCTGCGGCACCATCCACACGGCGTGCGCGCCGAGCGAGGCACGGAGCGACAGGCGGGCCCAGTCGCGCGCCATCACGGGCGGCTTGCGACCGAGGGGATATGGGTCGGAGCCCAGCACATCGCAGGTGGGCACGTAGCCGCGCAGCTGGTCCGCCTGGTAGAGCACAGCCCACGTCGGGCGGCCGGGATCGAGTTCCTCCAGCCACTGCCGGTGTGCCACAAGTTCATCGCGCATGGTCAGCGGCAGCTCGTCGTTGATGTACCACGCGATGATGCCGGGATGATCCTTGAGTTCGTTGACCCGCTGCGCTATGGCCTGCCGCGCGTCGGCATCGTTCTTGAGCTTGTTCCGCAGACAGGGATAGAGATCCTTGACGCTATAGATCACGCGGATGCCGTTCGACCACGCGAGGTCCGCGCCGGCGCGCCCGATGTCGGCGTAGGGCATGAGGCAGTTGAACGGCGACTTCGCATAGAGCGCCAGTTCATCGGCCTTCACCCCACCCCAGTAGGTACCGAGCGGGAAGAACGGCTGGCCGTCGAGGATCAGCCGGCGGTGTTCATCGATGTACGCTTTGCGCTGCGGAAAGGCAGCGACGCGGGTGAAGGGCAGGTCGGCATGGCCCACCTCCGCGCCGCTGGCGTTGCGTACCGTGCAGCGGAGGGTGTACGCGCCGGGCGCGAGCGGCGTGGCGTCGAACTCCAACGCTGCTTCGTCGGCGCAGGCCGTGACCAACCGGCCGGTCGCGGCACACTGCCCGTTGGCGCCGAGCACGGCGAGCTCGTACTTCACCGCCGCCGCGTCGAGCTGGTTCTCCGCCAGCGCAAGCCCGGCGCGGACGGTGATACGGCCGCCAGTGGCCTGATCGCGATAGTGATCGGTGGTCAGCACCTCGATCACCGGCGGATGGAATTCGCGGACGGCCACATCGTCCCACCACGCCGTGCCCGTCACGCCGCGCCGCAGGTAGCACGAAAGGCTGAAGCGCGCGGCGTTGGTCGGCACGCGGCCGGTGAGCCCGGCCACGCGCGTCCAGTTGGTCTGCGTCTCGTGCAGACCGTGCGGATAGCACCCGCCAATGAACTTGCCGGCGGCATCCGACCACTCCAGGCAGAGCGTCGCACCACCGGCATCCGCGCCCTTGACACCCTGCGTGCGCAGCCACGCCTCGATCTCGTAACTACGACCTGGCACCAGCTTCGGATGCGCGGAGCAGAGCAGGTATTTTTTCGGGTCGGCGTTTTCCAGTTTCAGACATTGCGCACCGGTGTGCGGCTGCGCGTCGCTGAGGGTGAAGTGCGGCTTGAGCAGATGCCAGCCGGCGCCCTGCGCCTCCTCGAAGCCGGGGTTCGGCGCGAGGTTTTCCGATCCGGTCGCGGCCCGCCCTGTGACTGACCAGAATGTAGCAATTATCACCGCGGTTGAAAGGAACCGAGCCATCGCGAACAGCCTCACGCGGAGCGTGAGGCCCACCATGGCCGCGACTCCGGCAAAGCAGCCCTCACGCTCCGCGTGAGGGTTTTGTCGTGAATAATTCCGCAATCGTATTTTCATCGTCTATCACCATTGCAACGCACATTGGGCGCAGGCGGTTCGACGAGCTCACCGCAGGCGAACTGCGCCCCTACAGAAACGAAATCATGCCTTGTTCTTTTTCTTCTTCTTTTTGCCGCCGCCGGCACCCGTGGCTCCGTCTTTGTGTTTGACGTTGCACCGCTCGGCCCAGGCGTCCCACTTGGCGGCCAGTTCCTTGGCAAGCTCCGGTTTTTCCGACGCAAGGTCGTGCTGTTCGGTGCGGTCGGTCTTGAGGTTATACAGCTCCCACACACCGGTCGCGCCGAGGCGCACCAGCTTCCAATCGCCCACGCGGATCGCGGCGTTGCCTTCGTGCTCCCAGTAGAGCGCCTCGCGCCCGATCGGTTGGTTCGCAAACGCGGGGACCAAGCTGCGGCCTTCCATCGGCTGGATCGCCTTGCCGTTGCATTCCGCAGGATAATTCGCGCCGCCGACGTCCACGCAGGTCGCCATGATATCCACCAGATGGCCGGGCTGCTGGCGGAACTCGCCGGGCGTCTTGATCTGCGCTGGCCAGTGCGCGATCAGCGGCGTCGAGATGCCGCCCTCGTGGTTGAAATGCTTGTAGCGGCGCAGCGGCGTGTTGGAGAGCGTCGCCCACGATTGCCCCTCGAAGATGTCCGACGTGGCCGAGCCGGGCGGATGGCCGTTGAGCTTCCCGTCCGGCCCGCTCTCGGCGTTCGCGCCGTTGTCGCTCATGAACAGGATCAGCGTGTTGTCGAGCACACCGCGCTGCTTGAGCGCCGCCACGAGGCGGCCGACCGCTGCATCCATGTGCGCGACGACCGCGGCATAGATCGCCATGATGTGATCGAACCGGTCCTGCTGTTCCGGCGTCAGCTCAGTCCACGCTTTGACCTCCGGCGGCCGCGCGGCGAGCGGCCACGCCTTGTCCATCAGCCCCATGCCGATCTGCTTCGCGTGCCGCTGCTCGCGCAACAGGTCCCAGCCGGCCTTGTACTTGCCGCGGAACCGGGCGATCTCGTCCTGCGGCGCCTGCAGCGGGAAGTGCGGCGCGTTGAAACACAGGTGCAGATAGAACGGTTTCTTGGCGGCGAGCGCCTCGTCGATGAACTTGATGCCGAAGTCGGTCCAGAGGTCGGTGGCATACCACTCGTCCGGCAGCTTGCCGCCGCGGCGGCCGACGTTTTCGCCGTTGAGGAACAGTTCTGTGCGCGGGCTGTCGGGATAGTAGAAACCGCCGGCGGCCGCGTTGAGCGAGCGCTCGAAGCCGCGCGTCCACGGCGCGACGCCATGGTTCTGCCCCACATGCCACTTGCCGCTCATGATCGTGAAGTAACCCGCGGGACGCAGCACCTCGGCGATGGTCACGCAGCGGTCGTTGAGGTGACCCTGATAGCCCGGCTCGCCCTTGTCCTCGGTCATGTGGCCGACGCCCGCCTGATGCGGATAGAGGCCGGTCAACAGCGAGGCGCGTGTCGGGCAGCAGCGCGCGGTGTTGTAGAACTGCGTGAAGCGCAGGCCGTTGGCCGCGAGCGCGTCGAGGTTCGGCGTCGGAATTTCACTACCATAGCAGCCGATGTCCGAGAAACCCATGTCGTCCACCAGGATCAAGGCGATGTTGGGCCTGCCCTGAGCGGAATCGAAGGGCCTGCCCTGCTTGCCCGCCGTAGCCTTGGCGGAGGCGGATTCCAAGCCTTGGTGAACCGGAGCCGCCGCTTTTCCAACCCTTGGGAAAGCGCACGCGCCAGCCAAGCCCAAACCAGCCCACCTCAAAAAATCACGACGTGATGTATTCATCCGCTCTTCGCCTTTCATTGCCCCTGGCGCATTTATTCAACTTCGATCTCATACCACAGCGTTCTTTGCTCCGGTCCAAAAATAAATTGGAGGCCGTCCCCGGTTGCAGTTCCGGAAATCGCCGCCCCGCGCCGGCCGTGCGGGTCCAAGGCCCACGCCTGGGCGTGTTTCGCTTTCAAGATCAGCGCAAAGGGAATGCCCTCGCACACCACCGGTCCTGCGCCCCACTGTTTGCCGACAGACGTCTTTTCGGCGTTCCAGACCATGCCTTGGTTTTCCACGTAGCCGGTGGCGGTCACGAGCAGGCGCGCGCCCGGCGAGTGGAAATCGCTGCCGCGTACTGCGGAGGCAGTAATGACGGAAAAGCCGCGTTGCATCGTCGAGCCGGGCTTGAGGATGACATCGCCCAGCGCGAACGTCTTGCCCGCGCCGAAGCCGACCACCGCCTTGGCACGCGGCGCATTGATCGCGAGCACGCCGGCGGCCACGTCGCTCTGGTCATAGTCGAGCTCGCCGGTGTCGGATTGCGCACGGCGCAGCCCGGGTGTTGCGAACGCGGGGGTGGCTGATGAGCCCGGCGAGAGATTGATGCGATGCGTGAAGGCGGTGAGCCACGTCGCGCCGCGGCCCGCTGCGACGTCGAAGGCGCGCCAGGTTGTGCCGGATTTTTCGGCCAGCCAGCGTTTCTCCTCGTCGAGGGTGAAACCGATGGTCGTCTCGCCCTTCGCCGCGGCCACGTCGCCGCGCCGGAACGCGAGCGCGCCGAACGGCAGCGTCACCAGCTTGACCGGATGGCGCGAGATGTTGAACCAGCCGTCGATCTTTTCGGCCGGCAGCGGCCGCACCTCGCGCGCACGCCAGTCGTAGCCCTGCTCCTGCCAGCAGTGGAACACGATGCCATCCCAGTCCTGCAGCGCACCGAGCGCGGCGATCGTGGGCATCTGCTCCGCGCAGAAGGTGCTCGGCGCGGGATGGCAATATTCGCTGATGTTGAACGGCTGGCCGCGCACGCGCCGCCCCGCGAGGTCCACCACGACCTCGGCGCCATGATTTATCATCGGCGAATTACCCACCGTCCAGTCCTGCTGGTCCCACGGCTTGCGCGGAAAATGCGGATGCTGCCAGTAACCGTGCGCGTCGATGTAGTCGCAGCGCGCCTGGCTGAAGTACGAGCTGTAGTTGTCCACCTGCGTGCCCTTGATGGGATGGACGCAGTGCAGCTCGCGCTTGAGGAAGTCGCGCATCGTGTCGAAATAGTGCGCGTCCAGCTCGTAGAGGAAATCCACGAAGTCCGCGCCGACCGGCCGCGTGCGCCGCACGCAGTCATCCGGCACCAGCGGCATCGCGATGGTGCCGGCCTCGAGCGACTCATTTGCCGGCAGCCCGGTGATATTCGCCTTGCACAGCGATACGCCCGCCAGCGAGATGGTGAAGGGGCCGCTGGACGGCGTAAGCATCAGCTTGGCGGCCTTCTCGTCCTGCGCGCCCACGAAATACTGCGTCACCTCGCGCCAGACCGGACCCACCTCCACCCCGCCGAGCGAGCCGACGCTGTGCCACGGTGCGTGATCCAGTGAAAGGCCGGTGCCGAGATGCAGCGTGGCGTTGGTCGCCACATCGGCCCTGGCGAAAAACGAAAGTTTGTAGCGGGCGCCTTTTTCGATCGCCAATCCGGTCTGATGCAGAATAACGAACGCATGTTTCTCCGCCGCGCGTTCGCCGGAGAGCACCGCGTACGGCCGGCCCCCGGGCCCGCCGCCGGCCACGAAGCGCAACGTGGCTGCGGAAGGTTTTGCGCACTGCACATACCAAGGCTTGGCGTCGGCCGTCAGCGCGCCGTTCTTCAACATCTCGCGCGTATCCACATGCGTCTCGCCAGTCGCCCACGCCTGGCGCACGTGCGCGGTCGAAACGTACCGCGCCTTGAGAAATTGGTTCCAGCGCGCCTTCAATTCCGCGAGGAGCACCTCCGGCCACACCTTGCGGAAGTGCCCGCCGCGCCACGCGCAGATGAGCCCGTTCTCGTTGATGATCTCCAGCGTGGAGACACACGGCTCCTCGGTGTAGGCCTTGCCGGTGTAGGGATTGACGTGTCCGAAAAAGTCGCGGGCGAATTGTTTCTCGGTCGCGATGAAATGCTCGTTCCACAGCGGAACGCCACTGCTGAACGGGGCGAACTTCGAGAAATCCACGCCCGGATAATCCGCCGGCGCCGTGATGTTGCGCCAGTGATAGCCGTGCACCGGCAGCTCCACATAGAGGCCGCACTTCTTGAGCTCGGCGATGAAATAATCCAGCTTGTCGAGTTGCTCCGGCAACATGCGCAGCTCGCCCTTGTGCGCCGGGTCGAACAAACCGTTCGGCGCATACGAGCCATCGATCAGGTGAATGCGCACCTGGTTGAACCCGCGGCCGGCGAGCCGCCGCGCGATGACCGGCGCATCCGCGTGCGACGGAAACGCCGCCGGGCCGATGACGCAGACGCCCCAGAACCGGATGGGCTGGCCGCCGGCGAAGAAATGCCCGTCGCGCACCGTGACGAGCTCGTTGGCGGGTCCGGCGTTGAGAAACGCAAGATCGGCGATGCCCTCGGTGTGGTCTTCGTTGGGCAGCGAAAAAGGAAACAGTTTTGCTTCTGCCGCCCCACCCGCGCCGCGCGCAGCGGCCACGCACAGCAGCAGCGCGGCGAGCGCGAGCAGGCCGGCGCGGTTGAGGAGAGCATGGCGTCTGCTGGTGTTCATGGTGGATTCTGTTGACTGTTCATTTCGGACACGACGGAGCGCGTCCGCATGGGATCTTTCCAATCCTGTGGGCGGGAGCTCCTGATCCCGCGATTTGTGGGTTGATCGCGCGGGAGCGGGAGCTCCCGCCCACAAAACTTCTGGCAAACTGCTGCGCATGGTTCACGGCCGGCTGCGGCCGGCGTCACGCTGCTTCTCGAACAGCGCCTGCAACTCCTTGACCTTGTCAGGATGTTCCACGGCGTGATTCTTCTGCTCGCTCAAATCGCTGGCCAGATTGACGAGGCAGGGCGCCGGCGGTTGTTTGGCTTTCTTCCCCGCATTGCCGGACTTGTTCGCGTCGGCGTAGCTCTCCCGCGCGCCGCCGGCCTGGATCAGCTTCCAATCGCCCTGCCGGATGGCCTTCGGGCTCGCCGTGCCGCCGACGTGCGCGATGAACGTCTCGCGGCCCGGCTTGTCGTGCGGCAGCCCCAGCAGCGCGGGCAGGACGTTGCAGCTGTCCACCGCCGCGTCCGCGGGCAGCGCCTGCCCGGTCAGCGCGGCGCAGGTCGCCGTCAGGTCGAGCAGCGCGATGAGTTCGCCGCATTCGCTGCCGGGCTGGATGTGGCCGGGCCAGCGCGCGAGGAACGGCACGCGGTGGCCACCCTCCCAGAGGCTGCCCTTGTAGCCGCGCAGCACGCCGTTGCAGGGATGGTCGAAGCTGCCGACGTCCTCGTAGCCATCGTCCATCACGCCGCCGTTGTCGCTGCTGAACATCAGCAGCGTGTTGTCGGCGATCTTCAGCCGCTCCAGCGTCGCGAGCACCTCGCCGACGGCGACATCGAGCTCCACGATGGAGTCACCGCGCGTCCCGCACTGGCTCTTGCCGTGGTGGCGCGCGTTCGGCACGCGCGGCACATGAATGTTGTGCGTGGCGTAATAGAGGAAGAAGGGCTTGTCCTTATTTTGCTCGATGAAGGTGCAGGCCTTCTGCCGGAACGTATCGGCGATGTCTTCGTCCTTCCAGCGCGCCGAGTTGCCGCCGGTCATCCAGCCGATGCGGCCGACGCCGTTGACAATCGTGTTGTTGTGGCCATGCGTGGCCTTGAGCTTGAGCTGGTCCGGATTTTCGAGGCCGGTCGGTTCGCTGCCGATCTTCTTCGCATAGCTCACCGCGATCGGATCATTCGGATCGAGCCCGACCACATTGTGGTTCTCGATGAAGACGCAGGGCACACGGTCGCCGGTTGCCGGGAAGAAGAAGGCGTAGTCGAAACCGATCTCCAACGGGCCGGGCTTGATGCCGTCGTTCCAGTCCGGACCGCTCTCGTTGCCGAGACCGAGGTGCCATTTGCCGACAATGCCGGTGGTGTAGCCCGCCTGCTTGAGCATCGAGGGCAAGGTGACCGAACCGGGCTTGATGGAGAGCGCCGCGTTGCCCGGCATGATGGAGGAACCCTCCGGCTGCCGCCACGAATAGATGCCGGAGAGCAGCGCGCGCCGTGTCGGCGAGCAGGTGGCGGCCGGCGAATGCGCGTCGGTGAACCGCCGCCCCTCGCGCGCCAGCCGGTCCAGGTTCGGCGTCTGCACCATTTTCGCCCCGTAGCAGGAAAGATCGCCGTAGCCGATGTCATCGGCGAGAATGACGATGATGTTGGGCCTGCCCTGAGCGGAGTCGAAGGGCCTGGCCCTAGCGGAATCAGCCGTTTTTCCAGGCAGGGCCTGTCCCGAGCCCGACCGGGGGAGAAAAGTTAACGCCGCCACCGCAAGAGCCAGACAACCACGAAGCGCAAAATTCGACATGAGCTGTTCCTTTCTGTCGCCAGCACCGAGCACCGCCGGTTTATACCAATTAAATCTTTCTTGTACACTGTAGCGGCGGCCTGAGGCCTCCGAAAAACGGTGCCCGGAACGGCGGCCGCAGACCGCCGCTGCAGCAACGCTGATTCCCAGCAGCAACCCCAATTGCTCCGTCGCCACGGCAGGTCACATAACGCACGCACATTCCCTTTCGTGTTCAGCGTCCGTGCGGCATGGCCCAGAAGGGCCGATCGTGGCTACGCCGCAAGCAAACCTCACGCGGTGCGTGAGGACTACTTTGTAGAGCCGCCGCCGTGGTAGACCTCTCGCTCCGCGAGAGGCTCTTGTCCGGCACCCTGCCTGCTGCCGCCGTAGCCGCACTCGTGAGAGTGCGGCCCACCCACCGCAAGCTGCTCGATGGTTCGCTGTGCTGGAAAGCCCCGCCCACAGGGAGCAGGCCTGGGTTGCTTTTCGGTTGAGGCTGGCCGCGTTCCGACGAACGCGGCTACGTCCGGAAGGAGAAGAAACCCACAAAAGCATGATTACAAAACCATGCGCAGGGAATGTTCACTCCTGTGAATTTGCAAGACTCCGTAGCCGCACTCGTGCGCGTGCGGCTACGGAAAAGCGAGGTCGCTGGTTTGGCAGGCTCGGAGCGGCGGCACTCCTGCCGCCGAAACAGCTGCAACCTCACCGCGATCTATCACTCACAACATGAGCCAAATGTGTATTTGACGTTTCGGCTGCGGCGGCAGGAGTGCCGCCGCTCCGGAGGCGTCGCGCCAAACACGGAAGCGCGCCAGCTGCGTCATGCGGAACCCGCCCCTGTAGGCCGGGTCACCGACCCGGCGCCACACGCCCAACTCACTCCGTCGCCGCGCCGGTTTTGGCTTTCTTGCCCTTCGCCTTTGGCTTCGCCGCTTCTGGTGGCGGCGGGAGCGGCGCGGGATAACCGTTCTGCTTGATCCGACGGCCGACCTCGCGCAGCGTCTGCACGTCCACGGGATGGATCGAGCCATCGGGCAGCGGCCCAGTGTTCATCAGCAGGTTGCAGTTCTGGTGGAACGCGTAGCCCAGCCGCCGCAGGACCTCGTCGGCGTCGAGGTGCGCGCCATCGTCGTTCTTCGTGTAGCCCCACTGGTGCGGCTGGAGCGTGTCGCAGATTTCGTTGTGCTTGGACTTGTTCGCCTCCCACGCGGTGGCGGCGATCTGCGCGCGGGCCTCGTCGAACTGCTTGCGCACGCGGTCCACCAGCGACTGGCCCGAGCGCTCCGGCGCGGCAAAATCCTCCGTGCCCGTCGCGCCCTGCTTGAAGCACAGCAGCGTCTGCGGCTGCAGCTTGCGGATCAGGGCGTAGGTCTCGCGGATCGGGAACAGGTCCGGCCGCGCGTAGTAGGCCATGATCGGGTCGAACCAGATGCCGGCGAGCGGGCCGTAGTTGGTGAGCAACTCCGTGAGCTGGCCGTGGACGAAGTCGATGTAGCGGGCGAAGTCCGCGTCCTTCTCCCACTTGTAGCTCGGCTCCGGCGTCTTGTAGTCGGGCCGCGCCATCGGCGCGAATTTCCGCGGGTAGTACCACGGGTGCCGCCAGTCCAAGCCGTAGGAATAATAGAGGAACAGGCCCAGGTTTTTCTTCCGGCACTGCTCCGCCAGTTCGCCGACCAGGTCGCGCTTCGCCGGGCTGTTGACGCTGGTGTAGTCGGAATGCTTCGACCCGAACAGGCAGAAGCTGTCGTGGTGACGCGATGTGATGTTCACGTAGCGCATGCCTGCCGCGCAGGCAAGGTCGGTGATGAAATCGGCGTCGAACTTCGCCGCGGTGAACTGGGCCTTGAGCTTCTCGTACTCGGCCACCGGGATCGCCTCGCGGAACATCACCCACTCGCCGCGCCCGAGCAGCGCGTAGAGGCCGTAGTGCATGAACAGCCCGAACTTCGCGTCCTTGAACCACGCCAGCGCCGCCGCCTTCGGGTCCTGCGCGTAGAGGTCGGCGTAGTTCTTCAGATAGGAAGGCACCCCGCCAGCCGCCGCCGTCCCCACCCTCGGCAGGAGCGCCGCGCCCGCCAAGCCCAGCGCCGTCTGCCGCATAAACGCCCGCCGCGATGTAGCTTTCATAGCATCAGCTCCCTTGCTTCAACGCCTGCCGCGCAACCAACGGACCGCCCGCGCCGTTTATTGCACCGCGCCGCCCAGCGACCTTTCCCGCTGCGCCGTGGAACTGAACACATGCAGCAAGCGAAATGCACGGGCTGAGGCAAGCGCAGCCCCTACCTTGGAAGGGAGTTTCTGGCTAACTGGGAGCGGCGGCATTCCTGCCGTCGCATGACCACGCCCGGCGCGGGCTTGGCGGGTCCGGCGCGGTGCCCGGTGAGGTTGGGTAGCGGTTGCATCGGCGGCAGGAATGCCGCCGCTCCCAGCTAGTCGTCCATGGAGGGCAAACCCACAAAATAAGGCGCGCCCCAAGTACCCGCCCGATACGATGAAAGCAGGTTCAATCTTCCCCGGTGCCACTTCAACTGTGATTTTCAGGGGACTTCAAGACTGCTTTGCCTGCGGTGAGCCTGCCAGCCCTGAGCTTGTCGAGGGGTCGAATCAGCCAGCCCGGTTCACGGCTTCGACCGGCGCGGGGTTTGGACCGGGGAGCCCTCCTTGTAGGCGATGCTGCCATGGCCCGCGATCCTGTAGCCCCACTTGTCCAGGTAGAACTGGCGCGGCTTGAAGTCGTCGCCTGTTTTCTTCAGTTCCGCCTGCAGGCGCGCGTCGAGTTCTTTTTGCAATGCGGCGTGTTCGGCCACGCCCACGAGGTTGTGTGTCTGGCCGGGGTCGGACTGGTTGTCGAACAGCATCCACGGGCCGGCGAGGTTGCGGACATAGGTGTGGCGGCTCGTGCGGATGCCGCGGTATTCCTCCAGTCCCGGAATGAACGGCGAGACGCACATCAGCAGCGCGGCGCGATCCGGACCGCTGCCCGTGCCGGTCACGACGGCCGAGAGGTCCTCGCCCTCGACAGCCGGCGGCACCGGCACGCCGGCCAGGCCGAGCAGGGTCGGCAGGATGTCGGGCGCGTTGAGCGGCGTGGTGACCACGCGGGCCGGCGCGCGCGGATGGCGCAGCAGGAACGGGACGTGCGCGGACTCGTCGTAGAACCACTGCTTCAGGCACGGCGCGATGCCGTGCGCGCCCATCATGTCGCCGTGGTCGGAGGTGAACACGACGATGGTCTTCTCGTTGAGCCCGGTCTGCTGGAGCGTGGCGAGCACATCGCCGACGCACTTGTCGAGGGCCGTGCAGTGCGCGTAGTAGCCCTGCAGTTCGCGGCGCGCCGCGGCCGCGCGCTCCGCGTCCACGTTGGGCGCGAGCACGAGCTTCGCCGGCGGATAGAGCGCCTTGAATTCCTCGGGCGCGGACCCGTGGGGGAAATGCGGCGTCCCGAACGCCAGGCACAGCACGAACGGCTTGGCCGCCTGCGCATGTTCGCGCAGGTACACCTGCGCATCCGCCGTCTGCGCGTAGGCGTCGTAGCCCGGCCAGATTTTCTTCTCCGGTGAACTGCCGGTGTAATAGTGCGAATGGTTATAGTTGTGGTCGCACTCCGCCACCTTCCAGTAGTCGAAGCCCTGCCGCCGCGCGGGCGGGATGAAGGCGCTCCGGCCGTGCCCATCAAGGTGCCACTTGCCGATGTAGGCGGTGTCGTAGCCCGCGCCCTGGAAGATTTCCCCGAGGCACAGCTCCTCGTCCGGCAGATAGAGGTCGTTGAGGAACATGCCGGTCGAGGTCGGGAAGCGGCCGGTCATCAGCGCAGCGCGGTACGGCGTGCAGACCGGCAGCACCGACACCGCGTTGACGAAGTTGAGGCTCTGCGCCGCCAGCTTATCGATCTGCGGCGTCTTCACGTTCGGATCGCCCGCGTAGCTGAACGCCGAGGCCCGCCACTGGTCGGCAAGGATGAAGAGGATGTTGGGCCTGCCCTGACCTGCTGTGGCGGGCGCCGCCGCCAGACCCAACCGGGGCAACAGCGTGGCGGCCGTGGCGCCCAGCCCGGCCAGCTTCAGGAAGTCACGACGCTTGATGGTGTTCATGTTGCCTTTTGTTTCTTGGCGGCTTTTTTCTTCGGCAGTTCATCCGGCCCCGGCGGCGTCCACGCCGCCGGCTGCGGCTCGGCCACCGTCAGCGGTACGGTGTCATCATACAGTTTCTGCTGCTGCGCCAACAGTGCGAGCAGCTCCTGCACTTTCCCGGCGTGTTCCGGTTTCTCGCCAAGATCGCGCAGTTCGTGTGGATCCTGCTCCAGGTCGAAGAGTTGCGTCTTGTTGACCAGGGGATAGTGGATGAGCTTCCACCGCCGGTCGCGCACCGCGCGCTGGCACTGGCGGTAGGCGGTGAAGACGACATCGCGCACGCCGGCTTTCTTGCCTGAGATCACCGGCACGAGGCTCCTGCTTTCGACTGCAGGCGGGACCGGCGTGCCGGTCAGCTCGCAGACGGTCGGATAGACGTCGAAGAGGTACGCAAAGGCGTCGCTCGTGCCGTGCGGGATGCCCGGCCCGGCGAAGACGAGCGGGACATGCATGCCGCCGAACTCGTAGAGGTTCTGCTTGCCCATCAGGCCGTGGTCGCCCAGCGAGAGGCCGTTGTCCGCCGCGAAGATGATCAGCGTGTTGGCGAGCTGGCCCGAGGCCTCAAGCGCGGCCACGAGGCGGCCGATATGGTGATCGAGGCAGGTGATGCAGGCGTAGTCATCGGCGAGATGGCGTTTAACCACCGCCTCCGTGCGCGGCCACGGCGCGAGACGCTCGTCGCGCACCGTCATCTCGCCGTTATCGAACGGATGCACCGGCAGGTAGCTGGGCGGCAGCGGAATCTTCGCCGGGTCGTAAAGGGCCATGAACTCCGGCGGCGCCACGCGCGGGTCGTGCGGCACCGGCGGCGCCAGGTAGATGAAAAACGGCCGGTCGGTCTTCCGGCTGCGCAGGAACTCGAGCACACGGTCGGCGCTCTTCTGGCTGGAGACCTCATGCTCGTCGGCGCCGATCTCGCCGGTGAAAAGGCAGGTTTCGAAGGCTCTCATCCCGGGCAGGTAGGAGTTGCCCTTCTTGCCGAGGTGGAACGTCTCGTAGCCGCCGGCGCGCAGGGCGTCGGCCCAGAGCACCGCCCCACCCTGGTCCGGCCTGGCGAAGCCGCCGTTGCTGAAGTGGAACACGCTGCGGCCTGTCAGCAGCATCGTCCGGCTGGGCGTGCAGACGGCGCCGCTGTTGGCGCCCTGCACGTAGGTGCGCGTGAACGCCAGGCCGCGGGCGACGAGCTTGTCGAGGTGCGGCGTCCGGATGTGCGGATTGCCGAGCGCGCCGATGCAGTCCGGCCGCATGTCATCGGCGAGGATGAACAGCACGTTGGGCCTGCCCTTGCTCGATTTTTCCAGGGGTTGAAAATCCGGAGCGGCGGTTTTCCCAGCCACTGGAAAAGCGAGCGCGGCCGCACCTGCGAGCCGCAGAAAATCGCGGCGGCCCATGATCGTATTGGGTTTCATCGTGTTCCTATCTTGCCTTTATCCAGCCGAGCGAGACAAGGAACTTATCGACCTCGTCCAGCGTCTTGGCCTGCCACGGATCGCGGTTGAAGAAGCCGTGCGGCTGGCCCTCATAGCCGACGAGATCACAGCGGTTGCCGGCCGCCTTCATTTTCGCGGCGAACGCCTCGACGGTGGCGAACGGGACTGTCGTGTCGGCGCGGCCGTGGAAGATGATCGCGGGCGGCGCGTTAGAGGTGACGTGATGTGCCGGCGAAAGATTTTCGCCTTTCGTGCCGAGCCGTTCCTCCGGCACGCGCGCGCCAAAGCTTTTGTCGAGGTCCAGACCGGCCAGCGGCGCGAGCACCAGCGCGGGATTGAACAGCACGAGCGCGTTGGGCGTCGCGCTGATTTTCTTGTCCTCGGCGAGCTCATCGAACTGGCTGATGAACGCCGTCGCACCGGCAAGGTGTCCGCCCGCCGAGCCCCCGCCGGCAGCGATGCGGTTGGGGTCAACGCCCAGCTGCGCGGCGTGCGCGCGCACCCAGCGGATCGCGGAGCGCGCATCGGCGAGGCACTGGACCGGCTTCGCCTGATGACGCGTGGCCACGCGGTAATCAGCGGTGATCGCGACCACACCGCGCTTGGCGAGCTGTCGGCACTGAACCTCGAACTGCGCCGGCGAGCCGCTGCTCCAGCCGCCGCCGAAGAAGAAGACGATCGCCGGCGCGTTGCTCGGCGCGGCGGGGCCGAAAATCCAGAGGTTCAGCTTGGTCTCGCCCGCCGTCTTATAGGTCTCGACGCGCGCGCCCTCTATCTGCGGCGGATAACCAAAGCTGCCGCGCTTCGCGGGCGCGGCGCAGACCGCGAGCGTCGTCAGCAGCGCGGCGGCGAGAAATTTTACGAGATGTTTCATGGTCTCGCTCCTGATGGGGTTACGGGGATCTGTTCACATTCTTGATTGTGATGTTCGGCGCCGGCTGGTCGCCGATGACGTCCTTGCGCCACTTCGCCCACGCTGTTTGCAGTTGCTTGACCTTCTCCGGCTGGGCTGCGGCGAGGTCGCGGCTCTCGCCGATATCCTGGCTCAGATCATAGAGGCCCAGGATGGGCGTCTTCGCCTCCTTGGTGGGCAGCGCGAACGTCAGTTTCCAGTCGCCCTGCCGGATCGCCCACTGCTGGCCGTATTCCCAGCACAAGGTTTCATGCGGCGCTTTCTTCTCGCCGCTCAGGTATGGCAGCAGGCCGACGCCATCCAGCGGCCACTTCGCGTCGCGCTGTACACCGGCCAGCTCCAGCACGGTCGCGGTCAGATCCATCTGGATGACGGGCTGCTCAAACGTCGTGCCCGCCTGCAGGTGGCCGGGCCACTTCATAAAGAACGGGACGCGGATGCCGCCCTCCCACGTCTCGCCCTTGCCGCCGCGCAGCGGCGTATTGCGCGACGCGTTCGGCGCGTTGCGCACGATCGGCCCGCCATTGTCGCTGATGAAGCAGACCAGCGTCTGCTCCTCAAGGCCGGCCTCCTTCAAGGCCTTCAGCGCGCGGCCGATGTTGTCATCCATCGCGGAAAGCATCCCGGCATAGGTGCGCCGCTTCTTGTCCTCGATCGCCGTAAAGCGCGAGAGATAGTCGTCGGGCGCCTCCATCGGCGTGTGCACCGCGTTGAACGCGAGGTAGAGGAAGAACGGTCCGGCCTGGCCCTTCTGGCGCGCCAGAAAATCCGCCGCCTCGCGACCGAACGCGTGCGTCGTGTATTCCTTCTCCACGACCGGCTCCTGGCCGCGGATGAGCTGCGTGTAGTGGTTGACCTTGCCTTTGCCCGGCTTGTCCGGGAAATAGCTACGCCCACCGCCGAGGAAGCCGTAGAACTCGTCGAAACCGCGCCGCAGCGGATGACACTGGTTGTCCTCACCCAGATGCCACTTGCCCACCGCCGCCGTCCGGTAGCCCGCCTGCTTCAAATAGCTGGCCACCGTCGGTACATCGGCCTGCAACCCCGCGGCGCCGGGGTGGATCCAATCAAAGACCCCATCGCGATAATGATAGCGCCCGGTCATCAGGGCCGCGCGCGAGGGGCTGCACACCGTGCCGGTGACATAGCCCTGCGTGAAGCGCACGCCGGCCTTGGCCAGCGCGTCGAGGTTCGGCGTCGGCACATCCTTGCAGCCGTGAGCGCCACAGTCGGCGTAGCCCATGTCGTCGGCGACGATGAACAGGATGTTGGGCTTGGCCGGCACCGCCCAGGCCGCACCCGCCGCCAGCCATACCGTCACACCGGCCACCAACGTAGTCTTCAGTTTCATTCAATTCACTCCTGTTCGCTCAAACGGCCCCCATTTCACACTTGTACAACTGTGAAATGAGGTATTGCTGCCCATTCCAAGGCTTGGAACTTTTCGCCACCGACTTATCAGGCCCTGGACACCGCCCGCTATTTGCGCCCTCCCCCTGAGGGCGTCGGCTCACGGCTTGCCGCCCTTGATAAATTCCTCCCGGCTGAGAAAGCCGTCCTTGTTCGTGTCGAACAAGGGGAAGCGTTTCGGGGCCTCCTCGGGGTCTGGCTGGTTGGCGAGAAATTCCTCACGGGTCAACTTACCGTCGTGGTCTTTGTCGCGCTTGTCGAACATCGCGCCGCGGTCCTGCTTCGGCTTGGCCGGGTCGGCCTTCGGCTGTTTGGCTGCCGCACCCTGCCTGCCGCCGTAGGGGATCAGCGGCGGAATGAAGGTGCTCAGGCGCTTGACAATATCCGGATTCTTCTCCGCGAGGTTCTGCGACTCGGAGGGATCGTTCTGCTCGTCGTAGAGTTCCGTCGCGGCGATGCTGCCATCGGTGCGGTCGCGCCAGGCGGTCATCCGCCAACGTTCGTCGCGGATGCTGTAGCCCATCAGCGACTTGCTGCCGGTCACGGCCCCGCCGCGCGGATACTGGCTGATCGCGACCTTTTTCGCCGGCGCCATCGGATTCTCCAGCCACGGCTTGAGGCTGCTGCCGTCCAGGCCCGACGGGATCGCCAGCCCGCACATATCGGCGAGCGTCGGATAGACGTCGAGAAATTCGACCGGCACGGCGCAGGGCTGGCCCGCGCTCTTCAGGCCGGGTACACGGAAGAACAGCGGCACGCGCGTGGCGAGTTCGAAGTTGGTGTGCTTGTGCCAGAGCCCGTGGTCGCCGAGTTGCCAGCCGTGGTCGCCCCAGAGCACGACGATCGTATTCTTGGCGAGGCCTTCCTGCTCCAGCGCGTCGAGCAGGCGGCCGATCTGCGCATCGGTGTAGCTGATGCAGGCGTAGTAGCCGTGGCGCAGCGTCTTCGCGAAGTCGGCGGGGATCGGGTTGCCCTTGGGGCAGTTGGCATAGCTGTGCAGCTCGCCGTTGTCGTGGCCGGCGTAGGCCGGCGCGCCGTCGGGCAGGTGATCGATCAGCGGCAGCGGAATCTTGTCCGGATCATAGAGGTCCCAATACTTTTTCGGCGCGACGAACGGCAGGTGCGGCTTGAGGAAACCCACCGCGAGGAAGAACGGCTGGTTCTTCGTTTTCAGCTCGTGCATTTTCTTGACCGCGATGGCGGCGGTGCAGCCGTCGGGCAGCTCATCATCCTGCTTTTCGCTGATCTCGAACGCGTCGCCCTTCGGGCCCTTGCCAGCCTTGCCACGCTTGCCGGCGTTGGGCTTGTCGTTGTCGGCCGGCAGCGGCTGCTTGCGGTATTCCTTCACGCCGTCGCCCGTGTTGCTTACGGTGCGCTTGGTCCAGTCGTTGGGATCAACGTCAATCGTCTGCCCGCTCGGATACCAGTGCGGCTCGTTCCACGAGCGGCCGTCCTCGAAGCCGTGGTGATAAATCTTGCTGAAGGCGACGCAATAGTAGCCGTTGGCCTTGAAGTGCTGCGGCAGCGTGATCGCGTCCGGCAGCGCGACGCGGAAATGCGTTTCGAGGTCCCACACGCGCGTCGCGTCGGGCCGGCGGCCGGTCATCAGCGAGCTGCGCGTCGGGCTGCACACCGCCTGCTGGCAATAGGCGTGGGTGAAGATCATGCCGCTTTTGGCGAGCCGATCCATGTTCGGCGTCTTGACGACGCTGTTGCCATAGCAGCCCATCTCCGGCCGCATGTCGTCCACGGCGATGAACAACACGTTCATCTTCTCTGCCGCCGTCAGCGAGAGCGGCAGCACGAGCGCGAGCAGAGCCAGCATTCTTCTCATGGTGTATTTCCTTTCGGGGCTTTCAAAACGGACGCGTAATAGGCGCCACAAAGATCGTGGCCGGCGGCATCCTGGAACCAGGCGTGCAACTGGGTCTTCACTCCGCCTTTCAGCTTCACGTGCAGCGTCACGCTCTTCGCGCCGGGCGCGGCCGCCGCCTCGGTCGCCTGCCCGCCGATGGTGAGTTTGGCGTGCGCGATGGGGAACGCCTTGCCTTTCTCCGCCGCCTGCAACGGCTGATCCAGTTCCGACGGCCAGCGGCGCAGCGTGATTTCGTAGTCGCCATCCTGCTCGACGAAGACCACCCACGCGCTACCCTGCGGCCCGCCTTCGCCCCTGCGGATGTGGCCCTCGTTGTCGCAATAGGTCTTGATCCAGTCGGAGCACGAGAGCTCCACCGGATTCTCTTGCGCCGCGCCGATGCTGATCGGCTGATACTCGCGCAGACCCGGCTCGACACGCGCCCACCACTGCTCATAATGCGCCCGCATCTTCGCGACCACGTCGGCGTGCTGCGCAGCGATGTCGTTCTTCTGGCCGGGATCGGTCTTGAGGTCGAACAGTTCCTTGCCGTTGACCAGCCGCCACTGGTTCCAGATGACGGCGGAGGGAGTGAACGGCTCCGGTTTTTCGTCTTGCTGCACCACCAGCATCCGGTCGGCGAGCGAACCCGAGCCGCGCAGCAGCCCGGCGAGGCTGACGCCATCGAACGCCGCGGCGGCCGGCTTCGAAATGCCGCACAGCTCAATCAACGTCGGCAGAAGATCGGTGTTGCTCGTCGGCGTGGGTACGTCGCGCGGCGTACCGAGCCGACCGGCGGGCCAGCGAACGAAGCACGGCACGCGGTGACCGCCCTCGTAGGGTGTACTTTTCGCGCCGCGCATCCCGGCGTTGAACAGTTTCACGCCGCCGGTGCCGCCGTTGTCGGTCATGAAGATCACAATCGTGTTCTCGCGCAGGCCGGTCGCGCGCAGAAATTCCTCGAGGCGGCCCACGTTCTCATCGAGATTGGCCAGCATCCCGAAGAACTTCGCCGGCCAGCCGGGCTTCTTGTTGTAGAGGCTGGAGTATTTTTCCGGCACCTGCATCGGGCCGTGCGCCACATTGAGCGGCATATAGCAGAGGAACGGCTCGCCGCCCGCCTTGCGCTCCTTCATCCACGCCATCGCGCGGTTGAACCAGAGTTCGGTGCAGTAGCCGGTGAACTTCTCGCGTACGCCGTTGTGCAGGAACGTGCCGTCGGAATAGGTATTGGCGAACTCCGGCGCAGAGCCGCTCAAGCCCCAGCCGTGGAAGTAGCAGCACTCCTGGAAGCCACGGTCCATCGGCCGGTAGGGATAGTTGTCGCCCAGATGCCACTTGCCGAACAGGCCGGTGCGGTAGCCGGATGCGGCGAAGATGTCCGCCATCGTCGGGATGTCGCGCCGCAGCACCGCGCGGCCCGCCGTCACCGAGGTCGCGCCGTTGTGCAGTGCGTCCCAGCCGGTCATCAGCTGCCCGCGCGTCGGCGTGCACTTGGGCGTCACGTGGAAATCGGTGAAGCGCACGGCTTCGCCGTGAAGTTTGTCGAGGTTTGGCGTCTCGAGCACCGGATTGCCGTGGCACGAAAGATCGCCATAGCCCTGATCATCGGAGAGCAGGATGATGATGTTAGGCCTGCCCTGAGCGAAGTCGAAGGGTTTTTCGGCAGCGGCGCAAATTGCCGTCAGCGACAACAACGCGACCGCCAGTTTTACTCTCATGCTCATCTCCAAGTGCGTTCGTTTTCCAAGGCTCGGGGCAACTGGCCGCATTCTTTCCGAGCCTTGAAACTTTAGCCATCATAATTTCAACGGCTTGAACTATTCCCTGTTTACTTTTTAATGTCTGGAAAAATCGCCGGTTCCGGGCTCCACTGCTTGGAAAAGTTTCACTGCGGCTTCACGTCCGCCGTGAAGATGCGCACCCCGTCGAAGTGCGCGTCCTTGCCGTTCACGGTGAAATGAAAATCGCTCTTGTTCGGATGGGCGAGGCCGGGCGACTTGAGATGGCCGATGGCCTTGTCGTCGAGGCTCACGCGCATTTCGTCGCCGGCGATCTCGATGCTCATGCGATACCAGCGGTGTTGCTCGAGCTGCACCGGCGCGGCCGCGCTGCGGCCGGCGAGCAGTTTGTCGCCCTCGGCCTTGCGTTTCGGGTCGCGGCGCAGCTCGAAGATGTCGTTGCGCATCGCGCCTTCCTTGTCATCGGCCAGCCGGATTTGTTTGGGCGCGACCACGACGCGGCAGATGTGGCCGGCGTGGGAACCCTTGAACGCCTTGTCGTCGCAGACGGCGTTGAAACCGGTGGAACCTTCGAGCCGGAACTTGAACTCGATCACGCCATCCCTGAACCCGGCCTTCACCGAGCCGACCGAGCCGTGGTCGGCGCGCGTCTGGCTGCCGACGAGCACGCCGTTGGTCACGGTGAACGTCGGGATGACCGCCTTCCAGTCGCCCAGTCCAGTACGCGCGAAGTCGTCGGAGACCAGCAGCTTACCCTTGGCGGGGGTTGGCCGGGCGGGGCCTTCTGCGGCCGCGCAGGCCAAGGCAGCAGCGAGCAGGACGAGAGCGCAACAGCTGTTCTTTTTCATGTTTTGTTCTTCCCCACCCATGAAACCGCCAATGCCCCCGGCGGGCATGTCCCGCGGAGCGGAAGTTCTGTAGCTAAGGCGCTCCAGAGCCCCAACGCCTGCCCCTGTCAGGACAAGCCGGCAGGGGGCTTGCACGGCGCCGCCGCCAGTTGCGAGGACAACCTGACAAACGCAGGTCCGGCGTGTTTATTGCGCAAATGACGCCTTGTGTCCTCGCGGCAAGCCGTCCTTGACTTTCCATGAGCATCCCGATAAAAAGCGGATGGTCCGGAGGAAGATAAGGGAAGAGAGGTTTATATGTTCAGATGGCACCACGCCGTGATGGCCGTTGTTCTCGCCCCCGAAATTTGTTTCATGGCCCAAGCCGACATGATTGCCCACTGGGAATTCAACGAGGGAGCGGGTGGCATCGCCTATGATTCCGCCGGGAGTTATACCGGCACCCTGCAAAGCGCCACCTGGACCACGGATCGGCAGGGGCAAGCCGGCAAAGCTCTTCAGTGCGGGGTGAACCAATGGCTGGACGTGCCCGACACGCTCAAGCCCGCCCTGCTGACCGTGGCGTGCTGGATCTTCGTTGATTCGTTTGGCGCATCGCTCGGCCCGATTGTTTCTGCCGAGAAGGGTTTGGGTGCCGATGGCTTCGCCTTCCGCTTCGGATACGACGTCAACCAGCACCTCATGCTGGAAACCATCGCGCCCTCGCCGATCTACGGAGCGTTCCCGACCTCGCGCACAGCCGTTTCTGCGGACGCGCTGGCCACGGGGCAGTGGGTCCACGTGGCAGGCACCTATGACGGCCAGACGGTGTCTGTTTTTGTGGATGGAGCGCTCGCTGGCACCAACACCTTCGGGGCCATGCAAGCGCTCTCTACGGACGGCAGTATTCCCGTGGGCGTTGGCCACTTGCAGGGCTGGGGCGTGCAATGGTTCCAAGGACGCATGGATGATCTGCAGATCTATGACAACGCGCTCACTTCTGGTGAAATTGCCAGCCTGATCCCCGAGCCTTCGACGGCGGGGCTCTGCGGGGCCAGCATGCTCATCCTGTGCTGGCTCCGGCGACGGCAGGCCACTTGAACCGTCCCGTCGTTGAAATTCAGAAACCCTGACGCGGAGCGTGAGTGCCACCTTGGCATTGACAGCACAGTGGTTCTCACGCTACTCGTTAGGTACCGCAATCACTTCTTTCCCATCTTCACGAACTCTTCCTCGCTCAAGACACCATCTTTGTTCGTGTCGAACGACGGGAAGCGGCGGCGGCCTTCGGCCTGGTCAGGGAACTTGTTCAGGTATTCCTCGAGCGTCAGCCGGCCGTCGTGGTTGGCGTCCTTCTGCTTGAAGGCCGCCACACGGTCCAGCGGAGGCTTGCCGTTGGCCGCCTGCTTGGCCTTGGCGGGCTGCTTGCGCGGCAGGTCCTGCGGCTCGTTCGTCGCCGCGACATGCTCCCGCGCCTTGCTCGGCGGCAAGGTCTTCTGCCAAGCGATGGCTGTCGCGGTCAGCGCCTTCACCACATCGGGATGTTCCGCCGCCAGGTTATGCTGCTCCGACTGGTCCTTGGGCAGGTCGTAGAGTTCCGGCTTGGAGCCATCGTGGTTGACGAGCAGCTTCCAGTTGCCGTCGCGGATGGCGAGGTGCGGCGGCGTGTAGTCATCGCCCTTGACCTGGAACAGCCATTCCCAACAGAGCGGCCTCTGGCGCGCGCGCGGCTGGCCGAGCCAGATGTCGCTGACGTCCTCGCCATCGGGCTTCACATGTTCCGGCACCGTGACGCCCGCGAGCTTGCAGACGGTCGGCAGCCAGTCGACGCTGGAGACGACGCTGGCCTCGTCCCTGCGCCCGGCGGCGACGTGGCCGGGCCAGCGCAGCAGGCCGAACGTGCGGATGCCGCCCTCGTACATGCTGCGCTTGCGCGCACGCAGCGGGCCGGTGTTGCCGACGCCCGCATTCGACGCGTTGCCGATGCGATAATCCTCCGCACCGTTGTCGCTGGAGTAGAAGACGATGGTGTTCTCCGCGAGGCCGAGCTCGTCGAGCGTCTTCAGGAGCCGGCCGATTTGCGTATCGAGGTCGGTCAGCGACGCGCAGAAGATCTGCATCTGGCTCTTCAGGTCCTGGGCGGCGCCAAGATACTTCTGCATCCACGGCCCGAACGCGGGATCATCGGCGCGCGGCGCGAGATTCTCGTAGACCTTGAGCTGCTCCGGCGTCGGTTTGAGCGGCGCGTGGGGCACCAACGTCCAGAGGTTGGCGTAGAAGGGCCGGTTCTTGTTCTCCTGGATGAATTTGATGGTCTCGTCCACGAAAAGCCCGGTGGACTTGGCGCGGAAATAGGGATCCGCCTTGCCGCCTTCCTCCCAGAAGTTCTTGTTGCCGGTGGTGTGGCGGACGAAGTCGAAGCCATAGGCGTCCAGCGTCGGCGCCTCTGCCCCTCCGCCCAGATGCCACTTGCCGATGTGCGCCGTCGCGTAGCCGGCCTGCTTGAGCAGCGAGGCGACCGTCGGCGTCTTGGGATCGAGCCAGTCGGGCATGAAGCGCCCCGCGTTCTGCTCGTGCGACGAGAAGTGCCCGTGGATTTCGTGCCGCGCCGGGAAGTGTGAGGTCATGAACGCGCAGCGGCTCGGCGAGCAGACGGTCGCGGCCACATAGAACTGCTTGAACCACGTGCTCTGGCTCGCGAGCCGGTCGAGATTCGGCGTCTTCACGTACGGATGCCCCGCGAAGTGCGCATCGGCCCAGCCCTGGTCGTCGGTGAGGATGAACAGGATGTTGGGCCTGCCCTGAGCGGAGTCGAAGGGCCTGCCCTGACCCGTGGTGAGCGCAGTCGAACCAGCAGAGTCAAAGGGTGGCTTGGCCGGCGCGGCGTGCACGCGCGGCACCAGACAGGCCACGCCACCCAGCGCGGCATATTTCAGAAAGTCACGGCGTCCCAGTGTGTTCATGGATTCCCCCGGTAGCTGTCAGTTGTACTCGAAACCCTTCCGCGCCTTGCCGTCGTGGCCGAGCAGCGGCTGCGGCGCCTGCACGCGGCCGAGTTCGCGGCAGCCGGGTCCGACGCCGTCGAGGCCAAGATCGTCCTTCTGCAAGGCGGCGAGGGCCTGCAACTGCTGGACGATGGCCGGATGCGCGGCGGCGACGTCATGGGCCTCGCCGATGTCGGCCTTGAGGTTGTAGAGCTTCGGTGCAGCCGCGGCTTTCTTGCCCTTGCCTTTGGTCTGGGCAGGCTGGTCGACCACCAGCTGCAATTTCCAGTCGCCGTGGCGGACCGCCTGCAGCTTGAGGCCGTGGAAGTAGTAGAAGGTTTCGTGGGCCGGCTTCGCGTCGGGGTCACCCGCGAGCAGCGGCCAGATGTTCGCGCCGTCGACCTTGTTGTCGGCCGGAATTTTGGCGCCCGCGAGCGCGCAGAAGGTGGGCAGGATGTCGAACATGCCGGTGACGGCATCGCACGCGGTGCCGGCGGGCACTTTCCCCGGCCACCACGCGATGGTGGGCTCGCGCATGCCGCCCTCAAACGTGGAGCCCTTGAAGCCGCGCAACGGTGCGTTGCAGGCGCGCGGCGTGCCGCCGTTGTCGGAGGTAAAGATCACCAGCGTCTTGGAGTCCAGCTTCAGCTCGCGCAGCGCGGCGAGCACCTGCCCGACGCTCCAGTCCACTTCCTCGACCCAGTCGGAGTAGATGCCGTTCGGCGACTTGCCCGCCCACTGCTTCCCGGGGTAGATCGGGAAGTGGACGGCGTTGTGCGGCAGATAGAGGAAGAACGGCTGGTCGCGATGCTCCCGGATGAACTGCACCGCCGCCGTCGTGTAGCGCTCCACGATGCCCTGCTGCTCGTCCTGTTTCACCCGCAGCTTGACCTTCTCGTTTTCCAGCAGCGGCAGCGGGGGCTGGTTGTGACCGCGCAGCCCCACCTCGTCGTTTTCGGCGGGATTGCCGGGCCGCGTCGGCGGCAACGGGTCGCCGAGGCTGCTCTTGGAGCCATCCGCCGCCGGGCCCATGTCGTTCGAGTACGGGATGCCGAGGTAGGAATCGAAACCGCGCCGCGTCGGCAGGAACTGCGGCTGGTCGCCCAGGTGCCATTTGCCGATGCAGCCCGTCGCGTAGCCCGCCGCCTTGAGCAGCTCCGCCACCGTGCGCTGCTGCAGGGTCAAACCCACGGCGCTGGCGGGGAAAAGCACGCCCGGGATCGGCAGCACGCGCTTGGGATAGCAGCCCGTCATCAGCGCCGAGCGCGACGGCGAGCAGACCGGCGCGGCGTAGTAGGAGGTGAGCCGGCGCCCCTCCTGCGCCATGCGGTCGAGCTGCGGCGTGCGGTTGAGCTTCGAGCCGAACGGCCCGATGTCCGCGTAGCCCATGTCGTCAATGTTGATGACGATGAAGTTGGGCCTTAGGGCGTCGGCGGCCCCGACGGCTGCGGGCAGCGCCAGCAGCGTCGCGGCGCAGAGGATGATGCTTTGCAGTATTTTCATTTGGTCTTGGCTCCCATGTTCATAAATTCCTCGCGCGTAAGAAATCCGTCCTTGTCGGCATCCGCCTGCTCGAAGCGTGGCTTCGCGGTCTGCTTGTTGGCCGCCGTGGCGAGAAATTCCTCCAGGCTCAACTTGCCGTCGTGGTTCAGGTCGCGCCCATTGAACCGCGCCACCCGATCCTGACCCGCTTGCGCAGCGGCAACAGCGCCGGTGGCCGCCGGTGCAGCCTGCTTGCCGCCCTTGGCCTTCTTGTTGCCTTCCGCATCCTCGCCGGTTTCGCCTTTGAAATTTTCCGTTTGTTTCACGAAGAACTCATCGCGCGGTCCGTCGTGCTGCTTGAGCACCGCCTGCAGCTTCGCCTTCGCCGCTTGCGCGGGGGCATCCAGCGCGGCGTCGGCGAGCGGCGACTTTTCGTTGTCATCCTTTTCCACGTTGTAGAAACGGCCGGTGGTGTAGAGCTTGAACTGCGCGTCATGGGCAAACTCGGCCTTGGCCGTCGCGCCGCCGTTAGGGTTGTACCAGGCGTAGAGCCAATCGCGCGAACTGCCTTTTTCGCCGCGCAATTGCGGCAAGAAGCTGCGGCCGTCGATGTTCAACTCCGCCGGGACCGGCGTCGCCGTGGCCTCGCAGATCGTAGGCAGGAAGTCCGTAGCATCGATCAGATCCTGATAGACTTTCCCGCTGGCAAAGTGGCCGGGCCAGTTGCCGAGGGCGGGCACGTGCGTGCCCCACATCGTCGACGTGCCCTTGCCGCCGAGCACGTCGCGCCCCTTGAACTTCGACGGCGTGCCGCGCCCGGTACCGTTGTCGCCGAGGATGAGGATCAGGGTGTTCTCGCGCAGGTGCAGTTCCTCTAGTTTCGCCACGACCTTGCCGATGAGCTTGTCGGTGTAGGCCACCATGTCGGGGAAATGGCCCGTCTTGTCCTTCTTCCCCTTCAAACTCTTCGCATCGAGATAATCGGGGCTGTCCGGGGTCGCATCGTAGGGCGCGTGCGTGAGCATCATAGGATAATAGAGGAAGAAGGGCCCATCTTTCTTCCGCGTGATGAAGTCGAGTGCGTAAGCGTTGACGATGTCCGGGCCGTATTCGTTCTTGGAGTAGTCGAACTGCTTGCCGTTGATTTCGAGCCCCGGATTTTTGTAGCGGCCGGGCCGGCGGACGAGCTGCCAGAGGCAGTATTCGTCGAAGCCGAAGTGCGCCGGCCCCTCGAAGCCGTTGCTCAACTGCCACTTGCCGGCAATGCAGGTCGCGTAACCGGCGGCCTTCAGCAGATTTCCGAACGTTTTCTGCGACGGGTCGAGGTGGCCAAAGTGGGTGTAGTTGCGCTTGTTGCCGAGGCCGGTCATCAGCTGCACGCGCGTCGGCGTGCAGAGCGGCTGTACGTGGCACTGCTCGAAACGCACGCCCGTCGCGGCCAGTTTGTCCATCACCGGCGTCCGATAACTCTCGCCGCCATCCGCCGTGACGCACTCGTAGCCGAAATCGTCAATGAGGATCAGCACGACGTTCGGTTTGCGCTCGGCGGCGTGGAGCGTGACCAGCGGCGTCAGCAGCAGCAACGCGAGAACGACAGCAAAGCGCGTTGGTTTCATTTCGGCTTTCCGCCCATGTGGATGAACTCGTCACGCGACAGGCACCCGTCGTGGTCGGCATCCCATTTTTCGAAGCGCGCCTTTACCGACTCCTTGTCGGTCTGGTTCCCCCAAAACTCTTCCCAGCTCAACTTGCCGTCGTTGTTCCGATCCTTCGTCGCGAACAGCCCCGTGCGCTCCTGAAGCTTCTCGGCGCTGCCGGGCGCGGCGGCCTGCTTGCCCTTGCCCGCCTTGGCCGGCGCCGGACTCGCACGCGGCGGCAGCGTCGCGCCCCAGTCGAGCCACGCCTTGTGCAGCTTTTCGGTCAGCTCCGGTTTCTCGGCAGACAGATCCTGCTTCTCGCCAAGGTCGGCGGCGAGGTTGAAGAGTTGCCGCTTCGGCTGCCACGGACCGAGGACCAGTTTCCAGTCGCCCTGCCGCACCGCGCCGCTCTCGCCGTTTTTCCAGAACAGGATGTCGTGCGGCGCGCCCGGCTGCTCGCCGGTGAGGTGCGGCAGCAAATTCACACCGTCGAGCTGCGTGCCCGCAGGCACCGGCGCACCGGCGGCCGCGAGGAACGTCGGATAGAGATCCATCGAGATGACCGGCTGCCGGTAAACGCCGCCTGCCTTGAGCCGCCCTGGCCAGCGCAGGATGAACGGCTCGCGGATGCCGCCCTCAAGGAACTGCGCCTTGTGTCCGCTCAGCGGCCCGGCACTGCCCGCGAGCACGTTCGTCGGCCAGCCTTCCGGCCATTTCTGGACCGGCATCTTGGCGGGGCCGTTGTCGCTGAGGAACACCACCAGCGTGTTCTCCGGCAGGGCCGCCAGCACGCGCCCGACATTTTCATCCAGCGCCGCGAGCATCGCGGCGAAATAATTAAGCGGTGGCTGCAGCTGGCTGTAGCGCGCCTCGACCTGCTTCGGCGCGTGGTAGGGACTGTGCACGGCGTTGAACGCCAGATAGAGGAAGAACGGCTGCGCGCCACGCTTGTGCTTCTCGACGAACTCCACCGCGTGCCGGCCGAGGCGATCGGTCAGGTATTCCTCGCCCGGCCGCTCCGGCCCCCAGATACCCTGCCGCTTGCTCGACGCGTGCTCGGTCGCGCTGTCCACGCCGTAATAGTGGCCATCCTTGTCCGGGAAATAATCCGCTTCCCAATCAATCGTATCGAAGGTCTCGTCGAAGCAGCCCGCGATGTCCGCGCCCACGTTCCACTTGCCGACGTGGCCGGTGACATAGCCCGCGGCCTTGAGCGCCTGCGGCAGCACCTTGTGCGAGCCGACGTTGTACTTCGAGCGGTCGTCGTTCCATTGGATGCCGAAGCGCTGGTTATACGAGCCGGTCATCAGCCCACACCGGCTCGGCGCGCAGACGGGCGCGGTGACATAGCCCGCGGTGCAGCGCACGCCATCGCGCGCCAGTGAATCAATCGCCGGCGTCGGCGTCCATTGGCCGCCGTAGCAGCCCACGTCGCCATAGCCGAGATCGTCGGCCAGAATAAGAAGGAGGTTAGGCCGACCCGACGGGCCTGCATCCAAGCGCGGGGAACCGGAACCGGCGCTTCCCCCAACCCTGGGAAAGAGCAGGAGCATGCCGAGGGCACCCAGCCCCACCCAGCGTAGAAAATTTCGCCGCCCCATCGTCGTGCGCTTGGTCATTTTATTTCCTGTTGCCGTACATGCCCCGGGCCTGCCGGCCGGCGGGCCCTTACCCTATAACGCCAGCGCACTCGCTTTCATTGTCCCGGCAGCATGCTTCGAGTCCTGCCATGAGCAAGCACTCGCATCACAAATCCCGGAAGGCCGCCGCGCTGATGAACTCGTCATGGGTATCCCGGCACCACTGCTCCAGCTGCTGCAACAGCCGCTGCTTGTGTTCGCGCTGCGCGGGTTGCGCGGCGAGGTTGCGCAGCTCGTCGGGATCGTCCTTCACGTCGTAGAGTTCCACCCGCGGCAGCGTGACGCCGAAGCGGTGCGGCTCCATCTCCGTCAGGATCCGGTAGGCCAGCGGGAACTGGTCCTTGACGCTGACGGTTTCGTCCCACGTGCGGTTGCGCCAGGTCGCCCAGAGGCGGCTGTCGGCGTTGATCGCGCGGTGCAGTTCGAGGTGGTCGCGAAAGATCAGGTGATAACGGCCGTCATAGATGGAACGCTCCTCCATACCGGGCTGGCCAAGCTGCGTCTGGCCGGTAACCTCGGCGAAGATCGCGTCGTGCCCCCGGGCCCCGGACTGGCCCTCGAGCAGCGGGCGCAGCGAGCGGCCGTGCGCGGGCTGGTGGGGCGCGCAGCCGGCATAGTCGAGCAGCGTCGGCATGAAATCCACCGTGCTGACCAGCGCATCGCTGACCTGCCCCGCCTTGCCGCCCGGCGCGCGCAGGATGAAGTTGACGCGCAGCGCCAGGTCGTAGGGCTGCATCTTGCCGTGCGGAAAGGCGGGGCCATGGTCGCCGGCCATGCAGATGATGAGCGTGTTGTGGTCCTGACCGGACGCGCGCAGCGCGGTGAGCACCTCGTCCAAGGCGGTATCGGCCAGCTGGATGCCGTCGAGGTACTCGGCCCAGTCCTTGCGCACGACCGGCGTGTCCGGCAGGAACGCGGGCAGCTTGACCTGCTGCGGGTCCACGCCGATGCGCACGTCGTCGCTGTTGCGATAGGGCCGGTGCGGGCTGGTGATCATGTTGTGGAAGAACAGCCACGGCTGGCCGGTCGCCTGGGCGCGGCCGATGAAACCGGCCAGCAGTTCCTTGCCGGAACCCTTGCCGAGGTATTCGTCGAACGGGAATTTCTCCACCGGCGCGACGTGCAATTTGCCGCTCTGGCCCAGGTAATAACCCTGCTGCTTGAGGAGTTCCACCCAGGTGACGCACTCCGGCTTGAGCCGGGTGTGGAGATAGACCGGATTGTTGCGCTCGGCCGCCGTGAGCCGCGCCGCCGGCTTCGGATAATTCTGAGTGTTGTTGCGCAGGCCGTTCGCGTGCGGATAGAGGCCGGTGTAGATGCCAGCCTTCGAGGGCGAGCAGACGGGATAGGTGGTGAACGCCTCCCGGAACAACGTGCCCGACGCGGCGAGCTGGTCGAAGTGCGGCGTCTTCAGACCGGGCGTGCCGCGGCAGCCCAGGTGCGCCCCCTGGTCCTCGACCAGGATGAACAGGATATTGGGCCTGGAGGGCTTGTCCGCCGACTTGTCCGCCGAAGCCGGCGCGAAGGCGGAAGCTTGAGCCGAGGCGGATTCCGGTTTATTAGCGCCACCTTCTGCGGCGCGCAGGTAGTCTGGAAACAAAGCCGCGCCCACCGCACCGCAGCCCGCCCGCCACAGGAAATCTCGTCTTTGCATGAAAGGCTTTTATCCTTTTGCCCGGCTCAATTCAATCGCCGCGGCGCGGCCGGGGCTGCGTCGAAATCGTCCTTGCTCAGCACGCTATCGTGATTGCGGTCAAGCCGGTCGAACAGCGGCGGCGGGCCCTTGAACTGCTGGCGCGTGACGCGCCCGTCGGCGGCGACGCCCTCGCGCCGACACACCTCCTCCCACGTGAAACGCGGGCCACGCTGCGCACCTGTGTTCGCGGCCGGCGCGCTGCTCGCGACACTTTCGGTCTGTACCGCCTTGGCCGGCGGTGGCGTGCTGCCTTTCAAGCACGCATCGAAGAAGCCGGTGACCATGTCCTCGATCTCGCGACCGCCGAAGCCCTGGCCGTGGCCCGCGCCTTTGATCGTGTGGAAATGAACGCTGACGCCGGCCTGCTTGAGCGCCGCGAACAGCAGCTCGCTCTGGTGGTGCGGCACGAGCGGGTCGGCATCGCCGTGGACGATCAGGAACGGCGGATCGTCCGGCGTGACATAGGTGATCGGATTGACGCGCGCGGCCTTCGCCTTGTTTTCCTGGATCGCGCCGCCGATGAGGCGCGATTCCGGCGAGTTCGTCGGGTCGTGCTTCTGCCCGCCGGGCAAGGCGTGGGCGTCCATCTGCGTCAGATCCGTCGGCCCATAATAATCGCACACCGCCTGCACCCGGCTCGACACACCCGGATTGGCCCCGACATCGAACGCCTGCACGTCGCCGCTGGTGCCGACCAGCGCGACCAGGTGTCCGCCCGCCGAGCTGCCCCACACGCCGAAGCGGTCCGGGTTTAGGCCGTAGTCCTTGGCATGCGCGCGCAGCCAGCGGATGGCGGCCTTGCAGTCCTCGATCTGCGCCGGGAAAAGCGCGTCGCCGCTCAGGCGGTAGTTCAGACTCGCGACCGCATAGCCGCGCGCGACGAAGCCTTGCCGCAGCGGCGGACACCCCTCCTTGCTGCCCGCCGACCAGGCCCCGCCGTGGATCCAGATGATCAGCGGCAGCGGCGCCTCGGCTTTTTCAGGAAGAAAGAGGTCCAGCTTCTGCCGCTCGTGCCCGCCGCTGACATAGGCAAGGTCGCGCTGCGCCTTGACACCCACGGGCAGCGACGGAGCCTGCGCCACGGCCGCCAGCGTTGCGCCCGCAAACAACACCGCGCAACCCGCGGATGCGGCCAAACTCGAAACCCGAAATCCAAAATCCGAAACAAATCCGAAGCACCAAGACCCAAAGCCGAAAGCCCTTTTCTTCATCGCTGGCTGCCTTTCCGTTTTGGCGAACATGGCTGCAACCGTAGCCGCACCACCCAAGCTGTGTCCACAGCTTTTCGGGGCTGGTTTGAACCTTTTACCCGGCCTGCAAGGGCGCGCGGACCGCTTGAAGCGCCCCTCCGCTTTCTGGTGAGCCGGCAGCTTCAGATTTGCACGCGGCGGACGATGGCGGCATCGTCGCGCTGGACCGTGCGGGGATAGTGCACCGACGGCGTCCCGAACAGCATGGCGTAATAGATGTGGTCGGGCGGCAGGCCGATCTGCGCCTTCAATTCGGGCAGGACCAGGAAAACCATCTGGGCGATGCCCCACCAGACCGTGCCCAGGCCGGCGCTCTGCGCCAGCAGTTCGAAATAAGCCATGGCCAGCGTCACATCCTGGTTCGGACACGGCGCGTCGGGCGGCGCGGAGATGAACAGGGCGTGCGGCGCGGTGCGGAAGATGATGTCGTTGTGCTGTTCCCGGTAGGCCCGGCCGGCCTCGAGGAGGTAGCCGTACCGCGCGGGGATGTTGGTGGTCGCGTCGAGCCCCGCCAGCACCTTTTCCCGCAGCCGCTGCATGGCGTCCTTGTCGTCAATCACCGTGAAGGTCAGTTCCCGCCGGTTGATGCCGGAAGGCGCATTGGCGGTGGCGGCGAGCAGCCGGCGGATCAGCGCCGGATCGACGTTTTCGTCGCGGTAGTGGCGCACCGTGCGCCGCCCGCGCACCAGCCGTTCCATCCGGTCCAGCGTCGGAAAACTGTCAGGACCCAGTGGCAGGCTGTCGGCAGGCTTGCGCCCCAGAATGCCGACCGCCGCCGTGGGACAAACCGCAAGGCAATGCTGGCACTGGATGCAGTTGGGTGCCTTGTCGGGCGCGATGCGCGGCAGAGCGTCGTCGCCCATCGCAATGATGCGAGACGGGCAATCCTGCACGCATAGGCCGCATCGGTTGCAGAGCGTTTCGTCGACCTTGAAATTCAGCATGGGCAGTTCTCCTCTGACGGGGCATGGTTCGCCCCAGCAGCACGGGTGAGCTTACTACAACTGACGAGAACAAGCGCGCTGTAACGCACCCACGGCTGGGTATTCCGGGCTGGTCATTTGTTCCCGCTGTTGTCGTGCTGGGCGCGTCCGAGCAGCGGCAGCATGGCCTGCGCAAAACGACGGCCAAGTTCGATCTGGCTGGCGGCATCGAAGTGCGTGCCCTTGTCGGAGGTCTTGAGTCCCTGCGCCGACGCGAAGCCGGCGTGCGACACGGCCGTGGACGCAGACTTCTCCCCCTCCCGCACGGCATCGCGGTGGCCGTTGTCGTAGACTTCGCCGATGACAAACGGCAGATCTTTCACCTTCAAATCCGCGCGTACCCGCTGGATGAAAGCGGTCAACAGTTCCTGGTACTTGCCGGCGGGCAGGCCGGCATCGCTCTCGCCCTGGTGCCACGCCATGCCGCGCAGCGTGTAGGTGTCACCCTTGGCCTGCAGTTCCTTCAGCACCTGGCCGACGAAGGCGATGAACTGCTCATAGAGCTTGCCCTGCTCGCCCGGCGCCCAGTCCTTGCTCAAGCTGGTGCCGCCTTCCGCACACTTGATAAGCGCCACCTTTTTGCCGGGCAGGCCCTCCGCCAGCGCCGCGCCCATGGCCACCTCGGGCCCGAAGGTCGCGGACGGCAGACCGTCCGGCTTGGCGCCGGGCGTGCCGCTGTAGCCGGGCTGGAGCGGCTTGAAACCATGGCTCAGGGTCAAAGGACGATGGAGTCCGCCGGCCCGGAAATTGATGAGGACGCCCGGCTGCGGCTTGGCCCACTTCGCCAGGTCGCCGACGAGATCCTTCTTCGCGCCACGACCATCCATGTTGGATTGCCCGGCCAGCAAAAACACCTCGTAGTGCTCCGCTTGGGCCGTCGCAGCCAGCAAGCTCAAGCCGACCATCAAGCCCGCCGCCAGGCGATGGAACGGCCTGCGGATGCACTGGTCCTGTTTGAGGATGGCTACAGTTTTCATTTTATGCCTTTCGTTCCGGATCATGTTTGGACGCACACTCTGGGGAGCGCCGCTTTTCAATTGCGCGATACCACCGAATACGCAAGGGCGTATTGTCTCGGACCACCCTGCCAAGGCAAGCCCTTTCGGCATGCGCGAGTCAAAGCGCACAAGGCTTACCTACCCCGCGAACCCAAGCCCAAAAGACCCTGTAGCCGGGATCGGCGATCCCGGCCAATCCCGCCGAAGCTGGGGTCGCCAGTCACTGGCTGCCCCCGCAGCACAAACGTTTTCAGGTAAGAAATTTCAAAATCATACGGACAAAATCAGCTGGCAGGGCACCCAACCAGAGCCTCTCGCGGAGCGAGAGGACTACGATGGCGGCGCCCTGCAAAGCAGCCCTCTCGCTCCGTGTGGCAGGCGAAGGGGACCCGTTTATTGGGGGGGGCTGGGCACAGGGCGGGTGGGCCGCGTTCTGACAAACGCGGCTACGCACCGGCGTGCTCGCTAGCTCGTGTAGCCGCACTCGTGAGAGTGCGGCCCACCGCACCCCACCGGCCGGGGTCACCGACCCCGGCTACAACAGCACGAGCTGCTCCCTGCGCGGGCGGGGATTCCAGCCCCGCGAAATCGTAACCCGCACCAAAACAACAAACCCTGTAGCCGGGATCGGTGACCCCGGCCAACCCCACCCCACCGAAGCTGGGGTCGCCGGTCACTGGTTGCCCCCGCAGCACAAACGTTTTCAGGTAAGAAATTTCAAAATCATGCGGACAAAATCAGCTGGCAGGGCACCCAACCAGAGCCTCTCGGGGAGCGAGAGGACTACGATGGCGGCGCTCTGCGAAGCAGCCCTCTCGCTCCGTGTGGCAGGCGAAGGGGACCCGTTTATTGGGGGGGGGGCTGGGCACAGGGCGGGTGGGCCGCGTTCTGACAAACGCGGCTACGCACCGGCGTGCTCGCAAGCTCGTGTAGCCGCACTCGTGAGAGTGCGGCCCACCGCAACCCCACCCCACCGGCCGGGTTCGCCGACCCGGCTACAGCAGCACAAGCTGCTCTCTGCGTGGGCGGGGCTTCCAGCCCCGCGAAAGCAACCCGCACAACACACAACAACAGCTGTTGAATGAGAAAAAGAAGGCAAGCGGGGAACGGAACCTATTACAGCAGCCAACGAAGTTCCCGCAAACCCGAGTTAAGAAGCACAGCCTGTAGCCGGGATCGGTGATCCCGGCCAACCCCACCCAGCGGCCGGGGTCGGAGACCCCGGCTACAGCGGAGCAAAACTCCAGGCCTAGGCTACCCCCTCAGCACAAGGTGAAGGATAAGGGTCAAGCTGATCCTTGGCACACCTCTGTTCCACCGCGCTCAATCCCCCGGCAGCGGGAAATCTTTGGATGGCACGTGCTGGGCCTTCATCAGCTTGAGCATCTGCGCGACGATATCGGGATGTTCGGCGGCGACGTCCTTCGACTCGCCGAGGTCGTTCTTGAGATCGTAAAGTTCCAGCGGCGCGTGCGGGTTCTTCTTGAGTTTCGCGCGGACACCTTTCCAGTCGCCGATGCGGATCGCCTGTTGGCAGCCGTAGCCCTGATGCTCGCGGTAGAGGAACGGGCGCGGTGCTTGCGTTTTTCCGAGGAGCGTTGGCGCGAAGCTGATGCCGTCGACATCCTGCGGCGGCGTGCCGCCGCTGAGTTCGAGCAGGGTCGGCAGCCAATCCTCGAAACCGGTGACCCGGTCCGACGTCTGGCCCGCGGCGATGCGCCCTTTCCAGCGCACGATCAGCGGCTCGCGGATGCCGCCCTCGTAGAGCGAGCCCTTGCGCCCGTTCAGCGGGCCCGCGGACTCGAAGAATTCGCAGTCGGTGCCGCCGAGCTTTTCGTAGAGCGGGCCGTTGTCTGAGGTGAACACGAAGAGCGTGCGCTCCTCCAGCCCGAGTTCCTTTACCAGGTCCATCATGTGCCCAATCTCGCGGTCGAGGCGCGTGATCATCGCCGCGTAGGCGGCGCGCGGCGCACGGTGCGGCAGATAGCCGCGGCCGCCGACGTAGGGCTCGTCGGGCCACCGGCCGAGGTACTCCGCCAGCGCATCCTCCGGCACCTGGAGCGCCAGATGCGGAACGGTCGTCGGGAAGTAGAGGTAGAACGGCTTGTCTTTATTCGCGCGGATGAAGTCCCGCGCCTGCTCGGCTATCAAGTCCGGCGCGTACTGCTTACCGGTGAAGGCCGCATAACTCTTGGGATCTTTCGGATCGGCGCCCGCAGGCAGCTTCTGGTGCGCCGCGAAGACCGGGTTGTCCAACGCCACGCGGCGGTCGTTGTCCCAGAGGTGGTCGGGATAGTAGTTGTGCGCGACGCGCTGGCAGTTGTAGCCGTAGAAGCGGTCGAAGCCCTGCCGGTCCGGAGCGCCCGAGGAGCCCGGCCCGCCGAGGCCCCACTTGCCAAACGCGCCGGTCGCGTAGCCGCGCTGCTTGAGCAGCTTGGCCACCGTCACGGTGTCGGCCGGGAGCGGGAACTGGCCCTCGGGTTTCGCCTCGCGGTTGTCGCGGATGAACGCGTGGCCCGGATGCTTGCCGGTCAGCAGCACGCAGCGCGACGGCGCACAGACCGCATTGCCGGCATAGTGTTGCGTAAAGCGCATGCCTTCCGCCGCCAGCCGGTCCACGTTCGGCGTGCGGATTTTTTTCTGACCGAAACAGCCGACATCGCCGTAGCCGAGATCGTCGCAGAGGATGAAAATGATGTTCGGTCGCTCTTTTTCCAAGACTTGGACAACACCCCCGGCTGTTTGTCCAATCCTTGGAAGCAACGTCGAACCGAGGACGCCCGTCGCGGCCAACTTCAAGAAATCGCGGCGTGTTGAGATGGATTGCATCGCAGGCTCCGTTCAGGGCGTGCCCCGCTCAAAATAGTCATGGAAAACGTCGGCCAATTTTTCGCCATAGGCCTGCCAGTGTTTGGCCGAAGGATAGTCTTTCAGACCCGCGATCCAGTTACAGTTGAACTCATGGATGACGGCGTCGACCCCGTAGCGCGCCAGCCAACCGTCGCCGAGCGAACCGGCGTTGTGGAACGAGGGCTTCGTGCTGCCTTCCGTGAACCAGGTATGCTTGCGCAACAGCGTTTCCAGCAGCGCCATCCGCTCAAGGTGGCAGGGCAGTCCGGCCACCGGTGGACGGCTGATATGCAGCAGGCCGCTGCCGTCGTTGTGCAGTTCCATAGCGAGGTGCGGCGGCTGGCCGGCGCGGATCATGCCCTCCAGCCATTTTTCCAGCGCCGTGTTCTCCGGCGCGCACTGCGGGTCGGCGGGCTGATCCCAGTTGCGGTTGAGATCCTTGCCGGCCATGTTGAAGCGGGTCCGGCCGCCGGCCACACCGTCCTTGTTCGCCATGGGCAGGAGGTAGACGCAATAGCGTTTCAGGAACCGCTGCGCCCCGGCATCGCCTTGGAGCAGGCGGTGAACCAGCCCTTCCACGACCCAGCTGCCGCCGCTTTCCCAAGGATGCGCCCGGGCCCGCATAAAGACGCGGTAGGGCGCCTGCGGATCGCCGATGCGGACGATTTCCAGCGCGCGGCCCTGGACGGTCTGACCGATGGGCGTGATGTTCACGAGCGGATTCGTGCGGACGGACACGAGCAGGCGGTCGAGATCCGAGAGGCGATAGGGCTCCGAGCGGGCCACATAGAGCCGCGGACCGGGCATCGTCACGGTGAGCCTTACGCGATTTCCGGGCAGACTCTCCGTAGGCACGGGTGTCCAATCCCGTCCGTTCTCCGAAACGACCGCCACCTTCAATTCCTTGGCGACGGACCCCGGCTTGCCGTTCCAGACATTGTCCAGATTCTTGAACTCCAGCGTGAGCCTGGCACCGGGCTGCGCCTGCAACTGGAAATGGAAATGACCGGCGGCGCGGTTGGGCGAAGCGCGCTCGTGGTCATAGAGCAGATGGATCAGGATAACGCCGTTGGTGTCGCCCTCATACCAGAGCGGCGAGGCGTTCTCGAAGCTGGTGTCGATGAACACAAGGCTGGCGCCGGCCGCGTTCGTCGGCGAAGCGTAACCTGACGGCGGCTGGGCCGGTTCGGCAGCCAGCAACGGCTGCCATCCGGCAACCAGCAGGGCCGGCAGCCATATTTTCCCCCACCGCCAGCCGGACCATGAATTTCGCTTTTCCATGCTCCCTTTCTCATTCCATTGCGGCTACGCCGCCATATGCTCCACGCGGAGCGTGAGGACAACCAGGTAGACCTCTCGCTCCGCGAGAGGCGCCCGTAGCTGGCCATACCTTTTCAAAATTCTTCATGGCCGGTAGATGAACGAATTCCAGTACGCCCGGTCAGCGGAATAATAGTCCACAGGTTGGCCGGGCGGGCGGTTGGTGGACAGGATGCCGTAGAAGGTCATCTCGCGAAGATAGTGCTCGTTGGGCTGGAAGCCCGGCATGTCGAAACGTTTGATCTGTTCCAGCTGGGCGCGCGAGGCCTGCATGGCGGTGAGCAGCAGCTGGTAGTCGGGATCGGCCGTGGAGGCAAAGACGGGGCTGTGCGCGCCCTTCGTCGCGGCCGTCCCGTCACCGGCGAAGCCGCCGGCGGCGGGACTCAGCGGGGCGAGCAGGAGGAGCGACAACTCCGGGCGACTCAGGTTGTACAGGATGTGGTTGGAGAAACGATAGCGGGGGTCCTTGTGTTTGATGCGGGCGCCGCCGAAACCGACATTCAACACATCGTCTCCCGGCGAGGCCGGCAGCCGCAGGTCTTTGGTGTGACACTCCGCGCACCGGCGTTCCAAGACGCGGGCCGTGGCCGGCCCCCACCCGTCCACCGCCCTGCCGTGGCCGATCATACCGGTGCCCAGCGCCGCATACGTGCCCGGATACGGCGCGGCGCTTTCGATCCATAAGCGGACCAGCGTTTGCTCGGCCTCCGTCGCCTGCACACCGTGATGACCGCCTTCCAGCTTGTCGAGTAGCGGGCTGGCCGACGAACCGATGCTGCGCGGCGGCAGGTTGCCGCCAGCGTTCCGCCCGTCGCGGAACTGCTCGCGGATGGTCAGCATGAAGTAGGCGTGGGAATAGAACGGCCCGTGGTCGCCGGTGAGGATCACGCCGCCGGACCGCGGGCCGCCCATGGGCGTTTTCGCGTAGCCATGACAGGCCGCGCAATGACGATCGAGGATGGGCTGGATGTCGCGCGGGAAATCGAACACCTCCGGCGTGCCGGGGAACGGCGCGATCACGCTGGGCTTGCGTCGCATGGCCAGGGGCGCCGCGCCGCCAGTCGGAGTCCGTGTCCGATTTTCGTGACAGCCCACGCAGCCCAAGGTTTCGCCAGGTTGGACCGTGAGGAAACTCTGCATCCGCTTGACGGAGCGGCCGCGCGCATCCAGCGCCACAAAGAACAGGCTCCGCAGCGCCGGCAGTTCCAGGTAGGCCGAGCCATCGGCTTCCACCGGCACGGTACCGAGCACGCGCTCGAGCGTGAAACTGCCACCGTAAGTGAGAGGCTCCCAGCCGCCGCTGAAGTTCACCGGCTTGGGCAGGGCTTCCAGCACCAGCAGGCTGCGAATCTCGCCCGGTTTTACGCCCTCCATGTTCCGGCCCAGATGGACCTGCTCCAACGCCACCACGCCCGTCGGCTTGGTGAGATTGATCCGGTTGGGCTGGACATACTCCCGAGCCCGCGGCTGCAACGGCCGCGGTTCATGCACACGCATGCTGCCGTCGGCCGTGCGCCATTCCTCCGGCAAGGCATACACCGACAAGCAGGCACCGCTGCCGTTCATCAGCAGCAACTCGGTGCCACGCGCGACCAGAAAAGCAGTTTCCGAAAGCGGATAGGGATCGCGAAAGTCCGGCGTGTCGCTGATGCGCTGCGCCGACGCCGGCTGGTCGGGGCCCAGTTCGGGACTGACCACAGTCACGAAGCCCTCATGCTCGTTCTTGCCGTGACCGGGCGAGAAGGAGGCGACGATCTTGCGCGGGCCGGCCGGCCCCGAGCCCTGTCGAGGGGGGATCGGCTTGGCGTCGAGCATGACCGTGCCCACCTGCTGGTTGCCGTAGTACACCATCTGGCCGGTGCCGTCGGGGTTCATGGTCCAAAGGTGATGGAACCAGACCTGGCTGCGATCGATATATTCCCAGCGCTGGTGCAGGATCCGGCCGTCCGGCAGCGGCCACGGGGTGTTGTCCTGCTCGATGTTCGAGGAAAGCATGCGCACGTTCGAGCCATCGGCCTCGCACCGGTGGAGCACGGCGACCCGGACGTAGTAGCAGTTCACCATCCGGTTGCAGCGCGACGAGCAAAAAACAATGCCGCCATCGGCAACGTAGGTGGGCTCAAGATCATCGAACTCGCCGTCGGTGAGCTGCCGCAGGCCCTTCCCGTCGCAGCCGATTTCATAGAGATGGTAATAGGGCTGTCCACCCTTGCGGTAGGAGAAAAGAATCTTCCGGCCGTCGTAATGCACCTGGGGATCGCGCACGCCGCCGCGCGGATCGTCCAGCAACACCTTCACTTTGCCGGTGCGGACATCCAGCCGGCAGAGCCTGCCGCCGTCGTGGTAGAGCTTCCGGTCGGGATTGCTCGACCACGTGCCGAAGTTGGCATACCAGTGGCCCTCAGCATCCACCATCCGGACAGCAAATATAAGCTCCTGAACACCGAGTGCCATAAGCTGGGCGGCGGCCTCTCCGCGCTGCGCTTCTGGCCGCTGGCGTTCCTCCTTTTCGTCTCCGCGGGACGGCGCGCGCGGCGTGTCGGAAAGCCGGATGTCGTCCACGTTGATATGGCCCCAGCCGCCGCCAATGCGGTCGGCAATCCGCACGCGCACTTTCTGGCCGAGCAGACTCGTCACGTCCCAACTGCAGGGCTCCAACAGCTCGCGGCCCTTGCCCGTCGCGGTCCGCACGACCCGATTACCAAGCAGCAGCTCCATGCACGTCTGCTCGCGGAAGCCGCCGCCGCCGATCAGGAAGTTGATGTACTTCCGGTCCACAGTGAATTCCGGCGAGGTCAGCGTGCCGGTACTTTTGTCGCCGTGCAGAAAGGTGTTCACCAAACCGTGACCCGAAAAACCAGAGACGGTTTGTTGATGCCCCAGTGTACCGTGCGCCGGGCCGCTGCCGAAGGCGTTGCCTTCCACGACCCAGCCCATGTAATCGGTTCCCTCGAAATCGGCCAGCAGCCGGTCCTCGGCCGCCTGTGCAGCAGTGGCCAGCAGCAGCAGCGCCCACCCTGCATGGCGAATGTGATCAAAAGCCTTCATGTTGTGCTTGAAAAAGGTCAGCGTGCATCCGCCTATTTATCATCGTCGTTGGCGAGGCGTTTCCGCTTGGCCTTGCCGGCTGCGCGCTTGGGCGGGACATAGGTCTCGCCAGCACCCGCGCACCAAGCCAGGTCGGCGCGAACACTTGGCTGGTCGGCGTGCTCTTCCTTGCAGCGCTTCGCGTAGTCCAAAAGCGCCTGCGCCAGTTCGCGCACCATGGAGCGCGAGGCAGGCAGGGCGAAGATGTTCCGCACCTCGAACGGATCGGCGTCGAGATCGAACAGGCACGGATCGCTGTCGTTGGACACGATGAACTTGTACCGGCTGCTCACCGCCATCAGCCATGCGCCCGGCGCGTTGCGGGAGATGGCCACGTTCTTCCAGCCCACCGGCGCCTGGCCGGTGCGCAGCAGCGCCGAGGTATCGCGCCCTTCGTCCTTCGGATCGGCGGGCAGCCCCAGCAGCGCAAGGATCGTCGGCTTGAAGTCCACGTTCGCCAGCGCCTCGTGGATGACCGTGCCGGGTTTGATCACGCCGGGGTAGGACATGAGGAACGGAACGCGAGCCGAGCCTTCGAGCGGGATGCCCTTGTTCACGCGACCGTGTTCGCCGCACATGTCGCCATGGTCGGAGGTGAACACGACCATGGTCCGCTCCGCAATGCCCGCCGTGCGCAGCGCGCCAAGAATCTTGCCGACGTTGTCATCGATGCACTTCACCATGCCAAAGTAGTGGCTCATGTTTTCCAGCTGCGGCTTGGCGAACGGTGCGGCGCAGGCCGGCAGGCCCGCGGCCGGCGCGAAGGCCGAGCGCGGCTGCTGGAATTTCATCTTCTCGAACAGCGTATCGTAGGGCGCCCGAACCGAGTTGGGCCCGTGCGGATCGGGGAAGCTGACCATGAAACAAAACGGCTGCGCCTTGCCCTGCGCCGAAACTGTCGAGGCGTGCGCCCGGATGAACGCGACGGTTTTGTCGGCGAGAAAATCCGTGGTGAACGACTTCGCATCCGCGCCGGCAATCTTGTAATTGTCGCCGCCCTTCACCGCCGGTCCGTGCGCCGCGTCTTCCAGTTGTTTCCAGTGGCCGCGATTGAACATGTACTTGTTGTCCCCGAAGCCGAACTGGCGTTTCGGCGCCCAACCGGGCTTGGCACCGCCATCGAGGTGCCACTTGCCGGCGTAGCCCGTCGCGTAGCCGTTCCGCCGCAGGGCTTCGGCGAACGTGACGATGTCGTCGTTCAGCGGCAGGTCGTTGTTCGGTGCGCCGGTGTTCTGCGGGAAGCGGCCCGAGACGAAGGCCGCGCGCGACGGCGTGCAAACCGGCGACACCGTATAGTAGCGATCGCACAGCAGGCCATTCTTCGCGATAGAATCCAGGTGCGGCGTCTCCACCGCGATGCCATCGCCCCAGATAAACGCCTGCTCCTGCGGCAACAGCGAGCGATAACAGCCCAGCGTGCGGAAGTTGTGCTCGTCGGTATGCAGGATCAGCAGATTGGGCCTGGCCTTTTCCACGGATTGCCTGCCCTGACCTGTGGTGAGCGCAGTCGAACCAGCGTCGTCGAAGGGGACAGCGAAACCGACACCTTTTCCAACCACTGGAAAAGCTAGTGCGCCGAGGGCCGCCGTCCTGAGAAATTCGCGTCGCGTGCTCATCGTTTGTTTCTCATCGCTCACCGCTGCCGTATCACACCGATCGTTTACGCTGCCGGCACGCCGCGAGTTGCGCCGCCAGTTCCTCGATCAATTTCTTCTGCTCCGGCCGGCCCGAAATATTTTCATTTTCCTGCGGGTCGCTGGCGTGGTCATAGAGTTCGCAGTCCAGGAGCTGGCCTTTCTTGTCGCGCCACTCCACGTAGCGGTAGCGGTCGGTGCGCATCGCCGTGCCCTGTTTGCCGCCCTTCGGATATTCGCTGATGGCGGTCGCCTTCCACGGCAGCGCGGGCTCATCGAGCAACGGCGCGAAACTTTTCCCTTCGAGCCCGTCAGGCAGCGGCAGGTGCGCGAGCTCGGCGAGCGACGGGAAGATATCCACAAACTCCACCAGCGCCTCGGTCGGGCGTCCGGCGGCCTGCATGCCGGGCGCGGCGACGATCAGCGGCGCGTGCGTTGCGCCCTCGTAATTGTTGTGCTTGCCGCCCCACCAGCTGTGCTCGCCCATGTAGTAGCCGTGATCGCCCCAGAACACGACGATCGTGTTCTCGCGCAGCCCGAGCTTGTCGAGTTCCGCAAGCACGCGGCCGACGCACGCATCCACGTAGCTGATCGCCGCGAGATAGGCGTGCAGGCACTGCCGCCCGAACTCCTCGGAGACGACGCGGTCTTTCGGCACGTTGCTGTACCAGTAGAAATCCGCGCCGCTGCTCGCGGCGTAGGCCGGCGCGTTCTTCGGCACGTAGCGGTTGGCCGGCAGCTTGATATCCGCCGGCTTGTAGAGATCGTGATAGCGCTTCGGCGCGACCCACGGCACGTGCGGGTTGATGAAGCCGACGCCGAGGAAGAACGGCTGGTCCGGTTTCTGAGCGAAGTCGCGCAGCTCGGCGATGGCCTTGTTGGCGATGTCGCCATCCACCAGCGCATCGTCCGCGCAGTCCGGCGAGGAAAACGCCGGGCCGGCGAATTGAGGGGCGCCCGGTCCCTTCTGGGGTATCGCCTGGCCGGCGGCGCGGAGTTTCTCGGCGGCGGCCTTCACCTTGGCCGCGTTGTCCGGGTCGTAGCGCATCGACTTCGAGATCCACGACGGTACACTCCATGATTCCGGATCATCAATGCCAATGTGGAAGATCTTGCCGAGGCTGCGCGTATGCCAGCCGTTGTTCTTGAAGTGCTGCGGCAGCGTGACGCTAGCCGGCAGCGTGCTGCGCAGCGTCGGGCCGATGTCATAAATCTGCGTCGTCCACGGATGCCGTCCCGAAAGCAGCGAGATGCGCGAGGGCGAGCACAGCGCCTGCTGGCAGAACGCGCGTTTGAAGACCATCCCGCGCGCCGCGAGCGCATCGAGGTGCGGCGACTTGACCACCTTATCGCCATAGCAGCCGAGCTGCGGGCGCATATCGTCGGAGGCGATGAACAGGATGTTGGGCCGCTTGCCACCGGCCGCCGCAGCCTGGCCAGCCGGGCCGTGCGGAACGGGCAGCCCTTGGCTGCCAACTCGTGGGGCCAGCGCCGCGCCGGCCACACTCAGCCCGGCCAGCTTCAAGAAGTCGCGCCGCAAACAGGAATTGCTCATATACCTTTAAGAACGGGGCCGAGCACGCCGTTAGTGTCGTCATTCAGCAGCTTGGTATCGAGGTCGTCGAGGACGATGATGCCGTGCAGCGAGCCGGCCATTTTCGCGTCGTGCCATTGGCCGACGAGCTTGCCGTCCGGCGCGTATTCGAGCAGCTGCGGCGCCTTCGCGCTGTCCTCGGCGCCATGGCCGGTCCAATTGCAGACGACGAGGTTGCCGTTCTTCAGCAGCTGGAAGCCGGAGAAGAAATGTAGCCCCAGCCCGGCTGGCGCGGGCGCCCCACCCCAGCGCCGGACGACCTTGTCCGTGCGGTCGATCTCGACGACGGCAAAGCCGTAGCCGATGGTCGCGAGCCAGTTGCCGTCGGTCTTCTCGATCACATGATAGGTATGTTTCGCGCCCGGCACGTTGACGGTGCGCAAAATCTTGCCCTCAAGATTTGCCTCGACGATTTTCTCGCCGCCCGCGCCGAAGAGCAGTGTTCCGCGGGGGGTGAACCGGACGGTCCGCAGCGTGTTCAGCGTCGGGAATTCCGCCGAGCGCAACACCTTGTCGTCCGCTCCAAGTTCGAAGAAGAAGACGCCTGTCTTCCGGTTGCCGCCGAGGACGGTGCGACCGTCGGGCAGACGGCGCGCCGTGAAGCAGCCGGTGAACCTGGCGTCCTTGACCTCGCGCACCATCGTGCGCGTCTGCAGGTCATACTCGCGAAACCCTTGGCTCGTATTGAGCAGCACGCGCTGATTGCCAACAAGTTGAAAATCACGGTAGCGTTCCGGGAATTTGAGCGCCCAGTTCTTTTCCGGGTGCGCCGTATCCACCAGCAGCAATTGCGATCGTGATTCGTCCTCGGCGAGGAAGCGATGTTGCAGCGGCGGCACATTCAGCTCCGCCGCCCCCGCGGCGAGCCCGGTCAACAGCACAACAGCAGTGAGAATTTTCATAGTGGCGCAGTATTTTCCAAGCCTTGGAAAAGCACAAGCCCGGTTTTCCGAGCCCTGGGGAAAAGCGCCAGGCCAACCCTGCCCCCCCCCTCCCGGCGCTCAACCGCCCAAGCCCGGGAATGGCGCCGCGTGAGCAGCACCGCTGAGCGTTCGCCTTCCCTTCAAGGCAATACATCCCGCAGGCTGGTCAGGCCCTTTTTTTATGCATGAGGGCCAGATTCCAGCAGCCAACCACCACGGGACCGGCTAACAGATAAACTCCGAAAACACCGGCGCGAGCCATGTATCCGGCAGGATCGCCATCATTGGCAAGGACCGCGGCAGTCGCGATGAACCCACAGGCGAGGGCAATTGTCAGGGTCAGGCGCAGCCAGTGATTCCGCTGAACCGTTCTTGTCGGCGTGAAAATCGAGCCGTAGAGGCCCAGCAACCCGAGCCAGCCGAGTCCATAGGCGAGACTTTTCGATGGACCGAGAGGCTCTCCGATGAGGAGCGAGGCAATGGACCCGATGCCAGCGATGATCGCAAATGGAACATAGATCAGGATCGGGCCAGCCACGATCAACTGAATCAGGATTCGTACAGGTGTTTTCATTTTTCCGGGCAGTGTTATTGAACGGGCTTGGCGGTCAGGTATGTGCCTTGGGCACACGCCCCCCCGGTGGTAAAGGGACAGCGCGCAAGGTTAGCGGCCTGTCGTTTGTCGGGCTGGCCTTCGGAGGCGCTGTTACGCGCTCCAAACTTGCTGTCTGGCTGGCCTCGAATTCATTTTTGTTTCCTTGCAACGCGCGGAGGCTAACGGTGGGGCTGGGACGTGTCCAGACAGAAGATGTCCTTTGTCAGTTGTCATTGGTCATTCGTCAATTGTCAGTGGTCGGTTGTCCCGTCGTTGCCCATCCATTTCCCCATCTGTGTAATCGGTGAAATCTGTGGATGAACTTCCTCCGCGCTCTCCGCGCTGCGTGGACAACCAGCAAAGCTCTGTTTTCACGCCCACCCCACGGTGCCGGTAGCGCACCGAACAAAGGCCTCTCGCGGAGCGAGAGGCCTACTATGGCGGCGCATGTTTCGCGCAAAGGACGCGAAGCCCGCAAAGTTATAATGCCTTGGCGATCTTGGCGTGCTTGGCGCGAACCCTTCTGTTGGGTTGCGGCGTAGCCGCGTTAGGCCCTTTTGTGGCTAGGGCCTCCGCCTCTGCCATCGGCCGCCGAGCCAGCATCATGGCGCGGGCTGGACGCGCACATAGGCGGTGGCGGTGCGACCGGAAGCCAGTTCGCGGACGCGGACCTGCCAGATGCCGGGGGCGTCGTTGCGCGCGAGGCGTAGCGGCAACTCCAACTGCCCGTTCCTGGCGCCGTAATAGCCGGTAAACTCGGCGTCGCGGCCGGCGCTGTCGCGAATATCCACGCGGACGGGCACGATGGCGGCGAGCGGTTTGCCCTCCGCATCTACAACGGCGATCTTCACAGAGACAGTCGCACCCTGCGCAGCGGTGGCGGGCGCGTTCACGGTGACGCCCTCAATCGCATGGTCGGTGACGAGGAAGACACCGCCCTCGCAGGGGCCAAAGTTGCGAGCGAATTGCAGGCTGCCTTTCGCGGCGCTGGCTTTCACCGGCTGACCGGCGACGAGGTCATAGACGAAACCGCCCGCCCGGGCGAGCGAGAGGGTGGTCTCCGACGGCAAACCGTTTTCCATGACCAGTCCGTGCTGACCCACGTAGTCACCGAACTCGCGGCGGTCGTTGACAGCGAAGAGATAGTCGCTCGTGCCGGCACTGCGGCAGCGGACGACCACATCGGGGTTCGCTGAGTCGGCATAGCGGCGATAGCGCTCGTCGAGTGCGGTGCGCAGCTTGGCGGCGCGCGCCTGCAGGGCGGCGCGGTCGGCGTCGGCCTTGCGCGTCCGCTCATAAACCTCGATGGTGATGTCGGGCTTGATCGCCGGGCAGAGGCGGTCGTCGCCGATCACGATGCCGCCGCGCTGCTGGAATTCCTTCACCTTCTTCGCGACAGATGCGGTTAGCACGTCGCAATCCATCAGCACGAGCACGCGGAAGCCATCGAGGCCGCGCGCGGCAAGCGTTTCGTCATAGACGATCTCCGGCTGCAGCTCGGCGTATTGCAGGATGTGGTAGGCGTCGCCGGCCCAGCCGCGGCTCCAGCCATAGGAGCCACGCCCGGCGAACATCTCGGAGGCGAAGCTTTCGAGGAAGGCCACGTCGCTGGGGCGGTCGGGCACTTGCATCAGCGTCGGCCCAAGCGGTTCGACGATCTCCTTCACGAGCCGCCGCAGTTCGTGCTGCGTCTGCGGGTTCGTATAGCGGTAACTACCCTCGCCGCCGCCGGTGGGCACGAGCGACTGCCAGCCGTGATACATGATGCCCTGGACCGGCCGAGCGAGCTTGGACCAGAAGGCCTCGCGCAGATGCAGCGGCGCGATGGTCGGGAAGGCCGCGTCGGCATCGGTGTCTTCCCACGGCGACTTGGTCGCCTTCTTTGTCTCGTCGCCTTTCGCCATCGGAGCGGTCTGCGAGCGGTACCAGATGATCTGCGTCATTTTCATCACGCGCTGCGGCTGCGCCGCGCCGCGCGCCATCGCGAAGAGTTCGTCCGTGGCCATGCCGATGCGGATCGGGTCGGGATAGGAGTAGGTCCACTGCGAGATCACGTCCACCGCGCCGCCGCTACCGTAGGTGCTGGCGACGCGCACGGCAGGATCATGGAAGGTCCAGAGATCCGCCCGGCCGGTGGACTTGAGACCGAAGTCCAGCGCCGAGTTCAGCCGGTTGTAGCCGTCGCCGGCTTTCCAATACCACTGGAGATAGCGATAGAGCGGGTGCTCATCGGCGATGACGCGGTCGGCCGGGAAAGCCTTCAGCTTGTCCCACCGCACACCGCTCTTGCCCGCGACATCCGCGGGAATGTCGAGGCCGGTGGCGCCACGATAGGCCGCGCGATCGTGCTCGTGGAAGCAGAGGTTCGCGCCGTCACGCACCTCGGTGTGCAGCAGCGCGGACTGGAAGGCGGGGAACGCGCCGTAGGTTTGCGCGACGGACGCGCCGACGTTGTAGCAGAAGTTGCTGATACCCGGCGTCAGCGCGCAGATATCGGGTTTCTTCGCGTCGCGCGGTTGGCCGTCGCGGCCGACGCGCCAGAGATCCTTGTGGTCGCGCAGTTCGTGGCCAGGCGAGAGGCTCGCGATGATGCCGAAGTCGCTGGCCAGCGCCGCGTTCAGCATGCGCTTGGCGGCAACGATGTTTTCCGGCTTATCGGGCGCCGTGGGCTTGCCCGCCGACCAGACCGCCTCGCAGTTCGCATGCAGGCCGAGACTGTGGGTGAAGCCGATATCCTTCAGCCGCGGCAGTTCGCGCAGCACGTTCTCCGGGCTGTAAATGCCCCACATCACCACCGGCATGCGGAACGGCAACGGCCGCGGCACGAGCACGACGTCAAATTTATCCTCACTGCGGTAAACCTTGGCCCCGGCGACCTCGATCCGCGCGGCCAGCTTGTAGGTGCCGGGCCGCAGCGTGGTGTCGAACGGATAGTTGACCGTGTGCGCCTGGCCGGCCTCCAGGTCAGGCACCTGAAATACCTTGGCCGACGCGCCTTCCACGGCGAGCGTCAGCGTCGCACCATGGAGCGTGCCGCGCAGCGTATTGGTCACGGCGACCTGCAACGCCGCCGCTGGCTCCATCCTTACGAAGCTGGTGCGGTCGGAGGTCAGCGCGAGCACAACCGGCCGGAACTCCAGCACGCCGGAGCAGATGCGCACCTGTGCGATGCGGCCCGGAAAGCCGTGGTAGAGGCTGCCGATGCGGTCGCCGATGGAAAGCGGATGCTTGCCGGCGGTGATGCCCGCACGGCCGGGATGGTCCGTGCCGCCGAATGCGGCGCCATCGCGGAAGAAGCGGCCCGCGCCCGCGCCGTCGTAGGTGAACGCCACGTGATACCACGCGTCGCTTTCGTAGCGCGCGGGCTCGGAAGTGAAGGTTTCTGACTCAGCGCCAAAGCCAAGGTGCGCGGTCAGCCGCCGCTGGCCGCCCTTGTCGGCCGCGCCCAAGGTGAGCTGATAATCAGCGTGCGCCACGTACTTTTTATCGAGCAGGAACGCCTCGGGATAGCCCGCGAGTTCCGGCTTGGGCTGCAGCCACAGCTCCAGCGTAAACGCGCCGGCGGGTGAGAGCGCGGGATGCGCAGCGGTCACGGCGGCATGGCGCTTGTCCTCCACCGGGAAGCCGCGGAACGATTCGAGGCATCCGCCGAAAGGCCCGCCCGCGCTGATGACCGCGCCGTGTAGCTTGAGGTGCTGGTGCTGCGAAGATGCATCGTTGGTCGGCGCGTTCGCCGCAAACTGCCAGAGGCCCAGCACGTGCTTTCCGTTTGCGTCCGCGCCGGTGTAGGCCTGTTGCCAAGGTTCGCAGACCGCCAGAGCATCCAGCGACAGCGCACCCAGCACCGCGATCAGCATACGTTTCATCCTCACCTTTCCGTGGCGCCGCCGCCACGCAATTGGAACCGATCTCAATTAGGCCGCGTGAGGCCTGTCCGCCTCATGCGGGTCACGCGGCCTGCAGCTGCCGGACCCCGAACGCATTGTAGGCCCGGTGGCCTCACGGGGCGTTCATTGCGCCGGGTCGGAGATCCGGCCTACAACTGCCAGGTCTTCATTTCGTTTTCAGCTTGAATGCGAATAGCGGCATACGGCTGAAAGCTTCCCACTGCCGCTGGATCTTCTCCGGCGCTGGGATGCCGGCGTGGACATAGAGGCCGTAGCGGAGTTGGAGCGGCTGGCCGGGCGGAATGACGCGCGCGCCGGCCATGGTCAGCGACGCGCCCATCCAGCCATCGTCGCGCACATGGAACACCGTGGGATGATTCGGGTTCGAGGGATGATCGAGCAGCGTGAGTCCCTCGCTCGCGTTCGCGGTGATCGGGCCGGAATAATCCACCCAGCGCGCCGGTTTGCGGAACACACCGGCCTCGTTCACCCCGCCTTCGGAATTCCGGATCGTACCGCCGCCATCCTTCACGCCGATGGTCTTCGCCACGCGCACGCCGACGAGGCCGAACGGCGTCTGGCCGAGTGTCACGGCGTTGGTCGCCGCCGCCAGCTGCACGTCGAGGATCAGCAGCCATTCGTCTCCGGGCAGCAGCTGCACGGTGATACGGCGGCGCTCGTTGAGCAGCGTCCGGCCGTCCTTGGCAATCCACCCGCTGGCGGTTTGCAGCGCGGCGTTCGTCGCGTCATCCACGAACTCCTCGAGACGCTGGTGGACGATGCGCCCGTTGCCGCGGTCGTCCCAGAAGCTGATGCCGTTGACATCGTTGTGCGAAAGCCAGAACGAGTTGTGGTGGTTGTGCGTCACCGGGTCGTGCGGATGCCCCATCCGCGTCAGGCTGCGGCCGGCGGGGCCGATCACCGGAAAGACGAAGGGCCGCAGCAGCGTCGGGCCAAAGTGGTAGCGGGCGATTTCCACACCATCGCGCTGGAAAGAAACCTGGTCGTAGGGCTGCGGCACGGCCTGCATCCGCGGCACCGGCTGCGGCTCGGCGGCGTTGGAGGAGGGCGCGAGAAATGCGGACAACCACAGTGACAAGGCGACGCGGCAAGATGATTGGATAAAAGAAGAGGATGCGGCCTCGTTACAACTACTTCGGCGGCAGGCTCGCCCCGGCGGAGTGCTCGGACGGAGCCGGGAATGCCACCGCTCCCAGCTAGAAAGACAATGCAGCCTTGTGGGCGGGAGCTTCCCGCTTCGTGAAGACACTTCGCCGGGACAAGCCTGCTCCCTCGAAACAAACAGAGCTGAACCCACAACGCGGGAGCTGGAGCTCCCGCCCACAAAAAGTTTTTCCGATGCGCAACGAGAGCTCATAGATGTCCGAAGTCAGGATAAACCAGTGCCAGTTTCTTGCCTTCGAGCACGGCGATGCTGTGCTCGAGGATGCGCTGCGGATAATTCTGGCCGCCTTTGCCGCCTTTTTCGCCAGCGAGAATGCGTTTCATCGCAGGCAGCGCCGGGCGCGCCTGTTCGCCGAGGCGGTCGAGCACGTTCGCCGCGATTTGCGCGGTGCCCTGATTCTCGCCGTTCGCCAGCCATTTCTCCAACACGGGCAGAGCTTCGGTAACTTTGCCGAGATGCGCAAGCGCCTCGGCAGCGGCCACGGCGACCGCGCCGGAAACATCCGCGAGATGCTTGCGCAGAACAGCTTCGGACGGCGCGGCCTGCTCGCGCAGAATCGTGCAACCTTGAGCGCCCCACCAACGCAGCGGCTCGCTGGCTTCATCGAGTGCGGCGATGAACGCGGGTAGGTTCGCCGCGTTGCGGTCGCTGGCGAGGCAGGCAAGGTCCACGACGCGCTCGACCGGCCAGGCGCCGGCGGCGTGCGAGGCGTCGTAACCTTCGAGCGCGGAGCCTTCCGGCAACAGGCCGTTATCCTTGAGGTCAATCATCCGCTGACGGAGCGCGGAGCGCAGCTTGTCGAGCGTCGCCTTGTGGGCGCTGTCGCCGACGAGGTTCTTCACGCTGTCGGGATCGCTCGCCATTTCATAGAGTTCCTCGCCCGGCTTCGCGCCCCAGAATTGCGCCGTCGCGGGCGTCAGCTTGCCCTCGCGCGCCAGGCGCGCCCACGTTTGGTAGCCGCGCGCCCGGAACATGTACTCCAGCGGCTGCACATAGGGCACGTCCGGCCGGAAGTTGCGGATATAGATAAAGCGGCCGTCGCTGACCATGCGCATCATGTCGTAGCGCTCGTCCATGCGGTCGCGCGTGATGAAAATCGTCTCGTTCGGCGTGGCCTTGGCCGGGCCGGCGAACGCGCGGCCCTGCATATAGTCGGGAATTTTCACGCCCGCCAGCGAGAGCACCGTTGGCGCGAAGTCCACGAAACTGACCGGCGCCTGGATGCGCGCGCCGGGTGCGGCGGGCGCGAGATGCTGCCATTTTTTCGGGAAGCGGATGATCAGCGGGACGTGCGTGCCGCTCTCCTGCAGGAACCGTTTGCTGCGCGGCAACACGCCGCCGTTATCGGAGTAGTAGAAGACGATGGTGTTCTCCGCGAGCCCGGCCTGCTCAAGGTCCCTGAGCTTCTCCGCCAGTTGGCCGTCGAGCTTTTCCAGCCGCGTGTAGTACCGCGCCCAGTCGGCGCGCATCTCGGGCGTGTCCGGCTGATAGGGCGGAATCCGCATCTTGGCGGGATCGAACGTCGCCGGCTCGTTCTCCGGGAACAGGCAGCTCTCGTGCGTCACCTCGTGATTGAACACGCTGAAGAACGGCTGCTTCGGCTCGCCCCGTTTGTTCCAGTGCGCCTGCTTGCCGCACTCGTTCCACGCCTCGGGGACGCTGATCGGTGAGTTGTAATCGGTCTTGGCGTTGTTTGAGGTGTAGTAGCCCGCCATCCGCAGATAGGTCGGGAAACCCTTGAGCCACGACGGAATTTTACCCTGCGCTCGCATGTGCTGCGCCGGACCGTGGCCGACGGCGAACATACCGCTGATCAGCGTGAAGCGCGACGGCGCGCAGACCGGCTGCGCGAAGCAGCGCTCGAACAACACGCCTTCGCCCGCCAGCTTGTCAATGGTCGGCGTCCGCGCGGTCTTGTCGCCGAAGCAACCGAGAAACGGATCATTATCCTCGCTGACGAGCCAGAGGATGTTCGGCTTATCGTCGCTGCTGATCTTGGGCGCGGCGATGTCCACGCCCTGGACAGCCTGCTTCGCCTTTTTCCCGCGCCCCTGCTTGCCCTCGGCCGCCAGCAGCTCCAACGGCAACAACGCCGCCGCCGCGCCCACGCCCGCCCGCCGCAAAAATTCTCGTCGCTGCATAGTCACCTCTCCGGTTGTCACGCACAACGCGCCAAGTCGCCGGCTATTGTGCGACAATCCTCCCTGTTTTCCAAGCCCTTGAGCTTTTCGCTGCGTCTATTCAAGCCTTTCTAAAACTGCAGATAGCGGCGTGTGTGGGAGATTCCGAAATAGCTGTTTTTTGGCAGGGTACAGGGCGGGTTGGGCGCGTTCTGACGAACGCGGCTACGCGGGACTCACAGAATCATACAACTGGAACCTTAAGGTCTATGACTTTGTCCGCCTGGTGTTGAACTTCCCGTAGCCGCACTCGTGAGAGTGCGGCCCGCCAACACCACACCGCCGCAGCCGGAACATCAAACACAAACCTGGCTCCGATTGTGCGTACAGGGCCGTGGCGCGGTTGCGGCTGTTTCGGCGGCAGGAGTGCCGCCGCTCCGGATCCCCCCGAACAACTTAACCGCGGTTTTCAGCACCAATAAATGAAGTAAGCGGCGCGTACGGGAACTCGCGTGCAGCTGTTTTCCGGCGGGGCGCAGGGTGGGTTGGCCGCGTTCTGACGAACGCGGCTACGGGGCTCACAAATGCATGCAATTTGAATATTTATATCTATTACTTTGTCCCTCGGTTTCTGTACTTCCCGTAGCCGCACTCGTGAGAGTGCGGCCCACCCCACCATTACGCCGCAGTCGGAACATCAAACACAAGCCTGGCTCCGGTTGCGCGCGTAAGGCCGCGGCGCGGCTGTGGCTGCTTCGGCGGCAGGAGTGCCGCCGCTCCGATGCTGCCATGCCCGCCTCATCGCTGCGGGTTCAGAGATCTTGGAACTTTTCACGTCGTCTTTTCCAAGCCTTGGAACATGATCGGGCTTGACTCATCGGGAGGCGCGCCGAAAATGCGCGCGTTCGTCAGGCGGAGGCACGCACAGATGAAGCTGAGCAAGTTGCGGTTGTTGGGCATGCTCGCGGCGTTGCTGTGGAGCGGCGTGGCGCGGGGCGAGGCGGCGAAGATCCGCGTCGCCTGTCTCGACGTGTATGGCAACGCCGAGCGCGGCGTAGGCCCGAAGAACATGGCGCGCTGCCTCGCGCCCGCGCCGGAGTTCACCTTTCGCACCATCAACTCCGACGAAATCCGCAGCAACGGGCTCACGCAGGTCGATGTGCTGATCTGCCCCGGGGGCAGCGGCTCCAAACAGAGCCAGAACCTCGATGAGCCAGGCCGCCGCGCCATCCAGGATTTCGTCAAGAAGGGCGGCGGCTACGTGGGTTTCTGCGCAGGCGCCTATCTGGCCTCCAGCCATTACGCCTGGTCCCTCGCGCTCCTCAACGCCAAGGTGGTGGACAGCGCACATTGGGCGCGCGGTATGGGCGAGGTCACGCTCAAGCTGACGCATGAGGGCCGCCGGCTGCTCGGCGCGACCAACGAGATCGTCACCTGCTATTACGCACAAGGCCCGCTGCTCGCGCGGGACAACAAGACCAATCTGCCGCCATATCAACTGCTCGCAACGTTCAATTCCGAAATGGCGAAGAAGGGCGCGCCGACCGGCGTGATGATCGGCACCACCGCGATCGCCACCGGCCTCTACGGCAAGGGCCGCGTGCTGTGCTTCAGCCCACACCCGGAAAGAACGAAGGGCTTGGAAGATTTTGTCCGCCGCGCCGCGCGTTGGGCCGCGGGCCGGGAATGAGCGGACAACCGCCCGGCTTGAATGCATTGATCTTCGACACGTTGGGACGCAAAGAGACGGAGTTGATGAAGCCCAAACCAGTACCGAACCCGATCTTTAGTTGGCCTTGCCCAAGGTTCGTCCAAAAAACTCGGCCGCAATCGTCACCGTTTGATCGCACCAAGGCTGGCTCATCCAAAACGGATGGGGAGCATCTTTTAGCGTGTAGACGGCGGTCTCAATGCCCAAGGCGCGCAACTTTTCCTGCATTTCCGCGCGGCCGGTTTTCAAGGTGTCCTTTTCTCCTTCGATGAAAATGGTGGGCGGCACGCCCGGACGAACGTGGGCGATCGGCGAAGCCTGGCGGTAGAGGGCGGGATTGTCGTCACACTTGGCGCCGAAAAACTGCACGGTGTTCGTGCCCGCTTTGCCCTTGTTGGCGGCCAGCAGATCCTGCGTCGCGGCCATGACGATGCAGGCTTTCACGGCGCTCGACTGTTCAGGACAAGGACCGTTGCCTTCAAATTCCTTCAGCCCACTGGTCATCGCCGTCAGGCCGGACAAGTGGCCACCGGCTGACCCGCCCATGCAGCCGATGCGCTCCGGATCGATCTTGAATTGCTTGGCGTTGGCGCGCAACCAGCGGAGCGCGGATTTGCAATCGTGCAGGGCCGCGGGATATTTCGCCTCCTGGGCCAGGCGATAGCTCACCAAGGCGGTTACAAACCCGCGCGTGGCCAGGCGTTCCATCATCGGCCGGTCACTTTCCACCTGGCGGGCGCTCCAGCCGCCGCCGTGAATGTCGAGCACGCACGGATAACGGCCCGGCTTGTCCGGCGAGTAAATAACCAGCTCCACGTTGTGCTCGGGATAGGCGGCCACCAGGTTGGTGGTGCAGGTGAAGCCTTCCGGCGTTTTCGGCAACACTTTCTGCCAGTGCGAACCAGGCTTCGATTTGGTGGCCTTGGGGGCATCCGCACCCTGGCTGACTGCGGCCACTACAAGACTCAGGCCGATCAAGAGCACGCTTATGCTTTTCATGGTTTCCAATCGATGGGTTGTCAGGACTTTTACCGAGGGCGGCGGACCGGGCGAGTACAGCGGACAAGCCCGGGCGCAACCGCGCCTGAGACCGGGCTGCATTGCACCCGCAGTTTCCACCGCACACAACAGTGTATCTCGGGTAGCACAACGACCGCCGCCGCGTCAATCTTGATGAAAGTCTTCCGCATGGTCGGCGCCTTCGTGCTTGAAACCCGCGCCGGCCATTTGAACGGAGGATGTCGCGCCACTTTGAAAATGTCCCCTTGAAACTCTTTTAGAATGTCCCCATAGCCGGCGCCCGCAGAAAGGCGGGCAGACGCGATGGAGAGGATCGAAATGAACACAAGGGAACGACGCTGCATG
>CAITZM010000094.1 GCA_903896925.1 uncultured Lentisphaerota bacterium | reverse complement strand
CTATACGGCCCATTCTCGGGGGGCGGAAAACCGAGCTCCCACAGGGCTCGACACACATCATCACTCACAAAAAAAGGGGACATTCTAATCGAGCGCAAAAAGGGGACATTTTAAACGAGCGTTGACACGCTGCTTTTCGGACTTGCAGGGGACGGGCGGTTCGGCGTTCACTCTCACCCATGCGCATGCGCAGCCATACAAGACCGGGCGGTCCCGGCCTGGCCCGGATCCGGGAGCCATCACCGGCGCCGGCCTCCAGGCCCCGGAACCGGAGCGGCGCGGCGCGCCACCAAGGCCGGCAGCCGTGACGCTGCGCGCCCTGCTCGAACAAGCGGTCCAGGCCTACGCGGAGCGCGTGGCGCTGCGGTTCAAGACCGGCGACGCCTGGCAGACGCGCACCTACGCCGGATTGCTCGCCCGCGTCCGGCGCGTCGCCGAATTCCTCGGCAGCCTCGGACTGCAACCGGGCGACCGCGTCGCCCTGCTCCTCCCGAACTCGCCGGAATGGGCAGAAATCTATTTCGGCATTACCTCCCTCGGCCTGACCGCCGTGCCGATCGACGCGAAGCTGCGCGAACAGGAGATCGCGTTCATCCTGCGCGACTCCGGCGCGCGGGCACTCTTCTGCGCTCCGGCGCTGGCGCCCCTGCTCCCCGGCCTGCGCGCGCAAGCCCCCGCTTTGTCCACCGTGGTGCTGCTCGGCGCCGAAACCCCGCCGCCGGACTGCCTGGCCTACGAGCAGGCCCTCGCCTCGGCGCCGACCACCGGAGCCTATGACCGCGCCCGACCGCAGACCGATGACCTTGCCGCGCTGCTCTACACGTCCGGCACCACCGGCGACGCCAAGGGCACGATGCTCACCCACGGCAATTTCGCCAGCAATGTCAAGGCGGTCCAGGCCGTGATCGTCATCTATCCCGAGGACAATTTTCTGCTGGTCCTGCCGCTGCACCACGCGCTCGCCCTGACGGCCAACCTCCTGCTGCCGCTGGCCTCGGGGTCCGCCATCAGCTTCATCGAAAACATCAAGACGTTCGGCGACGACCTGCGCGCGACGCAGCCCTCCGCGCTGATCGGCGTCCCGCTGCTGTTCGAGAAGATGTATCGCCGCATGCAGGCCAACCTCCAAGCCAACCCGGTGGGCCGGCTCCTCGTCCGGCTGGGCCTGCTCGGCCTGGTGCGGCGGCGCGTGCGCGCGCGGTTCGGCGGCAAACTGCGCATCCTGATCACCGGCGGGGCGCCGTGCGATGCCGAGCTGCTGCGCGCCTTCGCGCGCCTCGGCCTGCCGCTGCTCGAGGGCTACGGCCTGACCGAGACCGCACCCGTGCTGACCCTGAATCCGCTGGAACAGCCCCAGCCCGGCTCGGTCGGCCAGGCCGTGCCCGGCGTCGAACTGCGGATGTTCGACGTCAACGGCGAGGGAATCGGCGAAATCGCCGCGCGCGGCCCCAACATCATGCGCGGCTACTACGGGCAGCCCGCCGCCACCGCGGCCGCGTTTCGCGACGGCTGGTTTCTCACCGGGGATCTCGGCCGCCTCGGGGCCGATGGGTACCTCACCATCACCGGGCGCAAGAAATGCCTGATCGTCAACCGCGAGGGCAAGAACATCAACCCGGAAGAGGTCGAAAACCAGGTGCTAAAAAGCCCGCTCATCAAAGAGGCGCTGGCGCTCGGTTATCGCGAGCACGGCGAGCGGGTCGGCGAGCACATCGGCCTGATCGTCGTGCCCTGCGACGAGCTGCTGGCCGCGCCCGATGCCGAGCAGCGCATCCGCGCCGACCTCAAGCGCTGCCTGCACGCCATCGCCGACTACAAGCATCCGCGCCACATCGTCATCCGCGCCGAGGAATTCGAGAAGACCTCCACCGGCAAGATCAAGCGGTTCCGGTACACGATGCCCGGATGAATTAAAAATTTTGAATTGTGAATTGTGAATTTGCAGCGGGGAACTCTGCTGCAGAACCAGTTTCGGCTCCGCGGAATTATATTGCGGCACCGCACCCTTTAGAGGGGCGCACACGGGTCGCCTGCTTCAATCCACAATGCGCAATGCGCAACTCCAGACTTCCTGATCCCGGCCGTGGATGCACCATGGATCCCGGAAAATGACATGGCACTTTTATTGTGGCATGGGCGTCCCGCCCATGTCGGATCGCCAGTAACACGAGCAGGATGCCCGTGCCACGGCAGCGAAAAGTGCCAAAGCATTTCCCCCCGGGATCAGGAAGTCTGACCGTAGGTGCTTAGGCGGGTGATTGGCTGCAATTCACAATTCGAAATCCACAATTCCAAATTCATCCCAGCCGCTCGCCGGGAGCCAGGTGCGCGCCGTTGAGAAAGGCGGCGGCGGGCATCGGCTTCTTGCCTTCGGGCTGGACCTCGATGAGCTGCAGCGCACCGCTGCCGCAGGCCACAATCAGGTGGCGCGGATCATTGGAGATCATGGTCCCAGCCTCGCCGGAACCGGAGGTGGGTACGGCTTTCAGCACCTTGACGCGCTTCTCCGAACCGCGCGGCCACTCAAAAGAGCAGCCCGGCCAGGGGAAAAAGCCGCGGATGCGATTGTATAATTCCATCGCCGGCAACGACCAGTCGAGGCGGCCGTCGGTTTTGCGCAGCAGCGGCGCACGAGTCGCCAGCGCATCGTCCTGCGGCGTGCGCCGCACCGTGCCGGCGCGGATCTCGCCGACGACCCGCGCGAGCAGTTCGGCGCCGAGCGCGGCCAGCTGCGGCGCAAGGTCGGCGGCGGTGGCGGTGGGTGCGAGCGCCACGCGCTCCTGCGCGACGATGTCGCCCGCGTCCATCTTGTCGATCAGGTAGATGATCGAGACGCCGGTCTCCATCTCGCCGCGCGCCACGGCCCACTGGATCGGCGCCGCGCCGCGGTACTTGGGCAGCAGCGAGGGGTGGACGTTGATGACGCCGTGCGGCGGGAGGTCGAGCAGCGCGCGCGGCAGGAACTGGCCGTAGGCGGCAACCGCGATCAGGTCAGGTCGCAGCGCCGCCAGTTGCGCGACGAAGTCCGGCGCACCGCACTTCTCCGGCGTCAGCACCGGCACGCGGCCGGCGACGAATGCTTTCACGGGACACGGCGCGAGCTGCAGCTTGCGGCCCTGCGGCCGGTCGGGCTGCGTGACCACCGCGACCACCTCGTCCTGCGGCGAAGCCAGCAACCGCTCGACGGCCGGACAACCCAGGTCGCCGGAGCCCATGAAGATGATGCGCACGCCGGTTTCCTATCAGCGCATTTCCTGGCCGCCGGTGACGTTGATCGCCTGGCCGGTCATGTAGCTGGAGAGGTCGCTGGCGAGGAAGGTGACGAGGTTGCCGATGTCGGCATAGGTCGTGCCGCGCCGCAGCGGGACCTGGTCCACATAAAACTGCTTCACGTCCTCCAGCGTCTTCGCGCCCGGCACCTTGCCGGCCTTGAAATATTGAACGAACAGGCCGCGCTCCGGATCGGTCCAGAGCGGCGACTCGAGCAGGTTGCCCGGGCAGATCGCATTGCAGCGCACGTTGAACTTCGCCATTTCCAGCGCGACGCTCTGCACGAGGCCGATGCCGCCGAACTTGCTCGCCGCATAGGCGCTGTTCGCCGCGCTGCCCTTCTTGCCACTCTTGGAATTGATCTGGACGATCGAGCCGGATTTCTGCGCCTTCATGATGCGGCAGGCGTGCTTGCAGATCAGGAAGTTGCCGAACAGGTTGACGTTCATCACCGCGCGCCACTTCTCGGCGCTCGCGTCGCAGATCGGCTCGGCGATCAGGATGGCGGCGTTGGAGACGACCACGTCCACGCGGCCGAAATGCTTCACCGCGACCTCGAAGAGGTTCTGGACGTCGGCCTCCTGCGACACATCGCACTTCACCGGGATCGCCTGGCGGCCGGTCTGTTGGGCGACATCCGTCGCGGTGGCCTTGAGTTGGTCCTCCTTGAGGTCGGCGATCACCACCTGGCAGCCTTCGTCCGCCATGCGCCGGCTCAGCGCCTGCCCCAGCCCCTGCGCGCCGCCGGTCAACACGCAAATTTTATCCTGCAATAATTTCAAGCTCATGTCATTTTCCTTTTTGTGGCTCGTGGGCGGGAGCTCCCGCTCCCGCGCGCGGGGCTGGAAGCCCCGCCCACAGCCGATCTCAAGCGTTGCCCCCGGTGGGCTTGTCCCGCCGGGGCGGAAGTTCGACGTCTAGCCTTAGAACTTGTTCACCTGCCGGACAAGCCGGCAGGGGTCTCTGCTCCAAGCCATGACAGCATCTCCAAAGATCCCCACCGACGCCGCGCGAGGCTTGCCCGCCTCTGGCGGATCGCGCGGCCTGCAGAAACACCTGTCAAACAGCGCGTGCCCCGTTGTAGGCCGGGTCACCGACCCGGCGAACATGACTTTCACCTGCGCCCTCAAACCAAGGGCAACCGCACCTTACTTCCCGCCGGCCGCGTCCAAAACTTGTGCGGGCGTGGCATCCTGCGGCAGCGCGGCGAGCGCGGGCTCGCGCGACGGCATCAGCGCCTTGCCGACCTGCTCGAAGAACGCGTTGCGCTCGGCGGCGGCCGGATAGTTGTGCTGGGCCCAGGCGCTCAAATAGCCCTTGCCCGCCTCGCGCTGCAGCGCCGCGTGGGCGTAGGCGATGTGCGCCCCGCGCAGAAACACGGGCACAAGCGGCTTGAGCTCGGCGGTCTCGAATGAGTCCACGAACTTGTTGCCGGGGCTGTTCATCTCGGTGCCCACCGTCACCGGCAGGTGCAGCTTCTGCGCGAGGTCCACGACGTGGTACAGGTTCTTCAGCTTCTGGTCCTGCACGCCGGGCTTGTAGTTGCGGTCCGGGATGACCGTCAGCGCGACGCAGCCGGTGCCCATCGCGACGCGCAGCAGCTCCTCGATCTTCTGCTCGCCCTCGCTGGTGCCGTCGAGCCAGCAGAGCGTGGGCAGCGCGTCGCACGCGAGCACGAAGCGGTTGAAGTCGGCGAGCGACGGGAACGAGCCGGGGCCGGGCTGGACATAGCCGACGCCGCCCTTTTTCATCGTCTTCGCGCGGATCAGGTTTTGCAGCTTCCCGCCTTCGGGGAAGTCCACGACCTCGGCCTCGGGTCCGAGCTTTTCGACCCAGAACTTCTTGAGCGCCGCCGCGTCGGGAAACTGCCGCTGCGCCTTGCGCGCATAGGCGAGGCAGATGTGCCGCTCCGTCGCGTTGCCAGCCGGGGTCAGCGGCAGCAGGTCCTTGTCGTAGTCCACGGCGACCGGCGCCGTGAACGCATTGACGCGCGCGAGCAATTCGCGGTTGCGCTGCTCGGCGGTGCGGCGCAGGCCGCCCATGAACTGCTCGGCGCCGGACGGGATCTGCCGGCGCGGAAAACCGATGCCCATCGTGTAGGCCACGCCGGGCTCGCCGGGCGAGTTGATCACCCACTGGGCGAACTCGGGGACGAACACGCGCGTCTCCATGCCGGTGCAGCCCGGCAGGTCGAGGAGGCGGCGCGCCGCCTGGAATTCCTCGAGCCCGTCGAGCACGTCGAAGTCCACGATGCCGCCGAGCGCCAGCCCGGTCTTGCGCGCGAGCCACGCGAAGCGGCTCGGCGAATAGCCGTAGGCGTTGTAGCTGAAGAACGTGTGCGCGTGCAGGTTGTGCGCGACGCCCGGCGCGGGCAGCGGATGCTTGCCGGCGCGCGCCGCCGCCGCGAGCGCGGCCAGCGCCTCATACCGCCGCGCGGGGCTGAAGTCGTCGAGTTGCTCTTCCAGGTTTTCAATATTGCTCATAATAATGTCCGTGATCCGTGATACGTCGTTGACAGCAACTCAAGGCCGGCTCGCAGCGAGCCCGCTCCCTCTTCCTTGTTCGATGTTGGATGTTCGGTGTCCGGCGTTCGATGTTCATTTCGCCATCCGCCCGCCGGCATCCACCATCACCCATCCACCATCACCCATCTTCCATCCGCCCTGTCTTCAATTGTCGCTGTGGATCTTCATGAAGCGCTGGTAGGCGTCGTTCCAGGCGCCGGCTTCCTGCGGCTCGTAGGTTTCGGTCGGGAACGAGGCGCGGATGATGGCGCGGCCCTCGGCCAGGGTCTTGATCTTCTTCGTCGCCAGCATCTGCATGATGATGTTGCCCGCCGCGGTCGCCTCGATCGGGCCGGTGATGACCGTGCGGCCGACGGCGTTCGCCGCGAGCTGGTTGAGCAGCTTGTTCTGCGTGCCGCCGCCGACCATGTGCAGGACTTCCGCCTTCTGGCCGGTGAGCTCCTCGAGCCGCTCGAGCACCCAGCGGTACTTCATCGCCAGGCTCTCCAGCGCGACGCGGATGATCTCGCCCTTGCTCTGGGGCACGGGCTGCTTGGTGCGCTTGCAGAAGGCGGCGATGCGCGCGGGCATGTCGCCGGCGCTCAGGAAGTCGGCGTGGTTCGGGTCCACGAACGCGCTCAGGCTCGGCGCCGCCGTGGCCTGCTTGGTGATCTCGGCGTAGTCGAGCGTCTCGCCGCGCGCCGCCCAGGTCCGGCGGCATTCCTGCACCAGCCACAGGCCGGAGATGTTCTTCAGGAAGCGGATCGTGTCGCACACGCCGCCCTCGTTGGTGAAGTTGTACTTCAGGCTGGCGTCGGTGACGACCGGCTGGTCCAGTTCCATGCCCATCAGCGACCAGGTGCCGCTGCTGAGATAGGCATAGTTTTTTACCGCGGCCGGCACGGCGGCGACGGCGCACGCGGTGTCGTGGCCGCCGGGGGTGACGACCTTGAGGCCCGTGGCGCCGGTCTCCGCGGCGACCGCCTTGGACAGCTTGCCGAGCACGGTGCCGGGCTCGACGATCTTGCCGAACATCTTCACCGGGATGCCGAGCTTCTTGAGCAGCGGCGCCGCCCACGTGCCGGTGGCCGGGTTCAGGCACTGGCTCGTGCTGGCGATCGTGCGCTCGATGACCGCGCGGCCGGTGAACCAGTAGTTGAACAGGTCCGGCATGAAGAGGAGCTGCTTGGCCGCGGCGAGCTGCGGCGACTTCGCCTTAGCGAGCGCGAAGAGCTGGAAGACGCTATTGAGCTGCATGAACTGGATGCCGGTCTGGCGGTAGAACGCGGCGCGCGGCACGCGCTTGAACGCGGCGTCGACCATGCCGTCGGTGCGCGCATCGCGGTAGTGGACCGGATTGCCCAGCAGTTCGCCCTGCGCGTCCAGCAAGCCGAAGTCCACGCCCCAGGTGTCGATGCCGAGGCTCTCGAGCTGGCCGACTTCCTCGATGGCCAGCTTCAGGCCGGTCTTCATCTCCGCGAAGAGCCGGAGCGCATCCCAGTGCATCCGGTTGCCGACCTTGACCGGCCCGTTCGGGAAGCGGTGGATTTCCCGCAGTGCCAAAATCTTGCCGTCAAACGTTCCGATGATCGCCCGTCCGCTCTCTGCGCCGAGGTCCAACGCGAGATAATTTGCGTTCTGTGCCATGTCTGACTCCTTTTGCTGGTTGCGCGGCATTATATGAATACGCCGCCCGCGCGCAAGGAAAGTAAACGACGAACTGTAAGGAGTTGGTTAGGGAGGGCGGCGCTGGCCTGCAGCGAGCAGGTCGAACCACCGAAACCTGCGGATTCGACGGGCTCACCGCAGGCGGGCGGCGCAAGCGCAGCACCTACAAGCCGGGCCTCAGCGCGCCGCGCGGCTGGGCGAGTAGGCGCGGCCGAGTTCCGCAGCGTGCGCGCCCATCCAATCGGTCAGGCGCGTCGGCCCCGTCGGGGGTGTCGTCACGTGCAGCAGGCCCGCGCGCATCATGCGGATCTCGTCCGGCAGCAGGAAAATATCGTGTTGGATTTTGCCGATGATCCAGCCCGCGAGCATCCCAGCGAACTCGGGCACGGGCAGCAGCACCCGGCGCAACCCGAGGGTGCGGGCCACGGCGGCCACCAGCTCACGAAAGGTGAACGTCTCCGGCCCGACTGCATTGAGGACAACGTTCTCCGTGCCCCCGCACTGTTCCACCGCAAGCGCCGCCAGATCTTCCACGCAGACCGGCTGGATCTTGCACTGCGGACCGCCAAAGACGCCGAACACCGGCAGCCGCCGCAGCGCCCAGGCGATGTTGTTGATCAGGATGTCGTCCGGCCCGCCGAAGATGATCGTCGGCCGCAGCACGGCGTGGAAGACGCCTGACTCAGCGAGCAGCGCTTCCACGCGTGCCTTGGCGCGGTAATAGGGAAACGGCGCATCCACGGACGCGTTGGAGACGCTGACGTGCACGATGCGCCGGACGCCGGCCTGTTTGGCGGCGGCGAACAGCGTGCGTGAATTTTGCTCCGCCACCTCGAACGTCAGCGGCGGCTGGCCGAAGCGCGTCCAGTAGGTGTTGACCAGCGCGTCCGCGCCCTCCAGCGAGCGCGCGAGTTCCTCGGGTTTCTCGAACTGCAGCGGCAGCGTGGCCACCCGGCCGCCGAACAGGTCGTCCGGTCCGCCGCGCCGGTGCGTCAGCGTCGCCACGCTGTGCCCCGCGGCCAGCAGCCGCTGCGCGATGTAGCGCCCCGAATAACTGAACGCCCCGGTGACGATGATTTTCATGAGTTCCTCGCTGTCGCGCTCAATGATGTTCCAAGCCGGGGGGAAAAGCAAATTACTCCGTAGGGGCGCAGGCTTGCTGCGCCCATTGTGTACCGCATGCAGAACCTGCGGGCGCAGCAAGACTGCGCCCCTACCAAGTTGTGGCGAGGTGTTCCAATGTTTGGAAAAACTGTCTCAACCCGTTTCCAAGGCCCGGATGACTTCGTCGGCGTGTTGCCAGGCGATGGCGCCGCGGTCGAGCAGGGCCTTCAGACGCGGCAGGGCCACGCGCTGTGGCGTGAAGTCGCGCTGCTCGAGGTGGCGCGTGTTGACCAGCACGCGTGCGCCGCGGGCCAGCGCCTCCTCGGCGAGCGCCAGCACGGCGACGTTGCCGGAGCCGAAGGGCACCTCGGCAAGCACGAGCGCCTCGGCCTCGGCGGCCAGCCGGCGCGCGGCGTCGAGCGCCTCGGGGCCCAGCGGCGAAAAGGGCTTCTCCAACGCGGCGCTCACGTCGAGGGCCGCCGCGGCCTGCGCGTCGCTGTCGCCCATGTTCAGGGGGCCGCAGCTCGCCTGGTGCCCGGTCAGCACCAGCAGCCGCAGCAGCTCGGCGCCGCTGCCGCCGCCGGCGAGCACATGGACCTTGCGGACCCGGCCGCCGGCCGCGAGCTGCGGCCGGCGCTCGGGCCGGACTTCCGGCGCGCGCCCGCTCTCGTGGCGCACGCGCACGTCGCAGTGATAGACCTCGCGCAGCAGGTCCTCGCGCAACACCTCGGCGGGTGCGCCGAGCGCGGCGAGCCGCCCATGATCAAACAGGGCCAGCCTCGAGCAGAATTCCGCCGCCAGGTTCAGATCGTGGCTGGTCATCACGATGGTCAGCTGACACTCGCGCCGGAGGCGCTCAAGCAGGCGGAGGATTTCCCATTGGTGGTTCAGGTCGAGGTGCGCGGTGGGCTCATCGAGCAGCAGGATGCGCGTCTCCTGCGCCAGCGCGAGGGCGATGGCGGCGCGCTGCCGCTCGCCGCCGGACAGCTCGCCGAACGGGCGGTCGCGCAGCTCGAGCAGGTCGGTGTAGGCCAGCGCGCGCTCGATGGCGCGGCGGTCGGCGGCGCCGGCCCGCGCGAGGCGCCCGTGCGCGCTGCTGCGGCCGAGCGCGACCAGTTCGCCGACCGTGAAGGGCAGCGGCGTGGAGATTTCCTGGGGCACGACGGCGACCAGCCGCGCGCGCTCCGCTCCGCTGATCGCACGGATATCGCGGCCCCCGAGCAGCGCCTGGCCCGCGCGCGCCGGCAGCAGCCCGGTGATCACGCGCAGCACCGTGGACTTGCCCGTGCCGTTCGGGCCGAGCAGGGCCAGCCATTCGCCCTCGGCCACGGCCAGCGTTACGTCATGGAGCACGTCGCACTCGCGGTAGGCGGCGGAAATATTCTGGAGTTCGATGGCGTTCATCCTCACTCCATCCACCCCGCCGCGCGGCGGCGCAGCAGCCACAGGAAAAACGGCCCGCCGAGCAGGGCGGTGACGACGCCGACAGGCACCTCGATGGGTGCGAAGGCCGTGCGCGCAAAGGCGTCGCAGGCCACGAGGAAGCAGCCGCCGGCGAGGGCCGCGGTGGGCAGCAGCCGGCGGTGGCCGGGGCCGACGAGCGTGCGCAGGGCGTGCGGCACGATCAGCCCGACGAAGCCGATCAACCCGCTCATGGCGACGGCGGCGGCGGTCAGCAGCGTCGCGCAGCCGAGGCCCAGCACGGTGACGAGCGCGGGCGAGATGCCGAGGTGATGTGCCATCTCCGGGCCAAGCGTCAGCGCGTCGAGGTCGCGCGCCAGCCACCAGACCACGGCGAACGAGACGGCGATCAGCGCACTGCCCAGCGCGAGCGTCGCGGGCGAGTCGCTCTGCAGGTTGCCGAGCAGCCACCAGGTGATGCCGTGCAGGCCCTCGGTGCTCGCCAGCGAGAGCAGCAGCATCAGCAGACTCGACGCGACGGAGCTGAGGATGACGCCGCTCAGGAGGAGGCCATAGATCGAGGTGCGCCCGTGCTGGCGGGCGAGCGCATAGACGAGGGCGAGGGTCGCGAGCGCGCACAGGAACGCGCCGGCGGGCAGCGCGAAGGCGGAGCGCGCCGCGAGGCCGAGCATGATGACCAGCGCCGCGCCCAGGCCCGCGCCGCTGGAGACGCCGAGGACGTAGGGTTCCGCCAGCGGGTTGCGCAGCAGGGCCTGCAGCACCGCGCCGGCGACCGCGAGGCCCGCGCCGACGACGAAGCCGCACAGGACGCGATACAGACGCAGCTGCAGGAGCGCGCGGCCGAGTTCGGTGCGCGGGTCCGGCCAGAGCGCGCCGGCACCGCCGAAGAGCAGCGCGCCGCCGAGCACCAGCGGCACCAGCGCCGCCAACAGCCAGAGCATCCAAGATTTACGCATCACGCCGCGCAGTGTGCCAAATCCGCGCCGGGATGCCAAACCTTGATGACTCCGGTCACGGCTCAAATACTTTGAGATCGGGGAACAGTCGCGCAAAGTCTTTGGCGTTGCGGGTGAGCAAGCCTTGGTGACGGGTGGCAAAGGCGCCAATCAACACATCCAACAAGAGGCAGGTGTCCACGACCCAGGCCATCAGGTTCTCTCCCCCGACCGCAGTTCGTTTAGCCGCTCTTCTGTGCGCCGGGGGGCGCGGAAGGTTTGCGCAAAACCGCGCATGGCTTGTGCGCCCTTCGGCTGCGCCGGCTTCCGGACAAACACGGTGCACCGTTGGTCTTCGGCCAGTTCCCAGCACAAGCGGGTGCCAGGCGCCCAACCCAGCTTGCGACGGATTTCCGCCGGCACGGACACCTGCCCGCGTGCCGTCACCATCGTTACCAGTGTTCTCATGCCCTCACCGTCATGTGATAGTTAATCATGTCAACATGCCGAATTGACTGTGCAGAAATCCCGCCGCCGCGGCGAGCTGAAGAACCGACAGAACCATTTGTGGCAGAACCATTTTACGCCCCGGCAGCTGCTGCGTTCTAATGATTCTGCCATCAATGGTTCTGTCGAAAACGAACCGAGAGTTCCGGCAGGATCAGCGCTTCGGCGCAGCGACGCTGCGCCCTCCAGTAACGTTATCTGGAGGGCGGCGTGCCTGCGGTGAGCTTGCCTGCCCTGAGCTAGTCGATGGGTCGAACTGTCACGCCGCCGCTGCTGTTTGGGTCGATTTGTCTGGCGGCGCGCTCGGCGAGCGCGCCCTACCCTGCAAACTTAGTTCCTTTGTTGCCTTCTGTTCAACTCAGCTCGGAGGCGAGATGTTCCGGCGGGAGGCGGCGTCGATGGCAACGCACGCGCCACGGGAGCCATACACCCGCCCGTGTCGGGGGAAAATGGGGCAGGCGAAATCAGTGCCGTAAGCTTCGGAGAGAGCGATGGCCACTTCCCCGGCGAGCGTCATCATTCATATCGGGGCTGTCATCCGTATTTTGATCGGCGCTGTCATCCATGTTCATGTCGGGGTTGCCATCCGTGTTCACGTCGTAGGTGTCCGATATATTCACACGCGTATCGTAACTGTAATAATCCATGGGGATGTCTGATTGATATGTAAAATCGGCCTCGTCGTCGTCGTAATGCTGTTCCTCGCAACCTGCCGTCAAACCCAGAACCAGCATCGAAACCACCACCGCCCACACTGCGCTACAACACTTTTTCATGGCCCGTTCCTTTCACCGGCCCGTCGATCAGGCCGCACCACCACTTGTTAAGTCGCGGGCCAGCACACGTTGGTTTCCAAAATATTACGCCGGACTGCTTCCACGGCTTGCTATAGCTCAGTGAACATTGCGGCAGCTAAGGCGCCCGATCTTCCGGTAGAAGCCGAACCCCTGTTCGGCGACCCACCCACCCTTCGCCCGGCAGGGGCCGGGCTCCTACAAGCGCAGAAGCCCTCCGCTCCCTATGATTTTGCAATGTCGAGGGGCCGAACCGTCCGGCCGAGCCGCTATACAAATCAACCTCAACAAAGCCAGAGCATCCAGGGCAAGCATCCACAGATTGCACAGATTTTCTGAGCAGGGCATGAGGAAAGCAGGAAAAGAGGAACGGAAGGGAACGCAGTGAATGGTGGGGCGAGCATGCCGTGTGCGCCGCCAAACAAACGAACCCCAACCAAGCCCAAGTCTTGTGGGTGGGATTTTCTAGCCCCGCGAAACCAACCGGACACGAGCATGAGGCAAGCCGGAGAAGAAAAACCAGCCACGGATTTTCACGGGTTACACAGATGCCGGAGCGGGGCAGGAGAAAAGCCGAGGAATTTGAACAGAAGGCAACGAAGGAAACAAAGGGAACGGTAGGGCGAGGACCTACGGTGAGCATGTCGAACCGTCCGGCCAGGCCGCCAGATAACCCAACTGGAGCAGCAAGCTGCCACAGGTGTTCACAATGCGGCTATTGCCACAACCAAACCTCACGCGGAGCGTGAGGAGCACTTTGCCCAAGCCGCGCCATAGTAGTCCTCTCGCTCCGCGAGGGGCTTTTGTAAACGGCCCTGCCGGCAATCTGAAAATAAACATCTATGCCGAAATGCGGCGATTTTCCGGGTAAGTGGGCCAGGGTGACGCACAGAAATCTCCGTGATCTTTGAGCCTTTTTGCGGCCAAGTTTTCCTTGGCCGCAGCCCTCCATCTTACTCCGTCTCCGGTCTTGGGGTGCTTGGCGCTCCTACGAAGCGGAGGATGTTCACCCTGGCGATTCAACTTCTGCAATGCTGCTTGCTCTGCGGCTTCCTTTCGTGGGGCTGTATGGGTCTCTCTTGAAGCGAGCCCGGCGGTTCGAAATGCACACCGCAGGCAAGCGCGCATCTGCCGTGCCCTATTCTTCTTGGCGTCTTCTGCTGACCTTCGCGACTTTGCGTTTATAGATCTCGGCTGCGGCTTAGCGGCGGCGGGTAGGCTGCGCGGGCGGTTTCTGGTATATTGCCGCCATGAATCCGACCGCTCCATGGACCGCCGCGCGGCTGCGCGCGCTCAAGGGCCGCGAGAAGATCGTCAGCCTCACGGCCTACGATTACGCCACCGCCCGCCTGCTGGACGAATCCGGCGTGCACCTCGTGCTCGTCGGCGACTCGCTCGGCATGGCGGTGCTCGGCTATGCGAACACGCTGCCGGTGACCATGCGCGACATGGTCCACCACACCGCGGCCGTCGCGCGCGGCGTGAAACAGGCGCTGGTCGTCGCCGACATGCCGTTCATGTCCTACCAGGTGTCCATCGAGCAGGCGCTGGCCAACGCCGGCCGCTTCCTGCGGGTCGGGGCGCACGCGGTGAAGGTCGAGGGCGGCGAACTGCGCGTCCCGCTCATCCGCGCGCTGGTGGGCAACGGCATCCCGGTGCTCGGCCACATCGGGCTGACGCCGCAGAGCGTCCAGGAATTCGGCGGCTTCAAGGTGCAGGGCCGCACGGACGAGGCCGCCAGGAAACTGCTGCGCGACGCCCGCGCCATCGCCAAGGCCGGCGTGTTCGCCATCGTCGTCGAGAGCGTGCCGCCCAAGCTGGCCGCCCGGATCACCGCCGCCGTCAAGGTGCCGACCATCGGCATCGGCGCCGGCCCGCAGTGCGACGGCCAGGTCCTCGTCATCCACGACCTGCTCGGGCTCGGCGGTGACTGGAAACCGAAGTTCGCCAAGCGCTACGCCGACCTCGGCGCCGCCGCCAAGGCGGCCATCGGCGAGTACAAGCGCGAAGTCGCCGACGGCACCTTCCCCGGCCCGGAACACTGCTACTGAACAAGCCGGGGTTGTCGCTGCACGGAATCTCCATGAACCGTCAAGCCCATTGGAACGAGGTCTACCGCACCAAGGGCGCGCAGGATGTCAGCTGGTTCCAGACAGAACCCGCGCTCTCGCTGGAGCTGATCAAAGCCGCCCAAGTCTCCGCTGACGGTGGCGTGCTCGATGTCGGCGGCGGCGCCTCGGTGCTGGTGGACCGCCTGCTGGACGCGGGCTGGTCACAGCTCGGCGTGCTCGATATCTCCGCGGAGGCGTTGGCCCTGGCCCGTGCGCGGCTCGGCGCGCGCGCCGGGCGCGTGGAGTGGTTCGAGGCCGACATCACCTCGTTCCAGCCGCCGCATCGCTTCGCGCTCTGGCATGACCGCGCGGTGTTTCATTTCCTGACAGAGGCCGCGGACCGGTGCGCTTACGTCGCCGCGCTCAAGCGCACGCTCATGCCCGGCGGCGCGGTCATCATCGCCACGTTCGCGTCCGATGGCCCGCCGCAATGCAGCGGCCTCGATGTGATGCGCTATGACGAGCGGACCTTGTCGGCTGAACTCGGTGCGGACTTTGCGCTGCGCGAAGTCCGGAACGAAACGCACCGCACCCCTTGGAACACCGAACAGCGTTTCATCTGCTGCCGGTTCCAGCATCAGCCCGTCCCCTGATGCGCTGCTTGCGCCGCGCGCACTTCTTGGGCAACATGGGCCCGACGCGTCATGAAAGCTTCCGAAATAAAATGGGTGCCCCCGGAGACCTGTCCCGTCTGCGGTGTCGATGTGCCGCCCAAGGCGCTGGCCTGCCCGGGCTGCGGCGCCGATCGCCAGTCCGGCTGGAACGACGAGGCGACCGGCCTCGATGGCGTGGATCTGCCGGGTGAAAACTTCGACTACGACCAGTTCGTCGAGCGCGAGTTCGGCGGCCAGGTCAAGCCCGCCGGCCAAAAAACGATGTGGTGGGTGGTCGGTATCGTCCTGCTGATCGCTATCGTGGCCTTGTTCCTCTTTCCGTGGTGAACCTTATGCAAATCATCCAAGACCCTCTCGAAATGCAGCAGATCGCGCTCGCGGTGCGCGCGGCGGGCAAGCGCATCGGCGTCGTGCCGACGATGGGCTTCCTGCACGCCGGTCATCTCTCGCTCGTCCGGCTGGCGCGCGAACGGACCGACGTGGTGATCCTGACCCTGTTCGTCAACCCGACCCAGTTCGGGCCCAAGGAGGATCTCGCCAAGTATCCGCGCGACTTCGAGCGCGACGCCGCGCAATGCCGCGTGGCCGGGGTGGACCTCCTCTTCGCGCCGGAGGCGGGTGCGATGTACGCGCCCGATGCGAGCGTCTACGTGACCGAGGAAAAACTCTCCCGCGGCCTGTGCGGCGCGTCGCGGCCCGGCCATTTCCGCGGCGTCTGCACGGTGGTCGCCAAGCTGTTCAACCTCTGCCTGCCGCACGTCGCGGTCTTCGGCGCCAAGGACGCGCAGCAGCTACGCGTACTCCGCCGCATGACGCGCGACCTGAACTTCCCGATCGAGATCGTCGCCGGCCCGATCATCCGCGAGCCGGATGGCCTCGCCATGAGTTCGCGCAATGTGTACCTCTCCGCCGACGAGCGCCAGCAGGCGCTGGTGCTCCAGAGCGCGCTCGGCGAGGCGGAGCGCCTGTTCCGCGCCGGCGAGCGCGCCGCCGCGCCGCTCAAAACCGCGATGGAACACCTCATCGCGCAGGCACCCGCCGCCAAGATCGATTACATCGAGATCGTGGACGACGACTCGCTGGAACCCGTCGCCACCCTCGAAAAACCTGCGCTCATCGCCCTCGCGGTCTTCGTCGGCAAGACGCGGCTGATCGACAACGTGGTGTTGCGTTGAGGGAATGAGCCGCCTCTTTGGGAAGGACACGACGGAGCGCGTCCCTCCACGGACAACAACTTTCTCCAGGCTTTTTGAGGGCCATCCCGCCGCGGCGGGGTCGGTGGCTGGGATATACGACGCATCTTCCGTGTGCCTTGTGTGGCGGCACGCGTCCCGCGTGCCGGTACAGGCGGCGTCCCCGCCGCCTGTGAATTTCCAAACCACGATGCTCTTGCTAGCTGGTCACAGCGGCGTTCCAGCCAAAATGGATATGACAAAACCTGTTGGCATAACCCTGCAGCAAGGCACCGGTCAGGTTCGGAACGAAGACGATGTGCATCAGGGACAGGAGGGCGCGGACGCCCTCCTCACCGGCAGGCGAGACGCCTGCCGCCACATTGGGGCAGCCAGGGCGCCACAGATTCATGGTGTCCGAAGCTGTGAAATCCGTGTAATCTGTGGCTCATCTTCCCTGCAACGAACATGAATCTTGAATTTCAATATGGCATCGATCTGCTGCTGGCAGAGCATAGCGACTGGCTGCGCGGGCGACGCGTCGGGCTGGTGGCGCACGCGGCGAGCGTGGACGCCGCCGGGGTGCCGAGCGCGGCGCGGCTGCGCGCGGCCGGCGTGAACCTGACGGCGCTGTTCGGGCCGGAACACGGCTTCGCGGGCGCGGCGATCGCAGGCGAGGAGGTCGGCGACGCGCGCCACGCCGAGTGGAACCTGCCGATCCACTCGCTCTACGGCGCGACCCGCAAGCCGACGCCCGCGATGCTGGCCGACGTGGATGTGCTGCTCTTCGACCTTCAGGACCTCGGCGTCCGCTGCTACACCTACAGCGCCACGCTGCGCAACTGCCTCGAAGCCGCGGCGGAAAACCGCAAGGCCGTCATCGTGCTCGACCGTCCGATCCCGCTCGCGGGCGTGGTGGACGGCCCGCTGCCGGAAGAGCAGTTCATGAGCTTCGTCGCCGCCATCCCCACCCCCTTCTGCTACGGCCTGACGCCGGGCCAAACAGCGCCCTGGCTCTGCGAAAAGCTTAAGCTCGATCTGGATTTGCGCATCGCCCCCTTTCGCGGCACACCGCCACCCGGGCGTTGGCTGCCGCCCTCGCCCGCGATCCGCTCGCCCGCCCATGCGCTGGCCTATCCTTCCATTGTGCTCTTCGAGGCCTTCCCGGCGCTCGATGTCGGCCGGAAGACGGAACACGCCTTCCAAGGCTTGGAAAATGGGATCGAGCTGACGCCCAAGGATTGGAAGGAGATCTGCGAGGAGGTCAGTCGTCAGTTGTCCGTTGTCCGTTGTCGGCCTGCAACTGACCACACACCACGGACCACTGACACAGGCGGCGTTCAGGTTGAACCACTTGCTGCTGGATTGCGGGTACGGGTGACTGCTTTGGCGAACTACCGGCCGGCGCTGCTCGGCCTTGCTTTGGTGCAGGCGGTGCAACAGGTCTGGGGTGTGGAAAACCTGTGGCACCAGCACGGCGCGCGGCCGGAGTGGTTCGACCAGCTGCTCGGCACCGACCGCATCCGTTTGGCGCTGCTCGCCGGCGCAACGCCCGCGGACATCGCGGCGGCTTGGGCGCCAGGCCTGGCGGCGTTCGGGGCCGAGACCGTTCGGCCCACGCCCGGTTAAACCCATTTTGTGCTCACGGGTGCCGGCCTGCTCGGAGGCCATGCGCTCGCACGGTTGGCCGCTCAGGGCTTGGTCAGTTGCTGCACGGCCCAGAGATAGTTCTTGGAGGCGACATACAGGGTCCCGTTCGCAGCGACCACCGGCGCCCAGATGGCCGCGCCAAGGCTGATCTTGCTGAGCACCTTACGGGACCTTGCCCGCGGCGATGACCGGCGTGCCGCAGGTGTGCTGGCCGGGCTTGATGGCCCACTTCACATTCCGGGTGGTCTCCATCCGGATGCCGCCCCCCTGCAGATCTTTTTCGCCCGGCTCGAAGGACTCGGGCAAGCCGTGTTCCTCGGCGACCAGGTTCTTGCCGTCGCTGCCGCACCACTGCGGCCAGTCCCGCCCGGCGGCGGTCTGCCCGGAAAACACGGCAGCAGCCGTGCCGAGGCCCACCCACAAGAGTCGATGTAGTGTCATGGAATCATGCTTTCGCTGGAAACGAGGTTGCAGAAACCGATGCATCCGCTGGTTCGACACAGGGGCCAAATGGGCATTTCGCGCGCAGAGCCATCCGAGAAGGCTGTTGACGGTAATCGGTTCATAGTGCATGTTGCCTCGCGTTAAGCCTGCTCCATCTGAAATACGACTTCATGTCGTTGAGGGGTATCCCTCTCAGGATGATGGCGGGCTTGATTTGTTTGCGGCGGTCGCGTCTCTTTCCCCTGCAGGTAATAGGTCAGGTACAAAGGTCCATGGTAGGGGCTTCGCTTGCGAAGCCCGCCTCCGGTGCGTGTCGAATCGCAGGCGTCGGCCAACGGCACCCTACAAGAAACCCTGTTCTGTGTGGGCGGGGCTTTCCAGCCCCGCGAGACCAACCGGAAAAACGCACCGCGCATACGGAGTGGGCGCACTCGCGAGCCGCAGCCCCGTACCCAAACACAGCGGGCGTCGCAAGCGACGCCCCTACGTAAGTGACCCATTACCCCTGTAGCGTTTCGGTGCCTGGCGCATGCGGGTTGGTTGTGCACGTCTTTGGAGCGTGAGGGCACAGAGCTCCACCGATGTGGTAACGCACTGGCACTCATGACGGGTTGAACGCCAGCCGTGTTGTTCAAAATGCTTTGTGCGTCACGCGTGTCGCACAAAGCGGATTGCGCGTCAGCTGCAAGCGGCGTCCTTCGAACTTGGGCCGTGCTTTTCTTCAAAACAAGTTCGCTCCGTGATCTCAACCATCCTGACAAAACCAGAAACACCGGGCACCGCAAGTGTTCGCCTTCCTCGGCAACCGGATGCAAACACCGCCACCTCACACCGGCAGGCCGAAGCCGTGGCGGTAGCGCTTCCGGATCAGCGGGTCAGCTTCGGCGGCATTGGTGGCTTTCATCGCGGCGGCGTCCCACTCGATGCGCTTGCCGAGGCGCACGGGCAGCAGGCCGACGAGCAGCGCCTCGGTGAACGGGGCGCTGTACCAGAAGCCGGCCTTCGCGTCCTGCGGGCGGCCCGCGATGCAGGCCTCGACCCACTCGCGGCGGTGGCCGATGCTGCGCGGGATGGTCTTCGCCGGCCGGACGAACTGCTGCATCGCCGTCTCCGGCACCAGCCGCGGCGCGCCGGACCAGCCGCCCGCCAGCATGACGCCCTTGTCGCCGACAAAATAAATGCCGTTGTCTTCGAGCGAGCGGTCGGCTTCCAGGCCCGCGGGGCGCGGCGGCATTTTCCCGCCGTCATACCAGATCATTTTCACAGGTCCGCGTTGGCCCTTCGCCGGGAAATGATAGGTGATGATGCTCCAGACCGGGAACGAGTCCGGATTGGTCGGCGCGGTTTCGGCGTCGACCCAGTCGGGCGCGCCCAGGTCGAGCGCGTAGAACGCGGGGTCGGCATTGTGTACCGCCATATCGCCGAGCGCGCCGCAGCCGAAATCGATCCAGCCGCGCCATTGGCGGGGCAGGTAG
>CAITZM010000093.1 GCA_903896925.1 uncultured Lentisphaerota bacterium | reverse complement strand
GCGGCGCGCCGTCCCTACCACCAGAGCACGCGCGCTGCGCCTGATAAAAATTAACGCCAGCTCACAATAAAAAGGCCGGCTTCCCTTGAGGGGAAACCGGCCTTTCAACGCCCTCAGCGGGGGCGTTTTACTTTTCCACATCAGTGCGGAACGGGGTCGCAGGGAGGTCGGCCTTGTTGAACAGGTTGACCTCCGGGATGTTCGACCAGCCGTAGCGCACGGCGACGGGTTCTTTCACCTCGGCGCTGCTGACGACCACCGTGTCGCCCACGATCATCGCCTCGGCATGGACGAACTGGTTGGTGGCCCCGGCGGCCGCCGCACCGGCGACCGTGAAGCCCTTGAGCGCGCCGTCCTTGGCGACGAGGCCGCCGCCGAGGTGGTCGAAGCTCAGGACAGCCTTGCCGCCGCTGACCTTCATCTTTTTGAAGACGGGGCCGGAGTATTCGATCTTTTCGCCGTAGGCCAGCGCGCGGGCCGCGAGCGCCAGGCGGCTGCCGACCGGCTCCTTGGCCTTCGGATGGATGTCGGTGGCATTACCGTGGTCGGTGATGACGGCCATCGCCGTATGCGGCGTCTTCTGCCAGGCGATGAGCTGTGCCTCGCGCAGTTCCGGGCTCATGTGCTGGTGCGGGGCGATCTGCACGAAGAAGAACGGGAAGTCGCCGCAACCCCAGACCTTGCGCCAATTGCCGATCATCGCCGGGAAGAGCGTCTGGTATTCCTTCGTGCGGCCGTTGTTCGATTCGCCCTGGTACCAGATGGCGCCGCAGATCGGGAAGGGAAGCAGCGGCGCGATCATGCCGTTGAACAGCACGCTCGGCTGGTTCGGGCTGGTACGCGGGTCCTGCTGCAGGCGCGGAGCCCGGGGCGCGGGCTTGCCCTCGGCCTTCGCCTTGGCGACGGCCTCCTTGTGCTTGGCCATGTCCAATTCGTACCGCGCCTTCGCCTTCGCGGCGTCATAGTTCTTGAGGGCCTCGGCCTGCCGGGTGAACGCCTCCGGCAAAACCTTTTGCAGCGTCGCGTGGTCGGTCCAAGTCTCGGCATAGGTTCCGCCCCAGTCGCTCTCGATCAGGCCGATGGGGATATTGAGCGCCTTGCGCAGGTCGCGACCGAAGAAGTAGCCGACGGCGGAGAACCCGCCGGCGGTCTGCGGGCCGCACACCTGCCAAGACGCCTTGACCGTGCTCTGTGGTTGCTCGGCGACGTTCTTGGGCACGTGGAACAGGCGGAGTTGCGGATCGGAGCAGCCGGGCAATACATCCTTGCCGTTCTCGGCGCCCCCGAGGCCGAATTCCATGTTCGACTGACCGCTGCACACCCAGACCTCGCCGACGCAGACATTGGTCAGCGTGATGGTGTTCTCGCCTTGGATCGTCATTTTGAACGGCCCGCCCGCGGCGCACTTGCCGAGCTTCGCCATCCACTTGCCGTCCGCGGCAGCCGTGGCGGTCGCCGTCTTCCCGCAAAACTCGACGGTGACCTTCTCGCCGGCCTTCGCCGTACCCCAGACCGGGATGCTGATACCGCGCTGCAGCACCGCCCCATCGGTGAACAACGGATGAGGCTGCACCTCCGCCCGCGCACCGCACACCAACGCCAACCCCACGACACCCGCCCAGATCATATGCTTCATAGTTTTCTCCCAAAGAGCGTGAATGGCTATCAAAACCGTCCGCGTTCCGCAACCGCGAACTTCCGCCGCGCCCTGTGGGCTCCGCGAGGGAAGAGTAAAGACTGAACCACAGAGGACGCAGAGGTCAGAGGAGGTCACAGAGGAAGCCGCAGAGCAAGACGAAGAAGTAAACCGCCATGACGCCAAGAGCGCCAAGATCGGAGCAGAGGCTGAGCAACAAAGCGCAGCAGCCACGGATGACCCGGCTTCGCGCAGAGCTTCGCCGGGGCAAGGCACGGAAGGGCACGGAAACAGAGCAAGAGGGTTCGCGCAAAGTACGCTAAGTGCGCGAAGATGAGACTGCTTTGCGGGCTTAGCGACCTTTGCGCGAAACTCTTCGCAGCAGGGCCTCTTTCAGCTTGTTAATCCGGCGCTACCTGCCTAGGGTGCCGCCATACGAAAAAATAAGGCTGCATACACATGACTGTAAGTTCTTCTCTAACAATGTTGGCATGGAGAAATAGAATATGTTGAAATTCGATGTCAGCAAGAAAGAGTTCACCTCGCTGGACCAGTGCGCAATGAAAGGGGAGAACATCCTTGAGCGGTATGATTTCCAGGCTGCCATCGTGAAATCATGGGAACGGGTAAAATCGTTCATTGGTCTTCCGGCAGCCTTTCTCATTGGGCAAGAGATTCGACCACACAACTCGGTTGGTGACGCCATCGATCTTCTCGCCTTCGATCCCGAGGATAGTTCCCTGACCGTTATCGAGTTGAAGCGAGGCAAACAGAAACTCCAACTGCTTCAGGGCGTCTCCTACGCGGCGATGGTAGCGACGTGGGGAAAAGAGGAACTCATCCAGAGTATTCAGCGCGACATCAACCCGGACCCCGAGGAACTAATTGACCTGATCAACGGCAATGAACTTAACAAAGACGTCAAGATAATCCTCGTTGCAGAATCATATGATCCAGAGGTTATCCTGACGGCAGACTGGCTCAACAGCCACTACGGTGTTCTCGTCACCGTCTTCTCCGCATCCTGTCACAAATGCGGCGATGAGGTAATCGTCAACTTGGAACAGCGGTTGCCGCTCAAGGAATTACAGGATCTTTACGAGGTGAGAGGTTCTCGATCTCGGCCGCGCGCACCGGGTTCTGACGTAACATGGGAAGATGTGCTTCCAAAACTGAAGTACCCCTTCGCAAGTCGAGCACTCGAACTCTGCCGGAAGGAGAAAGAGGGTCAACCGTCAAGACGACGGTTTGGCAGTTTTAGAACTGGGCTGCACGGTTACGACTGGATCACGGTCAACTTTCGTGAGAAGTTCCTAAACATCTACATGGGTGGAAAACCCGACGATGCTGAAGCGGAAATCAAACGTGTCTTTGGGCCTTCAACAGAGGTCCTCACATGGGAAGGCGGCTTCAGTTTCAAGGTGACATCGCAGGAGCAGTTTGGTTCGCTCGTAACGTGGCTGGAAATGAAGGAATAGCAGATGCCAACAAGCGCCTGAACGGTACGGCTTCGCCGCCCGTTAGGCGCGCCTTTAGGCAGACCATGTCGCACGTAACCGGAAGCTTTGTCCTGATAATTTGAGCCTTTGTCCTCGTCGCGCAGCACTGTTATGCTGCTACGCATGAAAAACGCCAAGGAAACGATTCGACAGGAAGACTTCGATTACGCGATCAATGATACGTCTTGGGATTTGGGCAACAATGTACTCTACGATTTGTGTCGCGCCCATCCGGACCATATTCAAGCGAACGAGATCATCGCAAAAATGTGGCTTGTCGGCCGCTCATATGCGGCAGCCATTGAACGTGGAAAGAATACGGAGAACTCCTCAGACAACTTCTATGAGGTGGATGTTGTCAATGCGATGCAAAACTCGGGTCTGGATGGTTTACTTGCAAGCCTTCCGCCACCTGACGCCGAGCCCATGATCTGCGCCCCTTTGGCCATTAAGATTCATAACGCCCTCCTCAAGGGAGCTTTTAAGACCTTGTCGAGTGACCGTGTCAAACGCTCCCTGGCGTCAAAATATCTTCATTTTCATCGTCGCGATGTATTCTTTGTGTACGATACGCGAGCGCAGAGTGCCATAACCAGATTGACCCCGGATAGCCGCTTCATTAACCTGCCCGACCAAGAGGATCGCGAAGACATCTACTGGGAATTCTACGCGCGTTGCTTATGGTTGAGGGCAGAGATCAAGCGCACGCATGGCCGCCTTATGACGCCGCGGCAGATCGACAAAGTTTTACTGAGCTTTTACAGCAGTTAACGCGGTATTGTCACATAGGCTTCCCGACAGCACTCGTCGAACTGCCCCATGGCCCAGTCTTGGACCAAACTGGTCTTGGCTTCCTTTCCGTGGAATAGATAGGCTTATTCCCCCTCCAGTGTTAACGCTCCCGCGCTTGACGCTACCGCATGGCACCCCTAGTCTGCCGGTCCTGTGGCGCGGGAGCGGTGCAGCGCGGACGACATGCGGGAGCGGAGCGATGGGGAAAGGATCTTAAATGTATTTCTTCAAAATCGAGCCTTTGAAACAAAAGCTTCGGGACGGGACGCTGACGGAACGTGAGGCGCTGCCGTATTACCTGCTCATGCTGGCCCTGATGGGCCTCGTGCCGCTGCCGGAGGAGCACGTCATCCATGTGCCCTATGTGCATCAACTCTTTACCACTGCGTTGAGTTTGCTGGGCCTGATCTATGCGTTCGACCAGAACGGAGGCCGCGCCGGTTCCAACTTCCTGCAAAAAGCCATCCTCCTCGGCTGGGTGCTCGGACTGCGCCTGATTGTGTGCTTGTTTGCTATCATGTTCGTTGCCGCGGGGGTGTTTGTGTTCATGGAAGTTCCTACGGAGCCGAACCCCCAAGTCGTCCTGGTCGTGGAGTGTGTGTTCCTATTCGTCTTCTATCTATGGCTCGGCAAACACCTCAAAGACACCCATCACGTCGCAAATCCACAACCCATTCTCGGTATCCCTCCATTACTGCCCGCGCGGACCGACGCCGGTCGGTAGGCCCACGGAAAGCAGAATACCAGCGCCGCGGACGGAAACCGGGTTTGGACGCCGTTCTTTCCAACGCAGAAGGCGTGTCTGGGGCAAAGGGGCTTCGAGGTCAGCCCTCATTTTCCACCCCTTGCCTTTCCCGGCGCAGGTGACCATGCTCCTTTTGGCTGTCAGCAGGACGCAAGTTGCGCGTCCTGCGCGGCGCCCCTTCCCTGATACTCCGCTCCTGCCGTCCGTGGCATCCGTGTCTTGCCCCGGCGAAGCTCCGACCGAAGCCGGGTCATCCGTGGCTGTTTTGTCTTCTCTTGCGGCGGCACAGCGAGGGCTGGGCGCGGCTGCAGCCGTTGGTGTTGGGCTGGGTTCATGGCGGCGGACGCGGCGCACCCGCCCTACCATTAGACGGGGCGAATCAATTTCCAAACTCTGGACGATAGGCGGCTTTGGTTTCCAAGGTTCGGAAGCTTTCTGCCTCAGGCAAGGAGCACGTTCCCTCTGAAAATTCGCGAGCGTCGCGCCGTTCGTGGTGAAAGGCTTTTCCGCTTCCGGCTTGGTTAACTTCGTTATCTTCTGTCCCTTTTATCCGGCTTGCCTCATGCCCTCTCCGGCCATCTGTGTCATCCGTGAAAAGCCGTGGCTGTTTTCTGCTTCCTCTGTTCCTGCGTTCCTCATGCGCCTGTCCGACTTTGTTGCCTTCGTTACCTTCTGTAAAAGTTTTCCGGTTTATGGCGCGCGCCGGACGGAACGCTTTCGGATTGCTTCGCCGGCTGGGGGCTGCTATCAGAGCCACCATGCGGCGAGAAAGAACAGGCATGGGGCAGACCGCGCACGGCAGCGTGCGAGCCCTTCCTGTCCGCCGCCCCAGGAGCAACCCCTCATGAGCTTCAACATCTCCCGTCGCAGCTTTCTGCAAACCGCCTCGGCCGCCTTCGCTTTCTCGGCGCTGGGCGCCTATGGCGTCGACTTGGTGCAGCGGCCCCGCCGCGTCGGCCTGATCGGCGCGGGCTGGTACGGCAAGAGCGACCTCTTCCGCCTGATACAGGTGGCGCCGGTCGACGTGGTCGCGGTCTGCGATCCCGACCGCAACATGCTCTCAGCCGCCGCAACGCTCATCGGGCAGCGGCAGAAGTCGGGCAAGGTGCCGCCGACCTACACCGATTACCGCAAGCTGCTGAAGGAGCACCAGCCGGAGATCGTGCTCATCGGCAGCCCCGACCACTGGCACGCGTTGCAGATGAACGCCGCGGTGGCGGCAGGCGCCGATGTCTATGTGCAGAAGCCCATCAGCGCGGACGTCATCGAGGGCGAGGCGATGGTCGCCGCGGCGCGCAAGCACCAGCGCGTGGTGCAGGTGGGCACGCAGCGCAAGAGCACGCCGCACCTGATCGACGTGAAGAAGCAGGTCATCGAGGCGGGGCTGCTCGGCAACATCGGGCACGTGGAGATGTGCTGCTATTTCCACATGCGAGCAAATGGTAATCCGCCGGTCACGCCGGTCCCGGACTTTTTTGACTACGACCTGTGGACCGGCCCCGCCCCGCTGCGGCCCTACGACGGCCTGCCGCACAAGCGCTGGTGGCGGACGTTCATGGAATACGGCAACGGGATCCTCGGCGACATGTGCGTGCACATGTTCGACACCACGCGCTGGATGCTCAACCTCGGCTGGCCCAAGCGGATCAGCTCCACCGGCGGCATCCTCATGGACAAGACGGGCAAGTCCAACATCAGCGACACACAGACGGCGACGTTCGAGTACGACCAGTTCAACTGCGTCTGGCAACACCGCTCGTGGGGCGCGCCGAACGACCCGGACTACCCGTGGGCGCTGTTCATCTACGGCGACAAGGGGACGCTCAAGGCCAGCACGATGCGCGCGGACTTCATCCCGCTCGACAAGGCCGCCAAGCCGCTGCACTTCGACTGCTTTTTCGAGCGCGAGAAATATCCCGAGGACCTGACCGAGAAGGACATCGAGCTGAACGCCGCGCCCGCGACGCGCCGGCACATGCTGGACTTCCTCGCCGCGATCGAGAACCGCGGCCGGCCCGTCGCCGACATCGAGGCCGGGCATATTTCCACCGCGAGTTGCATCCTGGCAAACGTGGCGCTGAAACTCGGCCGCGGGCTGGTCTACGATCCGCGGCAGCGGGTCGTGATGGGCGACGCCGAAGCAACGCAGTTGCTCCGCCGCCCCTACCGCGCCCCGTGGCAGCACCCGGAAGCCTGACGTCAGATTTTCACCACAGAGGAAGAAAATCTAAGCAGCCACGCATGAACCCGGAAAAGCACGGACGGAAAGAAGAGAGATTTCACCGCCAAGGCTCGAAGGGCACCAAGCAGAAAAGTGGTTGGCTTTAAATCGTCTTTGCCTGCTCCAGTTCTGGCTGGCTTACTTGTCTTTCCTACCTTGGCGAGCTTGGCGTCTTGGCGGTGAAATCTTTTATCCGCTCAGCCGCGGCCGCGCGGTTTCAGGCGCAAACAACGGCAGCCAGCGTGTTCAAGGAATCTCGACGAAGCAGCCCTTGTCGGTCCACTTCTCTTGCGGGAATTCCTTGTTCGGGTCGACCACGAGGTGGCCCTCGCCATTGAGCGTGATGCCCAGGCGCACAAGGCCGCTCGTGGCGGGGCCCACCTGCACCATGCCTTCGCCGTCGAAGGTCGAGCCGTGCGAACTGCAGAGGATGCGCGTGGCGTCCTGCGGATCGCGGCGCAGCGTGTTGCCCATATGAGGACAGGTGGTGCTGGCGGCAAAGAGCTTGCCCTGATGGCGCAGGACGAAGAAATCGTCCTTGATGAACTTCACGGAGATACCGGCCTCGGCAAAGTCCTTGAGCTTGCCGATGTCCACGGTCGGCACCTTGGCGGCGTCCGCCGCGGCGGCGCCCAACGCGCCGAGTACGCAGCCCGAGCCGACCACCAGGAAACGCCGCCGGCTGAGCTGATGCCCCTGGCAGCCCGGGCAGTGCTGGGCCGCAGCTTGGTTCGTGTCGGTTTTCATAGGCGCCGGAATAAGGTTTGGCGCACACTGAGTCAAGCCAAACCTGAGACCAGAGACGCGCTGGTTTCCGGGAAGCCTGGGAAGAACTCACCACAGAGGTCACGGAGGTCGGATGAGGGCACAGAGGAGGAGAAGAGGTTAACGCAAAGTTGAAACCCCTTCCCTGGGGAGGGGCGCGAAGGCCGGCACCCTTCGACAAGCTCAGGGCAGGGAAGGCGCAGAGAAAGCAAAGAAACTTAACCGCCAAGACGCCGAGGACGCCAAGAAGAGAATGCTTTGTGGCCTTGCGGCAAAGAGCATCCGCGGTCACTTTCCGCGCACTGGTCGCAACCAACACCACCCTCACCCCACCCTCTCCCCTGGAGGGAGAGGGTTGCGGAGGCGTAAGCCCCGTTACAAGCTGCGAGGTTGAGCAAACCGCTGGGACACTCATGGAAATTTGATCAGCCGCCGGGTACGGCACGGGGCCGCTTGGCTTCCTCGCCCCTTGGGGGAGAGGATTGAGGTGAGGGGATCGCGCGGCTCAACCACTTTTCATTCTTTCGCGCCAACCTGCTTGAGCACCTGGTGGATGGCGGCGAAGACCTGCTCCTCGACCTTTTCGGAAAACGGGCCGGGCTGGCCGTAGTAGATCATGCTGGTGTCGGGCTCGTAGCCGCCCTCGCGCAGGACGCGCAGGGACGGGAGGTAGCTGCTGACATCGTTGCAGTAGCCGGCGACGGTCAGGTTCTCGCCCGGGAACTCGCGCTTGGCGCGCAAGGCATAGTCCACCACCACCTCGCCGCTCAACGCCAGCAGGGTCAGGTCAGCGCCGAAGCGGAGGGCCTGAACCTGAAAGGGCAGCTGCCGGACGGGCTGGCCCTGGTCGTAGGCGGCAAGCATCAGGTTGGCGCGGCGCTGCCGATATTTGTCCGGCTTGGCCAGGCCCGCACCGACCGCCTCCTGTTCAAACTGGGCGCGGGTGTGCTCCGCAAAGTCGAGCCGGGTCACGTTATGTGCGGTGCGGAGCGGCGGCCGCACGGTCTTGAGTTCGCCGGTGAGGACGCGCTCCACGGCGCCGGCGAGTTCGCGGCCGTGCTGCTCGATGTGCGCATACTCGCCGCGCGGCTTGGGGTTCTGGTCGCCGGAGCAGAGGGCCATGTAGAGCGCCGTCGCGCCGGGATGGGCCTGTTCGAGCGCGCGCTGCGCATAGCCGCCGAAATCGCTGTCCACTTCGTTGAACTTACCGGACATCGTCGTGCCGTGACAGGCGTAGGCGAACAGCACGGCGCGCAGCTTGCCGTCGGGCGCGGTGATGCGCAGCACCGGCACGTCGTGATCCATCGGCCCGGTCGGGTTCTCGCCCAGCTTGACGCCCGCGGTGGCTTTCTCGCGGCGGTTCATCGCGAAGCCGGCGCTGCCGTGGCCGCAGGCGAACTGCGCCGGGGCGAGGTCGGCCAGCGCCGCGCCGACCAGCGTGACGATGTCGTCGGCCAGCTTGCGGGTGTACACGTCCACGCGATCCAGCTCCGCGCCATCGAAGTTGAACATGATCGAAAGCCCGGACCGGAGCACCGGCCCGTAGTGCGTGTGGGAGGTGTTCAAGAGCAACTGCGGGCGCCCAAGACCGTACTGTTTGGCCACCCGCGCGGCGATGTCGTCGGACATGGCGCGCGGGAAGCCGATCAGGTCGGCGGTGACGATGACGACCTTGCCGCCGCGGTCATCGGCGAGCGCCAGCGCCTTCGCGAACAGCTCGTGGCGCACGACGGTGGCGGGGTTGGTCCGCGAGGCGTAGCCCGACAGCCAGAAGGGCATCGGCGGCGTGATGTTGACCCGCGCGACGCCGGCCTGGAAGTCGGCGGCGCAGGCTGCAGAAACCAGGACCAGCGCGGCCAGGCACATCCTCTTCATGGTGTGAACGGTCCTTTCACGCGGAACAGGTCGGCACGCACGCGGCCGTTGTCCGGGACGCGCGCCAGCGAATAGACGCTGCCGTCCTTGCCGACGGCGAGGGAGTTCACATAGAGCGGGCGCGTGCCGTCGGCATAAAAGATCGCGCCCTGATCGCGGCAGCGGCCGGTCGGGATGTGGTAGGTGACGAGGTGCAGATCCTCCAGCCCCTTCGCCGCGCCCATCGCAATGCTGTCCTTGCCCTTGAGGCGCTTCCCATCCACGTAGATCGGCCCGCCGGTCAGGTAGTACAGCGTGTCGCCATCGGGACCGAGCGCGAAGCCGAGGTAGCCGTAGCTGAACTGGTCGAACATGCCGCTGCGTTTGGAGACATCGGAGGTGATGCGCTCGAGCACCTCGATCCGTTCGCGACGCGGGTCGAAGCGGAACAGATAACCGGAATTGCCATGGACGCCGTAGATCATCTGGTCGGCCGACCGATAAACCGTCTGCCGCCAGTTGTAGCCCATGTGGCCGGGATTGGTCGGATCGTAGAGGCCGAAGTAGTCCTTTTTCAAATCCTCGTCTTGGATCGGCTCGACCGCATCGCGGTCGGCGCGGTAGCGGAAGAGAGCGCCCTCGGACGTGCTGTAATAGGCGGAGCCGTCGGCGGGATCCACGGCGATGGAGCGGCAGATCGTCCGATAGGCTGCGCCCTTCCCGTTCTCGCCCTCGGCGCAGGTCTTGCCGAAGTTCTTCAGCTTTTTTGTCGCCAGGTCGTAGCGAAAAAACATCCCGCTCGGCCAGCTGAGGCCGAAGAGGCGTCCGCGTCGCGGATCCATGTTGAAGGCGAGTACGCCCTCGCCGGCGGGCGCGATGCCGAAGTCCTCAAACCGGCCGCTCTGCAGATCGTACGAGAGCAGGTGGCCGCCGGGGTACGGCTGCCAGTCGACGGGCGGCAGGCCCATCTTCTCCATGCCGTCGATGATGCTGTAGTAGCCGGCGTGCGTGGCGAAGTAGAGCCTGCCGCCGGCCTCGACGAAGGTCACGTGGCTCTTGCCCTGCACAACGGTTTTCCGACCCTGCTCGCCGCACGCCGCAGTGAGATCGCCTACCTGGGTGATCTTCTCCGTCCGGGGATCGAACACGAACATCTTCGCGCCGACGTCATGCGGCTCGGTGCTGAGCACATAGAAGATGCGTCCGTCGCTGGCGGTGCCCATGCCGTTGTAGGTGTCATGCCCCTCGGGAAACCCCGAGTCGAACCGCTGTGCGACAAGTTTGCGCGCCGGCTGGAAGGGGTCGCGCGCCTCCGCCGCTTGGGCAGGGAACTCGCCGGTGCACAACAACGCCAGGCCGATGATTACGCCCAAGCATGGGGCATCAGCGAGAACACGGATGGATGAGCCACTCATGTAGCACCTCTCCTGTATTGAGCGAGTCGTTCGGCGAAAAGTTTCTCCAGCTCCGGATTATAAAACTTATCGTCCGGCAGCATGCGCTGGCGGGGATAGCGTGCGAGCAAGGTTGGCTGGTATTTGGCGATCGCAGCCCAGCGGCGCTGTTCCTCCTCCGGCTTCAGCGCCCACTTGTCATCGCGGTGCAACATCACGCCGAACGTCTTGCCGGCGGCACGCGCGATCCGCGCATATTCCGCGACGAAGTCTTCCAGGTTGGCCGCCATCGGCGGATAGGTCTCGCAGATCAGGATGTCCACGTCCGGATGAGCGGCCAGCCGCTGGAGATCCAGCCCGCGCTGCCGACCCCACGCGCCCCACCCGTGTGTGGCGGGCACCCGGAACTCCGGATTGGCGATCTGCTCGTAGGGCAGGCTCCAATAGTGCAGTCCGAAATAGGCCACGCCTTTCCAGCCGCTCTCCTTCCGGTTCACCTCGTTGGCCAACTGGGCCAGGCGGCCGATCCAATGCTTGAGATACGTGCCGCAGACGAAGTCATCCCAGTGCCGCCAGACGCCCTCGGCGCGCGGCAGTTGTGAAAAGCGCTGGCCCGCCTCGATGGTCTTGGGCGTGTTCCAGCCGGGGAAATAGGCGGTCAGGCCGCCGCCGTTGGCGACCAGCTGCGGATCGTGCACGGGAAACCGATCGACCGGTTTCCCTCCGGCCACGACGTTGTGCTCCTTGCAATACACCCGCCAGAGGCCCAGCACCCGCGGGCTGAAGGTGGCGTTCCGCCAGTAGTCGAAGCGGCGCTTGTTGGCGACAGGGGCGAGATAGGGCACGCAATCCTCGTTGAAGAACAGGCCCGCCAGCAAACCCTGCATGCGCTCCAGATATGTCTTCCGGTATTCACCCAGCAACCACTCGGTGGCCTCGGGGTTGAGCACATCGAACACGGGGTCCGGCGACGCCCCGGCCTTGGCGCGGTCGGCCGGCACGATGTGCCCGTCGGCCTCCATGACGTGCGCCTGAAACTCCGGGCGGGGTGCGCCGAAGGCCCGGAACTTGAACTGGAAGGTGGACGCCCACAGATCCACCTTGTGCGCCACCCCCACGCGGGCGACCGCTTCGTGGGCGCGCAGGTCATGCGCGCCATAATACAGGCTGGCGAACTCCAGCGCGTTGAGCCTGCCGTCGAGTTTGGAGAAAGTTTCTTCCGCCTCGGCGGCGGTGCTGAGCGCCCCAAAGCGGGACGTATTGTAAGTCCCCAGGTCTTGAACAAGCAGATAGCCACGCGGCAGTCGCGGCCGCCGCCCCACACCCGGCGGCACCTGCGCAGACACACGGCCGGCCAGGGCCAGCGCAGATCCACCGGCCGCCTTGATAAAGCCCCTGCGGCTCAGCTCGCTCATCGCTCCCTTTCCATGTTCCATTGTGCGGCTGCACCGTCGCTCGCGCCTTGCAGCCGGCGCGGCAGGCCGGGCGGCCGCGGGTCAAGGCTTCGCCAGTTCCGCGCTGTGCGCCTGGATCTTCCGGATCGCCGCGAGGATGTGGTCCATCTGGCTGCGCTCGGCGAGCAACACGTTCTGGGGTATCGCGACGGTCGTCGCACACACCTGCCGGTTGCCCTTCAGCTCCTGGAAGCTGTCGCGGTAGGCCTTCAGCCGCGCGCTGCTCCACAGCCGCTTGAACCCGCGCGAGTTGATCGCCTCATCGAGCAGGCCGTCGTTGTATTGCTCGTGATAGACGGACGAGCACGGGACGCCCTCGGCGACCAGCGCCTTGATGAATTTGTCGCGCGCGAGCCCGTGGAACGGCTGCGCATCGTAGCGGAACGGATAGAGATGCCATACCGCGCGGCTGTTCTCCGGCAGGCGCACCGGAGTGATCCCGGCAATCTCCTTGAGCGCGGTGCCGAGGTAGTCGGCGTTCGCGCGCCGGATCGCGGTCTCCTGCTGCAGTTTCTCGAGCTGCTGCAGCAGGATGACGGCCGGCGCCTGCATCATCCGGTAGTTGTTGCCGCGGGTGAAGCTGCCCGTGCCCGTGTTGGTGCCGCAGGACCGGCCGCAGTTGTGGAAGGAGTTGCACTTGTCGATGAGCTCGGCGCTCATGCTGGAGATCGCGCCGCCCTCGCCGGAAGGCAGATGCTTGGATTCCTGGAAACTGAATGCTCCGAGATCGCCGAGCGTGCCGCATTTCCTGCCGCGGTATTCCGCCAGCCACGCCTGGCAGGCATCTTCGACCACGGCCAGCTTGTTCTGCCGGGCGATGGCGAGGATGGGATCCATGTCGCACGGCATGCCGAAAATGTGGACCGGCATGATGGCCCGCGTCCGCTCGGTGATCCGGCTCGCGATGGTTGCCGGGTCGATGGTGAGCGTCGCGGGATCGGTGTCGGCAAACACCGGCAGCGCCCGGGCATTGAGAATGGCGTTGTAGGTGGCGATGAAGGTGTAGGGTGAGACGATCACCTCATCGCCGGCATCCACATCCAGGACGTGGAGGCTGACCATCAGCGCGGTGGTGCCGCTGGCGGTGGCGAGGCATTTCTTGGCGCCGAGCAGGTTCGCGTAGGCCACCTCGAACTCCTCCACATGTTTGTCGGACCCGCGGAACCACTTGCCGCTGCGATACACCTGGAGGACGTCGGTCGCCCACGCCTCACGCCATTGCGGCCAGCGCGTCCAGCCGCCGGTGTGGACCGGCGCGCCGCCGAGCAGCGCCGGCCGGCCCTCCGCGGCGCGGACGAACGACGGCACCGCCGCCGTGCCCAGGAGCGGCGCCACGCGTGACCAGGTGAGGGAAAGACCTGCGCCGCCCGCGGTCGAGGTCTTCAGGAAGCTGCGACGGTCCATGCTGGATTTCATGACGTCCTTTCGATCTGGTTGCAAACCACCGGTAGCACACCCATGAAGCTTGCGTCTACTCCGAACGCCGGTTGAAGTCAACCCCGCGCCGCCGGCCGGCGCAGGCGCTGCGAGGCAGCTGAGCGATGTAGCTTGAGCCGCGCCGTGGATTTTGTATCATGGCCTCAGGTGAAACATGAACCCCATTGAGCTGGTCAAAAAATACTTGCGCGAACGGCTGAAGCTGAACCCGGACCAGACGGGCTTCCCGTTCGTCACCATCGCGCGCGAATCCGGCGCCGGTGGCCATACGCTGGCGCGGGAGATCCTGCGCCAGCTCGACCCCCACTCCCATGAGGAATGGGCCCGCGGCTGGGAAGTGTTCGACTACCGCCTCTGCCTGTTGCTGGCGCAGGACCCGGAGCTGAACGCGCCGCTCGACTCGCTCCTGCGCGAGGAATACCAGAGCAGCTTCCAGCAGACGCTGTTCGACCTCCTGACCGGCCACGACGAACAGGTGCGGCTGCACAAGCGCATCTTCGAGGTCATCCGGATCCTCGGCATGATCGGCCGCGTCGTCATCGTCGGCCGCGCCAGCAACCTGGTCACGCGCGACCTGCGCACCGGCGTCCACCTGCGGCTGGTCGCGCCCTTACCGCTCCGCCTCAAGCAGATGATGGAGCTGATGGATGCCGACGAGGACACCGCGCGGACCGCGATCGAAAAGCAGGATCACGAGCGCGCCCAGATGGTGCGCGACCTCTTCAACCGCGACCTGGCCAATCCGCTCGACTTCGACTGCACCTGGAACATGGGCAGCGTCAGCCACCCCTTCGTCGCCGCCACCACCATCCAGATGCTGACCGAAAAAGCGCGCCGCCGGCACCAACGTTGAAGCACCGCCAGGCCCTTGATACCGGGGGTGCACCGGCGGGCCTATGTTATGCGCCGCGTTTCCGGAGCGCTTCCCTTGCATTCCTTGGCAAGGCATGTTGGCAGAGCTTCCGCTGGGCTCAGGCACTACATAGCATGGCAGGGAGGTATGAACCACGCCCGCCGTTCATCGCGGCACACGTCTCGGGTGCCGGTGCAGGCGGCATCTCGCCGCCTGTTTCTGAGCTGCGGGCCGCGGCTTTGGCTTGTTCGCGGCGGTGATCGCTGGCTATAGTCGCGCATGGTGTTTTTCCTGTGACCAATCGCATCTTGCCCGCTGTCGCCGCGCTGGGATTCGTCCTCACGCTGTTTCCATTTCCGTCATCGGCCGCGCCGGCTCATGATATCGGCAGCGCCCTCCAGCCGTTCGTGGACCGCCATGAGCTCGCGGGCGCGGTCACGCTCGTCGCCACCGCCGACCAGGTGCTCGACCTCAGCGCCGTCGGCTGGGCCGACATCGCGGACCAACGGACGATGCGCGCCGACGACCTGTTTTGGATCGCCTCACAATCGAAGCCGATGGCGGCGACGACGCTGATGATGCTCGTGGACGAAGGCAAGGTGCGGCTGGACGATCCGGTCACGAAATATCTGCCGGAATTCAAGGAGCAGTGGCTGGTGGCGGAGCGCGACGACGCACATGTGTTGTTGAAAAAACCGCAGCACCCGATCGTCCTCAGCAACCTGCTCAACCACACCAGCGGGATGCTCTACAAGACCCCGGCCGAGCAGCCGACGCTCGACCTGCTGCCGCTCGACGCGCGGATGCACGTCTATGTGATGTCACCGCTCCAGTTCGAGCCGGGCGCCAAGCACCTCTACGCCAACGCTGGCATCAACACCGCCGCCCGCATCGTCGAGGTCGTCAGCGGACTGCCCTACGAGCGCTTCCTCGCCGGGCGCCTGCTCGACCCACTGGGCATGAAAGACACCACCTTCCGGCCCACCGCCCGCCAGCTCCAGCGCCTTGCCAAGGCCTACAAGCCCAACGCCACGGGAACCGCGCTCGAGGAAACGCCCAGCCCCCAGCTCCGCTATCCGCTGAACGATCCGACGCGCTGCATCCAGCCCGCTGGCGGCCTCCTCTCCACCGCGGGCGACCTGTTGAACTTCTATCGCATGCTCCTCAACGAGGGCGTCTTTAACGGCCGGCGGATCCTCTCCGCGCAGGCGGTCCGGCAGATGACCACGAAGCAGACGGGCTTGTTGCCACAGCAGTATGGCTTCGGCTTCGACACGCGGGCGGGCAAGTTCGGTCACGGCGGCACGTTCGGCACGACATCGTCCGCCGACCGCGAGCGCGGGCTCATCACGATCTTCATGATCCAATACGCCGGCTCGGCGAAGGACCTCCCCCGTTTCACCTCCGCTTTTCGGAAAGCCGTCGCGGAAAAGTTCCCCTACACCGAGCCGCAGAAATGAACGCTTTGCGAACAACGCCAATGTGCCAGAGGGCCATGCTTATAGCCCGACACGTTGTGCGGCCGCACGCGCCTGTAGCGGCGATCTGTGATCGCCGACGGCGGCCACAGGCCGCCGCTACAGCAGAGCGCCCAGCCACTCACGCCCGATCCTGGTGCAATTGGGAGCGTCATTGCACGCACCGGAGGGAGGCCCCGCCCCGTTTAAAATCTGTTTTTATCATCGCCCTTTGCTTGGCAGGCGCGCCATCGCGGTCGGTGCCGGAGACGGCCGACTGGACCTTCACGCGGTTGGTACGGGATTTCTGCCGGAAATTTGTGCAACCCAAGTAATCCCTATGAAACCAGAAACCAAACGGTCGATCCGGCTCACCGTCACACAACGTCACAGCACCTGCTTCACGTCGCTCGCCGCCCTCCTGCTGCTTACCGCACTCGTCTGCGCAAGTCTGACGGAGGCGCACGGTGCCGAGCCCACCGCGCTCTACATCGCCACCTGCGGCAACGACAACTGGTCCGGCACGTTGGCGCAACCGAACGAGGGCAAGGCCGACGGGCCTTTCGCGTCGCTCGAAAGGGCCCGGGACGAAATCCGCAGGCTCAAGAAAACGGGCGGCCTGCCGAAGGGCGGCCTCATTGTGGAACTGCTCGGCGGCCGGTATGAGCTGGCCAGGCCCATCGAGCTGACGGCGGAGGATTCGGGCACCGCGGACTCGCCCATCACCTATCGTGCCCGGCACGGCGAGGCGGTCCACCTCAGCGGCGGACGGGTGCTCACTGGATGGCAGCCGGTGACCGATCCGGTGGTGCTCCAGCGGTTGGATCCCGCCGCGCGTGGCCAGGTGTTCCAGACCGACCTCAAGGCGCAGGGCGTCACCGAATACGGAGACCTGGGCCTGGACGCGGCCGCAGAACTGCAGCTGTGGCTGGCCAAAGTAGATGGTCAAGGTGAGGACGCCATGGGCAGCGCCTTCGCGAGCCGGGGCAAGCAGGTTCATCCGCGGTTGGAGGTCTTCTTCAACGATCAGCCGATGGAACTCGCGCGCTGGCCGAACAACGGCTTCGTCAAGATCCAGGAAGTGCTGGGCCAGACCGCGATCGATGTCCGCGGGGTGAAGGGCTGCGCGGAAGGCCTCTTTGTCTACGAGGGCGACCGGCCGCAGCGCTGGGTGGGCGAAAAGGACGCCTGGGTCGAAGGCTACTGGTTCCGCGACTGGGCCGAACAGCGCCACAAGATCGCGATCCTCGACCCGGAGAAGCGCATCATTTCCGTGGTCCCGCCCTATCACGACTACGGCTACCGCAAGGGTCAATGGTTCCGCGGCTTCAACCTGTTGTGCGAGCTCGACGAGCCCGGCGAATGGTACATCGACCGGGAGGCGGGGCTCCTCTACTTCTGGCCGCCGCAGCCCCTCGCGCAGGGCCGCGTCGAGGTCTCGATGGCCCCGGGTTTCTTCACCCTGACGGACGTGTCGCATGTGACGCTGCGCGGGCTGCTGATGGAGGCCGCGCGCAGCACGGCCGTCGCGATCACCGGCGGACGGGAGTGCCGCGTCGTCGGCTGCACGTTCCGCAACCTGGGCAACCACGCGGTCACCGTCTTCAACGGCCAGCAGCACGGCGTCGTCGGCTGCGATATGTACGGGATGGGCGGCGGCGGCATCTACCTCGTCGGCGGCGACCGGCCGACCCTGACGCCGGCGGGCCACTATGCCGAGAACAACCACATCCACCACTTCGGCCGCTGGGACCGCATGTACCGGCCCGGCCTGTTCCTCAGCGGCGTCGGCCTGCGCGCCTCGCACAACCTGATCCACAACGCGCCGCACTCCGCGATCCTCTTCGGCGGCAACGACCACCTGATCGAGTTCAACGAGATCCACAACGTCTGCCAGGAATCGCACGACTGCGGCGCGATCTACGCCGGACGGAGCTGGACCCTGCGCGGCCACGTGATCGAGCACAACTATCTGCACCACCTCTGCGGCAAGGATGGCGGCCCCTGCAACGGCATCTACCTCGACGACCTGTTCTCCTCCGCGACGGTCCAGGGCAATGTGTTTGTGCAGGTCATGCGGCCCGTCTTCATCGGCGGCGGGCGCGACAACCTCATCCAAAACAACGTGTTCGTGGATTGTCCCAAGGCCCTGCATGTGGATGGCCGGGCGCTCGGCTGGTGCGGCCCGCATGCCGACCGACGGATCAAGGAAGCCCAGGAGAACGGCACCATCGCGGGCATCCGCTACAACGAGCCGCCGTACAGCAAGCGCTACCCGCAGCTCGCCGGCCTGCTCGCCGACGAGCCGAAGCAGCCCAAGGGGAACATCGTCCGCCGAAACATCTTCTGGCAGGGCGCGGGCGAGAACCTCCGCCGCGTCGCCAAAGGCGCGCCCATCACGGAAAACTGGTGGAACGACTTCGAGAACGGTATCCGGCCGCTGGTGAAGCTCGAGGATAACCTGATCAACGTGGACCCGCATTTCGTCAACCCGCAGGCCGGCAGCTATCAGCTGCGCGCGGACTCGCCGGCGTGGCCGCTCGGCTTCCAGAGGATCCCCGTGGAGCAGATCGGACTTGTTCAGGACGCCAACCGGGCGAGCTGGCCCGTGCAGCATCCGGTCACCCCTCTGCCGGCCGGCAATACGGGCGCGGGCGTCAAGGGAGGCGGGCCGTGAATACGCCGGGTCACAGGAAAATACTCGACGCACTCTCCTGGTCATGTTTTTCACGCAGACACACGAGCTGGTGCGTCCTACTCTGTTGGCCCCTGCTCGTCTGCGGACTGCCGGCGGAGGAAGCCGAGTTTTCCACCACCGTCACGCCGACGCTCATCGCGCCCGCTGAAGGCGCGATTCAGAACGCCGGCGTCGGCACGGAAATCTGGAACGGCGGCCCCGGCCATGGCGTGACGAACCTCGTCCACTATGCGGTGCGTGTCAGCGAGTACTCGGTCAACTCCATGATCCGCATCAACTGGGCGGATTATGAAGGCGACCAAGGCCTCTATCATTTCGAAAAGCTGGACAAGCATTTTGCGGCCTGCATCCAATACGGCCAGAAGCTCGACATCGGCTGTTTCATGACCAGCGCCGGAGGCGGCCCCATGATCGCCGGCGCGCAGTGTTCCTATCCGCGTTACGTCCACGAAGCGCTGCAGAACAGCGCGCAAAAAGACGTGATCGCTCCCATGTTCACGGACAAGAAGAACCGCTGGGAGCCGAACTTCGAGAATCCGTATTTCTTGGAGCGCTATGTGGCGCTGCTCAAGGCGTTCGCGGCCTACCTGGAGCAACCGCAGTCGTCCGGAGGGAAATCGGTCCAGCGCAAGAAGCTGGTCCGCTGCATCGAGCTGCGCCATTTTGGTTACTGGGGCGAAGGCGCCTATCCGAAAAAGCACGTGCCCGCCAACTCCGTCGGTTTGATCCGGCTGGCGGACGCGTTCATCCGGTGCTTCCCCGATATCCGGCTGGTGGTCCCCACCAACGGCATGGTCTATATCCCCGATATCTACGACCCGCTCAAGGCCTATCATTTCCACCTGTTGTCCGCGACAAACAACGTGGGCTTGCTGGGCATCTTCCGCGACAACTGGGGCTGGGACGAACGCTCAAGCTACTACCAGAAAATTTACTATGCAGCCAATCTCTACGAGCAGGACGGCCACAAGCTGTTCGAGCTGCTGCGCGACCGTTGGAAGTTCGCGCCGCTGGTCGGCGAACCGGGACGCACCGGGCCGAAGAAAGATTGGCGCCCTTACTCCTGCCTGCTGGATCAGGCGAACTACCTGCACCCGGTGGTCATCCGCAACTGCAATGTGTCCGACGGGTCGAGCCTCCATAATCCGACCGGCTACAGCATCCTGGATGACCCGCAGGCGCTGAAACAGTTCCACGACATGTATGCGCTGATGGGTTTCCGCTACCTGTTCACAACGGCCAAACTCGCGCGGCACAACGGCCGGCTGGAGATCGCGCTGGACTGGCTGAACAGCGGCCTGACGCCCACCTACGACGCCTGGAAAATCAGGTTCATCTTGGCCGATACAGCCGGGAAAGAGATCTGGTCAGGTGTTTCGTCGCTGGACCTGCGCACCGTATTCCCCGACGAGCACACGCCGCCGGGAGTCGTGGATGCGCGCAAGGCACAGACGCACACGGACCGTTTCCCGGATGTCCACGGCACGGGCGCGCTGTACCTCCAGATCGTGGATCCCGAGGGCATCTCGCCGCCCCTGGCCTTGAGCATCCGGGGCCGGACCACTCAGGGGACCTATCTATTGGGGACGCTGAAATGACCGGCACCGGCGTCCGTGGCCGTGCATCAGCAGGCAGGTTCCGGCTAGGCGCGGACGCGCCGGCTTGGTAACAATGTCGTGGTGACGTGCTTTGATCAACAGACCGCAAGGAAAGTGGGCAAGCGATGAGCCAAGGGATTCCGCGTGTGCAGGCAATGGTGACGGTGGCGCTGCTGGCCCTGGCCGGCTGGGCCGCGGCGGCTGACGCGCAGCCGGCGACGCCCCGCATGAAGCTCGGCGCGTATTATTTCGCCGGCTGGGCGGGCCAGTGCCCCTACGACGATGGCAAACCGGAGCACGCGTGGGCCAAGGGCATGCCGACGCATTACACCCAGAAGCTCGCCACCGAGTTCGCCGGCCGCACGCCCCTCTGGGGCTGGCGCGACGACACGCCGGCGCTGATGGAGCGGCAGATCGACCTCGCGGCGGACAACGGCATCGCCTATTTCTCCTTCTGCTGGTACTGGCACAAGAACAAGGGCCCGATCGACGTCCAGGCGATTGCGGACGATCCCAAGCACCTGCCGATGAACCTGTTCATGCAGGCCAGGAACAACAGTCGCATGGAGTTCAGCCTGCTGGTGGCCAACCACGGAGGATACGAGATCGTCGGGCTCGACGCATGGAAGCAGGCGGCGGATTATTGGATCACCCTGTTCAAGCATCCGCGCTACCTGCGCGTGGAAGGCAAACCGCTGCTGGTGATCTTCTCGCCGCGCGGCGCGAACAAGGAAGGCCTGGCCTATTTACAGGCGGCGGCGCGCAAGGCGGGCTTCCCCGGCGTCGCGGTCGCCTGCTGCGGCAGCGGCAAACCCGAGGACGGCTTCGCCATCAAGACGGCATACAACGTCACCCCGAAGGGCACTTGGGAGAGCAAGAAGTCGGAGAAACACACCTACCAGGAGATCGTCGAAGCCGACGCCCAGGCCTGGCAGGGCACCCCCGGGCAGCCCTACATCCCCGTGGCGACGCAGGGCTGGGACCGCCGCCCGTGGGAGGCGCTGAACGGCGCGGGGTTCGGCAAGGGCGTGCCGGTCTCGTGGTATTTCGAGAAGGCGACCCCCGCGCAGTTCGGCGGCCTGCTCGAGCGCATGGCGCAGTGGATGGACGCTAACCCCACGCTCGTCACCAAGGACCGCCTCGCAATCATCTACGCCTGGAACGAGATCGGCGAAGGCGGCTGGCTCGTCCCCTGCAAGGACGACCCCGACGCCGCCTACCTGAAAGCCATCCGCCGCGTCGTGCTGGGCAAGTAAAGGCAGTCGCGCAGAAAGTGGCGATAATATCCGAAACATGATCGGGAAATCACTTCAACAGAATCATTGACGGCAGAATCATCAGGAGCCGGAAAGCAGAAAAAGCCACGGATGTCCGGAGGGCGGGCGCGCCGCGCCCGCCGCCATTAACTCAGCCCAGCTCCCGCGGATGCCTGTGGTGAGCCTGTCGAACCACAACCGCACCCTGCCCCACCGCGCCGCAGCGAAAGAATAAAAAGCATCCACAGATTACACGGATTGCACAGATTTCCGGAACAGAGCAGCAGGAAGGCCGGAAGAAGATTTGAACAAAAGGTAACGAAGGAAACGAAGAGGACGGTAGGGCGAGGCCTCAGGCCGAGCGGCCAGATAACCCAACCGCAACAACGCTCAAGTTTCGTGGGCGGGGCATCTTGCCCCGCGACCCCCACCCCGGCAGACGCCGCCAAGCAGGTGAATGAAGAACTCAGGAAGGCCGGAACGGACGAAGCGACCGAACCGGAGACCGCAGAATAAGCAGCCACAGATTTTCACGGATGCACAGAGGGCCGGAGCGGGACAGGCAGAAGATGCGGCAAGCCCGCCGGAAGCGGACAAGCCCGCCCGGTCGGTGACCGGGCCGACAACCGGAACCGCCGCCCGTGCTGTAGGCCGGGTCACCGGCCCGGCGAACTTATCCCCGACCAACCGCCAGCAGGAGCGTGTGCCCCTGCTGTGGGCAAGGCAATGCTTGGAAAATGCGACCAGACCCCGGAAGACTGAAAAGATGACCATCACTGCTAGGGCGCGTCACGGATAGCGTCGACGATTGCAGAAGTAGTTTGGAGGTTTTCGGTCGCCTTCACCTTACGGACTGCGTCTACCGAAACCGCATCCCAGAAATTGAGTTCAACCGTTTTCAGCCCGCTTCCGAATCGTAGTGGTACCGTTGTCAATTTCGCCTCGATTACTGTCACCAACCCCAAAGGAAGAAACAGTTCCTCCTCTGCACCTTGGAGGGAGACCCATATTCCGGTCTTATCGAGTCGAGCACGGACCTGATTTTCAAACATGATTGGACCGATACTAGCCAGTCCGAGGTATTCTAGTTTTGCCGTCTCTTCTGACAGTGGCATCCGAAGTGCACCGGCATCGAGAAGACGCGACTGTACGGAGCTACGATTATGCCGAAGCCACAGCCACAAGCCACCGAAAATGCCGATAATGCAGATTAGAACTTCCACAGCAGGCTCTCATCACCCAATTGAGTCATTGAATGGGCTTCAAATTGCATTGCAGCACCGATTTCTCATCCCGGCGGCAGCATAGGAAGGCCGCGCCCGCATAACAAGTGGCAAAACGGTGAGCTGGGCCAGCGCTGCGGAGGAGAAAGCAGAACCACACCCTTCGACGATGCTCAGGGCAGGAAGGTCACGGAGGTAAGAGGAGGACACAGAGGTCGGAAGAAGAAAGACCAACCTCCGTGAACCTCTGCTTTCCTCTGCGCCTCCCTGCACTGAGCGGAGTCGAAGTGTGTGGTGAAATCTTTCCGGCGGTGCGCTGCCTTGCGGGGGCCGCGTTTTCACAAACGCGGCTACAAAGACTTCCTTGGGCTCTTTGTGCCCTTTTGTGGCAAAAGATTTTCTTCCTCCGGCTGCCCTCGGCCCTCATTCTTCTCCGCCCTTGGCAGTGTATTTTCTGCCGCCACGCTCCCCTTCCGTGCTGATCCGTGCCTCTCCATGGCTGTTTTTTCTTCGGCTTAATATGCATTTCCCCTGCCGTGGGTTGAGTTAATCTTTCTGGCGGACGGCGCGGCGCGCCGTCCCTACCTCCCGAGCCAAACCTCTTCTTTGCGCCTTCCCTGCCCTGAGCCTGTCGAAGGGTGCTTCACTTGGCGCCTTTGCGTTAAATCTTTCTCTGCCTCGCTTCCCTTCCGTGCTGAGCCGTGCCTTTCCGTGGCTGCTCCAACCTCTGTGACCTCTCTGACCTCTGTGTCCTCTGTGGTTAAAGCTTTCTTCCGGCGGCTGCGTGCGCCTTGCGGGGGCCGCGTTCTGACGAACGCGGCTACGGAGACTTCCTTGGGTTCTTTGCGCGTATTCGCCAGGCGCTTACCGCGATGGCCTCTGCACTGCCACTTTCCTGTCGGGGTGGGTTTCCCTGAGCAGACCGGCGGCGAGGACGGCGAGGGCGAGGAACACGACGACGGCGGAGAAGGCGAAGCGATAGTCGCCGGGCTGGAAGGCGGCGAGGCCACCGGGGCAGCGCCGGTCGAGCAGCCAGCCGACCAGTGGCTGGGAGAGCGCGCTGCCGCCGTAGTAGCAGGTGTTCAGGAAGCCCAAGGCCAGCCCGGCGCGGGCGGGCGGGCTGATGTCATGGGCGACGGCATACGAGAGGATGTTGGCGCTGCAGAAGAAGCCGAGCAGGGCCAGCAACACGCGAAGCATGCCCAGCGACAGGCCGGGCACATAGAGGATGACGGCGAGCGTAACGAGTCCGCCGAGGGCCGCACCAATCATCGGCAACCGGCGGCTGCGCAGCACGTCGGAATACCAGCCGAAGAACAGGCTGCCGGCGATCGCTCCGAGAAAGAGCATGGCGACGACGCCGGTGGCCGCGGTAGTTTCGAGCGCATAGGCCTTCGCGATGTAGGGCGGACCCCAGAGCGCGCCGAAGGCGACGAAGCTGAGGCTGATCGCGGTGGCATAACCGGCATTAAGCCAGGCCTGACTGGAACGAAGCGTGTCGACCAAGGCCGCGAGCAGCCCGCCCGCCCCACCCTGCGCGTGCCCGTACGGTTCCGCATCATCAGCCGGCCGGTCGCGCACCAGCAGCAGGGCGAGCACGCCAAGGCCCAAACCGAGGCCGCCAAGCAGGAGCACCGCGCCGCGCCAACCTGTGTGCCCGATGAGCGCCGCCAGCGGCGCGCCAGCGGCGGCGCCGACCATGCCGGCGGTGTTGGTCAGCCCCGCGAGCGTGGCGAAGCGGCCGGGGGCAAACCAGTTGGAGACGAGCTTAAGGCAGGCGATGAAGGAAAAGGCCGCGCCGGCGCCGACGACGAGCCGCGCAAGCCCGGCCCAGCCGGCCGTGGGCGCCCAGCCGAAACCCAGGCTGCCGACGGCGGCGACGCCGATGGCGAGCGTCAGCGGCCAACGCGGGCCGAAGCGGTCGACGGCGAGCCCGACGGGGATCTGCAGGACAGCGTAGGCATAGAAGAAATAGGCGGCGAGCGCCCCGAGCGCGCCGGCGTTGACGTGGAAGTCTCGCGCGAGGTCGGCCGTGATGAGCCCCGGAACCACCTGCTGGATGTAGTTGTAGACCACGAAGATCGCGGCCGTGCCCCACACCAGCCACGCGCGGATCGTCCGCGCCGGCGCTGCTGGCGCCCCGCTCAGCATGGGCGCTTGCTCTTGCGCTTGGCGTGTTCGGCATGCTTGTGCTTGTGGTTCTCGCCCTTTTGCAGCGCGGCGATGGCACGCTTGACGTCGCCCATCAGGTCCTCGGCCAGCTCGCGGCTCAGGTTTTCGCGGACGACAATGCGCATGACCGCGACGCCGGTGGCATTCTTCGGCATGGTATAGGCCGGGAGAAACCAACCGAACTCACGCAGCTTGTCCGAAAGCTGGAACACGGTGAAACCCGCGTCCTCGGCAACATCGAAAGCGACGAGCGGCAGGGCCTGCCGGTTGCCGAGGACGCGACAGAAGCCGGTGGCGGCGAGCTGCCCGGCCAGATAGTCGGCGACGGCCTTGAGGTTCTGCATGATCCGCGTGTACCCCTCGCGGCCGAGCCGCAGGAAGTTGTAATACTGCGCAATGATCGGCGAGGCCGGCCGCGAGAAGTTCAGGGTGAAGGTGGGCATCTCGCCGCCCAGGTAGTTGACGTGAAAGACCAACTCCTCCGGCAGCGCGGCCTTGTCGCGCCAGAGGACCCAGCCGAGGCCGGGATAGACGAGCCCGTATTTGTGGCCGGAGACGTTGATCGAACAGACGCGCGGGAGCCGGAAATCCCACTTGAGATGCGGATACAGGAAGGGAGCGACGAAGCCGCCGCTGGCGGCATCCACATGGACGGGAATGTCCCAGCCGCGCGCAGCCTGCAATTCGTCGAGCGCGGCGCAGATCTCCGCGACGGGCTCGAACTCGCCGGTGAAGGTCGTGCCGAGAATGGCGCAGACGCCGATCGTGTTTTCGTCGACCGAGCTGACCACGTCCTCAGGGCGGGTGACATAGCGGCCGGGCTCGACCGGGATGTAGCGCGGCTCGACATCGAAATAGCGGCAGAACTTCTCCCAGACGACCTGCACGTTTTCGCCCATGACGAGATTCGGGCGGTCGGCGGGCAGGCCGGCCTGCTGACGGCGCAGGCGCCAGCGCCACTTCATGGCGAGCCCGCCGAGCATGACGGCCTCGGAGGAGCCGATCGTGGCGACGCCCATGGCGGTCTGGTTGGCATCGGCGTTAAAGAGGCGCGCCAGCATGTTCACGCACCGCTCCTCGATCCCGATGACGTGCGGGTACTCCTCCTCGTTCGCCAGGTTGAACCGCATGCTCTCCTGAATGAGCTGGTCGGCCTCCGGCTCCATCCAGGTGGTGACGAAAGAGGCGAGGTTCTTGTCGGGCTTCATGTCGAGGTTCAGCTGGTCATGCACCAACTGATAGGCCACCGGCCCCGGCAGCGAACCCTCGGGCAGCCGATACTTCGGCAGCGGTTGCGCCATGACGCGCGAACCGTAGATGGACGTGGTGAACTCCTGTTCCGCGGAATCCTTGAACTTCTTGATCATGTTCAGCCCCTCTCGTTGGCCCCACCCAGGGCGACCGTTAACATTCAGAGCGCCCGCCACGGACGCACCGTACAGGCGGCCAACATACCACAGATTCTATTTCCGCAAAAAGGGACTGACGGGGCTGCGCCTGCAACTGGCGTCCGGCGCAACCAAGGTCGCACTCATCCTCCTCGACCTGCCGGGCATCTGATACCGGACAGTCAAGATGGTGATAAGCGGGTGCTTCATCCAGGGGTGAAGGACGAGCAGCGTGCATCGGTCGGCAACTTATCTGCTGCGCCACTAACCCGAAAAATCGCCGCATTTCGGCATAGATATTTATTTTCAGGTTGCCGGTAGGTCAGTTTACAAAAGCCTCTCGCGCAGCGAGAGGACTACTATGGCGGCGGCTTTGGCAAAGTGCTCCTCACGCTCCGCGTGAGGTTTGGTTGCGACAATAGCCGCACTGTGCCAACTATTCGGCCTTGCGAGCAGGTCCACGGGTCTTCCGGGCAACAGCGCGAGCTTTCTTGGCCATCACCGGATCGAATTTTTCGAGCATGCTATCGAACTCAGAATAGGAAGCGCTGAAATCCACCAACGCACGGATGAAGCGCATCATGGCGCGTTCGGTCTGTTTACGCACATGATTTCCCGGCGCACGGGCGCGTGCGGGCTTCGCCACGGTACTCGGCAGGCGACTCTTGCTTTCGCCCTTTGCGGATTTCTTCATTTTCTTCGCTTTTTTACCGTTAGAGTGTGCATCAGAATGGGGCTTGAATGGATCAAAAGGCATAAAAATCTCCGTTTTCGTTGTTTTTGTAACTTTTCAAGGTTTTTTCGCTCCGAAAACCTTCTCCGCAAACGGCCGACAGCGGCAATTTAGCGATTCTTTGCATTTCGCACAATATTTATTTACCAACAAAAACTTTCCGGTGAGTTACGGGGTGTTGAGACTCGTTCATCCCTACCCAGTTCGCATTGCTCTAGATAACCCGCACCTTCTTAAATAAACAGAGTGATGACTGTCGGTCGGAGAAGTTGTGTTTCGTGGCGGCACGCGTCTCGCGTGCCGGTACAGGCGGCGTCTCGCCGCCAAGGCATTCGCCCACGGGCCGAGTTGGTGTTGAGTTGTCGGGCAGGCATGCCCAACTCACCGGCGGGCAGGATACCTGCCTGCGACTCCAACGGCGCGCGGTCAGCCGAGTTCTTTCAGGATCCTTCCAACCCGCGGTCACGGCCTCAGCGATTCGCGGAGCGCCAGCGCCAGAGATATTTGCACGCGAGGGAGCGGTGGGGGCGCCAGCTTTCGGCGAGGGCTTGCATCCGCTTGCGCAAGCGCGGGCCGCTCGTGCGGAGGCCGTAGAGCTGTTTGATCGCAAGCTGGATGCCCAGGTCGTCGACGGGCAGCACGTCCGGACGGTTGAGCGGAAACATCAGGAGCATCTCCACCGTCCAGCGGCCGACGCCCTTGATCTGCGTCAGCAAGGCGACAATGCTTTCGTCATCCAGTTTCTGCAGGGCCGCGTGGCTGAGGTCGTGCTTCAGAAAAAAGTCGGCGACGTTGTGCAGATAACCGGCCTTTTGGCGAGAGACGCCGGCGGCGCGCAGTTGGTCCGCCGTCAGCTTGAGCAGTCGCCGCGGCGTGGGCCGCTGCGCCGGGAACAGCCGGCAGAAGCGCCCATGGATGGTGCTCGCGGCCGAGCCAGAGAGCTGCTGCGACATGATGGATTCGATCAGGTCCAGGAAAAGCTCGGACTCTCCGGGCGCCTTGAAAGGCGGCCCGTTGAGGATGCCCGCGAGGCGCGCGTCCCGCTGCGCCAGATAGGCGACGGCCTTGTTCATGGCGCGGGCGCCGGGGCGTCGAGCAGCTTGATCCGGATGTTGCGGTAGCGGACGAACTGGTTGGTCATGTTGCCACCGCCATGCACCTGCACGGCGATGCCGCCGGTGCGGTCGAGGCGTTTCTCCGCCTCGGTCCATTCCATGATCTTGACGCCGTTGATCCACGTGGTGATGTGCGGCAGTTCGCCGGTGATGCGGGCGCGCAGTTCGTTCCACTTGCCGTGCTGCCAGAACTTGGGCCAGGCTTCGAGCGGCATCGGGAACGGCACCGGCGTCTTCTGGCCCTTCAGCTCGGTCACGATCTGGATCTGGTCGGGCGTCTTGAGAAAGCTGAAGTTGCGCAGGTGCGGCTTGCCGCCCATGCCTTCGCCATAGATGCCCATCAGGTTGCCGCCGCCGTGGTAGTCGATCATCGCCTGGTAGCATTTCCCGGCCTCGGTGGAGCGCAGGAAGAGTCCGCTGTCGGGGCCGAAGTCATTGCACATTTCGAGCGCGACCTCGAAGTCGCCGAACTTCTGGTCGGTGATGAGAATGCCGCCGTTGCCGGGGATGTCCTGGCTGCCGGTGATGACGCCCTTCTCGACAACCCAGCGGCCGCCGGTCGTGTTCTTGCTCGCGCGGCTGTGGCCGGTCTGCGCGCTCGGATGCCAGCCCTTGAGCGACTGCCCGTCGAACAGGCTCACAAAGCCCGCCTCGGTCGTATCGCCGGCCCGCAAACCGCCCGTCAACAGGACCAGCGCAGCACCCATCAGGATCGTTGCTTTCATCACGGAGCCCCTTCTTGACCGCATGGTTTCTTCTTTCCAAGATCCGGGAAAAGGGGTCAAGCCGTTTCCAAGCCTTGAAAAAAAATCAGACGCGGAGCATGTCGCCGCCGCCCTTGGTGGGCAGGGCGGTCTGCCCCATCAGAAAGAGATCGGCAGCGCGGGCGGCTTCGCGGCCCTCGGAGATCGCCCAGACGATCAACGACTGGCCGCGCCGCATATCGCCGGCGGCAAAAACGTTCGCCAGATTGGTGCGATAGGCGCCATCGGTCTTGACGTTGCCGGCCTTGTCCAGTTCGACGCCGAGCTGGGCGAGCAGGACGTTCGCCTCCGGCCCGACGAAGCCCATGGCCAGCAGGACGAGATCGGCCTGCCACTCGTGCTCGGAGAAGGGCACGGGCTGCATCTGGGGCCGGCCGTCGGTGCCCTTGCCGAACTCGACCGTGGTGGTGACGAGGCTTTGGACGCGGCCGGCGGCACCGTTGAAGCGGAGGGAGTTGATGCACCAGAAGCGCTCGACGCCTTCGAAATGCGAAGTGCTGCTGCGCAGGCGCATCGGCCAGTAGGGCCATGGCTGGTGGCTGGTCCGCCCTTTGCCCGGCATGGGAAAGAGCTCGAAGTTGGTGATGCTCCTGGCGCCCTGCCGGCGCGAGGTCCCGATGCAGTCGCTGCCGGTGTCGCCGCCGCCGATGACGATGACGTGCTTGCCGGCGGCGGAGATCGGCGTGGTCTGCTCGCCCAGCGCGACCGCGGCGTTCTGCTGCTGCAAAAATTCCATGGCGAAATGGACGCCGGCCAGCTCACGGCCGGGGATGCTCAGGTCGCGCGGCTTGGTGGCGCCACCGCAGAGGACGACGGCGTCGAACTGTTTCAGTTCCGCGGCGGGAATATTCTGCCCGAGGTAGGCGCCGGTCTTGAACACGATGCCTTCGGCCTCAAGGAGCTTGACCCGGCGGTCGACGACGGTCTTCTCCAGCTTGAAGTCGGGGATGCCGTAGCGGAGCAGGCCGCCGAGCTTGTCGGCGCGCTCGAAGACCGTGACGGCGTGGCCGGCGCGGTTGAGCTGCTGCGCGGCGGCGAGGCCGGAGGGGCCGGAGCCGACGACCGCCACCCGCTTGCCGGTGCGCGCGGCGGGCGGCTCGGGCACGACCCACCCGTTGTCGAACGCCGTCTCGATGATCATTTTCTCGATCAGCTCGATCGCAATCGGCGTCTCGGGGATGTTCAGCACGCAGGCTTCCTCGCACGGCGCGGGGCACAGGCGGCCGGTGAATTCCGGGAAATTGTTGGTGGCGGAGAGCCGCAGCCACGCCTCGCGCCATTTGCCCTTGTAGGCGAGGTCGTTCCAGTCGGGGATAAAATTGCCGAGCGGACAGCCGCTATGGCAGAACGGAATGCCGCAGTCCATGCAGCGCGCGGCCTGGTGGCGGAGCTTCTCGGCGGGGAACTCCTCGGGGATTTCCTTGTAGTCGTGGATGCGCTCCTCGACCGGCCGGTACTTCGGCAGTTCGCGCTGAAACTCCTTGAAGCCTGTGACTTTGCCCATGACGAAATCTCCTAAACTTAATGATTCCCAGTGCCGGCCTGCGGCGCCCGCTTGGCGGCGGTCTGCTGCTGCGCCAGCACGCCGAGCGCGCGCTTGAAGTCGGTCGGCATGACCTTGACGAATTTGGCCTGCAGTTGCGCCCAGTTGTCGAGCATGCGCCGGCCGACGGTGCTGCCCGTGAGCTGGACATGTTTCTCGATCAGGCCGCGCACCTCGGCCACCTCGGCGGGCTGGGTGAGGTCTTCGAACTCGACCATCTCCGTGTTGCAGCGGTGCGTCTTGAAGTCGCCCGCCTCATCGAGCACGTAGGCGATGCCGCCGGACATGCCCGCCGCGAAGTTGCGGCCGGTCCGGCCGATGACGACGACGCGGCCGCCGGTCATGTATTCGCAGCCGTGGTCGCCGATGCCCTCGACGACCGTGCGCACGCCGCTGTTGCGGACGCAGAAACGCTCGCCCGCGAGGCCGCGGATGAAGGCTTCGCCCGAGGTCGCGCCGTAGAACGCCACGTTGCCGATCAGGATGTTCTCCTCGGGAACGAACGTGGCCGTGCGCGGCGGATAGATGACCAGCTTCGCGCCGCTGAGGCCCTTGCCGAAGTAGTCGTTCGCATCGCCCTCGACCACGAAGGTCAGGCCGCGCGCGCCAAAGGCGGCGAAGCTCTGGCCGCAGGAGCCGGTGCAGTTGAGCCGGATCGTGTCGTCGGGCAGACCTTCCTCGCCGTAGTGCCGGGAGACCTCGCTGCTCAGGATCGTGCCGACGGTGCGGTTGACGTTGCGGATCGCCACGTCGAGCTGCATCGGCGTTCCGCTTTCGAGCGCGGGCCGGACTTTTTCGAGCAGCGTGAGGTCCAACGCCCGGGCGATGCCATGGTCCTGTTCCTTCAGCTTGCTGATCCCGACGGTCGCGGGCACCTGCGGGCGCTTCAGGATCTTCGAGAGATCAAGGCCGCGGTGCTGGTCCGGCGTCAGGCCGGCGCGCAGCTGGAGGCGGTCGGCGCGGCCGATCATCTCGGTCACCGTCCGGAAGCCGAGCTGGGCCATGATCCGCCGCATCTCCTCGGCGACGAACCGGAAGAAATTGATCACGTACTCCGGCTTGCCCGTGAAGCGCTTCCGCAGCTCCGGGTCCTGCGTGGCGATGCCGACCGGGCAGGTGTTCAGGTGGCAGACGCGCATCATCACGCAGCCGAGCGTGACGAGCGGGGCGGTGGAGAAGCCGAACTCCTCGGCGCCGAGCAGCGTGGCGATGACGGCGTCGCGCCCGTTCATCAGCTTGCCGTCGACCTCGACGATGATGCGGCTGCGCAGGTCGTTGAGCACGAGGGTCTGGTGCGTCTCGGCCAGGCCGAGCTCCCACGGGAGACCGGCATGCTTGAGCGCGGTCTCCGGCGAGGCGCCCGTACCGCCGTCCCAGCCGGAGATCAGGACGACATCGGCCTTGCCCTTGGAGACACCGGCCGCGATCGTGCCGACGCCGACCTCGGAGACGAGCTTGACGCTGATGCGCGCGCCGCGGTTGGCGTTCTTCAAATCGTGGATCAGCTGCGCGAGGTCCTCGATCGAATAGATGTCGTGGTGCGGCGGCGGCGAAATGAGCTGCACGAACGGCGTCGAGTGGCGCGTCTTGGCGATCCACGGATAGACCTTGTCGCCGGGCAGCTGGCCGCCCTCACCGGGCTTGGCACCCTGCGCCATCTTGATCTGGAGCTCGCGGGCGTTGAGCAGGTAGTTGCTCGTCACGCCGAAGCGGCCGGAGGCGACCTGCTTGATCGCGCTGCGCCGCCAGTTGCCGTTCGGGTCGGGCCGGTAGCGGTCGGCGTCCTCGCCGCCCTCGCCGCTGTTGGACTTGCCGCCGAGGCGGTTCATCGCCATGGCCAGCGTCTCGTGCGCCTCCTGGCTGATCGAGCCGTAGGACATGGCGCCGGTCTTGAACCGCTTGACGATCTCCGTCCACGGCTCGACCTCGTCGAGCGGGACCGGCTGCGGGGCCTTGACGAAATCGAGCAGGCCGCGCAGCTGGCACTGGCGCGCCTCGTCGTCCTGGAGCAGCGCGGTGTATTCGTCCCACGCCTTGGCATCGCCGAGCCGCGTCGCCTGCTGCAGCTTGGCGATGGTCAGCGGATTGTACAGGTGGTATTCGCCGTCGCGCCGCCACTGGTGGCGGCCGCCGGATTCCAGCGAACGCTCCGTGCCGGCGGGCAGCGGGCCGAACGCCTTGGCGTGGCGGCGGTCCACGTCGCGCGCGATCTCCGCGAGCCCGGCGCCCTCGACCCGCGAGGCCGTGCCGGTGAAGTAGCGCGCGATGACGGACTGCTGGAGGCCGACGCATTCGAAGATCTGCGCGCCGCGATAGCTGTGCAGCGTGCTGATGCCCATCTTGGACATCACCTTGAGCACGCCCTTGCTCGCGGCCTTCACGTAGTGCTTGAGGGCGGTGTAGGCATCGAGGCCGTCGGGCAGCTGCCCGTGTTCGAGCATGTCCTTGATCGTCGCGTAGGCGGTGTACGGATAGACCGCGCTGACGCCGAAGCCGAGCAGGACGCAGAAGTGGTGGATGTGCCGCGGCTCGCCGCTTTCGATCACGAGGCCGCACTGCGTGCGCTTGCCGCAGCGGACGAGGTGCTGGTGGACGCCCGCGCCGGCCAGCAGCGCCGGGATCGGCGCGAGCTGCGCGCCCGCGGTGCGGTCGGACAGGATCAGCAGCGTGTGGCCGGTGTCGATCGCCTGCTCGGCGGCGGCGCAGAGCGCTGTCATCGCCTGCTCCAGCGCGGCGCCGTCGCCGCCGACGGGGAACACCGCCGGGATGGTCAGGGCCTTGAGGCCCGGCTGGTCGAGCGCCTGCAACGCGCGGAACTCGGTCTCGGACAGCAGCGGCTGCTCGACGCGCAGCATGCGCGCGTGCAGCGGCGTCGCCTCGAACAGGTCCTGCTCGGCGCCGAGATTCGTCACGAGCGAGGTGACGACCTCCTCGCGGATCGCGTCCAGCGGCGGATTCGTCACCTGCGCGAACAGTTCGTGGAAAAAGTTGTAGAGCAGCTGCGGCTGCTGCGAGAGCACCGCGAGCGGAATGTCCGAGCCCATGGAGCCGATCGGCTCGAGGCCCTTCGCCGCCATCGGGCCGAGATGGATCTTCAGGTCCTCCATCGTATACCCGTGCACCAGCTGCTGCTGCACCAGGGACAGCTCCGGCGCCGCGGGCTGCGCCGCCTCCGGGGCCTTGAGGCCGCGGAGCACGACCAGGTTGTCCGTGAGCCACTTGCGGTAGGGCTTGCGGCGCGCGTACTCGTCCTTCACTTCCTCGTCATCCAGGATGCGGCCCAGCTTGGTATCCACGAGGAACATGCGGCCCGGCTGCAGACGGCCCTTCTGCAGGACGTTCGCCGGATCGATCGGCAGCACGCCGGTCTCGGAGCCCATGACGACGAAGCCGTCCTTGGTCACCGTGTAGCGCGACGGGCGCAGGCCGTTGCGGTCGAGCACCGCGCCGATCACCTCGCCATCGCTGAACGGGATCGAGGCCGGGCCGTCCCACGGCTCCATCATGCAGGAGTGGTATTCGTAGAACGCCTTCTTCTCGTCGCTCATCGTCTGGTGGTTCTGCCACGCCTCGGGGATCAGCATCATGACCGCGTGCGGCAGCGGGCGGCCGGAGTGGTAGAGCAGCTCCAGCGCGTTGTCCAGGATGGCGGAGTCGGAGGCGCCCGGCGTCAGCACCGGGAACAGCTTCTGCATGTCGTCGCCGAAGAGCGGCGAGCGGAAGAGCGACTGGCGGGCGTTCATCCAGTTGACGTTGCCCATCAGCGTGTTGATCTCGCCGTTGTGGCAGAGGAAACGGAACGGCTGCGCGAGGTCCCAGGTCGGGAACGTGTTCGTGCTGTAGCGCTGGTGGACGAGCGCGAGGCCGCTCATCATGTCGGGGTCCGTCAGGTCGGGAAAGAACGGCTCGATCTGGTCGGCGAGGAACAGGCCCTTGTAGACGAGCGTGCGGCTCGAGAGGCTGGGCAGATAGAAATACTTCCGCTCCGGGAGGTCGCTCGCGCGCACCTGGCGCTCGATGCACTTGCGGATGACGAGCAGCTTGCGCTCGAAGGCCGCCTGGTCGCCCACGCCCGCGCCCTGGCCGACGAAAATCTGGCGGATGAACGGCTCGGCCGCGCGCGCGATGTCGCCGATCACGGCGTTGTTCACCGGCACGTCGCGCCAGCCGAGCACGGTCTGGCCTTCGCGCTGGATGACGGCTTCCAGCCACCCGCTCACCGTGGCGCGCTGCCGCTCTTCGCGCGGCAGGAACACCAGGCCGGCCGCGTAGGCCTTCGGCTCCGGCAGTTTCACGCCGGCGACCTTGCGCAGGAACGCGTCGGGCAGCTGCATCAGGATGCCGGCGCCGTCGCCGGTCATCTCGTCGCTGCCGCTCGCGCCGCGGTGCGCGAGGTTCGCGAGGATCTGCAGCCCGTTGCGGACGATGTCATGCGAAGGCACGCCCTTGAGGTTGCAGATCATGCCCACGCCGCAGGCATCGCGCTCTTGCGTCGGGGAATAGAGCCCGTCCGGCTCCGCAAAACTGCCGGTGCGCGGCCGATAGGTGGCGCCCGGGGCCAGGGGCCCGGGCAGGGAAAGGTGATCTACCGGCGCGCCCAGGGCTGGGGTGCCGGTTGCCGGATGTTGCTCGGGCTGGCCATCATTCATGTCTTACGCCTTCTCCAGATCTATTTTGGTCATTTCTTCCGAGAGTTCACAGGGGTACTTGCCGCTGTAGCAGCCGGTGCAGAAATCGCCCGGGTGCTCGTGCGCCGAGAGCATGCCCTCGAGGCTGAGGTAACCGAGGCTGTCGGCCTCGATGAACTGGCAGATCTCCTCGATGCTGCGCGTCGTGGCGATCAGCTCCTTGTGCGTCGGGAAATCGATGCCGAAAAAACACGGGTGGCGCACCGGCGGGCACGAGATGCGCATGTGCACCTCCTTGGCGCCGGCGCGGCGCAGGGCGTTGATGCGTTTCTTGCACGTCGAGCCGCGGACGATCGAGTCATCCACCACCACCACGCGCCGGTCGCGGACGACGCCGGGGATGACCGCCAGCTTGAGGTCGATGCTGTCCTGGCGCTGCCCCATCTCCGGCATGATGAACGTGCGGCCGATGTAGTGGTTGCGGATGAAGCCGAAGTCCATCGGCACCCCGCTGGCATACGAAAAGCCGAGCGCGGCGTCGTTGCCGGAGTCGGGCACCGGGATGACGACATCGGCCTCCACCGGGTGCTCCTGTGCGAGCCGGCGGCCGAGCTTCATGCGCGTTTCGTGGACGTTCTGGCCGAACACCATGCTGTCCGGCCGCGCGAAATAGACGTGCTCGAAGATGCACTGGCCGAGCTGCCCCTGGATCGGCTCGCAGAACGTCGTGCTGCGGATGCCCCGCGCATCCACGGTGACGAGCTCGCCGGGCAGCACGTCGCGCTCATAGGTGGCGCCGACCTGCTCTAGTGCGCAGGACTCGCTGGCAAAAACATAGCCCCCGCCGAGCCGGCCGATGGAGAGCGGACGGAAGCCGTAGCGGTCGCGCGCGGCCATGATGCTGTCCTTGGTCATCAGCAGGAACGAGAACGCGCCCTCGAGCTCGTTGAGCGAGCGCTCGACGCGGCGCGTCCGTGTGCGGTACGCCGGGTCGGCAATCAGGTGCATCAGGACTTCGCTGTCGGTGCTGGTCTGGAAAATCGCACCGCTTTCCTGGTAGTTGCGGCGCATCTTGCGCGCGTTGGTCAGGTTGCCGTTGTGCGCCAGGGCCCAGATGCCGTCGAGGCACTCGAAGACGATCGGCTGGACATTCTGGGGCGTCGACGAGCCGGTGGTCGAATAGCGGACGTGGCCGATGCTGAGCGAGCCGGTCAGCTCCGAAGGCGAGCGCCTCGCGAAGACCTCGGTGAGCAACCCCTGGCCCTTGATCGAGCGGATCTTCACGCCATCGCTCGCCACGATGCCCGCGCCTTCCTGGCCGCGGTGCTGCTGCGCGAACAAGCCGTTATAGGTCAGGCTCGCCGCGTTGGGCACGCCGAACAAACCGAACAGTCCGCAGTGTTCCCGCGGGCGCCCGTCATCTTGTGTCTCTGTGCTCATAGGCGGTTAATCTAATGGCATTGCCCCTGCATGGCAATAGCCCATACGAGGTTAGCTAGAATTATTCCATCCGGTTCGTCCGACGTCCTAACCCATTCATCCATAACGAACAGAAATTTGACCCACAGCCCGCATCCGACATATTTGTCACGCAGCCTGCGACAGAACAGCCAGAAATGTAACGTGGCAGACGCCGTACCCTCCGCGGGCCGCCGCCCCCGGAAAAAAGCAGGCGTCCCCAACCGGATATCCGCACCCGCCGCCAGACCTCTGCCGGTCTGTTGCGGGTCCGTCCGGCCGCACTCACATGCGATGCGTCACCCAACCCGCGGCACGCACGCCCGGCGTCAGTCGGCCTGGCCGCGGCGCATCTTCAAGTAGGCTTCGATGAAGCGGTCCAGGTCGCCATCGAGCACGTCCTGGGTCTGGCTGGTCTCGGCCTCGGTGCGCAGGTCCTTCACCATCTGATAGGGCTGCAGGACATAGGAGCGGATCTGGTGGCCCCACGCAATGTCGCCCTTCTCGCTGTAGTGCTTCTCCTGCTCCGCGCGCTTCTTGTCCATCTCGAGTTCGTACAGCTTGGCCTTGAGCAGCTTCATCGCCTTGTTGCGGTTGGCGTGCTGCGAGCGCTCGGCCTGGCAGGCGACGACAATGCCGGTCGGCAGATGCGTCAGCCGGACGGCGGAGTCGGTCTTGTTGACCTTCTGCCCGCCCGCGCCGCCGGAGCGGTAGGTGTCCACGCGCAGATCCTTGTCGAGGACCTCGATCTCGATGGTCTCGTCCACCTCGGCCACGATGTCGAGGGCGGCGAAGGAGGTATGGCGGCGCTTGTTCGAGTCGAACGGGCTGATGCGGACCAGCCGGTGAACGCCGCGCTCGCTCTTGAGGTAGCCGAAGGCGAACGGGCCGCTGATCAGCAGGGTGCAGCTCTTGACGCCGGCTTCCTCGCCGGCGGTGTATTCCATGAAGTCCACCTTGAAGCCGTGGCTCTCGGCGTAGCGCACGTACATGCGCAGCAGCATGGAGGCCCAGTCGCACGCCTCGGTGCCGCCGGCGCCGGCATTCAGGTTCATGTAGGCGTTGTTGCGGTCGAGCTTGCCGCCGAGCAGCGATTGCAGCTCGAACTGCCGGAACAGCGCTTCGACGCGCGCGAAGTCGGCGGCGACCTCCTGCACGAACTGTTCGCGCTGGGCGCCCTCGCTCTCGCCTTCCGCCATCTCGATGAGCACGCCGAGATCCTCGGTCTGCTTGGCGAGTTTCAGATAGGGCTCGACGACCGTGCGGAGGGCGTTGGTCTCGTCGATCGTGGCGCGCGCCTTGGTCTGGTCGTTCCAGAACGTCGGCGCGGCCGCGCGGGCTTCCAATTCGGCTAGTTGCTGCTGTAGGTTGTCGACGTCAAAGATACCCGCGCATTTCAACGAGGGCACCTTTCAGCTTTAGCAGACGTTCTTTGATCTCTTCCAACATGATTCAATCCGTTTCTTGTTTGTTCCGCCGCCGCCACAGCGCACCCACCGCCAGCAGTCCGGCCAGCGCGGCGGCGCCCGGTCCGAACCGGTCGCCGTGCCGCGTGAAATAGGTCTGCGGCGCGTCCGGCGGCGGCACGGGCACCCACACGGCCTGAAAACCAGGCCCGGTGATGCCGCCGCGTGCGTCGGTGAGGATGGGATATACACGACCGAACCGGCTGATGCAACAGGAGACGCCGGAATTGCAGCTGCGCAGCACCGGCACCCGGTTCTCCACGGCCCGCAGGACGCTGTGCAGCATGTGCTGGCGCGAGGCCGATGAAGGATCGAACCAGGCGTCATTGCTCATGTTCACCAGCAGCTGCGCGCCGGCCTGCACGAAGCCGCGCGCGATCGCCGGCACCGTGTCCTCGAAGCAGATCATCGACGAGAAGCCCACGGCCGGATAGGCCAGCTTGAAGACGTAGCTGTTCGTGCCCGGAGTGAAGCTGTCCTCGATCGGCGTCAGCCAGCCGAGCGGCGGGAACACGTCGCGCAGCGGGATGTACTCGCCGAAGGCGACGAGGTGCTGCTTGTCGTAGGAGCCGGCGATGACGCCGTTGGTGTTGAAGAGGAACGTGCTGTTGAAATAGCGGGGCTTCGCGGGTTCGCGATACTCCGTGTCGGTCGAGCCGAGCAGGATCGGTGCGCCGTTCGTGACCAGGCCCAGCACGACCTCGTAGCTGTTCGTGCTGCTGCGGATATCGTCGGGTACCGCCGTCTCCGGCCAGACGACCAGGTCCGGGCGGCCTTCCGCGAGCGCGCCGCGCGTCAACTCGCGGAGCCGGCCATAGATCGTGTCCACCATCTCCGGGGTCCACTTGTCCATCTGCGGAATGCCCGGCTGGATGAGCGCGACCTTGAGCAGCGGCCCGTCCGGCGGCGCATGCAGCACCCGCAGGCCATGCGACCACGCCAGCGCCAGCATCAGCAACGCGGCGAACAGCACCGTGTTGGCGGGCCGCCGTTTCCCGGCGCGCGCGACGCGGTACTCGCGGATCGTCACCGCCACGGCCACATCCAGCCACATGATGGCGGCCGACACCAGGTAGGCCCCGCCCCACCCCGCCAGCTGCAACAGCGCCAGGTTCTGCGTCTGGCTTGAGGCCAGCGGCAGCCACGCGAAGCCCGTGCCAAAGGTGCCGCGGATCCACTCCAGGCCGCCCCATACGACGGCCAGCAGCGGCGGCAGGAAGAAACGGCCCAGCGGGCCCGTTCCGCACGTGCGCCAGAGCAGCGCGGCGATCATGGCGAAGCAGCCGGTATACAGCGCGCAATAGAACGCCATGCCCGGCCAGGCGGGCCAGGAGACGTGATGCAGCCAGAAGACCAGCACCAGCCATTGCGCGGCGCCCGCGAGCCAGCCGAGCCGGAACGCACTCCCGGCCCCCTCGCCGCGCACCGCCAGCAGCAGCGGCACCAACGCGACGAACGCCAGCGCGCTCCAGTCCAGCGGAGGGAACGCCGCCGCCAGCAGCAGGCCCGACGCCACGGCGGCCAGGCGCAAGGGCCAACGAGGATTATGGAGATCAACGAGCATCAGAAGAAATACCGGGAAGGGGAAAGAGTGAAGGAGTACTGGAGTGGTGGAGTGATGGAGACGCTGCGTGATACGGGCATCTTGCCCGTGCTCCACCAGCACGGGCGGGAAACCCGTGCCACACAGCAACAGAGGCCCTGCACATGGAAGAAATCAATATGCATGCAGCGCCAAGTTTCGTAAAATACCGCTGTGAAAACACTCTTGCAAAGCAATCCGCACTTGCGAGACATCGGAGTAGTACGGCGTCAGCTTCGGCGTAACGCTCGCGAGTCTTCCATCCTTGAAGGCCTCCGGTTGCCGGAGCGGTTGCTTCATGTCAGACGGCCCCGTTCCGGCGCAGCCGCAGACGAGGCTTCAGCGAAAAATTCAGCTTGATCTTCCATAGTCCTTTTCCGCGCCATCACCCATGCTCCATTCACCATCTCCCATTTCTTCTCTTCCTTTCACTCCGCCAAATCGCCGAGCAGCATCAGCGCGCCGGCGTACCAGACGTTGTCGCGGAATTTTTCCGGATGCTGCTTGAGGTCGGCGCGGTTCTTCTCGAACAGGATCTTTTCCTTGTCCGGCACCTGGTCGGTCAATTTCACGGTGACGCGATGCAGGCCCTCGGGTAGATCGCTGCCGCAGTCGAGCTTGGCGATCCGCGAGTAGGTGCAGTAGCCGTCGATCATCGTCGCCTTGTGTTCCGGTTTGTCATCGAGCTTCACCGTCAGGATGCCGCCATCGGGTCCGAGCAGGTCATAGATCGCCGCGGCCTTGCCCTTGAAAGCGAAGCTGAGCGTCGCGCCCGGCGCACAGGCCTTCCACAGGTCCGGCATCCGCGAGGCGAACGACTTCGCCTGGTTGTTCTTCGCCGGGTCGAGTTTCTCCCATGAACCCTGCAGCATCGCCTTCGTTAGCGGGATCATCTTCGCCGCTTCCCAGTTGTCCGCGCGCAGCGGCGCGCCCAGCTTGTGCGGCGCGGCCTTGCCCGCCGCTGTGATCGCGGGCCACGAACGTTGGATCGTCTGCAGATAGAGCTCGTGCCCGGTCTCCGACAACGGATGCACGCCATCGGTCGAGAAGATCATCGGCGGCCCCATCGGCGACGCGCCCTTCTTCACCTCGCCCTTGAAGATCAGCTTGCCTGCCTTGACCTGCTTGGCGACCTCAAGGCCGAAGTGGATCGAGGGGATGCCGTAATGGTCGGCCACCGCCTCCATCGCGCTCGCCGAACGCTGGAACTTGCCCTTCGCAAGATCGTCGAGCTGGTTGTGCGCCAGCGTATAGACAAAGCAGATGTCCGTCGTCGGGTCGTTCTTCCAGGTCTGGCGCACGATGCCTTCCATCGTCTGCTGGATCCGCACCGGGTCCGCGCCGCCATCGTTGACCGCGAACTCGACGAACACCAGGTTCGGCTTGTGCCGCAGCACATCGTACTGGTTGCGGAAGACGCCGAGGTCGGAGCCCGTCCCGCCGATCGCCGCGTTGATCTCCTTGAATTGCGCCTTGGGGAATTGCTGCTTGAGCCACGCGAAGGATTTCGGCCGCCAGCCGTTGGCCGCGGTGATGCTGCCGCCGAAGTAGGCCACGCTGATTTCGCCGCCCGCCGCGGCCCGCGCCAGGAAGTTCGGCAATCCGCCGCGCGCCCGGCATTCCACCGCGTCCACCAACGGATAATCCGCCGCCTGCGCCGCCAGCCCGACCAGCGCCAGCGC
>CAITZM010000092.1 GCA_903896925.1 uncultured Lentisphaerota bacterium | reverse complement strand
TTCCCCTTCCCCTCGGGGAAGGGGAAAACTTGCCCGCCACCCGCTAGCCCTTGACGCCCTCAGCTGTTTGCAGTATCAATCCGCCACGGGTGCTACACTATTGGACCGCCACCCGCTGCACTATTCGGCCGCCGTTTACACTTTACGCTGATAGAGTTGTTGGTAGTCATCGCAATCATCGCAATCTTGGCGGCGTTTTTGCTGCCTGCTGTCACTGGTGTGAGGATAACGGCGAACCTAAACACCATGAGGAGTAACGGGACTCAAATATACCAACAAATATTAAAACAAAGAAATCTCATAGGCACAGATGCTGCTATCGGAACAGGTACTTGGCCCCCAAGTTCTTGCCTAAACAGCACCGAGTATTTTAAAACTCTTGTTACGTACTATATAAAGGATTTTGGTTTATTTGGGGAGCCGAGCACCAAAAATGTTTATGCTGGAACCAATGCTAACCTTTTCACGGCGAAAAATAACGCATGGAAAGTAATCGCCGATCTTGGTGATGGTGACGCAGCACAAACACCCTTTCTGATATCCAAAAATGTTTTCATAACGCGCCTGTCAGATATCAAACAAACCGACAGCTTGGCAGCGCACCTAGGGGCGCCTATTCTGTACGACAACAGTCGTGTCGTGATTGTTTGGAAAGACGGAAGCTCGATCGTTCTGCCGAAAAACACGACAGGTGTTGGATTTTGGCCCACCAACCTTGTTCTTTGCGCCGGAGATGAGTCCGCCATTACCGATAAGGATTCCGGCCCTGAAAAAGATACTAAGGACCGTGAAAAGCCTGACTTCATGATCACAACTATAACGTTGGAGCCGTCTAGCCCGAAAGCAGGGGATTTATTCACTGCCACGATAAGTGTCTTTAATAATAGTGGCACCAAGGGTGACCCGGGTACTTTAGCGGTCTGGCTTGACCATTCAGATAACGCTTCAGGTAGTGAGGCCAGCGATACGAACGTGGTGGTTGATGCCATTGAGGGCAGGCGATCATGCAGCATCAAAATCGCTGATTTGAAGGCCACTGAAAAGGGCATACATACATTCCGCGCCTTCATCGACTCGAAGGAGCAAAGCTCAGAGAAATCGGAATCGAATAATCAAAAAAGCATGAAGTATGAGTGTAAGTAGTGTCACATCTTTCTTAAACGTAATTTGCCGCAAATAATTGATCAGGGGTACGCCAGCGATTGCGCTGATTTATACTGGCGATGGTCGCCTCAATTCCGAGGCGAATAATAATCGTGCCGTCAACCTCGTTGCAAGGTCGGTTAGCGCTGCGCCCTCGGCAGCGGTTACCTTTGTTTACCGCTGCGGCACTTGGGACAGTACTGAAACCTTGAATCTGTTGTCGTCGTATCGCGACGAACGGTCTATCGGCGACCGTAACGACAAGATTTGGATGGCTGAAAATTAATATGGGATGGACAATTACCTTGTCGGGGGCGACCGGTGGCCGCAGGAAAAAGAATTGTCGAGCACGGCTTTCTTTAGACGGTTTGTAGGCCGCAATAATTTTAATGTTAATCTCTCGTTTTTTGCGGCGCCTGGCGTCACTGCCTACGTAGGGACGGATTCGAACGCGTTTGTTGGCGGCAATAACGCATGGAATATGACCGCTAATATGGGGGATAACGATCAGGATGGTGCCCCATTTCTTTTTACTAAAAACTTGGACATCGCATGCTTGTCGGAGGTTAGACCGTGCGAAGCGCTTTCTTTCAGTATCAAAGGAAGGGTTGATCGTTTTGGAAATCCCGTACCTTTCGGGAACTTTGGCGCCGTGGTCATCACAAAAGGTGGCGCTGGATTTAAAGTGGATGCCGCTTATGTCGGCTTTAACGGCTTCAATTTAACGAATAAGGTGCTCATGGCCGGTCCAGGATATGTCCAACGCATAATCAAAACTGGTCCCGATATTAAGGTCACTGTAGCGACGAATGCCCCGAGCTTTCCAAGTATGGACGAACCTTGGAGCAACACCCTCGGGATGTCATTGCGACCAGGACCCAGCAAAACGTTTCTGCTAGGTCGCGATGAAGTTAAAAACCGCGAATTCAAGCAACTCTTCCCTGACCATAAAAGTGGAGATTTTAAAAATGAGACACTGGATGGCCCAGACCAGCCGGTCGTCCAGGTTTCATGGGCGGAGGCCCGGGAATTTTGCGCCCTGCTGACGAAGCAGGAGCGGGCGGAGAACAAAATCAGTATGTCCCAGACGTATCGCCTCCCCACGGGCAAAGAATGGGAAGCGGCCGCGGGTGGGGCGAAGTATCCATTCGGGTCCAAGTGGCCCCCCGCCTGCACGAATGGCAATTATGCAGATGAAACCTTCAAAGGGGTATTCAGCGAGACCGCCATCATTGAGGGCGTCCGAGACGGCCATGCGGTCTCAGCGTCTGGCGCCACCTTTCTCCCCAATGCATTCGGCTTCTATGACATGGGCGGGAACGTCAAGGAGTGGTGCGACGAATGGATTGACACCACCAACCACAAGAACCATGTTGTCCGGGACGGCTCTTGGAAAACCTCACGGTCGGAAGACGCCGAAACCAAAGCTCGCCACGAGCAAGAAGACAAAGGCGATGACGTCGGCTTCCGCATCGTACTGAGCGGTTCCGGTGGGGCGCACTGACACTCGGGCATAAAGAGTGCCTTTGTTTAACCTGTCTGGCTGATTGACTCAAGATTCCCGCCGATTTTGGTTTTGTTTAGTACATCGCCCTCACAGGAGGGTGCCGCACCGTTACGGATTATTAAATGATCCGGTAGAACAGTTTACAGCGGCGTCGACTTAGGAGTTAAGGTCACATTTGAACCTGTAACAATCAGCATATAGCGCAGTCTTGGGCGCTGCCACGGCAGCCCCTCACCGGACCCATTATTATTTCTTGTATTCCAGCCCCCGCCGGGAGGATGCTTTCGACCGTTGGCGCTTAAAGGACCGGAGTGGAAAAGGGACTGCGACATGAAAAAACAACAAGGAGCCAAGCCCAAGGCTGCACCGCGTCAGCCCAAGCAGAAGCTGCACCTGCTGGCGGACGCACCTGCTTTCAGGCCACCCTCCTGACCCAGATCCCCTTCCGATTCCATTGGAGCTCGCATGAAAAAAACGTTGTTGGGTCCCCTGCTCACCCTCTGCCTCAGCGTGTCCGGTGTGAACGCCGAAAGCACCGCCATGCCCAACCAGATCTTCTGGGACGCCTTCTACAACACAGGCGGACAGAAAGCCGGCGAGGTGGTGACTGGCGGCACCAAGGAGGCCCTGCATAAGGCCGGCGTCAAGACGACCACCGCGGGCATCGCGGCCACGGCCGCCGGCGGGGTGGCTGGCACGGCGGTCGGGGCCATCGACGACGGGGCCGGGGTGTTGGGCTCGTTGGCGGGCGGCGATCCCGACGAGGCGTTCAAGAAGGGCATCACCGCAGCCGCGGGGGCCGCCGTTTCCTTTGTCGCCACCCTGGGCATGAGCGGCATCGCGGCCCCGGTCGTGGCCGGCACGGCCGCGGGCTACTCCACCAAGCTGGTGGTGGAGTCCTTCATCGACCGGCAGCGCATCGCGGAAGTGGCCGCCATCACGGCCGCCCTCTCAAGTTTCCGCCCCGAGCGCATCAAACAACGGCACGACGCCATCACCACCGCCCACCAGGAGGGCCGGACCGCGCGCGTGCTGGAACTGGGAGCACAACAGGAGGGCGATGTGAAAGCCTTCTATGCCGCACGCGAGGCCGCCAAACGGCTCACCGCCGCCCTGGCCGAGACCCGCGCCGCACTTGACGCCCAGAAGAACGCCTGCGAAACCCTGCGCGAAACCGTCCGCCAGCAGGAAGAGACGGACCGCAAAGCCCAGACGGCCGACCTGGCCCGCCTCGACAAACTCCGGCAGGACGGCATGGCGCTGGCCCGCGCCATGTTGCTGGATGCCCAAGCCGCCGCCCTGCGCGCGGCGCAGGGCGACGCCATCCGGCTCGATGCCCGCCTGCGCGAAAAAGACGTCACCCTGCGACGGGAAATCGACGCCATCGAGGCGCGCATGACCGCCCGGCAGCGCGCTGCAATCCGCCAGATGGACCGCCTGCTGGTCCTGCAGAATCATCTCCGGTGGAATGAGGACAGCTACCAGTTGCTCAAGGCCTGGGCCGACGGCGAAATCGCCAAGCTGGACCTTGATCCCAAATACCTGACCGCCGCCCCCACCCCGCCCCCGGCGGCCAGAGCCGGTGCCGGTTGCTGGTCACGCTCCGCCACTTCCAGCGAGAGCAACGAGCAACTGGCCAAGGTACCCGGCTACACGGTGAGCTACGCCGGCGGCGTCGGCGGCAGCGCCACCATCCGCTTCACCTCGCAGGATCCGTCGGACCCCAAGGCCGGTCAACGCCGCGCCGATACCTTTACCTGGACCGAACCACCCCAGACCCTCGTCCCCGGCGCCACCGTGGCAATGACGCTGGCCTTGGTGAACACCGACAACACGGGTATGTACAATGCCCACATGGTGGCCCGCGTCACCCGGGTCGGATGCAGGGCGGGAACCACCTTTGATGACGATATCACTATTGGCGGCCTGGAGATGATCTGGCGGGACAAGCGATGCAACGGCAGCCCCAGCGCCCGCACGTTTGTGGTCCCTTCCCCGCCCTTCCAGGATTCCGCAACCACCGGCAGACTGCGCATTCTGGTGCGCACCTCGGTGTACCAAGCCTGGATGGGCACCTACTATGACTACACGTGGAATGCCGCCGGGGCCGCGGCGCAACCGCCCAAACCGCAGGAGCAGGAATCCGCCAAGCCGGCCGCGGACTTTGGCGGCGCTTGGAACTCGGCGTGGGGGCGCATCGTCCTCCAGTTTGTCGGGAGGAAGGCCACCGGCACCTTTGCACACAAAAACGGCACCCTCGAAGGTGAACTCTCCGTGGATGGAAAAACCCTGACCGGCTGGTGGACACAGGCTCCTTCACGCCAGCCCCCCAACGCCGCCGGCGCCTTCTCGTTCCGCCTCGCCCCCGACGGCCGCTCCTTCAGCGGCGAGTGGAAATATGGCAGGGACGGCAGCGGTGGCGCGTGGAACGGCACGCGCTAGCCGGAGCCGCCCCTCCAGCCGCAAGGAATCTTGAGTTCATTCCGGCCATGACCGGGCGAGACCACTTTCTGCTTGTTTGGCCGTGGTGCGAAGCCTAACTTGACCGCGACTGGTTTTAAAGGCAGCCCGTGGAGTGCAGCGTATTGGCTGCCTGGGGTGGCTTGGATTGCGACCGTATATTTTTTGTGGCCATGAATACCCTCGAAAATGTTTGTGTAGTCATTCCCGCCTATCAGGAGGCCAACCGTATCGGTGACGTTGTGCGCAGTATCCGTGAACGCGGGTTCAAGGTGGTGGTGGTGGACGATGGCTCCCAGGACGCCACCGCCGCCGAGGCCGCAGCCGCCGGCGCCACGGCACTGCAACATCCGAAAAACCAGGGTAAAGGGGTCGCCTTGCAGACCGCCTACCGGTATGTCCGCCAGCAGGGCTTCAGCGCGCTCATCACGATGGACGGGGACGGGCAACACGATCCCGACGATTTGCCGGTCTTGCTCGCCGTCGCGCGCGCCACCGGTGCGCCGGTCGTCGTCGGCAACCGCATGGCGAACCCCGCCGCCATGCCTTGGGTCCGCCGGCTGACCAACCGCTGCATGAGCGCGCTGCTCAGCCTCCTCATGCGGCAAGCCGTGCCGGACACCCAATGCGGTTTCCGCTACTACCGGCTCGATGTGCTGCTGGCGAAACTCCCCCAGGCCTCGCGCTATGCCGCCGAGTCGGAGCTGCTGCTGGACCTCGCGGCGCGTGGCGTACCCATCGCCTCCGCCCCCGTGCGCACCATCTACGGCAGCGAAAAAAGCAAAATCAATCCGGTGGTCGACACCTTGCGCTTTTTCGGGATGATCCTGCGCTACGCGGCCAGACGCAGACGAGGTTGAGCATGGAACTGGAAAATAACCGGCCGGTCCCCCCGCTGGCCCGCCCAGACCCATCCATGTTTTCAAGATCCTCGTTCACGCCGGGCGGCATCGGCCTGGCGCTGGGTGTCGTGCTCAACCTGTTGCTTTTGCTGCTTCCGCTGTGGTTGACCCGCGCACCGGAGGCCGCGCTGGATACGCGGCTGCCTGCCTGGGTGCGTCCGGACGAAACGGTTGAACTCAAAGGGAAATTGCAACCTTACACCGATGGGCTGGGCCAGCCGTGGCTGCTGCTCAGGCCCGACGCGGCCAGCACAGGCAAAACGATCGCCCGCCTCGACCCCCAATGTTTCCCGGCCGGGTGCCAGATTGAATGGTTCTCCCCGGACCAAAGCGCTTTACTGGTTCGCATCGGGGACCAGCCGGCCGCCGCCGAGCCCTGCTACGGGGCTGTCCGGCATGGCAGCATGCAAAGCGTTCAGCGCGCCCTCTTCCCTCCCGACAAGGTCAAGGCCGGCCTTCATCTCGGATCCCTGCTGCCTGGTGAGGTGTTCTTTCGTGCTCTGCCGTGCAGCGTCGACACCTATCGACCCTTCCGGCCCGCCATGCAGAATGGGGCCTCGTGGCTCTGGCAGTTCTGCGTCTGGGCGAGTGCCCTGTGCGTGATCGTCCTCCTGACCCTGCGCTATCGGCACACCGGCCGCAGGCTGTTCGCCTGTCTGGCCCTGGCCTACGCCTTCCTCCTGGGTGTGCTCTTTTTCGAGCAACCGTATTATGGAATGGCCGGCATCATCGATCTGGGTGACGACTCCTATTATGTCGCCTACACCCAGAACCTCTTGAGCCACGGCAACTTCTTCCGCGAGCCCACACACCTCGAGGTCGGCAAGAGCCTGGTGGAGCACAACCATGGCCTGCCTGGCGTGGCTCTATTTCTGGCGCCTGCCGTCGTGCTGGAATCGATCTGCAAGGAACAGCGCCCCGGGCGCGAACCCATCGACCTCGAGGCCTTGCGGGCCATGCGTATACTGGGTGCCCTCTATGCCTTCCTCGCCACCCTGTTCCTCTTTTTTGTTTTGCATAAAGCAGCTGTATCCGCCTGGAATGTGCCGTTGGCCGCCTTCCTTATCTGGGGCACATCGCTGGCGAAATGGACCTATCAGCGCGTCATCTTTACCCATGCGATCGAATTAATGCTGCTTTGCCTGATCCTGCTGCTCCTTGTGCAAGCGGGACCCAAGCGCCCCCGGCCGCTGCTGCTAGGCGCCATGCTCGGCACGCTGCTCGGCCTGCTCTTGCTGGTCCGCGGTGAATATTTATTTGCCGTGCCGCTGATTCCGCTGCTGTTGCCGAGCGCGAACGCAGACCCCTCACGCCGGGGGAAGTTGGCGCTGTTCGCGGGCTATGGTTTGACGCTGCTGCCCTGTTTGGGTTTTTATTTCTGGGCCACTCATCAGCTATCGACCGGCTATGGACGGCTTACGGCCAGCACGATGTTCATAACAGGTTGGCACGATCTCGCGGCGCCAGCTACGTGGCTCACCGTAGGCCGGCATATGGCGCTGCTGGCCCAAAGCTATTGGGAATCCGGCGTGGTCCTGTTCGCCGGGCTGGCCCTCCTGCTTTGGTTTGCGCACAAGAAGAGAGGCTTCCCTCTGCCGATCCGGCCGGTGTTGGTTTTCCTGCTCCTGTTCTTCGTGCTTACCGCCCTCTTCCACACGCCCCTCGGGTTTGAGTGGCAGCATCGTTATTCGCTCAAACTTTATCCCTTCGCCCTGCTGGCCGTGGCCGTCTGGGTCCACCAGGCGGGCAAATCCGCCCGGTGGGTGCACGCGGCAGTGGGTCTGGCCCTGGGCTTTTCCTTGCTGCGGCAGCTTTGGTCCTTCGAGCACCATGACGACATGTTCACCACGGCCAAGTGGGTGCTATCGGATGTTCATCTGGCGACGCACGATCTCGCCGACCCCCGGTTTAGCGGCTTGCACGCCGCGGTGATCATCGTTCTATTGCTCTGGGCCGGCGCGGGTGCGGCCTGGTGGTGGCGTCGCATCCGGTCTTGGCAGGGCAGGTCGTTGACGGCGGCCGCGCTCGCCGGCCTTGTTGTCACGGTCGCTTTCGCGGGACACGCAGCGACCGGACGAACGCCGGGAGGTCTTCTGGTCACGTATTACCGGGGGACAAACTTTCAGCAGGCTGTGGCCATCCGCAGCGAAAGTGCCATCAACAAAGACTATGGGTTTGCACGCCCGGCCTGGGGCGCACCCCGCAAGGCCTACTCCGCGCGGTGGACGGGCACGCTGATCGTCCCGGAGAGCACCAACTATATTTTTTATGCCCAAGCGGCCGACGGGTTTCGGGTGTGGCTCGATGGCAGCAAGCTGCTCGACAACTGGACGCATCGCAGGTGGAGTGGCAGCGGCAAGGCGGCGTCCATCTTCCTCCAAGCTGGCGAGCACGCCATCGCGGTGGAGCACTGCAAGGAACAAGACTCCGGCGCCTTACGGCTCCGTTGGGCCGGCGGGCCGATCCCGGAGAACTCGATTGTGGCGGCTCCCTTCCTTCGCAAGCAACACAGCCCTCAAGAAACACCGGCCCCGACCAGCACCTCGCAGTAGCGCATTTCCTCGAGCGCTGCACTTGATCAGAGGCGTACGGGCAGAGCGGGGCGGGTGCATCCCAAATGAGTGGGCTCGCCCCCCCCATCACAGGTGGACGACCACCGCGGCGGCCACGGCCTTCGCCTTCGTGCGGGCTTCCGCGATGGTGGCCGCGCGGGCCAGCGCCACGCCCATGCGGCGGTGACCGGTCACCCCGGGTTTGCCGAACAGGCGCAGGGCGGTATCCGGCTGCGCGAGCGCGGCCGGCAAATTGTCATAGGACACCAGGGAAGAGTCCCCGACGGGCAGGATCACCGCCGAAGCGCTGGGGCCGTGCTGGGCAATGTTGGGGATCGGGAGGCCCAGGATCGCCCGCACGTGCAGGGCGAATTCCGACAGGTCCTGCGACAGCAGCGTGACCATGCCCGTGTCGTGCGGACGCGGGGAGACTTCGGAGAAGATCACCTCATCGCCCTTCACGAACAATTCGACGCCGAAGAGCCCGCGGCCGCCCAGCGCATTCGTGACCAGTCCGGCCATGCGCTCGGCTTCGGCCAGCACCGCGGGTTTCATCGGATGGGGCTGCCAGGATTCGCGGTAATCGCCGTCGATCTGGATATGCCCGATGGGTGCGCAGAAGGAGGTGCCCTGCACGTGCCGGATCGTCAGCAGCGTGATCTCGTAATCGAAATCGATGAAGCCTTCCACGATCACTTTTCCGCCCCCGGCCCGGCCGCCTTCCTGGGAATGCTTCCAGGACCGGGCGAGATCGGCTGCGCTGCGGGCGACGCTTTGCCCCTTGCCCGAGGAGGACATGATGGGCTTGATCACACAGGGATATCCAATGGTGGCCACCGCGGCACGGAACCCGGCTTCGTTGGCGGCAAAGAGGTAGCGCGACGTCGGGAGCTTCAGGTCTTCCGCCACCAGGCGGCGGATCCCTTCCCGGTTCATGGTGAGCCGGGCGGCCCGTGCGGTCGGGACCACGTGGTAGCCCTGCGCCTCGAGCTCCAGCAGGGTGTCGGTGGCAATGGCCTCCACCTCGGGAATGATGTAATGGGGCTTTTCCTGTTCCACCACGCGGCGCAAGGCGGCGCCATCGAGCATGGAGAACACGTGCGAACGGTGCGCCACCTGCATCGCCGGGGCGTGCGCATAGGCGTCGCACGCGATGGTTTCGACGCCCAGCCGCTGCAATTCGATGACGACTTCCTTGCCCAGTTCGCCAGAGCCCAGCAGCAGGGCGCGGGTGGCATTCGCTTTGAGGGGCGTTCCGATCGGATTCATAATGACCTTTTCTTATTTCCAGCGTTCGGGGCCTGGGGCATCGCAGCCGCAACGGAGCCGGAGACGCCGGCCTCTGTGCCCTGCCTGCCGCTGACAAAGCACGCGCGCATTGTCACGGGCTACCCGCAAAGTCAAGCCACCCGAATCTTGTGGGTTGGTTCTACGCGGCGGGACGCCGCGTCCACGGCTGTCGCATCGGCGCGGCGGCGGCGCAGGCTCCGCAGACGCCGGGCGCGCGAGGTGGGCTGGCAGCATTAAATTCAGACTTCCTGATCCCGGTGGAAAATGCTTTGGCACTTTTCACTGCAGTGGCACGGGCATCCTGCCCGTGTTACTGTCGATTCGACATGGGCGGGACGCCCATGCCACCATAAAAGTGCCAAGTCATTTTCCGGGATTCAGGGTGCACCCACGGCCGGGATCAGGAAGTCTGAAATTGAGGAAAAGCGACCGGAGGTCGCTTCCACCAGACGCGCCAAACAGGCTGCCTGTGAACTGGAAGCGCCCTGACGGTTCAGCGGACCCGGGGGAACTCCAAACGCACCGGGCCGAGCAGACCGGAAGGCATCAGGGGGTCTTCGGACGCGAACCCTTGGAAGACTTTGACGGTGCGCTTGCCGGTTTGCAGGCCCACGTTGGTCTGTGTGGTCCTGTCCCCCGGCGGCAGCGCGGCATCGCCGATCAAGCGGTTGACCCACGTGTTGACGACGACGATCTCCAGGTCATTGCGGCCCGGCTTCACCGCGTCGGTCAGCTCGACGGCCCACGGCGCCGTCCAAACCACGCCGAGGTCGCGGCCGTTGAGGCGCACCTGCGCGAGGCACCTGACCTCGCCGAGTTGCAGCCGGACGGGCTGCCCGGCCTGCGCCGCGGTCAACTCGAACGTCTTCCGGTAGGTGGCGGCGCCGGAGAAGTACCGGATGCCGGCATCGGCATGTTTATCCCACGCGCCCAGCTCGTCGAACACGACGGACTTCCGGCCAAAAGCCACCTTCCACGGACCGGTTACAGGCAGTTCGACCGGCGGGGACGGCGGCGCGAGCTGGCACGGCTGGTCGAACGTGCGGAAGATGACGAACAGCGAGCCGTGCTCCGGCAGCGGGAGGGTGACCGTCGTGCGCTCGCCGGTGAGGGCGCGCCAGCTGGCCGGTGTGGCCGTCTGGCCAGTGACCGCATCCCACAGTTCCGGACGCCGTTCGCTCACGCGGAAGGTGCAGTCGGCCGTGCCGCTGCCGGAGACGAAGTAGATGTCCGTTTTGCCCTCATGCCGGTGGGCGAACTCAAAGGGGCCTTCGAAATCGGGCTGGATGTTTCTGGCGGCCAGGGTTTCCGCCACACTCGAAGGTTTGGCCCAGAGTGTGTCGGCCTGGCGGCGCACCGCGTCGTCGCGGGACGGGGTGCTGGCCAGCCCCCGGCCGCGTTGCGGCTTGCGCGCGCCCAGCACGACCGCGGCGCCGTTGCCGCGCAGTTCGGCGAGCTTGCGCAAGACGGCGGGCGAAGCCGTCTCGTCATCGAGGTCCACCACGAGCATCCGGTAACTCTGTCCCTCGGGCAGCACGAGGCGGCCGTTGCTGACCGTCAGCCGCTCCAGCAGGACCTCGGTCGTGAGGAGATCGTAATTGTAACCCTGCGGCAGCCCCAGCGTGGCGCGCGCGCTCCAGTTCGTGCCGCGGCCCCAGTGCTGGTACGGGCTGTCGCCGATGTAGGCGCAGACATCGATGACGGGCAGCCCCTGGCGCAACATGAACTGGCAGCGGCCCAGATAGGTGAAAAACGGCCCGGCCTGCGGAAACCAGGTGACGTTCGGGTTGATGTGCGTGCCGGCGAAATACTCGATACCCGGCTTGCCGAACGCCGCCGGCGAGGCGGTGAAGGTGTGCCAGATCAGGTGGTTGACGCCATCGCAGAACGCCGCATCGGCGAACGGCTTCAGCGCGGCCGGGTAGGCGGACCAGTGCTGCACCATGTGCGTGAACGCCTCGCTCGCCGCCAGCGGTTTGCCGTAGATGTGTGCGGCCATCGCCTGGGGGCGGTTCATGTCCTGCCGGCGTTTGATGGGCGCGCCCGTGAACCAGAATTCGCCCTGCGGCATATCGTTGCGGCCGAGAAAGGCGAGCTGGTCGGCCTCGGCAAACGACGGCAGCTTGCGGTCCCAGGGGCCGCCGGACTCGGAGTGCCACTTCAAACCGGCGTCATGGCACAATCCGGCCATCTTGCCATAGAAGTTATCCCGGAAACAGTCGCCGAGGGTCTTGTGGTAGTCGCGCAGGAAGCGCTCCGAGTCGTCGCTCTTTTTCACGGTGAACCCCGCCAGCACCGGCAGCCAGGTCCGCACCGGATAGCCGCGGCGCGTCTCGAACTCCTTCGCCAGCGCGAGCGTCCACGTGGGCGTGGCCCCTTCCCAGCTCACGCTGTAGAAATGCGTCAGTGTCTTGCCCGCGAGCGGCCCGGCATCCTCCAGCAGCGCCTTGCCCATGCGGTTGAAGTGGCCTTCGACGGCCTTGGGGTCGAGGATGTCCACGTCGAACTCGTGGCCCTCCATCGTCATGCAGCCGAAGCGCAGCACCGTCCAGCGCCCCTTCGGCGCCAGCCACGTGAGCCGGCCCTGCTTGTCCACCTTCGCGGTGAGGTCCACCACCTCCGTCACGGCGGGCTGCGCGCCGGGCTTCGGCGCCACGCCCTGCCAGGTGTCGGCCAGCTTCGCCGCCGCATCGTCGTGCCGGACGCCGAGGACCGCCACGTCCCAGAACCGTTGGCCTTCGGGCGGTTTCAACTCGAGGCTGACTTTCTGCAGTCCGCGCACTTCGGTGGCGGTCCAAACGAGCTTTTTCGGCGCATCATCGCCGACCGCCCACGGCCCTTTCAGCGCGCCGGCGCAGCTGCTGAGGTTGATGCTGACCTCGAGCCCCAGTTCGGCGGCCTTCTCGAGCGCGAACTTGACCATCCGTCGCCACGGCGGGCTCATGAAATCCATCTTGCTCGGCGGGACCGGCACGAGGTTCTCGTGATAGCCGCGCGCATCGAACAGCAGCAGCCCGCCGATGCCGACCTGCTTCATCGCTTCGAGGTCGCGCGTGATCGTGCGCTTGTCCACGTTGCCGTTGAGCCACCACCAATAGACCCACGGCTTGGCGTTGTCCGGCACGTTCTCAAAACCGGCATCCAATTCCACCGCCTGCACGCTGGACAGGGCGAGCGCCGCCAGAAGGAGACCCGCGATTTTTGTTTTCATGTATTTTTTCTCCTGAAGCCCACCGGCGCCCGCGGCCGGGGGAGCGTACCCTGCGATCACCCGCCGCCCTCGAAAAGACACGCTTACTTCCTGGCGCTGGGAGTGGCGTCGGCTTTCAGATCGCCCAAGACGTATTGCATCCCGGCCAGGTAATGCTGCAACAGGGTCGGTGTGGACCAGACGTGGTGCTGGTGACCGAAGGAACAATAGAAGACGCGCCCTTGGCCATACTCGCGGATCCAGCTGATGGCATAATCGTGGTCCGGGCGGTTCTCCTTCATTTTGAAGCCGGGCTTGGCCGGATCGTCCTGCATCTTGGAGATGTCGAGGCTGAGCAGGATGTGCAGTTTCTCCCGCGAATACGGCTCGCGGAAGGTGTACATCTCGTCCTGAAAATCAAAGCCTGCCCCCTTGAAGGCGGCATTGAGCGGGCTGAGGGGATCCTCGTTGCGGACGCTGATCTTGCCGAAGGGATGCCCTGCGAAATAGCCGCCCAGCATGGCGCCGTACTCCTTCCAGTCGTACGAGCAGTCCGTGGCGGCATGGCTGCCCGCCAGACCCTTGCCGCCCGCGACGAAATCCAGCAGGCTCTTGCGCAGCCGCTCGTTGACGGTTTTGTCCGGGTCCCCAAAGAGCGAGCCCGTGTTCTGCATCATCATCACCGCATCGAACTGGGCCAGGGTTTCCGGCTCGAACATGTGGCGGTCGTTGCTGATGAGCGCCGACCAAGCGCCGCTCTTCTGGCCCAGCAGCAGGATCGTGCGCGCGCCCAGCGGAATCGAATCGTGCTTGAAGCCGGAGGTCGCCGTGTAGACCAGCACCTTGTGCGGCTTCGCCGGTTTGGCGGGGGCCTGCTCCGGCAGGGCCGCGACGGTCTTGGCCACTTCCTCCGCCTCGGGCATCAGGTACAACGGACCCTTCTTCTTCAACGCGATCACATTGCTCAGCGCCTGCGGTTTCCCGCTCGTGTCAGCGAAGAACAACTCGATGGCCGTCCCCTGGTCAAAGGCGGGCAGCGCGATGGTTTCCACCGCCTGTTTTTTCGGCGTGAGCGGGAAAAACTTGATGGCATGTTCATCGATTTTTTTCTTTTCCAGCGCGCCGGTCTTGTTGTTCTTCACTTCCTTTTCAACCTGCCAGGTGCTTTTCACGGCCATCTGGAGCGCCTGGCCCGCTATGGCGGCATCGGCCAGATAGGAAATCTGATAGGTCAGCGGGGTGCCGGCCTTGGTGGCGTCGGCGCCCCACAGGATGATGCGGCCTTTCGGCGGAACGGCAGGGAACCCCGTGGGGGCGTTCTCCGCGCTGACGGCCGGCGCCGGCGTCTCCGTCCGCGCCATCGCGGTGAGCAAACCGGTGAGGAGAAAAAGAAACGCATGGGACAATTTCATAGGGGAATTCCTGGTTCGACTCGATCAAGAAAAGGCTTGGGCTCGCCCTCCGGGGCGCGCCCATTTTCCAGCGCACGATATCGCTGATGAAACACGCGCGTATTTTTACAGGCCGCGGGGCCGAGTCAAGCGCCGACTGCTGTTGGAGCGCTGCGCTCAACCGCGCCGGGGGTTACGGGTTCGGCCGGGCCGAGGGCGCACGCTGACCTTGGGCCCGGGAACGCGGCGTGGATGGCGTCGTCGTGGCGGCTTCGTCCGGCGCCTGTTCGAGCTGCGCGGCGGCGGCCTCGCGCCGGGCGATGGCGCGGTCGAGTTCCTGCAGGCTGCCGCGGTACACGGTACGTTCAGGTTCCGAAACGCCCGGCTTGTTGAGTTCCGCCTGGAACCCGTCGCGCTGTTGTTTCATCGCGGTGATGTCTTGCCGGAGGCTGCGTACCTTCAGCTGGCGGGGTGTCAGGCGCGCGTCGGCGGCGCGCTCCGCCTCGAACTGCCGGCCCTGGGCCTCGCTGATCTGTTGCTGCATCGCCTTGACCCGTTGCTCCAGTTCGCGCGGCAACCCCCACGCATGGAGATCCTGGTCGAGCACCATCTGCCTGGCCTGGTCGTAAGCCTTCGTCGCCAGGGTCGCCTCCGCCAGGCCGAGTTGAGCCCAGGCGCCCACCACGGTCAACGTCTCGCGGCCGGGTGCCGTCGCAGGCCAGCGCGACAGGTAACCGCGGACCAAGCGGTATTGATCCAGCGCCTCGGCCGGGCGGTTGAGCGCAACCAACGCGCGGCCGGCCTCGAGGCGCGACCAGGCCAGCAAGCTCGCCAAGGACGGCGCGGCGGGAATCTGTTCCGGGTTCGCGGCCAGGTCCGGCAACAAGGCCGTCGGCGCCAGCTCGATCCCTTGGAAGGCATCGAACCGCGCTTCCAGCCCGATGTTGAGCTGGCAGGCGGCCAGCGCAAGCTCCGCGCGCCCGGCGGCGAGGTCGGTGCGGGCAAGCTCAAGGCGCACCGCCAGCGTCAGCGCCACGTCGCGCACCACCAGCGGCACGCCGTTGCCGGTCACGAAACTCGTGCCCATCAAACGCGCCCGTGCCTCTTCGAGCGCCAGCGCGGCGCGCAGATACTGCCGCCTGGCGACCTGGTCGCCCCGGCCACCGGCGACGAGGGCACGGTAGGCGGGAATGCGCGCATCGACCGGGTCGAGCCGGGCCGCGGCGTCGAGCGCTTCGCTGGCGTCCGGCCACGCTGTGCGCACGATGTGCCCCCACGCCGCCTTGAGCGGACCGGCCGCGGTCGAATCCTGCAGCGGCTCGGCCAACAACCCGAACGCCTTGGCACCGCGCGCGTCGCCATGCTTGCGGGCCAGTTCCGCCATGCCGCGCAACACATCGGCGCGATCCGCGTCGCAGGCGTAGGCCCGGGCGAACCGGCCTTCCTTGAGCAAGGCCGGAATGGTCTGCGTCCTGACCTGCTCGGCTTCGCCGCCGAGCTGGCCGGCCGTGCGCCGGCAAACCGCGGCCTGGACCTCGCAGGCACTGGCTTCGGCCAGCTGCGTGGCGGTAGGCGGATAATGCGTGCGCACCTCATAGACCCCGTCGGACCGATGCTCGGTGCGTACATCCGTATGGCCCGCGCGCAACGCGGAGGCCTGCCCCGCGAGCTGCGCGGCGTGATCCAGCAGCAGCTGGACCTTCAGCTTCAACAGGCGGAAGTTCTGGCGGTCGAGCTCGAGCCCGCGATCAACCAGCGGCTCCGCCGCGTTGCTGCGGCCCAGCGCGCAGTAGACACGCGCCTTCACCGCGAGGGCGTTGGCGTTACGGTCATCCAACTTCAACGCCACATCGGCCGCGGCCAGGGCGCGCTGCAGCTCCTGAGCGTATTCAGCGCGGCTCTGCGGGCGGAGCTGCTCGCTGGCGCGCGGGCCATTCCAGATGGTGGGCACGACACGGTGGTTGAAGAGGAACCCGGCGAGCGCCTCGTGGCGGAGACTGGTCCGCGCGTCGTGCCGGATGGCGTCGGTCAGCGCCCAGAGCCGGTCCTGATACTCCTCGTCGTAAAGCCGCCGCCGTGCGTTGAACCCACGATGCAAGGCGCACGCCTGGTCCACCAGGACCGCCGCCGGCTTGTCGGCGCGCAGATCCTGCCAGAACTGTTCGAGGGCGCCAGCATCCGCCATCGGCGGCTTCGCCGGGAGCGGTGCGATCCTGACGCCGAGCGCGGCGGCGGCTTCGAGATCGCTGCCGGCCCGGCGCACAGCGCCGAGACTGGCGGCAGCCTGCGCACGCCCCTGGTAACCCTCGGCCCATTCCGGTTCGAGGCAGAGCGCGTGGGTGAACTCCGTGCGGGCGTGATAGGCATCGCCGAGGCCGAGCAGGCAGCCGGCCCACTGCCTGCGCAGCGCCGGGTCGTCAGGCGCCGCGGCCCGCAAAGCGCGCAGGTCCGGCAGCGCCGCCGCCCAGTCACCGCGATGCAGCGCGGCCTGGATGCGCCGGGCGACGAGCGCGGTGACCTCGGGACCGATGGCTTTGTGGCGTTCGGCATAGAGGCGGGCGGCGTCAGGAAAGAGTTTTTTCACGGGCCCGCTGACGGCAACCTGACGGCGCTGCTCGCGGTCGTAGACGGAGCCGCGTTCACGCGACGACCAATAGTCCAGTGCGAGTTGGTTATAGACGAGCTCGGCATACTCATGGGGCAGTCCGGCGAAACTAAAATAATTCGCGCCGGTCGCCGGGTCGCCGCTCATCAGGCAGGCCGCGGCCAGCCAGAGCCGGGTGTCGCGGTCATCGGCCTGCAGCCGCAGCGCGCGTTGCAGGTCGGCGATCGCGGCCGGGAAGTTTTCCGCGAGGGTCAGCGCGACGCCACGGGCGCGGAGATAATCGGCGTTCCCCTCCTTGGCCGCCAGCGCCCGGGTGAAGTCGGCGGCGGCCTGCCTGACGTTGCCCGCCGCCAACGACTCAAGGCCGGCGAGATACGCCGCGGAGGACGTTGCGTCATCGGACGCGCTGCTGTGACCGGCCAGCGCCATCAGCAGCACGAGGACCTTGACACGCCACCTCCGCCAGCAACCTCTGGAGAGGCACCTCATGTCCGTACTCTACTACCAGAAAAGCCACGGATGCAACTGCGCGCGTGCAGGGCACCACAAGCGCCGCTGCCTCCAGGTCGGCCAGCGTCACCAGATCGATGCGCGTTTTTCCGGCGGCAGCCACATCGGGCTGTCGGGCGCAATGGCAAAGGCCTCGTAGAAGGCCGACACGTTGAGCAGGGGCCCGAAGGCACGGAAGCGGCCCGGCGAATGCGGATCGATGGTGATCAGCCGCTGCGCTTCGGCGTCGCGGATGTTGATCCGCCAGATCTGAGCGAAGGAGAGGAAGAAGCGCTGCTCCGGGGTAAAACCCTCGATGGTCTTGCGCTTCGCCGGGTCTTTGGCCAGCGCGCGCTGCAAGGCTTCGTAGGCGATGTTCACACCGCCAATGTCGGCCAGGTTTTCCCCGAGGGTGAGCTTGCCGTTCACCGGCAGGCCGGGCAGCGCCTCGAAGCCGTTATACTCGTCCACGACGAGCTGCGCCTGGGCATCGAAGGCCTGGGCGTCGGCATCGGTCCACCAGTCGTTCAAATTGCCCTCGTCGTCGAATTTGCGGCCCTGATCATCGTAGCCATGCGTCACCTCGTGGCCGATGACCACGCCGATGCCGCCGTAGTTCACGGCGTCGTCCAGCGTCACGTCAAAGAACGGCGGCTGCAGGATGCCGGCGGGGAACACGATCTCGTTGAGCTGCGGGTTGAAGTAGGCGTTGACGGTCTCCGGCGTCATACCCCACTCGGTCCGGTCGACCGGCCGGCCCACGCGGGCGATCTCGCGTTGGGATTCGAACGCGGCGGCGCGGCGGATGTTGCCGAGCAGGTCGTCGCGCCGGATGAGGATGCTGGAGTAGTCGCGGAAGTGGTCCGGATATCCGATCTTCTGCGTGAAGCGCGCGAACTTGGCCAGCGCCTTGGCGCGCGTGGCGGCGGTCATCCACGGAACCCTTACGAGGCGGTCGTGAAACACCGCCTTCAGGTTGTCCACGAGCTCGTTCATCCGCGCCTTGGCCGCGGGCGGAAAATACTGCTCCACGTACAGCTGGCCGAGCGCCTCGCCGATGCTGCCGTCGATGAAATGCGCGGCGCGCTTCCACCGCGGCTCCTGCTCCGGCTGGCCGCTCAGGGTTTTCCCGCAGAAGTTGAAATGCTCCTGCTCGATGGCCACCGGCAGATACGCCGCGCTGCCGTGCACCAGGTGCCAGCGCAGGTACACCTGCCAGTCCGCGAGCGGCCGCTGCGCCACGAGCCGGTTCACCGCGTCGAAAAATTCCGGTTGGCCGACGATCTCGTACGCGGGGCCGGATACCTGTCGGCCGGCGAAATAGACCGGCCACGGGAGCGCGGGCGTGCGGGCCGCCAGCGCATCCCCGGCGAACTTGTGATAGTTCTTGTTCGGGTCGCGCAAGTCCACGCGCGCGCGGCTGGCCTGGGCGAGTTCCGTCTCGAGCGCAAGGACGGTCATCGCATGCGCCGCGGCATCCGCGGGCTTTTCGCCGAGCAGGCCGAACATCTTCTCCAGGTGCACCCGGTAGAGCTTGAGCTTCTCCGCAAAACTGTCCTTGAGATAATAATCGCGGTCCGGCAGCGCGAGGCCGCCCTGCCACAGCTCCACGGCGTAGATGGCGCTGTTTTTCGCGTCCGCGCCAAAGCCGACCGAGAACAGCCCGCCGATGCCGCGTTGATGAAAATCCGCGAGCAGGGCGAACAGGTCTGAAGTGGTTTGGAGCCGGTCAATCCGTTTCAGGTCGTCGGCCAGCGGCTGGAGCCCGAGCTGCTCGATGCGGTTGGTGTCCATCGCCGAGGCAAAGAAATCGCCGACCTCGCGCCGGGGCGCATGCGCGGGCGCGGTCTGATCGGCCATGGCGGCATCGAGAATCCCGTGGATGAGGTACCAGTTGCGCTCGGCCAGCTCCGTGAAGGCGGCCCAGCGCGACTTGTCGTCTGGCACGGGATTGTTCTTCAGCCACTGGCCGGCGGCATAACGGTAGAAGTCCATGGAGGGGGACACCGACCGGTCCATGTAGTCCACCGAGAACGCCGGTACCTTGGGCGGCTTTGCGGGCCCCTGCCCGGCCGCCGGCGCGGCGAACCCGCCCGTCACGACCCAGCCCATCACGACCCAAGAGAGCATGTTGTATTTCATAATAAGATGAACCCTGCCACCTGTAGTTGCTTCCCATCGGGACCGAAGGTCGCAGCAGCCCGCCCGCGGCGGAGGCTGGCCCTGCAAAAACACGCGCGCATTCTCACGAGCCGCACCGCAAAGTCAAGCTGCCCGGCAACCGGCTCACCCGCCGGCGCGGGCGGCGAGGTCGTAGCACATCAGCAGGTCGTTATGCCGCAGAAAGAGTTGCTTCCCGAAGATCACCGGATGGGCCCAGGCGGGACCATCGGACAGAGGGGGCGTAAACTTGCCGTGGACGTTGAAGCTCTTGGCCGTGGCCTCGACGAGCACCACCAGTCCGCGGTCATAACGGAAGATCAGGCGACCGTCGGCGTACAGCACGGCGGCGGAGCCGCTGGCCGGCGGCGCAGCCTTCCAGACGATCTCGCCGGTGAAGAAGTTGATGCAGGTGGGCTCGCCCCGGTTCAGGCCGCTGCCGCCGTAAATATAATCGTCGACCATGACGATGCCGCCGTGGTGATTTTCAAACTGCTTCGGCGGGAGGCAGTACGCCTCGTCCGCCTGGAAGGTTGCCCCCGTCCGGCTGATCTTCAGCAGGCCGGTGCCGGTGCCATAGCTGTTGCTGATGAAGACATAGTCGCCGCGCACCAGGGGATGGGTGATATTGGCCACGCCGCTGGCCAGGCGGTTGTAGCCCCAGAGAAATTTTCCGGAATCGGCGGCCACACCCACGACCCCGCGCCCGAGCATCTGGATATACTGGCGCACGCCCTGAATCTCGGCGACGATCACCGAGGAGTAGCCGGCGCCGTCCTTGCCCGCCTTGCCCAGGTCCGGCAGCGCGCACTTCCAGAGGACCGCGCCGGTGGCCTTGTTCAAGGCGACCAGCGCCGCATCCTTCGCGCCCGGGGAGCAGATGAGCCGGTCGCCGTCGATCAGCGGCGACTCGCTGAATTTCCACGTGCTCATGCTCTGGCCGCCGAAATCCTTGGTCATGCTTTTCTGCCAGCGCACCGCCCCGGTCGCAGCATCCAGGCAATAGACATCGCCCTCGGTGCTGGTCGTGTACACGGCCTGCCCGTCCACCGTGGGCGTGCAGAGGGCGCCGAAGTCCTTGTACGGCGCACTGAGGCGCGTGGCCCACAGTTCACGGCGGTCCTTGAGGTCCAGGCAGATGACGTACTGGCCCTCGCCCTTGCGGTCGCCGGTGGTGAACAGCTTGCCGCCCGCGATGGCCAGCGTGGACATCCCGCGGCCCACCCCCTCGTATTTCCAGAGCAACCGGGGTCCGCCTTCAGGCCAGGCCTGCAGCAGCCCGGTCTCGGGGCAGATGGAATCGCGCCGCGGGCCGTGGAATTCAGGCCAGTCGCCCGTGGCCGCCGTGATGCGCCGGACGGGGAGGTCCTTGGCGCTCGGCAGCGCGGCCCGCTTCGCCACGCTCTGGCCCGGCGCGCCCTCGGCGGCTTCGTATTTCTTGATGATCCGTTCGACCATGGAACGCACGCGGGGATCCTTGTCCTCGGAATATTTCCGTGCGACCGGCAGGACTTGCTCGCGTTCGCCGTCGACGATCCACAACGCCATCGCGGCGCGGCCGCGGATGTCCGCGGCACCATGCTCCAGCAGGTCGAGCAGGATCGGCACGACGCCCGGCCCCACCTGCTGAATGGCGGCGAGCATGGCGGTGTCGCTCCAGGCCTGCCCGCTGGTGGCGGCGGCCAGCAACGCCGGCACCGCGTCCTTGGCTTCAGCCCCGTATTTCCCCAGGGCGTCCGCCGCCGCGATGCGCGTCTGGGGCGTCTCGCTCTTGAGATCGTTGATCAAACCGGCGATGGCGGCCTTGGACGCCGCGGGTTCCACCGTTTCGGCCCCGGCCCGCGCCAGCCCGCCCGCCATGACAAACCCCACGACCGCCATGCTGACCAAGTGATAACGCATAGTATGCTCCTGTCGAATTTCCTGGGCGGTAAAATATCGCAGCCAGAATCGTGGTCAATGTATTTAGAACATTTCCTCAAATGATCCTGCTTACTGTTTCTCCGATACATGGAACAACTTGGTCTGGTTGCGTGCGAACTTCACGGTGAACTCACGCGCGGCGGTGGCGATCGGCTTGCTGCCGTCGAACAGATCGAACACATCGCAGACGCGAGGCAGGACGATGCGCCGCAGACCGGGCTCGCTCACGCACACGGCCACCACGCTGCGGTTCGCGTAGACGACATCGTGCGGTTGGGGGTTGTGCACATAGCCATGTACGCCGGCCTGTGCGGCGAGTTCGCGGAGCAGTACGGCGGGCAGCTTCGGCGCACTCGAATAGACGGTGGTCCATGTGCCGAAGTCGCGGCGCACCAGCCCGGCCCGGCCATCGGCCAGCCGCCCCATCACCTTGGCGTGAGGATCGTCGGCAAAGAAGACCGGTGCGACCTCGAAGTTGGCGCCGTACGCGCCCGAGTCGGTCCGCACCTCGAGCTTGGCCGGATGCGGGTCCATGGCGATATGCACGCCGGTCAGCTCTTCCATGCCGGCCGGATCGAGCCGCCCTTCGCGGTAGACGCCCGGGGCATAGAGCCACACCAGCACGCGGCCTTGCTGCTTGAGCCGCTCGATCGCGCGGCGCGCGGCGACGTCGGGCGCAAAGGCGTTGAGGAAGACATACATTTTCCGGGGCGCAAGCTTGTCCAGGTCAGACAGCGCGTAGAAACCCACCGGTGCGCCCAGCCGGCCCAGCTCGGGCAGTTGCTCGAGCAGGAGCGGATGGCTCAGCCGGTTGGCGACCTGCATCAGGTGCAGGCTGCGGTCATCGACCACCACCGCCACTTCGTCGGCCGGCGCGCGGTCCCAGGCCAGCGCACTTGCGGCGAGGCCATTCATCGCCCCGATGTCGGCCAGGATCCGCGGATCGTCGTACCAGCCGCCGCCCATGTCGAACCACCACTGCCCCACGCCCTGGCAGAGCACGTTGGCGAACTCGCGCTGCAGCTGGCCGCGGGTTTCCTCGTAGCTGTCGGTTTGCCCCCAGCTGCGCAGCGGCTTCCCCTGCAGGAGCCAGGTGCGGATGTCGTTCTCATCGAACCAGAGCTTGCCATGCAGCTTGACGCTGTCCGTGAGCGACATGAAATGGCTGTAGCCGGTGCCCGGCGTGCGAAAGGCGTAGCTGGTGGGGCTCGTGACAAAATCCACATCGGGGCAGTTCCAGACCTCTTGCAGGGCCGTGTGTCCCGCGTTCTGCTGCCGCTGATCGGCGCAGAGCTGGAGCACGTAGCCGTAGAACACACCCACCAGGTTCTTGCGCCGGGTCGCTTCTTTCACTACCTTGGCCAAGCTGGCGATCGTGTCGGCCACGAGGTGGGCGTTGTAGTCGTAGAAATCGATCACCCGCCGCTCGCTCTGCGGATCGCGGAGCGTGGCGAGCCTAGTCGCTTCGCGCTCCCGCCTGGCCGGCACCGTGGCGTTCTCGAACGTGACGGCCGGATCGGCCCAGGCGCTGCGCAGCGCGTCGACCGTGCGGTACTTCGCCTGCAACCACTGGCGGAATCGGGCCACATTGGCCGGCGAGAAATCGACCCATTTCCCTTCGTTGCCGCCCCACATCATCCATTCCTCGGTGGTGCCGGAGGCCAGATGATAGCCCACCACCCGGTCGGCGTACGGCGACTGCTGGACATGCTCGATGAACCGCCGCAACGCGCTGGCCGTGTCCCGCCGCCAGGCCTCGGAGGCCCAGGAAGGCACCCGCTTGTCGGCCGGTGAATGGAAGAAGGGTTGCGGCTGCCCGTCGCCCGGATCGAAGGTGACCAGATCGTCGGGATGCTGCTCATCCCACCACCGCGGCGAAGAAAGGTAGAGGCGCGGGAAGAAGTAGGCGTCCGGATCGGCGTCGAGCAGCATCTTCACGCGCTCTTCGAAGCCGGCATAGTCAAATCGACCAGGGCTGACCCAGCAGGTTTTGGCCAGACCGTAGGCCGCTTCGGTCGGGGTGGCGGAGAACGAGTAGAGATGCACGCCGGCCTTCGCAAACTGACCGAAGTGCTTGCCGCCGGGGCGATAGGTCATGTAGCTCATGCCGCTGTGCGCCTGGCCGTTGATAAACAACGTAGGCACGCCGCCGTGGGGCTTGACCTCGGCCACCGTTTCGCGCGGCTGCCGGGCCTGGAGCGTAACGGCGGCCGCCTGGGCCGGGTCGGCCAACCTCGATCCGCCGATCTCGGGGGCGATGGTGAACTCGCCGCCCCGCGCGTAGAGCGGCAGGCGCAGTTCCACGTCGCGCAGTTCCACGCGCTGGTGCACAGCGAGCCGGGTCGGGGCCACGGGCAGCGCCAGCGGCACCCGCTGCACGTCGCCTTCCTTGCCGCGCAACACCAGTTGTGCGTCATCCGCCAGGCCCGCCCCGTCGAGCGAGAAGGCCAGTCTGAAGCGCGCCGCCTCACCGGCCTGGAGCGTGCGGGGGAACTCGAAAGCATGCACCGTGAGCCGGGGCCGATCGGGATACACCACCTCGATGCGCGCTGTCTGGAGCTGGTATTCCAGCCCCCGCTTGAGGTCGAAAGCGATCAGCGCAAAATAGGCGAGGGGGAAAACCAGCCGGTCCTCCTTGGTGTGGGACCAGCTGGCGACCTGCCAGGCGCTGCGCGGCAGCTCGATCCATTGCCAGTCGCCGCCGGCAGGCAGGGCCACGCGCGCCGTGGTCCACTCGGCGCCCTGGGCGCCACCCACCTTGGCCGCCAGCGAGAAGGCGGCCCCCGCGTTCCGCACGCGAAGCCGGATGCTGGTGAAGTCGCGCTCGATCGGCCGCCGCAAAAACAAGTCATTGAAGACAACGCCCCGCGGAATAAACCGCCAGGCCACCGCAGGCGGATCCACCTGGGGTTTGACTTCGCTCAGGGCAAATTCGCCCGCCAGCCGTTTGGCGTCCCGGGCCATATCCCACGCCGCTGCCGGCGCGCCCTGAAAGAGCGTTTCAACTTCAGCCGCTGCGGCCGGCCAACACGCGGCCGTCAGGAAGAAGGTCAGCGCGAGACCGCCAACGATCCCAGGGAACCGCTGGCCGGGAATGAAGGACTCACGCGGCGGCGGCTGGGACCGGCCGCGGCGGCTGCGTGCGGTAACCCGGGAGGCAACAGCCCGGGCCCTCCCGCCGGCAGCGCGTTGCTTTTCGAGCACCTGAAGTTCTTGAAATATCATCCGCAAATTTTTACAGGCCGCGCGGCGAAGTCAAGCCGTGTGTCGGGGCGAATCCCCGCCGAGGCGCGCGGGGCTCCGGGCGGCGCCGTGCCGGCTTGATTTTCCGGTTGCACTGCGGGCGGGTTCGGTGTTACCTACGCGCGACCCGAAAGGAAACCATCAGATATGAAACGCAGTCTCCAGCTCATCGCCGCCCTCGCCCTGACCACCGGCGCCTTTGCCGCCGATAACGCCGCCCCGAAACGGCACATCCTGTTCTTCTCGAAATCGGCCGGCTTCGAGCACTCGGTCATCAAGGTCAAGGACGGCCAGCCGAGTTTTGCCGACAAGGTCCTGAAGGAATTCGGTGCGAAAAACAACATCGAGTTCACCTGCACGAAGGACGGCAGCGTCTTCACGCCGGAAGGACTCGCGAAGTTCGACGCGGTCCTGTTCTACACCACCGGCGACCTGACCACCACCGGCACCGACCGCACGCCTCCGATGCCGAAGGACGGCAAGGAGACGCTCATGAACTACGTCAAGAGCGGCAAGGGCTTCATCGGCAGCCACTGCGCGACCGACACGTTCCACTCGCGCGGCCAGCAGATCGACCCGTACATCGACATGGTCGGCGCCGAATTCCTCTCCCACGGCAAGCAGCAGAATTCGAAGATCGGCTGCGCCGACGCGAGCTTCCCCGGCTGCAGCGGCTGCAAGGACGGGTATGAAATGCTCGAGGAGTGGTACTCGCTGAAGAACATCGCCAAGGACCTGCACGTGCTGCTGACCCAGGGCACGACCGGCATGGACGGCTGGATGTATCAGCGGCCGGCGTATCCGGCGACTTGGGCGAAGGCGTACGGCAAAGGCCGCGTCTTCTACACCTCGATGGGCCACCGCGAGGACGTCTGGACCAACCCGCTCTTCCAGAACCTGCTGCTCGGTGCCATCCGGTTCGCCTGCGGCGACGCTCCCGGCGACACGACGCCCAACATCGCCACGGTCACCCCCGGGGCCTGGACCGTGCCGGTCGCCCCGCCGCCCGCCCCGAAGGGCGACAAGAAGACCGACAAGAAAAAATAACCGGTTTGTCCAACGGGGCCGCGGCCCCGTGCAACCGGCCGACAGGGCGCCTTGACCGGCGCCCTGTTTGCTGTCCGGCTCAGACCGTATCCAGCGACCAGCCGTTTTGGTAGGGCTCCACCACGAGCGCGTTCGCGGCCGCGCTGTTGGTGAATTTCATCTGCGCCGCATCCCAGTCGAGACGCTGGCCCGTGCGGATGGCGATGTTGCCGAGCAGGACGGTTTCGGTCAGCGGTCCCGCCCAGTCGAAGTGGCAGCCGGCGGCCTCGCCGCCCCGGCAGGCCGCATACCATTCCGCCCACGTATCGCCACGGCGCGGCAGCGTCTTCGGCAGGTCCGCGAATTTCGCGGCACGCGCCGCGGGCAGCACGGTCGCGCCGAGCATCTTGCCCTCGTCGCCGATATAGAGCGCGCCGCCCTCGGGCAGCGGCTGCCCCTCGAACTCGGCCAGCGCGGGCGGCTTCAGGCCGCCGTCATACCAGATCATCCGGACGGGCGGCTGGTCGGCGCGCTCGGGGAAATCGTAGGTGACGATGGAGGCCAGCGGCGCGGTCTCGGCCAGCAGCTTGGTCGAGCTGGCTTGGATGCGGCTGGGGTGCGCGAGCTTGAGCGCGCGGAACGGCGTGTTGAAATAATGGCAGCCCATGTCGCCGAGCGCGCCGGTGCCGAAGTCCCACCAGCCGCGGAAATTCCACGGGTGATAGACCGACTTGTGGCGGGGCTCCTTCTGGCTCGTCCCTTTCAGCTGCTCCAGGGCGTAGTGCCCGGCGGGCCACTGGTCCTTGAACGGCCGGTCCGGCGCGGGGCCGAGCCACAGCTTCCAGTCGAAGCCGGCCGGTATCGGATCGGCGCCGGGCGGGCGCTGCATACCCTGCGGCCAGAGCGGGCGGTTGGACCAGACATGGACCTCGCGCACGGCGCCGATCGCGCCGGCCCAGATCAGCTCGCACGTGCGGCAGGCGACCTCGCTCGTGTTGGGCTGCGCGGTCACCTGGGTCGCGACACCCGCCTGGCGCGCGGCCGCCAGCACGAGGCGGCTGTCGCCGATGGTGCGCGTCAGCGGCTTGACGCAGCAGACATGCTTCTTGCGGCGCAGCGCGGCGACGGTGACGAGCGCGTGCGTGTGGTCGGGCGTGCCCACATGGACCGCGTCGATCCGGTTGCCCTCCGCCTGGAGCATCTCGCGGAAGTCGCGGTAGCGCCGGGCCTGCGGCCATTTGTCGAAGGCCTTCTTCGCATACGCATCGTCCACATCGCACAGGGCCGTGATGTTGAAGCCGGCCTTCTCGCACGACGCGAGCTGGCCAAACGCCACGCCGCCGACGCCGACGCCGGCCAGGTTGAGCTGGCTGCCGGGCGGGGTCTGGCCCTCCGCGCCCAGCACGCGGCCGGGGACGATCTGCACGGTGGCCCAGGTCGCCAGCGCCGTGCTGAGGAACTGGCGGCGTGAATAGGCTGCGGGCATGGCGGTTTCCTGTGGACGGGGACGGGTGCTCATGGCAATCTCCTGTACATGAAGGTGCGTTTCATCACGGGGCATTTTTGCGCGGCAGGGCGCCGAGTTCAAGCGCAGAAGCGGCCCGCGGTGGGACTTGACTTTCCGCCCGGGTCACGGCTTCATAACGCCTCACGTTAAAGGAATCAACATGAGCACACTGCCCGAAAAATTCGACAACGTCACGGCCGTCTGCAAGGCCAACATCTACTTCGACGGCAAGGTCGTCAGCCACACGATCCAGTTCGCCGACGGCAGCCGCAAGACGCTCGGCCTGATCTATCCCGGCGAGTTCAAGTTCAACACCGGCGCGCCCGAGAAGATGGAGATGATCGCCGGCGCCTGCCGCATCAAGCTCGCCGGCGAGACCGCGTGGCGCGACGTCGCCGCCGGCACCGCTTTCCATGTTCCCGGCAAGAGCTACTTCGAGATCGCCGTCGCCGCCGGCGTCGCCGAGTACATCTGCTCGTTCGAGTGACCCGCGCCACGGTTCCAAGGGTTGGAAGCGGGCAGCGGTGGTCTGTCCAAGGCTTGGAAAAATTCACGCGGCCGTTTCCAAGCCTTGGATGATGCGCCCAAAATGGGGACCGGCTTGACTCCGCATGGAGTGAGTGCCCACCCCATGCTAGGCGCCAAACGAGAATCATGGCCTCAAGGTTGTCTGACTAGCTGGGAGGGGCGGTGTCCTCACCGCCCTGCAGGGTGTAACCGCCAGGCCATGGCCGCAGACCCGTGTGCCGCCGTCTAGTCCTGTTTTACTTGCTTGGCACGCTGCGTTTGAGCCGCAAGCAGGGGCGTCATGAGATCGTTGATCAGCGTCTGCAGTTCAGAGGTGCGCCAGGTGTCGCTGGTCTCGGGAACATAGTAAGTGCACAGAGCTTTACCCCGCTCATAAACGGATACGGTCAGGCACAGTGTCTTCTTTTGCTCGTCAACTTACAGGGCTGAATCACCGCCTTGATTGAACGCCTCCGCCAGGCATTCCTGCGGGTGTTTGTGCGGGAACTCCAGGACAAATTGAAACAAGGCTGCCGCCTGGGCTGGATCCAATTTTTTATTAAACCGCTTTGGCAGCGCATGGCGCCATTTCAGCCCGGGGAGGGGAATCGTCAGGTCTCCTCCGCAACCGCCATCCTCTGTGAGCCCGAAATGCCACTTGGGAACGGCTCGCACCAGTTCACCATAGTGCATGATGATCAATTGCTTGCCGGGAGGATAATCTTCGGGGGCCGGGTTGGGGCTGTCGCGGACCTCCAAAACTTCAACATCACAGCGCAAGGATGTATCCGGCGGGACTTTGTCCAGCAGGCCGCCGGGTCCATACGCCAGGTGCGGACTGATGATGAAACGGCGCCGGCCGCCGACACGCATCCCCTCCAGCCCGTAGCGGATGCCCGCGATGACCTCACGCTTCGCAAGGTTGATATGTGTTTTTTGACCTGGCGGGCAGAGGCTCACCAGTTCCGCACCGCTCGGGAGGAAAAGTTGCAGGTTGACGACGGCTGTTTTGCCTCGCACCACCTCGGCGCCAGTGCCGATGGTTTCCTCCAGCAGTTTTAAACCCGCACGCATAAGCTTGATTACTCCTGTGCCACGATGCCGTCTACTTTACCCGCTTCAAGTCCAGAGGTAACTGCGCCGGCTCTGCCGCCGCGCAACGTTGGGCGCAAGACAGGCACGGCAGCTGGCGGGTTCAAGCACACGATCATTTTTCGAAGCCTGTCCGTCTTTGCGTCTACCGTTTTAACTTTGCGCCTTGGCGTTAATTCCTGTCTAAACCCGGGACGGGCCCAGCGTTTGGGCGTCACCCCAGCGCGGCAAGTTGCGCGAGGAGTTCGGCGCGCGGCATGGCGTCCGCGACGTGCCGGTCAATCCACTCGATGCGCTTGGCGAGGCCGAAGCCGTGGGCGACCTGGATCGCCAGGCCCGGCCGGGCGTTGGCTTCGAGCACCACCGGCAGGCCGGAGGCGTCGAGGACGAAGTCCACCCCCACGTAGCCGAGGCCCAGCACTTCGGCGAGCCGCGTGGCGGACGCGAGGATGATCTCCCAGGAGGGCATGCGGCGGCCGGCGAGCTGCGCGCCGGTGTCGGGATGCGCGGCGATGGCGCGGCCGAGGTGGACGCCGCCAAAGGTTTCGCCGGTCACGAGGTGGATGGCGGCGGCGACGGCGCCCTGGTGCAGGTTCGCGCGGCCGCGGCTCTGGCGCGTGGGCAGCCGCACCATCGCCATCATGGGCACGCCGCGGTAGAGGATGATGCGGATGTCCGGCGTGCCGCCGACCGCGAGGTCGGCGAAGATCGGGTGCCGGACGATGCGCTGCTCGACGATCGCATGGTCGTCCTGGCCGCCGAGCGAGTAGAGGCCGGAGAGGATCGCGGAGAGGTGATAGCGGAGCTCATCCAGGCTCCACTCCTCGCCGCTGGAGCTGAGCCAGTGCGCGCCGCGCCGGCCGGCGATGACGATGATGCCGCGCCCCTCGCAGCCGGAGGCGGGCTTGATGACGAACTCGTCGTGCGCCGTGACGAGCGAGGCGAAGCGCTGGATGTCGCCCTGCCGCGCGATGACGGCGAGGGTGCGCGGGACGCTGATCCCGCGCTGCTCGCAGAACCGCTTGGTTTGCAGCTTGTCGTCCACGCCCGGGAAATTGGCGCGCGGATTGTACGGCAGCACCAGGTCGAGGTTGCGGCGGTTGATGCCGAGCACGCCGGCGCGCCGCAGTTCGCCGGGCCACGCCCAGCCGCGCTTCATGGTGGCCCCGCGCGTTGCTCCGCCGGCACCGTCAGGTCGCGGAAGCGCCAGAGTTCGGTGAGGCGGTAGCCGGTGTAGCGGCCGATCAGAATCAGCACGGCAATGGTGACGAGATGGATCTCGGGATAGGCCAGCAGGAAATGCCCGACGGTGTTCCAGCGCAGGACGAGATAGCAGCAGCAGGCGACGAGCAGCGTCAGCAGGAAGCGCTGGAACGCGATGCGCATGCCGTCCTCCTCCATGTTGATGAAGTAGCGCTCGATCGTCATCGTCAGGATCACCATCGGCAGCAGCACGGCCTGCGGCGTCGGCGTCAGGTGGGCGTAGTCGAGCAGCGAGATGCAGAAGGCCATGCACAGCACGACGAGCGTCAGGATCACGCTCAGCCGTGGGACCACCAGCAGCTTGAGGCGCTCGACCAGGCTGCGACTGGCCAGGCCGAGCACCATCACGACCGCGAAGACGAAGAGACCGGTATGCCAGTCGGCATAGACGAAGCTCAGCGCCAGCAGCGTCGGCGTGAAGGTGCCGAACGTGCCCAAGCCGACGACGGTGCGGAAGAAGGCCGTCACCAGCGCGCCCAGCGGGATCAGGAGGATCAGGGCCATGACCTGGTGCGTCTCCAGCGGCAGCCGCGTCAGGTCGAGGATTTCCCAGACGGTCCGGCGGCCGGTCGCCAGCACGCCCGGCGGCGGCGGCAGCGCCTCGATGGAGAAGGTCGTCTTCATGTCGCGGACGGACGTGCCCCACGCCAGTTCCGTGGCGTCGCGGCGCACCGGGACGAAGTTGGGCGGCAGTGTGCCCGCAACGTCGCGCTCGGGATCGTAGGCGCCCCACTTCTTCTCCTGCAGGATTTCGGTCCAGATGATGGGCCGGGCGGCGTCATCCGAGTCCAGCTCGAAGCCCGCCACGATGCGCGCCGGGATGTGGGCGGCGCGGCAGAGCGCGACCAGGGCCCGCGCCTTGCCGCCGGGCGGCGCAGCTTTTCGGGCCAGGATCGTTTCGACATCGCCGGGATCGTCCACCGCACCTTCCGCGATATCGTCGGCACAGAAGTGGAACAACGTCGCGACCAGATTGCTCGCCGCCGCGCGGGCTTGCAGGGGGGCCAGCGTGCTGGCTACGATGCCGCTGGCGGCATTCGTCTGTGCCGTCAGCCCCTCCGACGCGCCCCACACCCGCCAGCGGGATTCCGGGCTGACGTGGATATCGAACTGCGCCGTGACACGCAACGCACCCTCGCGCTCGGCCGCGAGATCGATTTCACGCTGGTTGCGCGTGCCGGCCATATGCCGCGCAGGCGTCAGGCCGCGGTGGTACGTCTCCCGGCGGAACACGCGGCTCCGCGCCGTGTCCATCGGACTGGCCAGGTGCAGCCGGGCGCCGCGCTTCTCCGCATAGAAATCCACGGCATAGCGGACGCGCCACAGGCTGTCGCCGTGGGTCAGGCGGACCTGCTGCCGCACCTGGGCGCGCCACAGCGCGCCGCTCACCCCGAGCAGCGCGAGCAGCAAGGCCACCCACAGGCTGATCCGTCTGGCGTTCATGAAAAAAGTCCCGTCTCCCCGGCATCTGGCGCCCCTGGCAGGACTCGAACCTGCGACCCTGGGATTAGAAATCCCATGCTCTATCCAACTGAGCTACAGGGGCATATTATTATATTACAACGCTTTGCCGCGATGCTTGCGCCTTAATAACTGGCGATGAAATCATTTTACTACAGAATTCTCTACAACTTTTCCGTTGCATACCCGTTTTCTGCGCGTATGCTCCACCGCGCAACGACCGGCAACCGAATTGAAGAGGCAACATCATGGCCAAAGTATTTAAGGTCGGAAAATACTACCACTTCCGCCTGCTAGTCAATGGCAGGGATAAATGGCAGAGCACCCACCAGACGAACAAAGTGTAAACGGCGGCCGAATAGTGCAGCGGGTGGCGGTCCAATAGTGTAGCACCCGTGGCGGATTGATACTGCAAACAGCTGAGGGCGTCAAGGGCTAGCGGGTGGCGGGCAAGTTTTCCCCT
>CAITZM010000091.1 GCA_903896925.1 uncultured Lentisphaerota bacterium | reverse complement strand
GGTGTGGTGAACAGCGTGATTTACGCAGGTTGGACCAATGGGACGCTCGTGGTGGGCAAGGCGAGCCAAACAATTACGTTCCCGGCAATCGGTTCGCAGGTGACGACGAATGTGGTGACCTTGGGGGCAACGGCTTCGAGCGGGTTGCCGGTGAACTACGCCGTGTTGTCTGGGCCGGGGAGCTTGAACGGTGCTAGTCTGAGTTTCACGGGTGCGGGCTTGGTCAGCGTGGTCGCATCGCAGGGTGGGGATGGGAACTGGACGGCCGCGACAATCGTCACCAATATGCTGTCGGTGAGCAAGACAACTGCAACCGTAACACTGGGCAGCCTGAGTCAGATCTATGATGGAACAGCACGGGAGGCGACGGCAATCACGGTGCCGGTTGGGCTGGCAGTTGATTTCACGTATAACGGTAGTGCCCTAGCGCCAACGAACACTGGTAATTATGCGGTGACTGGTCTTGTCAATAGCGTGATCTATGTGGGCTGGGCCAACGGGACGTTGGTCGTTGGGAAAGCGAGCCAAACGATCACGTTCCCATCCGTCACCGCACAGGTAACAACGAACGTGGTGAGCTTGGGGGCGACGGCCTCAAGTGGGCTGCCGGTGAGTTACGTCGTGCTATCCGGTCCGGGCAGCCTGAATAGTGGGAATCTGAGTTTTACGGGTGCTGGCGTGGTAAGTGTGGCCGCAACACAGGGTGGTAATGGGAATTGGAGCGCAGCGATGTCTGTGACCAATTCAATCGCAGTAAGTAAGACTATTGCATCAGTTACACTTGATAACCTGAGTCAGACTTATGATGGGTTGGCGCATGTGGCAACAACGACAACTCTACCAGTTGGGCTAACAGTGGATCTTACCTATAACGGCAGTAGCATGGCGCCGACGAATGCGGGTAGCTATTCAGTCACGGGTAACGTGAACAGTGTTTTATATGCCGGGTGGGCCAGTGGGACGCTGATGGTAGGGAAGGCTGGCCAGGCGATTACGTTCCCGGCAATCGGTGCGCAGGTGACGACGAATGTGGTGATCTTGGGGGCAACGGCTTCGAGCGCTCTGCCGGTGAATTACGCTGTTTTGTCAGGACCTGGGAGCCTGAGCGGTGCGAACCTAAGCTTCACGGGTGCCGGCGTGGTGAGTGTGGTCTCGTCGCAGGGTGGCGATGGGAACTGGAGTGCTGCGACAGCCGTGACCAATACGGTGACGGTAAGCAAGACGGCAGCAACCGTGGCGCTAGGTAGTCTACTCCAGGCTTATGATGGGACCGCACGATTGGCAACTGCGACGACCGTGCCGGCTGGCCTGGCCGTGGATCTTACGTATAACGGCAGTATTGTGGCGCCGACGAATGCGGGTAGCTTTGCGGTGACCGGCACCGTCAACGACATAGTTTATCAGGGTTGGACAAATGGGATGTTAGTGGTTGGAAAGGCGAACCAAACCATCACATTCCCGGTAGTTGGTGCGCAGGTGACGACGAATCTGGTGACCTTGGGGGCAACGGCTTCGAGCGGGTTGCCGGTGAGCTTTACCGTGTTGTCCGGACCGGGGAGTCTGAATGGTGCGACTCTTAGCTTCACGGGTGCCGGCTTGGTGAGTCTAGCTGCATCGCAAGATGGCAATGGGAATTGGAATGCCGCGACAGTTGTGACTAATACGGTGTCGGTAGGAAAGACGATGGCCTCGGTAATTCTTGGCAACTTGAACCAGACTTATGATGGGACGGCGCGAGTGGTCCCGGCCATTACGGATCCGACTGGATTAGTCGTCGACTTTACTTACAATGGTAATCCACTAGCGCCGACCAATGCGGGCAGCTATGCAATCACAGGGACGGTGAACAGCGTCATGTATCAGGGGGTGGCTAGCGGGGTATTGTTGGTTGGAAAGGCGAATCAGACAATCACGTTCCCGACAATCGGGTCGCAAGTGACGACGAATGTTGTCGCTTTGGGTGCGACAGCATCCAGCGCGTTGTCGGTGAGTTATGCCGTGTTGTCTGGACAGGGGATCTTGAGTGGTGCAAACCTGAGTTTCACGGGCGCTGGTTTAGTGAGTGTGGCCGCGTCACAGAGTGGCGATGGGAACTGGAACGCAGCGACAACCGTGACCAACACGGTGTCGGTGAACAAGACGGCTGCAAGCGCGTCGCTGGGCAGTCTGAACCAGATATATGATGGGACCGCTCGGGTGGCGACGGTGACAACCGTGCCGACCGGGTTGACCGTGGATCTAACTTATAACGGTAGTACTGTGGTGCCGACGAACGCGGGTAGCTATGCGGTGACCGGCACTGTAAACAGTGTGATCTATACAGGATGGACCAACGGGACGCTGGTGGTTGGAAGGGCGAACCAGTCGATCACGTTCCCGGCAGTCGGGGCGCAGGTGACGACGAATGTTGTGATCCTGGGAGCGACGGCTTCGAGCGTGCTACCGGTGAGTTATGCCGTGTTGTCAGGTCCGGGGATCTTGAGTGGTGCAAACCTGAGCTTCATGGGCGCTGGTTTAGTGAGTGTTGTCGCGTCACAGAGTGGCGATGGGAACTGGAACGCAGCGACAAGCGTGACCAACACAGTGTCGGTGAGCAAGACGGCTGCAAGTGCGTCGTTGGGCAGTCTGAACCAGATCTATGATGGGACCGCTCGGATGGCGACGGTGACAACCGTGCCGACCGGGTTGACCGTGGATCTAACTTATAACGGTAGTGCGCAAGCCCCGACGAATGCGGGTATCTATGCCGTGACCGGTACGGTTAATGACATAGTCTATCAAGGGTGGACGAACGGGACGCTGGTGGTTGGAAAGGCGAGTCAGTTGATCACGTTCCCGGCAGTCGGGGCGCAGGTGACGACGAATGTTGTGATCCTGGGAGGGACGGCTTCGAGCGTGCTACCGGTGAGTTATGCCGTGTTGTCAGGTCCGGGGATCTTGAGTGGTGCAAACCTGAGCTTCACGGGCGCTGGTTTAGTGAGTGTTGTCGCGTCACAGAGTGGCGATGGGAACTGGAACGTAGCGACAACCGTGACCAACACGATTGTGGTGAACAAGACGCTGGCAGGCGTGACGCTCGGCAACCTGAGCCAGACTTACGACGGAACGGGGCGGCAGGTAACGGCGGCAACGCTGCCGGCCGGTATGCTGGTGGATCTGACCTATAACGGCAGTGTGCAGGCGCCTACCAACGCGGGCGGCTACGCGGTTACGGGTGCGGTCAACAATGTCATGTATCAAGGCTGGACGAACGGTACGCTCGTGATTGGCGCCGCCAGCCAGACGATTACGTTCCCGGCGGTCGGTGCGCAGGTGACGACAAATGTGGTGACGTTGAGTGCGACAGCGGCGAGCGGGTTGCCCGTGAGTTTTGTGCTGCTCTCCGGACCGGGCAACATCAGCGGCGCGGATCTGAGCTTCACGGGCGCAGGACTCGTGAGCGTGGTGGCCTTACAGGCGGGCAATGGGGATTGGAACGCGGCGACACCGGTGACCAATACGATCAGCGTCGGCAAGACGCCGGCGAACGTAACGCTCGGCAACCTGAGCCAGACCTACGATGGAATGGCGCGCAGCGCGACGGCTACGACGGTGCCGGCCGGCATCCTGGTTGACCTGACGTACAACGGCAGCCTGCTGGCGCCGACGAATGCGGGCAGCTATGCGGTGACCGGTACGGTGAACAACGTCATGTATCAAGGCTGGACGAATGGGACGCTGGTGGTGGGGGCTGCCGACCAGACGATCTCGTTCCCGGTGAGTGGAGCCCAAGTGACGACGAATGTGGTGGCGCTGGGTGCAACAGCTTCGAGCGGATTGCCGGTGAGCTTCGCTGTAGTCTCAGGACCGGGCAATCTCAGCGGCGCGGACCTGAGCTTCACGGGCGCGGGTGTGGTGAGCGTGGTGGCCACGCAGGCTGGCAACGGGAATTGGAATGCCGCGCCGGGCGTGACGAATAGTATCATCGTCGGAATGACGGTGGCGGGTGTGACGATCGGCAATTTGGCCCAGACCTATGACGGGACGGCGCGGCTGGCGACGGCGACGACCGTGCCGGCCGGACTGACCGTGGATCTGACCTACAACGGTAGCCCGCTGGCGCCGACGAATGCGGGTAGCTACGCGGTGACGGGCTCGGTGAACAGCGTCCTGTATACGGGCTGGACGAACGGGACTCTGGTGGTGTCCGCGCTCCTGACCGCGGTAGCGAATCCGACGAACGGCGGCAGTGCGAGTGGTGCGGGCCTATATGCGCCGGGCAGCAACGTGTTGTTGGTGGCGACCGCCTCCAATAATTGGTTGTTCACGACTTGGAACGATGGCTCGACGAACAGTGCGCACAGCGTGGTCGTACCGGTGACGAACGTCACGTACACGGCGCAGTTCGCGCCTGCGGCAACGCTCTCGGTAGGCAGCAACACGAATGCGGGCGGCAGCGTGACGGGTACCGGGACGTTCTTGGTGGGCAGCACGAATCTGCTGACCGCGACGGCGTCGAATGGCTGGCAGTTCATCTGCTGGAGCGACGGTGAGACCAATGTGACGCGCTATATCGTGGCCACGTCCAATATGGCGTACACAGCGATTTTTGCGCCGGTAGCGGTGCTGACGGTACAGGCCAGCCCGGCGAACGGCGGCAGCGTGAGCGGCAGCGGCACGTTCGTTGTGGGCAGCAACGCGCTGATTTCCGCGACAGCCTCGAACCTCTGGCGGTTTATGGCTTGGAATGACGGCTCTACTAATACACCGCGCACCGTTGTAGTGCCGGAGGGTGGCGCGACCTATACCGCAAACTTCGCGCCACTTGGAGCGGTCTCAGTATTTGCGAACCCAACCAATGGCGGCAGTGTGGCCGGCGGCGGGCTATACCTGCTAAATTCCAACGCCACGGTCACCGCGACCGCATCCAATGGCTGGCTGTTCGCCAACTGGAACGGCACGGTCACGAACAACCCGTGGACCTTCACCGTGGTGAGCAATGGCATGACCTGCACAGGCCGCTTCGCCCGGCCGGTGACCATCAAGGTATCGGCCAGCCCGGCCTACGCAGGCTCGGTCAGCGGCGGCGGGACCTATCCCGTTGGCAATAGCGCGTTGCTCGTGGCTACGGCTGCACCCGGCTGGCTGTTCTCGCGCTGGAACGACAGCAACACGAACGCCAGCCGCACCATCACGGTGCCGGCGCTGACCAGTTCCTACACGGCCACCTTCGTCATGGGCATCGGCGCGGCGGTGGATGCGACGAACCTGAACTGGACCACCGGCGGCGGCGCGAACTGGACCGTGCAGTCCACGACGACCCACGACGGTGTCGCTGCGCTCAAGAGTGGCGTGATCGGCACGGGCCAGCAGACGTGGTTCCAGACCACAACCAATGGTCCCGGTTCCTTGATGTTCTGGTGGAAAGCTTCCACGGCCGCGGCCAACACGCTCCAATTTTACATCAACACCCAATTGGTCAGCCAGATCGCGGGCAATGCGGGCTGGAACCAGTACGTCGGCTACATCGGCACATCGAACCAGGTGACGCTCAAGTGGGTCTACACCAACAGCACCGGCGCTTCCTCCGGCAGTAACGCCGGGTGGGTCGACCAGATCAACTGGATGCCGTGCCCGTATGCGGAACATGTGCCACTGATCTTCTATCAGGATCCTACCGGCCTGCTGGCGAGCTGGGTGGTCGGCACCAACGCCAGCTTCCAGTTCGCGCGCATCCTCGCCAACACCGGCGGCTGGGCGCTCAAGTGCGTGGGCGATGTCGATGGCGACACCATCAGCGATCTGCTCTTCCAAAACGCCGCGGGCGACGCCGCGGGCTGGTTCATGAAGGCGGACGGCTCCGTGCGCAGCGCCCGGTACTGGTTCAACCTCAGCGGCTGGGACATCAAGGCCTGTGGCGATTATGAAGGCCTCGGACGCGGCCAGCTGTTCTTCCAGAACGCTGCGGGTGTGACGGCTTATTGGCGGCTCGATACCAACGGCAACTACCTGGCGGCCGTCCCCGTGGGCGTCATGCCCGGCTGGAAACTGCGCGGGATCGGCGACCTGGATGGCGATCATAAAGCCGAGTTGTTCTGGCAGAACGCTGCCGGCACCGTGGTCATCTGGTACCACAATGCCAACGGCACCATCCGTGGCGGCACGCCATTCAACACTGGCGACTGGGCTTTGTGCGGGGTGGGAGACATCGACGGCGATGGCGTCAGCGACCTCGTCTGGCAGAACTCCGCCGGCCTCACCGGCGGCTGGTTCATGCACAGCAACGGCACCGCGCGCGCCGCCAGCTACTGGTGGGGCACCGGCGCCTGGAAACTCAAAGCCGCTGGGCGGTGAGCCCAGTCTCTGCGAAAATTGCAAGCAGCGTCCCTGCCGAATAGCTCGGACTTATGAGCGTGCTTGTTGGGGCGGGGCCATGCGCTGCTGCCAGATGGTTTGCCGGATTTGTCTTGCACGCGGTGGGGGCGTTCCCTAATTTCCGGCCGTGATTTTGCGCGGGCTGGGCGGCCGGCACGGCAACGTCACCCGAGCCTTTCGGAAGGGTGGTAGAGCGGTTTATTGCACCGGTCTTGAAAACCGGAGAGGGCGTAAGTCCTCCGTGGGTTCGAATCCCACCCCTTCCGCCATCTGAAGAATTTAAGATTTAAGATTTCCGATTTAAGATTTGAGGCAGGGCACCGGGACTTTCCGATTAAAGCCAGCGGCGCAACGCCGAGAAGATTTATTATTTGGGGCAGGTCATCCGGAAGGAGAATTCCCGTTTGAAGCAGCGGCGCGAGGCCGAGCCGATTTGTGGCGGGGCAGCAGACCAAGCGGAAGCAGTTCGTCCACAGATTACACCGATTTCACAGATGGGAAGCGGAGGCCGTCAGTTTTCATTGGTCAGTAGTCTCTGCTTCAGAATCCGTGGGTGAATATTCCTCACCCTGCGAACCTCAGCTTTCCTTTGTGACCTCTGTGGTTAATGCTTTTGCTCAACGTGCTCGGTGCTGACCACCAGGCCGTGGTCGTCGACGATGTTGAAGTAATGCACGGTCGTGCCGGCGGGGAGCGCGGCGGAGATTTTGTGCTGCGCGGCGTCGAGCGTGGCGGGGACGGTTTCCCATTTGCGCTGCTTCCATACGCCGCTGTCCATGGTGTAATTCAATTCGACTTTGACGATCGGCGCCGGTGACTCGAACGTGGCCCAGTCGCGGCCCTGCGCGGTGATGCGCGCTAGCGCGGGCCCGGCCTTGAGGTGGTGATCGGCAAACACGTGGATCTCTGCCGGGTTCTCGCCGGGCCCGTTGTGGCCGTGCGGCATGCGGACGCGCGTGCAGAGTGTGCGCGGGCCGGCCGGCAGGCGGTAGGATTTCTGCAGCGAGTCCATCGGATAGGCGAAGTCGTTGCTGCCATCCACCCAGAGGAACGGCATCTGCGCGCGCGGCAGGTAGCGGGAGGGATCCCAGCGGCGCAGCCAGGTGGCGGCCTGCTCCTGGCCCATTTTCTCGAACTCCGGCAGCCACGTCGAGTTGTCGCCGAGGAACCCGCAGCCGTAGACCGGCGCGGCGAGCTTGTAGCGGCTGTCCACGCCGGCGGCGATGCAGGTGAGGTAGCCGCCCCACGAGATGCCAGTGATGCCGATGCGCGCTGGATCCACGTCCGGTTGGGCGCGCAGGAGTGAATGCGCGAGGATGACATCGGCGATGGCGTGGAAGGTCCACTGGTCCTGCTCCGCTGCCTTGATTTGCGCGAAGCCGCCCCAGCCGGCCGGCCCGCCCTGGGCGTGGCGCTGCCACTTGCCGTAAGAACCGCGCGGCACGCAGCCACAGGTATCCATCGCGATCGCCGCATAGCCGCGGCTGTTCCAGAGCTCGACCCATTTGACGAATGCGGTGCCGCCGCCGCCATGCACGAGCACCATGGCGGGCACCTTCTCGCCGGGCTTGTGCTCCGGCATGCCGATATAGGCGAAGACACGCGTCGGCTGGCCGGAGCAGGGCAGACCCTCGAAGAACACCGCGCTCAGCTTGTTCGTTGCAAAACCTGCCGCCGGCTCCATACGCGGCGCCTGCCACAGGCGGGGCAGATCCCAAGGCTGTGCGTTGGCCGGCACGCCGGCGCTGAGGCCCGCGTCCGGGCCGTGACGTGTGGATGTGGCACAACCGGCCGGACCCAGCAGGGCGAAGCCCAGCGCCGCCGTCAGACAGGTCTGAATCACTTTCATGGTTGGGTTCCTTTACGGTCGGCCGGGGTCAGCGACCCCGGCTACAACAAGCGCCGAGATCACCGATCCCGGCTACAAAAAGAACAGAACGCTGTAGCCGGGGTCGGTGACCCCGGCCTGATGTCGCGGATTTTATTTCTTCGCCTTGGGCTTGGCCGGCGCGGGCTGGTCGGCCTTGCGGACCGTGACCGGCGGCGTCGCGGCGGTGGCGCCGCTGAAAGCATTGTAAATTTTCTGGATTGCATCGGCCGGCAACATCGCGCCGTCGGCGATCACGAAGCGATAGCGGAGCGTCAGCGTTTCGCCGGACTTCACGGGGACCTTCGCGAACGCGCCGAAGCGGCCGTAGTCGCGGTAGGCCGACCAGCGCGTGTCTTTCGGATTATCCGGATGGCTCATGATCACCACGCTGTGCTGCTGTCCGGCGAGCGTGTAGGTCTCGCCGGCCCAGGGGTAATCGCGGTCCTTCTTCGGATCGGCGTTCTCCTTGGGAAAGACGTAGCTGGTCAGTTTGGTGTCCACCTCGGCCGCGGGCCGGTACTGGCAGCCGGCGTGTTCGGGGTCGCCATCCAGGACGAGGTCGCCGGCGACGGCCTTGAGCTGGGAGGTGAAGTCCACGATCAGGCGCGCGGGCGCCGCGGCCGGCCGGAAGGTCATCGTCCGCTCTTCCGCAAGCAGCGTCTTGCCCGGCTCGCCGATCCACTCCACCTGCGAGGTGAACGACGCATGCTCCGCGTCGGCCTCCTGGGCGAGGAAGCGGCGATGGATTTGTTCGCCGCCCTTCATGTGCCAGCGGTCGTAGCTTTTGCCGTTGCACGCAATTTTGTTCCAGCCGATGAAGATGCCGCGGTGATGCGTGAAGTTGCCGCCCGACCCCTTCGTGATCGGCGCTTTGCCCTCGGCATCGAAGATGTGCAGATAGGGCTTGTAGGTTTCGAGCCGCTGCTGCGGCGTGCTGATATCCCAGGCGTCCATGTAGCGCGCCACGAGCTTGTCGCCCAGCAGCACGTCCAGGTGCTGGCCCGCCGTATCGGCGAAGCTGAACTTGTCCGCCGCCGCGGCCGCGCCGCCCCACGCCAGCAGCCCCAGCAGCGCCGCGCGCCGCACAACCGTCATCGCCAACAGGTTTGTTTTCATGCGCGCATTCTCCCGACGCCGCGCGGCCGGTCAAGGTTTTTCCAAAGGTGTGGCAATGGAAAGGGAAGACTAACCACAGAGGTCACGGAGGTCGGAGGAGGTTCGCAGAGGCTAGCAACGCCCGCAGAGGAGAGGTTGATGGGCTTGCTTTAGCCGGGATCGGCGACTCCGGCTATGTGTGGCGGTTATGCTAGGCGGCCGGCATCACCGATGCCGGCTACAGGCGGGTGGTGTTTTTGCGCGGGGTGTTTTCGTTGATAGAGGAGAAGTGGAAGCAAAATCATGAGGACAAAATCATGGGGCCTCGCCGGGCGAGGTCATGATTTTGTGAAGCATGATTTTGTTGTCTGCAGCTTCTAAGGGTGCTCTCCTGCGTACGCGTGTTCGTCACAGCACGCGGTTGGCGCGGATGACCTGCTGGTACCAGCGGTAACTTTGCTTGGGGATGCGCTGCTGCGTCTTGTAGTCCACATAGGTGATGCCGAAGCGGCGGGTGTAGCCGCAGCTCCATTCGAAGTTGTCCATCAGGCTCCAAAGGAAATAGCCCATCAGCGGGTAGCCTTCGGCGATCGCGCGCGAGGCGCTGCGCAGGTAGGCGCGCAGGTACAGCACACGGCCGAGGTCGAGGACCTCGCCGGACTTGGTCAGCTCGTCCTCGGCGGCGCAGCCGTTCTCGCTGACGTAGATGGGGAGGTCCTTTTTGCCGAAGGCGTCGTTGATGAGGCGGACGCCCCAGTAGATGGCCTCCGGCATGAAGTGGAGCCACGGCATGTGCATGTCCGGGTAGCCCTTGGGCAGCGGGAGGACCTCGTAGCCGCGGGCATTGGGCGCGGCGCGGACATAGGCGCCGGTGTACACGTTGAAGCCGAGCGCGTCGAGCGGCTGGCCGATGATGGCCATGTCGCCGGGCTGCACGTCGGGCGCGTCGGCGCCGAGTTTGGCGAGGGTTTGCGGGTTGTAGGCGCCGGTCATGATCGGCACGAGGACCGTGCCGTTGTGCTCCTGCTCCACGAACGCAATTTTGGCCGCCGCGATGTTCTCCGGCGTTTCGATGACGGGGACGTAGGCGTCGTAGTTGACGACGGTGGAGACGTGCGCGTTTTTCGAGGCGGCGCGGATCGCCTGGCAGCACATACCGTGGGCGAGCAGGGCGTGGTGGACGGTTTGCAGCACGTCCTTGCGCTTCTGGACGACGGTGCCGGGCGCGTGCTGCGGCACCTTGCCGACCCCGTAGCCGAGGTAGGTGAAGCACATGATCTCGTTGATGGTCATCCAGTGCTTGATGCGGTCGCCGAGGCGCGAAACGGTGGCGGTGGTGTAGTCGGCGAAGTCCTGGGCGATCTCGCGGCTGCGCCAGGACCCGTACCGGTCCTCGAGCGCCTGCGGGCTGTCCCAGTGCAGGAGCGTCGCGTGCGGCGTGATGCCGTGCGCGAGGAGTTCGTCCACGAGGCGCTTGTAGAAGTCCACGCCCGCCTCGTTCACCGCGCCGCGGCCGTCGGGCACAATGCGCGGCCAGGCGAGGCTGAAGCGGTAGTGCTTGATGCCCAGGTCGGCCATCAGTTTCACATCATCTTTGAACCGGTGATAGTGATCGTCGGCGATGTCGCCGGTGTCGCCGTTGGCGGTGCGGCCGGGCGTATGGCTGAAGGTGTCCCAGACGCTGGGCTTGCGGCCGTCTTCGCTGGCGGCGCCCTCGACCTGATAGGAGGCGGTCGCCGCGCCCCACCAGAAATCCTTGGGAAAGCTGCCGGCGGCCAGCGGCACCCGCGCCGCCGCGGAACCCGTTTGCGGCGCGCCCGCGAGCCCGCCGGCGGCCAGGGCCGCCACCGTGCTGGATGAGGCGCCCAGGAAGCCCCGGCGCGTCAGATGCGAAAGCTGCTCGGACTGCTTGGTGTGCATGGTTGCTCCTTCGGTTCGCAGCGAGCTTAGCCGGCCTGCATTCCGCGTGCAAGGTCGCTTCATCCGGACCCGTGCGCACTCTTAACTTTACTTTCCGGCGGCCAGCCTTTATCCTTCCCGTCCGATGACACCAGGTAATCCACCGCGGAGCGGCTTGTGGTTGGCAGCGTTTTTCATGTTGCTGGTCGGCAGCATGATCAGCGGCGTCATCTATATGTATCGCGAGTATGATATGCAATGGTGGACGCACTTCTGCCTCTCCCTCTTCATCACCTCGTTGGTTGTCGGCATCACGCTGATCTGCGCCTCCTCCCAATGGTGGCTGCGCCGCTGATCGGCGTGGCCCCGCCACGGGGCCGTCAGCCGGTTTTGAGCCCCTCCCGTGCCCTGCAGGGACGAAAGTTTCCCTTTCCACATGTCTTTGGCCGGGAAACCGTTTATCATCCGCGCCCTGTGAGGACTTCATGAAAAAAATCTGGCTGCTGGCCGTGCTGGTGTGGACGGGCGCGACAGGGTGGGGCGCGACGCTGGAGGATTGTTTCCGCGAAACGTTTGCGACCAACCTGACGTGGTCGCGCGTCTGGGCGCACGACGAGGGCCAGGCGGTGGTCGGCATGGACCCTGCCGTCCGGCACCAAGCCGGGGCCTCGCTGCGCATCGAACACCGCGGCACGCGCGACTGGTCGCTGAACCCCGAGACGCGGTTGCCGGCGCAGGCGGGCGATCTGCTGGAGGCGTCCGCCTGGGTGCGTGTGCAAGGCCAGGGCAACGCCTCGGTCTGTTTTACGCTGCGCGATGCGCAGGGGGCTGTGCTGGCTTGGAGTGCGGGCGAGGACACGGCGGCCGGCGACGGCGCCTGGCATCACCTGCGCGGCCGGGTGCTGGTGCCCGCGGGCATCACCTCCTACGTGCCGCGCCTGATCGGACAGGCCGCGGCGACGGTCTGGATGGAGGACTATCGCGTGCGCCGGCTGCAAGCCAAGGCCACCGGCGCTTCCCTGAAAAGCGCCGCCATCAGCAACGAATGCATCGAGGCCGCGTTCGACCCGGTACAGGGCGCTTTCTCCATCCGCGACCTGCGCTCCGGCCGGACCTGGCGGCAGGAGCCCCTGACCGGCGTGCGCCTGCCGGTGTTGACGGCGGCTGCGACGGACCGGGCGCTGGTGGCGGACCTGTTTGACGCGGGCAACGACCTGGTGGTTCGGATGACCGCCACGCTTGCGCCGCATGCGGCCGAACTGGTGGTGGAACTGGCGGCAGAGGGCGCGATGCGCGCGCCGCTGAATTTCCCGCCGGCCTTCGTGCCGGAGCGCGGCACGCGCCTGATCGTGCCGGTCAACGAAGGCATCGCCTATCCGGTCGAGGATCCGGCGCTTGGCGAGATGCGCTATGTTTGCTACGGCGGCCACGGCCTCTGCATGGCGTTCTTCGGCGTGACCGATGGCGCGGCGGGCGTGCTGACGCTGTTCGAGACCGCGGACGATGCGCAGCTGCAGCTCAAGCGCAACGGGGCCAAGCTGCTCGCCGCGCAGCCGGTCTGGGTGGGCGAGAAAAACCAGTTCGGCTATGCGCGCAAGCTGCGCTATGTGGTTTTCCAGCAGGGCGGCCATGTGGCGATGTGCAAACGCTACCGCTCCTATGTGGCGGAGCTGGGCCGACTCAAGACGTTCACCCAGAAACGCGCCGAAAACCCGGACGTGGACCTGCTCGCCGGCGCGGCGAATATCTGGTTCATGGACCGCGACCAGTTGCCGACGATTCGGGCGATGCAGTCCAACGGCATCCACCGCATCCTCTGGAGCGCCGCCGGCGGCGGCGAGCAAATCGCGACGATGAACAAGCTGCCCGGCGTGCTGACCAGCCGCTACGACATCTTTCAGGATGCGATGAACCCGGAGAAGTTCCCGCTCCTCGGGCACATCCACAGCGACTGGACCTCCAGCGCGTGGCCCACCGGCATGATCCTGCGCGCCAACGGCGACTGGGAGCGCGGCTGGGAAGTGAAGGCCAAGGACGGCACGCGCATCGCCTGCGGCGTGCTCTGCGACAAGCTCGCGCCCGATTTTGCGCGGCGGCGCATCGCCGAGGAACTCAAGACGCGCCCCTACCACTGCCGGTTCATCGACACGACGACCGCCTCGCCGTGGCGCGAGTGTTACGCGCCCGCGCATCCGATGACGCGTCGCGAAAGCCGCGAGGCGAAGATGGAATTGCTCGGCGTCATTTCGCGCGAACTCAAGCAGATCTGCGGCTCCGAAACCGGGCACGACGCGGCCGTGCCGTTCGTTCATTATTTCGAGGGCATGCTGAGCCTCGGCCCCTACCGCGTGCCGGACTCCGGCCGCAACATGATGGAAAAAGTCGAGGTGGTGCCCGAGCGGGTCGCCAAGTTCCAGCTGGGCGCGGACTACCGTCTGCCGCTCTGGGAGCTGGTCTATCACGACTGCGTTGTCGCGCAGTGGTACTGGGGCGACTACAACAACAAGCTGCCCGCGCTCTGGGACAAGCGCGACCTGTTCAACGCGCTCTATGGCACGCCGCCGATGTTCATGTTCAACCGCCGCGAGTGGGCGCGCGACCGCGAGCGCTTCGTGCAGAGCTACCGCGCCACGTGCCCCGTCGCCCGCGCCACGTTCTACTCCGAGATGACCGACCACCGGTATCTGAGCGCCGACCGCCAGGTGCAGCAGACCCATTTCGCTGACGGCACCACCGTCACGGTCAATTTCGGCCAGACGCCGTTCACGCTGCCCGACGGCCGGACGCTCGCCGCGCTGGCCTCGGACGTGACGCCCAAGCCGCGCGAGTAGACCGGCTTCGTTTTGCAGTGTGTTGGTGCGAAGAAGGGCGCGCATGGTTTGTAGCCGCGTTCGTGGGAACGCGGCCCGCCCAGATGCAACCCTCCCGGCGGCGGTCACAGACCGCCGCTACAGCAGGCATCACGCGAGCGCTTGCCTGTCCATGGGGATCGAATCTCTTTCGTCCCTACGGGACTTGGGCGGAGGCGGATGCTCTTTCCCGGCGCTGAAGCGCCGGGCTACTTTCGCAGCGTCCCTCCGGGACGTTCGTACCCGCGATCGTGAGCACGCGGCCCGCCCACCCGAAAGCTTCACGGCAACAGGCCGCGCTTGAATTTCCGGCCGTACTCCGTCATCTTTTCCGCCATGAATATACGTGCTCTGCTCGCGGTGCTGGTGTTGCCGGAACTGTTTGCGATGTCGGTCGTGTGCGCAGCGGAGCAGCCGCTGTTCGACGGCCGCTCGCTCGCCGGCTGGGAAGGCAATACCAACAACTGGCGCGTGGAAGGCGGCGAGATCGTGGCCGGCACCTTGGAACGCAAGCAGGCGCACAACGAGTTTCTGGCGACCACCAGGGACTTCGGCGCTTTCGATTTGAAATTGCAATACAAGGTCGAAGGCACCAACGGCTTCGTCAATGGCGGCGTGCAATTCTGGTCGCAGCGCGTGTCGCAGGGTTTCGAAATGTGCGGCTATCAGGCCGATCTCGGCGCAAACACCGACGGCAATCTCTACGACGAAAGCCGGCGCAAGCGCAACCTCGTGGCGGCAGAACCGGCGACGCGGCAGCAGGCGCTGAAGCCGGGCGAGTGGAACGACTATCGGATCCGGGCGGAAGGCGCGCACATCCAGCTTTGGCTCAATGGGGTTAAGCTGGCCGATTACACGGAGCGCGAGGCGCAGATCCCGCAGCGGGGGAAATTCGCGCTGCAGATCCATGGCGGCGCGTTCACGAAGATCCGCTACCGGAACCTCGTGATCGAGGAACTGCCCGCGCCACCAGCCGCGGCGCGCTGAACCCTCCGCCGCGCGGCACGGCCTTTCCCAAGCCTTGGCATACGCCGCGCAGTCGTTTAGATTGCGACGTGCGCTTTTCTCCCCTGCAAAGGACACGGCGGGCGGCCGCCGCGTCGAAGAAACTGCTGCGGCAGCTTTCGCAGCAGCGTTTGCGTCCATGGTGGCAGCGGCTGCGCGGCCAGCGGGGCGCGGCGGGCATGGATGGCGCCGGCATCGCGGGCACCTTTGAGGACTGGATCACGCCCGACTCCGTCCTGCTGCGCGATGGCACCATCGTCCAGTTGCTCAAGGATGGCCAGGCCCTGCGGGCCGCCTATGACGCGATCCTGGGCGCGCAGCGGCGCATCTGCGTCGAGATGTACATCTTCAGCAGCGACGAAGCCGGGCGGGAATTCGTCGACCTGCTGTGCCGCAAGGCGCGCGCCGGTGTGCGGGTGTTCGTCCTCTACGACGCGTTCGGCAGCCACGACTCGGACCCGGCTATCTTCGCGCAAATGCGCGCCAGCGGCGTGCGGCTGTGCGAGTTCCACCCGCTGTCGCCGTGGCTCTATCGCGGCCGCTGGCGGGTGACGCAGCGCGATCACCGCAAGCTGGTGCTGGTGGATGACCATCTGGCGCAGCTCGGCGGGTTGAATGTCGGGGTGGAGTATGCCGGGCCCTGGATCGTCCGCCCGCGCCGGCGGTTCCGCGGCAAACCCTGGCGCGATACGGGCCTGACGCTGGAAGGCCCGCACGTGGCGCACCTCGTCACCGCCTTCGCCCGCATCTGGCGCTACGCCAACCGCGGCGGCGAGCTCGGGGCGGTGGAATATGTCGTGCCCCTGGCGGCGGAGGGCGACTTTGGCGTCCTGGCCTCCGCGCCGACGGAACACTCGCGGATCACGCCCATCGCCCGGCAGCTGTTTGACGTTGCGCAGCGGAGCCTGTGGATCACGATGGCCTACTTTGCGCCGACCGACGCGATCATCGTCGCGCTGTGCGCCGCCGCCCGGCGCGGCCTCTCGGTGCGCCTGATCCTGCCGGGCGTCGGCGATGTGGCGCTGCTGCGGATTGCCGCGCGTTCGTTTTATACGCGGCTCCTGGAGGCGGGTGTGGAGATCTACGAGCGGCGCGGGCCGATGCTGCACGCGAAAACGATCTGCCTCGACGGCGAGGTGTCCATCATCGGTTCGACGAACTTCGACTACCGGAGCTTCGAGAGCAACTGCGAGCTGTCCGTGGCGCTCCGCTCGGCGACGCTCGGCGCCCAGATGCATGCAATGTTCGAGCACGACGTCCGCCACTCCAAACGCATCACGCTCGCCACCTGGCGCAGGCGACCGTGGCTCGATGCGCTGCTGCAGTGGCTCGCCAACAGCCTCCGCCGCTGGCTGTGACCCGCCTCAGCTTGGGCCGCATGTTGGGCAGAGCGGGCTCAGCCCCTTGAGGAACGTTCGATCGAGGTGATCTTGCCTACGCTGGCGCAATACCACCCGTTGCGTCCCTGAGCCGTATCGGGGACGCGCGATTTGCCCTCGATCCGCGCATCGGTGACGATCTGGATCTCCTCGACTTCGCCGCTGACAAAAGTGACCTTAAAGGTGTTCTCGCCCGTTTTCAGCCGTTCCATGCGGACGATGTCGGAAAGCGGAAGCAAGACGGTGGTCTGGTTCCGCAGTCCCAGAATGCTGGGGCCTCCACCCGGATAGAAATTCTCGATGCTGACGTCTTCGCTCACGCCGTTCGTGTGGACAATGGTGTAGTGCTGTGCCTGGGCCGTCATGCTCATGAGGGCACAAAACACCAGGACGCCAAGGAACGTGAATTTAGATCTTTTCATTGCGAGTCCCCTTCGTGTTATTGCGTTGAACAAGCTTGTAAGCCAACCCGCACTGCCTGTTTATGCGGCTCTTTCTTTTCATCGCGGCATCACGATAATAAGGCCGCGCTGTCTTGACAAGCGGGAAAACAAATTGCGTTGGAAGTAATTAGGAGTCCGGGCCTCTTCCGCCTGCAAGCGCAGGGCCTGTTGACGTGAGCTCCGCTGGAGCCCGAAGCCGGTTGTCCAGCTGTAGTGGCCTTGCCTGGGCGCGGTCATGGCCGGTGTGGGCCGCGTTGTGACCAACGCGGCTACGGCGGAGCGCAAACGAACCCGCTTTCTTTGTAGGCGGGGCTTTCCGGTTTCATTCATGAACTTCGCCGGGACGAGCCAACCCCGCGAACCCAGCCAAGAAAAAGCGAACATCTAGCATCGAACAAAGAATTGTTCCGTATTCGCAAGGTAGGGCGGGCGCGCCTGCGGTGAGCTATGCCCCCCCCCCGAGCTTGTCGAGGGGTCGAATCCGCCTGCGGTGAGCTTGCCTGCATCGAACCTGTCGAGATGTCGAATCCGCCGCGCCCGCCGCCAGATCAACCAACTCGCATCCGGTCGTGGCGGCGCACTGTGCAGTTGGGCTGGGTGCCGGCGGCAGGAGTGCCGCCGCTCCGGCGAGCCCTTCAATAAAACCAAATCCAAATCCGCCTCCTTTGTGGGCGGGGTTTTCTAACCCCGCGAACCCTTCATTAAGAAAGCGAACATCGAACACTGAACATCCAACCCGGCTTCGCCGGGGCGAGCATCGAACATCGAAGTGCGGAGAATGAACGGGCGCTCTTTCTGTCCACCCAATCACCGACAGGGAAGCAGCCAGGCGGCGAGGAGGGTGACGAGGAGGCCGCTGACGGAGATGACGGTGGAGACAACGGTCCAGCTCTTGAGGGTCTCGCGCTCGGTGAGACCGCCGAGTTTGTTGATGACCCAGAAGCCGCTGTCGTTCATCCACGAGAGCGTGTCGGCGCCGAAACCGATGGCGAGGTAGACGTAGACGGGATGGCACGGCAGCGAGCCGCCGGTGAGCAGGGGCTGCATCATGGCGGCGGTGGTGAGCATGGCGACGGTCGCCGAGCCCTGCGCGATGCGGATGACCGCAGCGATGACCCAGGCGAGGAGGATCAAATTCATGTCCCGGCCGGCGGCGAGCGCCTGGATCGCGCCGCCGACCCCGGCGTTGCGGAGCATCAACCCGAACGCGCCGCCGGCGGCGGTGATGAGGATGATGACGCCGGCGGTTTCGAGGACGGGGCCGAGCAGCTCGTTGAACCTGGCCATGCTGAAGTGCTCGCGGCGGGCGAGCAGCCAGATGCCGGCGCCGGCGCCCGCGAGCATCGCCACGTGGCGGTTGCCGAGGAATTCGAGCCACGGCCAGAGCGCGGGCGCGGCTTGCTTGGCGCCGAAGAGTTCGGCGAACGAGGCGGCGGCGATCATGGCGATGGGTATGAGGATGGGTGTGAGCGAGGCGGCGAACGAAGGCAGCGCGGAGTCGGGCTTGTGCATCAGGGCGATGAGGTCGTCGCGCGAGACGCCGCGCAGGTCGCGGACGGGGACCTCCATGCGGCTGTTGATCCACCGGACGTAGGCCCACGCGGCGGCGAGCGCGAACGCGCCGATGGTGAAGGCGGCGAACATGGCGACGCCGGGCTGGATGTGGAGCGTGGCGGCCATCGCGAGCGGGCCGGGGTGGGGGATCATCACGCAGTGGGTCACGGAGCCGGAGGCGCAGATGGCCATCAGGTAGAGCAGGTAGTTCTTGCCGGTGTGCAGGCTCAGGGCGCGGGCGAGCGGCATCAGCAGGAGGATGAACGAGTCGTAAAAGATCGGGATGGAAACGATGTAGCCGCTGACGAGCAGCGCGGGGCCGGCGTGCGCCTCGCCGAAGAGCGCGAGGAAGCGGCGTACGATGCGGTCGGCCGCCCCGCTTTCGAGCAGGCAGACGCCGATGAGCGCGGCGAGGATGATGACGATGCCGATCTTCCCGCAGACGTTGCCGAACTCCGTAACCGTGAGCTCGACCGCCTGCACCCAGTGGCTCGTCGCGGGTTCACCGGGGAGCGTGCCGACGTGCGCGAGCAGGCCGGTGACGATGCCGGAGGCGATCAGCGCGAGGAACGCGTGGATGCGCAGGACGGTGATGAGCACGATCACCAGCGCCATGCTGATCGCCAGCACCGCGAGCGGCCAGAGATCGGGATGGAGCGTGGCGGGCGTCATTTATTTTTTCCGGCGACGGCGCGAGGCGGCGAACTCGGGGGCTTCCTTGATGCAGGTGCCGAGGACGCGGAACGATTCGCGGAAATACTTCCACGCCTCGCTGCGCAGCTTCGCGCCCTCCTCGCCGAGCTCGGTCCAGCCCGGCGTGGTGAAGTCGTCGGGCAGCAGCGCGAGCTGGTCCCAGTGCTGGAAGAGCCGGCCCCAGTCGCTGCCGAGGATCTCGTGGATGTAGGCCTGGTGCGAGGGATACCAGAAGGTGTCGTGATAGAGCACGCTGGCGATGTAGGCCCACGGCGCGAGGACGGTCTTGAGCGACCACTCGATCGGCTTCTTGAGGGGGCCCCAATAAATCTTGTGCTGCATCCGGCTGGCGAAGGTCATCTTCTTGTAGGGGCCGACGAAGTGCCAGTTCTGCGCGATGGCGTCGGCGTCGCCGACGAGGTTGATCTCGCGCGGGTCGCCACACCCGAGGCCGAGCTCGTGGGCGAGGCGGACGAACTTGATGTCGCGCAGCGGATCGAAGCCCATCAGCTTGGCGGCGACGGCGTCAATAGCGACCTGGTCGGCGCTGGCGAGCAGGACGTTCTTCACGTAGGGGATCATGCAGCGCGGCCCGGGGCCGTCGCCGGCGAAGGTGCCGTCCATCATCGCGAAGATGCCGCTGTGGATCTTCTGCTGGATCATCAGCAGGTCCACGAGCGTCTCGTGGATCACGGGATGCGTCCAGTGGCGGCGCTCGTTGAGCAGCCCGCCGAACGCGTTCTTCATCGCGCCGGTGGTGGTGGTGAAAACGTGCGTCTTGACCGTGGGCAGGTGCAGGATGTTTTCGCCGATGAAACGCTTCGGGATCATGAAGCCGTCAGGGTAGACCTGGTTCAGGCAGAGAAACTTGTCGGCGACCGCGCCGACGGCGTCGCGGACGTTGATCCATTCCTCGCCCTCGTAGAGGTGGACGTTCTTCAGGCCGTGGTGCTGGATGACGTTGATCTGCTTGTTCTCGCGCTCGCCGAGGTGGGAATCGATGACCACCGTGCGGTTGTGGCAGCCGTGGATCAGTTCCGGCTTGTAGCCGTCGCGCTTCATCGCGCGGATGACGCCGTCGAGCTGCCAGGGCGTGGTGCTGCTGCCGGGATAAAAGAAATGCCATGAGATGTTGATCTTCAGCCCGGTGTCGCGGTCCTTGGGGAGCGCGTCCTGATAGCCCGCGAGGTTGAGCACGCGGTGCGTATCCGCCAAAACGGTGGCGGGCGAGGTCTTCACGACGGCGACGGTGGCTTTGTTCATAGGCAGCTCGGTGGACGGGCGGACTGTTCCAAGGATTGGAAGCGGGTGCAAGCTGTTTTTCCAAGCAGGGGAAACGGGAGCGGCGGCGGGCGGGGGCGCGCTCAGCGCAGGGCGAGCAGCAAGGCCTCATGCAACTGCTGGGTGAGTTGCTGGCTGACGGCCGCCGGCCCTGTGGCTTGGACGTGGATGCGGGTCGTGGTGCCGTAGTCGGGCATGACGGAAATACGTACGGGGCGGCCCTGGGCGGTCAGCGCCTGCAGGATGGTGTTGGTGGCGGTCACGGTGACCCGTTTCTTTTCCCAACCGAGCGCCATCACGGATTGTTCCACCGCGACACTGATGCGCTTCGGGCTTTGGCGCACCGCGAACGTCGTCTGAGCGGCAGGCGCGGCCGTGGCGGTCGCGTCGGTTTTTTGCATCAACAGGGCCGACAGGAAGCAGACCGCGGCCAGGCTCAACGAGAGCGCCAGCCCATACTGCAGCAATTGATGACGGATCGTAGTCAATGTTTATCCTCCCAAGCCGGTCGCCCCAGCCGTTACCGGAATTGGGAGGAACCAATAAGGCAGAATCGGTAGTTTTGCAAATTATTGGTCGGCCGCCGCACGCACCTGTCGCGTAAAACGCCGGCTTGCTTGACGCGCGGCGGCCCGCTATCTTCCGCGGCCACCGTGAAAGGAAACACATGAACAAGTTTATGGTTGCCGCTGTCGCCCTGCTCGCGCTCACTGCCGCGCCCGCGCACGCCTGGCTCGAGGTGGAAGGTTCGTGGTGGTTCATGAAACCCTCCGGCAACCTGGCGCTCGGCATCGATGGGCTGGAAGGCACCACGGTGGATGTGCAGAACGACCTCGGCTATGGCAGCCGCATCGGCGTGCCGGATGCGAAGGTCATCATCGGCAAGTACGTCGAGTTTGGCGCGGAATTTTTCCAGTTCAACATGTCCGCCGATAACACCATCAACCGGGATGTCCGGTTTCACGACCGCGTGTTCCCGATCAGCGCCGATGTCCATACGAGCCTGGAGGCGACCTTCGTCCGCGGCTTTGCCCGCATCAACGTCGGGCCGGACTGGCTGCACGGCGGCGTGTTTGGCGGTGGCCAGTACATGAACTTCAATGCCAAGGCGTCGAGTTCGGCGGTGGGCTCGACGGAAAAAGACGTGAAGGCGGGGATGCCCTACGTCGGCGGTTTCCTGGAAGGAGCGCCGCTGGACTGGCTGACCCTGCGTGGCAGTGTCTGCGGCTTCAATTGGGGCTTCGGCGATATTGATGCGCGTTTTCTGGATGTCGAAGTGAGCGCCCTGCTTACGCTCGACTGGTTCTATGCCGGCGGCGGCTATCGCTATATCACCATCCATGGCGAGGACACCACCTATCCGATCACCGCCGACCTGAAGCTGTCCGGTCCGCTGGTCTACGTCGGCGTGCGCTGGTAACTTTCGACGCGAGTGGCAGGCGCTTCCGGTCTGGACGGGATTCCGGAACCGTCTGCCTTGCCTGTGGTGGCCGTGCCTAGCACTCACCATCTCAGCACCCACCCAGCCGGCCTTACTCAAAGCCTCTTTGTGGGCGGGGTTTTCCAACCCCGCGAGCCCAACCCAAGGGAACTGCACACTACGGTCGGGCCCTCGGGTGTGGCGGCGGTCTGCGTCGGCCGCCGGCGAGCTGGCGCAGTTCAGTCGACTGGTTCTTGGGTCAAGGACCACCCGGCGCTGCGGCGGGACAAGGTGTAGCGGCCGCGCAGGTGTTGGCCTTGGAGTGCCACCAGCCAGCGCTCCGCGCTCTCCGAAATGAGTTCGCACGCGCCGCCATCCTCGCGCGTCACGTGTCCCCGGTCGCCGCCGACGGCGCCTTCGTAATCCAGATAGGCCTTGCGGTGATCGGCCAGGCGCCGGCAGGGCAGCCCGCCGCCGGCGGCCAGCAGGGCGGGCGACGCGGAGAACTGCCAGGTGGCCAGTGCGGTGTCGGCCTCAAGCATCAGATCGAAATGAGCCGCGCCGTGACCCTCGTGATGCAGCAGGACGAAGCGGCGTGGCGTCTTCATAGCACCGGGAACGGCTCTTTCTTCTGGTAGGACAAGCCCTGGAAGATGGCGACGACGTCACCGGCTTCGTCGGTGACACGGACGGTGACCGCGCCCAGCTTCGGGGTGTGGGTCTCCTCGCGCGCCTCGGCGGTCAGGAGACCATCGGCCCCGGCCTTCATGAAGGTGATCGAGCAGTTGATGGCCACGGCGACGTGCCCGCGCGAGTTGACGGCGGCGGCGAAGGCAAAGTCGGCGAGCGTGAAGATCGCGCCGCCCTGCGCCGTGCCGATGGCGTTGTGGTGCCGCGCCTCGATCTTCATGCGGGCGATGGCGTGGCCCGGTTCGACCAGCACCAGTTCGGCGCCTGCGCCGGTGGCGAAGCGGTCGCGCTTGAAAAATTCTTTCAGCTTTTCCATCAGCCGTGTCCCCGGCGGATGCTGTCCTTGTTCGCCTCGGCGCGGTTGCGGATGCGCTCGAGTTCGGAACGCTTCTGGCGTTCAACTTCTTCCAGTTCTTCCGGCTTGCCGCTCTCGAGCGCCGCCTGCAGCTTCTGCGTGAACATGATCTCGACCTCGGCGATCCGTGCCTTGGCCTTGTTTTCCTCTTCCGCGATCTCCTTCTTCTGCTCCAAGGAAAGCGGGGCGAGCTTGCCGTCGCGCTTCTCGAGCCGCTCCATCGCGAGGTCGTAGGCGCTCTTCATGCCGGATTTCTTGTCAGTGGCCATAGTGTTTTCCTTCTGTGCTGCCGGGCGATGATAGGCTGCGGACAACCGATTTGCAAAACCAACTTCGATGGCGTAGGATCGCCAGCACTTTGAAAGCGAGTACAACTATGGTTCAAAAAGATGGGTTATATGTGGTCATGGGTCTGCTGGACGCGGATTCCATCGCCTATGCGATCGGGCAGGAAATCATCCGTTGGGGCGGGCAGGTCGTCTACACCGTCCAGAGTGACCGCCTGAAACGGATCTTCTTCGACCGCAGCGACAAGCTGACCGCGGAGGAAAAAGCGGCGCTGCGCATCGAGTTCTGCGATGTGACCAAGGAGGTCGAGGTGCGCGATCTCTTCGAGCGCCTTGGTCCGATCTGCGGCGTGGTCCATTCCATCGCCTTCGCCAACCCCAAGACCTGCCTCGGCGAGGACATCTTCACCAACGCCGTGGACGACATCAAGAACGCGTTCCACATCAGCTGCGCCTCCCTGGCGACGGTGGCCCACTATGCCCTGCCCCAGATGAAGAGCGGGGGCTCGATCCTCGCGCTCACCTTCGAGAGCCGCAAGGCGTTCCCGTTCTACAACTGGATGGGCGTCAACAAGGCCGCGCTCGAGGCGCTGGTCCGCGCGCTCGCCCGGCAATACGGACGCCTGCTGGTCCGCGTCAACGCCATCTCCGCCGGTCCGCTGCTGACCCGGGCCGCCAAGGCCATTCCGCATCACGCGCACCTCGCCCGCACGTGGCGCAAGCTGGCGCCGCTCCCGTGGGATGTGCTGGAGGACCAGACCGAGGTCGCCAACGCCGCCGCCTTCCTGCTCGGCAAGCTGTCCACGAAGATCACCGGCCAGATTTTGTATGTGGATGGCGGCGCGAGCATCGTCGGCGGCGACCTGCTCCCTCAGGAGCGCCCGCAGGACGAGGATGAGCTGGCCGAACTCGTCGAACACGGCGGACTCTCCCTCTCAGGGGATTAAGCTCCTCCCGTAAAGTCGCACGCCCGTTTCCAGCTGATGGAAACGGGCGTTTTTTTTGCCCTGTCCGCCGTTCCGGTTCCGGTGGCGCGGCCCTGGCGGGCGTTCACGCCTGGTCGCGGTGCAGGAGGATGTAGCGGCGGACGGTGCGGCGGTCGAGGCGCGTGCGGCGGGCGACTTCCTCGTAGGAGCCGAGTTGGGCGTGCAGCCGGGCGCAGTAACCCGCGAGCACTTCGTCACCGGATAGCGCGCCGGACTCGAGCGCGGCGAGGAAGCGCGAGTGCGCGCCGGCGGCGGGCGCGGATTGCGCCGCGTAGTGGCCGGTCAGCAGCACGCGGCGGACGGCCTGCTCGAGCTCGCGCACATTGCCGGGCCAGGTGTAGTCGGGGCCGGGCGACTGCCGCAGCGCCTGCGCGACGTGCGCCGCCAGGCCCGTGTCGCTTTGGCCGGTCAGTCGGCTCACCAGCTCGTTCAGCAGCAGGTCCAGTTCGCGCGGATGTTCGACCAGCCGCTGGTGCAGGCCCGGCACGAGGATCACGTCGGAGCAGAGCCGGTAATAGAAATCGTCCCGGAACTTCCCGTCGCGGCGGAGCTCGTCGAGCGGGCGGTTGGTGGCGGCGATGACGCGGCCGGCGAATCGCTGGCGCTCGTGGCTGCCGACGGGGGTGAAGGTGCGCTCCTGCAGGATTTGCAGCAGCTTGATCTGGAGCGGCTCGGCGACCTCGCCGATCTCGTCGAGGAAGATCGCGCCGTGCGGACTGCACCGCGCGAAGACGCCGGCGTGCGCCTCGACGGCGCCGGTGAAGGCGCCCTTGCGGTGGCCGAAGAGCTCGCTCTCGATGAGCGTCTCGGGGAACTGTGAGAGGTTCAGCGCGATGAAGCCGCGCGTGAAGCTTTCCGCGAAGCAGTTCTTGCGCGTATCGAACGGGATGAAGCCCGAGCGGCCGAGCGCCGCCGCGGCCGCGCCCTTGCCGGTGCCGGTCGCGCCCAGCAGCAGCGTCGAGAAATCTTCCATGCGGTTCCACAGCTGCAGGACGTAGAGCTGCATATCGGCGGTGAAGACGTTGCTCCACAGCCGCTCGCGCAGCTTCTGCATGCAGGGGCTCGCGCCGGTCAGCCCGCGGTCGATCAGGTAATAGGCGCGGCGGAGCTGGTAGAACATCGCGAAGTAGCGCTCGGCCCGCTCGGCCGGGAAGCCCCGGCGGCAGAGCGTGGCGATGGCCTCCCGGGCGAAGGGTACGTCCACGCTGGTGTCGCCCGCGGCGATCTGTTTGAGGATCAGGTCGTCGAACGGGCTGATCCAACGGTGAAACCCTTCGAAGAGAAAGGCGATCGCGAGCGCCATGCGCTCCTCGCCCTCGTGGCGGTTGAGGTCGGCGACGCCGCGCTCGTCGAGCTCCTTGATCTTGGCGAAGACCCGCAAGGCGACCGCGTCCACCTGGGCCTCGCGCCCCTGTACGCCGGTCAGGTCGGCGATCTGCCGGTCCACCTCGGTGCGGGCATCGCTGAACGGGTTGGCGAACGCCGCGCGCGCGACGAGCCCGATAAACTCGCGATCCGCGGCGGTCAGATGCATGGGCTTGTTCATGCAATATATGATTAGCAGTCCGGCACTAAATGTCCAGCGCAGTTTCTTGGACGCTTTCAAGGAATACGGTGAAACTGTTGCTAATCATTCTAAGAAAACAAATAACAATATATTGTTCGACGGTGGCACGCTTCGTGTTAAGGAAAAGACCGACAGAACGGAGCTGAATATGAAAACAACACGCGAAACGAAGTGGAAACGGGCGGCGACCGCGCTGGTGCTGGTCTTGACGGTGCTGACGGTGGCGGTCGTGCGGGCGCGTTCCGATGTGCGCTATGTCGAGCACCTCGCGCAGCGGGCGGCAACGCAGTTGGAGCAGCGGGCGCAGGGCGCGGGCGCCAGCATCGCGGCGCAGACCATTCCCGTTCCTTGCTTGTTGCCGTCCGGTTTGATTTGATAAGCGCAACAGCCTACAGGACACACTATGAATCCTCCCCACAACACGCTCTGCAACCGGTCGTTCATCGGCCTGAACATCGCCCAGGTGCTGGGCGCGCTCAACGACAACATCTTCAAGCTGTTCGTCGTCTTCGCTCTCATCAAGCTGGGCGCGGCGGAGGATTCGTCCAAGGTGCTGGCGCTCGCCGGCGCGCTCTTCGCCGTGCCGTTCATCCTGTTCTCCGCCGCGGCCGGCACGCTGGCCGACCGCATCAGCAAGCGCACCATCGTCATTCTGTGCAAGGGGCTGGAAGTGTCGGCGATGGTGCTGGCGATTCCCGCCTTTGCCCGCGGCAGCGCCGGCGCGCTCTATGCGATCCTCTTCCTCGTCGGCACGCACAGCGCGCTCTTCGCACCGGCCAAGTACGGCATCATCCCGGAACTGGTCGGCGCCGAGCTGATCTCGCAGGCGAATGGTCTGCTGGTGATGCTGACCTACCTGGCGATCATCCTCGGCTCCGCCGCCGCGCCGTGGCTGGGGCTGCACTTCCAGGGACACTACGCCGCGGCGCAGTGGGTGTGCGTCGGCGTCGCCGTGGCGGGGCTGCTGGCGGGCCTGCTGATCCGCCGCACGCCGCCCTCGGGCTCGCAGCGCCCGGCCTCGATCTTCTTCATCCGCGAAATCGTCCAGACGATGCGCAGCCTGCGCGGGCAGCGCGAGCTCAAGCTGGCCATCTTTGCGTCGGCCTACTTCATGTTGCTGGGTGCGTTCCTGTTCGCCGACCTGATCCCCTACGGGATGCAACGCTACGGGCTGACGGAGGAGCGCGCGGGCTATCTCTTCTTCATTGCTGCCCTCGGCATCGCCCTTGGCGCGTTCTGCTCCGGGCGGCTCTCCGGCCGCAACATCGAGTTCGGCATCGTCCCGATCGGCGCGACGCTGCTGACCGTGACGGTGGGGCTGCTCGGCCTCCTGCATACGTCGCTCCACGGCGCGTACGTTCTGGTCTTCGGCACCGGCGTCGGCGCGGGCCTGTTCATCGTCCCGGTCGATTCCTTCGTCCAGTTCGCCGCCCCGCCGCAGCAGCGCGGCGCGGTGCTCGCGGCCGCGGGTTTCCTCAGCTGGGTTGGCGTGATCGTGGCCTCGGGCCTCGTGCTGCTCTGCAACCGCTGCCAGCTCGACGCCGGCGCGATGCTCCTGGTGCTCGCGGCCCTGACGCTGGCGCTCTCGATCTGGGCGCTGCGCGTGCTGCCGGATTTCCTGGTCCGTTTCTTCGTGCTGCTGCTCACCCGCACGTTCTACCGCATCCGCACGCGCGGCCTGGAGAACGTCCCGCTCGACGGCCCCGGCCTGCTCGTCTGCAACCACGTCTCCTACGCCGATGCCGTGCTGCTGCTGGCCACGCAGCAGCGCCGCCTGCGCTTCATCATGGCGCGCGACATGTACGCGAAGTTGAGCTTCCTGCGCCCGCTCTTCAAACTTGGCGGCGTCATTCCGATCGCGATGAACGACTCGCCCAAGGAACTCGTCCGCTCGCTGCGCGACGCCCGCGCCGCGCTCGACGAGGGCTATCTCGTCGTCATCTTCGCCGAGGGCGCGCTGACGCGCACCGGCAACCTGCGCGAGTTCCGCCGCGGCTTCGAGCACATCCTCAAGGGCAGCAACTATCCGATCGTCCCGGTCCACATCGGCGGCGCGTGGGGTTCGCTCACCAGCTATTACCACGGCCAGCTGGTGCGCCGCTGGGGCACGCTCGGCCGCTATCCCGTCACGGTCCATTTCGGCGCGCCACTGCCGGGCACCACGGCCGCGCCGGAGGTGCGCGCGGCGGTGATGGAACTGGCCTGCGAGTATTTTGCCGACCGCAAGGCGCAGCGCCGCCCGCTCGGCGCCGAGTTCGTCCGCTCCGCGCGGCACAACTGGAACCAGCGCGCCATCAGCAGCTCCAGCGGCCAGGCCCTGACGTTTGGCCAGACGCTGATCGCGGCGGTGGCGCTCACGCGGAAGCTGCGCCAGCTGACGGCCGGCGACGAGCGCATCGGCGTCCTGCTGCCGGCCTCGACCGGCGGCGCGCTGGCGAACGTGGCGGTGACGCTGCTCGGCAAGCCCTCGGTGAACCTGAACTTCACGGCGTCGCGCGAGGCGTTCGCCTCCGCCATCCGCCAGTGCGGGCTCAAGCACATCGTCACGGCGCGCGCCTTCCTGGAAAAATTCCCGGACCTGCCGCTGCCGGAGGGGAGCCTGATCTTTGTGGAGGAACTGCTCGCCGGCCTGACGCGCGGCGAAAAACTGCGCGCCTTCCTGTCCGCGCGCCTGCTGCCGCGCGGCTGGCTGGCGGCGTTCCCCGGCGGTTTCGATGCCGACCGCGTGGCGACGGTCATCTTCTCCTCCGGCTCCACCGGCGAGCCGAAGGGCGTGATGCTCAGCCACCACAACATCCTCTCGAACATCGAGAGCCTGCGTGCCGTCTTCTCCTCCGCGCCGAGCGACAACCTCTGCGCCGCGCTGCCGTTCTTCCATTCGCTGGGCTACACCGGCACGCTCTGGTTCCCGCTGCTCTGCGGCTTCTCCGTCGTCTATCACCCGAATCCGCTCGATGGCGGCGTGATTGCGCAACTCGTCCGCGAAAACCGCTCGACGATGCTCTTCGCGACGCCGGGCTTCCTGATGATCTACCTGCGCAAGGCGGCGAAGGAAGATTTCGCCTCGCTCAAGTACGTGGTCTGCGGCGCCGAAAAATTGAGCACGCGCCTCGCCACGGCGTTCGCCGAGAAGTTCGGCGTCCGCCCGCTCGAAGGCTACGGCGCCACCGAGCTCGCGCCGGTCGCCACGCTCTCGCTGCCGCACGTCGAGGCGGGCGGCGTCTTCCAGGCCGGCTGGAAGGAGAGCAGCGTCGGCCTGCCGCTGCCCGGCGTCGCGCTCAAGGTCGTGGACCCCGACACCGGCGTCGCGCTGCCCACCGGCCAGCCCGGCCTGCTGCTGATCAAGGGCCCGAACGTCATGCTGGGCTATCTCGGCAAACCCGAACTGACCGCCGAGGTCTTGCACGACGGCTGGTATCGCACCGGCGACATCGCGCGCATTGACTCCGACGGCTTCGTCAGCATCACCGACCGCCTCTCGCGCTTCAGCAAGATCGGCGGCGAGATGGTGCCGCACGGCGCGGTCGAGGAGGAACTCCAGCGCGGGCTGGGGATGTCGGCGCAGGTGCTGGCCATCGCCTCGGTGCCCGACGAGAAGCGTGGCGAGAAACTGGTCGTGCTCCACACGCCCGAGGCCGGCGGCGAAGAAATAATCCGCGCCGTGCTGGCGCAGAGCACGCTGCCGAACCTCTGGAAGCCGGGCGAGTTCGTCGCCATCGAAAAGCTCCCGCTCCTCGGCAGCGGCAAGCTCGACCTGCGCGCCCTCAAGCAGCTTGCCGCCGCCGCGATGCAGAAGGTGCGATCATGAAAACGAGGCAGGATACGGGATGCGGAATGGTGGAAGAAATGGGTGATGGTGGATGGTGGATGAAGAACGATGCCGGAAGTCACGCCCAGCGCGCGGGCGGGGCCGCGCTCCTACACGCAGGAGCTGCGGATGCCGCTGCCTGTAGGAGGCCTGCCCCCGCAGGCCGATGGACAAGCACGGAGTTTCGATCGTTGGAAAAGATTTGTGGAGGCACGCGTCAAGCGTGCCGGTGCCGGCGGCGTCCCGCCGCCGATTTGAGCGTGCGCACGCCGGGCGGGACGCCCGGCACACCGGCAGGCGAGACGCCTGCCGCCACGGGGAAGCGTTGGCTGCGTCCGATGCGCGCCGGGTCGGTGACCCGGCCTACAGCGGCGAGGACTGAGCACTCTGCAATTAAATCGAATGACTCCCTACCACAAATCGGAAAGCTTCAATCTTCAATCGGCAATGCTTCTCTTCTCTCCGCCGCCGGTTTGATTTGTTTCCTTTCTCTCGCGGTGCATGCGCGCGCGGGTTTGGCGGCTTGGCTCGGCGGTTCGTTTCACGGTGCTCCGGAGGAGGCCTGGAGCCCGGCCGTCAGCGCGCTGGTTACACGCGCCTTTGCGGACATCGGCCCCGCGCCGCTGGAGGATTACCACGCGCACCTCGTCGGCCTGGGTGCCGGTGGGACGCAGGCCACCATCAACCCGGCGATGCAGTCGTGGTGGCATCCGGCGCGGCGTTTCAAGGCCCACGTTTTTCTCTCGGCGACGGGCGTGCAGGACCTCGAGCATTTCGACAGCGATTACGTGGCGCGCCTGGTCCAACTCGCGCGCGGCTTCGGGCATCCGGTCCGGATCCGTCTGCTTGCGATGGACCATAGCTACCTGCCGGACGGCACGCTCGCGCCGGAGCAGTCCGACTTCTTCGTGCCGAACGACTACGTCATGGCGGTGGCGCGGCGCTATCCCGATCTGTTCGTGCCGGTGATGTCCGTGCATCCCGACCGGCCGGATGCGCTGGCGGAACTGACGAAGTGGGCGGGGCAGGGGGTGCGGTGTGTGAAGTGGCTGCCGAACGCGCAGGGCATCGACCCGGCGCAGCCGCGCTATGACGCGTTCTACCGGAAACTGCACGAACTGGACCTGGTGTTGCTGACGCATACCGGCGCGGAGGGCGCGGTGGATGCCGCCGGGGCCCAGGAACTGGGCAATCCCTTGCGGCTGCGGCGCGCGCTCGAAGCCGGCGTGAAAGTCATCATGGCGCATTGCGCGAGCCGCGGGCAGAGCGACGACCTGGATCACCCGGGGCTGCGGGCCGAAAACTTCGCTCTGTTCCTGCGGATGATGGACGACCCGCGCTATCGCGGCCGGCTCTGTGCCGACATCTCCGCGCTGACCCAGTGGAACCGGCTGCCGCGTCCGCTGCTGGAAGTGCTGCGGCGTCCCGACCTGCAGGGTCGGCTCGTCAACGGCAGCGACTATCCGATGCCCGCGATCAACTGCGTCATCTCGCTGCGCAAGTTGGAGCGGCTCGGCCTGATCGCCTCCGCCGACCGTCCGGCGCTGGCCGAACTCTACGAGCGCAATCCGCTGCTGTTCGATTTTGTGCTCAAGCGCGCGCTGCGCGAGCCGGCGACCGGCGCGCGCCTGCCGGCAAACCTGTTTGTGGAGCGCCCCCTGTTTTCGAGCTTGTCTGTCACCCCAAAAATGGCGACAACATGGCCGTCGGCAGGAAAAGGGGAGGGCTCATGAGACCATATTTTCAAACCGCAGGAAAAGGGTTGGGGAGGGGTTCCAAGCCTTGGGCAAGTTTCCTGAAGTTTTTGTGGGCGGGGTTTTTAACCCCGCGTACCCGTTGTGGTGTGGTTGCTTTCGCGGGGTTGAAAACCCCGCCCGCATTTTTGGGGCACAGTTTCTTGGTGGGTTTGGGCGCGCTGCTGGCGGTGTTCGCCTCCGGTTGCTCGTCGACGGGGATGAAAGGCACGCCCTTTTTTACCGGCGAGTACGCCAAGCGCGAAGGGCCGGCGGAGGACCGGGTCAATCTCTGGCCGCTCCTCTACTATCGCCCGCCGGGACTCTCGGCGATCTGGCCGATCTTCGAGAAGAGCGACGCGCATTTCGCGATCCGGCCCTTGTATTCGGTCTATGGCCTCGACCGGGTCAACCGCCAGTACAATGTACTCTGGCCGCTCTCGCAGTTCGACCAGCAAACCCGCGAAAACTGGATCTTTCCGTATTTCTGGGGCGACGGTGCGCGCCCGGCGGGTGACTACCGCATCGGCTTCCCGCTCTACTGGCACTATGGGCATCCGCTCGACGACGCGGTGGGAGGCGTGGACTCGCTGTTCCCGCTCTGGTGCGTGGACCGGCATGGCACGGAGCAGAGCAGTGTGTTTTGCCCGTGGCCACTGGTGCGCTTCATGCATCGCGGCAAGACAGCCGGCTGGCACATTTTCCCAGTGGCGGGCAGCTACAGCGATGACAATGCCTACTTCCGTTTCCAGGCGGCGTTCCTCGCAGACCAGTGGGGCGACGCCCGGGAGAACCGGCACGGCTCGATGGTGTTCCCGCTGTATTGGTATCAGAGGTCCAAGGGCAGCTGGACGTTCTTCTCGCTGCCGTGGTCGGGCGGGCACGCGCCGGCGCGGGACTGGTCCTGTTTGCTGCCGGTCTATTACCACGACCGGGATGCGGCGGGTTCGCTGACGCTTTCGCCGCTCTGGATGCAAGGGGCTTCGGCCAACCCCGCGGAGGGCGGTTGGAACGCGTTGCTGCCGCTGCTCTACCACAGCTACAGCGACAAGGGCTCCACGACGGTCTCCCCGCTCTGGCTCGCGCACACGGCGACCGATCCGAAGGAGAAGTCGTGGTCCGCGCTGCTGCCGGTCTACTATCGCAGCAGCAGCAAGGATGCGGATGTGCTGCTCACGCCGCTCTGGATGCAGGGGAACTCGGCCAGCCCCGCGGAGGGCGGCTGGAAGGCGCTGCTGCCGCTGCTCTACCACAGCTACAGCGACAAGGGCTCCACGACGGTCTCCCCGCTCTGGCTCGCGCACACAGCCAGCGATTCCAAGGAAAAATCCTGGTCCGCGTTGCTGCCCGCCTTCTATCGCAGCCAAGACCAGGACTCCCGCCTGCTGTTGACGCCGCTGTGGATGCAGGGGGCGCACAGGAGCAATAACTGGCAGTTGCTGCCGCCGCTTTATTACGCGCGGCAGGAGGGCGCGGATACATTCTGGGCCACGCCGCTCGGCGGCCTCCGCACCGCCGCCGACGAGCGGACCTGGATGATCTATCCGTTGCTGAGCTGGGGCACCCCCCACGCCGATGGCGGCGAGTTCTGGGCGCTCGCGCCGCTGATCCATGCCGACTGGAACTCCAGCAACTCGGTCAGCCATGTGCTGCCGTTCTACTACTACAACCGGGGCACGCATACGGCGCTTTCGCCGGTGTGGGCGCGCTGGGCGTCCGGCGGCACGACGAACTCGGTGGTGCCGCCGGCGCTGTCGTGGATCTCGCGCGACGCCGCGAGCACCGACCTCTGGCTGGCGCTCGGGCTGGGGAAGTTCAGCTGGGGCGCAAAGCCCGGCTCGCAATATCTGCTGCCGCTCTTCTACCAGGACCGTGCGCAGCAGAAGTTCCTCTCGCCGGTGTGGGCGCGCTGGGCGTCCGGCGGCACGACGAACTCGGTGGTGCCACCGGCGCTGTCGTGGGTCTCGCGCGACGCGGCGAGCACCGACCTCTGGCTGGCCTTGGGCTTGAGCAAGTTCAGCTGGGGGGCAAAGCCCGGCTCGCAATACCTGTTGCCGCTCTTCTATCAGGACCGCGCCAAAGAGACGTTCCTCTCTCCGCTGTGGGCCCGGTGGCTGTCCGGTGGCGGTACGACGAATGTGGTGGTGCCGCCGGCGTTGTCGTGGAAAACGGAGCAGCCCCAGCGGACCGACCTCCACCTGTTGCTGTGCCTGGGCAAGTTCAGCTGGGGCGAGAAACCCGGTTCGCAATATCTCCTGCCGTTCTTCTACCAGGATCGGAGCGAGGACTTCTTTGTCTCGCCCCTTTGGGCTCACGCTTCTTCCGCGGGCAAAACGAATGCGGTGGTACCGTTGACGCTCTCCTGGTTGACGAGCGACGCCTACCGCAACGAGCTCTGGCTGGCGCTCGGGCTGGGTAAGTTCAGCTGGGGCACGATGCCGACGGCATCGCACCTGTTTCCCTTCTTTTATCATGATCCGCAGACGCACGAATTTTACACGCCGCTCTTCGGCCGTGACCCGGGCGCGGACGGGTTCAACTACTTCGCCACACCGCTGGTCGGCCGGCGCGAGGGCGAGCACACCGGGAGCTGGGCTTTCCCGCTTTACTCGCACAAGCGCGACACCAAGAGCGGCGACGTGGACGACTGGATCCTCTGGGGCAACCATTGGGAGCGCGGTGGCGTCAGCCGCTCGATCTTCTTCCCGGTGTTCGGCTATCACAACTTCGGTCCGCTCGACAGCGCGCCCGAGGTGGCGCGGGACCGCATGCACTATGGCAAGGACTTCTTCTGTATTCCGTTCTGCTGGTATCGCAATGAGGCTTTTTACCGGCCTGCTCCCCACCAGCACCCGCCCGCCGGGGAGCGGAAGAAAGCGGCTGCGCCCAAGCCGCGCCTGCCGCCGGTGCGCGAGGAGAAGTTTACGCACGGCGTCTTCCCGCTGTGGAGTTATGCCAAGGCCGAGACGCCCGCGCAGGGCCGCCTGACCACCGACGGTTCGGTGGTCCTCTGGCTCTATGACTACACCCGCGAGGTCGCCCCGCAGGCCCAGCCGGCGGGCGCCACCAACGACTACACCCGCGCCCGCGTGCTCTGGCACTTCTGGCACTACGAGCGCAGCAACGGCGATGTCAGCGTGGACCTGTTCCCCGGCATCACCTACGACCGCAAGACCGACGGCGGCAAGAAGATCTCCTGGCTCTGGCGGGTGTTCCGCTATGAGCGCGACAAGGACGGCGGCAAGAAGCTGTATCTGATGTTCATCCCGTTCATGCGGAGCGCGGGCGGCGGGATGTGAGGGGGTTCTTTCTCGCAATATAGTTTCGCTCTGGAGGGCCATCCCGCAGCGGCGGGATCGTGGCCGGGAAATCAGTGATGATATTTTAAAAGTTGAACGTGGTGTCTTTCGCTGCTGAACGTGCTGCGATGTGCAAGCAACTGACTGCTGACGACGGACAACGGATGACGGGCGATGAACTCAAGAGCGAGAATTGCGATCAGTCTTCTGAACGGAGGGCACTCATGAATAAAAATGCGATCCAATGGCTCTATACGGAGCTGCCGCGGCTGGTGGCGCAGGGCGTCCTGACGCCTGATGCCGATGCCAGGCTGCGCGCGCACTACGGGCCGGTCGAACCGGCGCGGCCCGCACGGCTGGCGGTGATCATCTTTGGCGTGCTCGGCGCGCTGCTGATCGGAGCGGGCATCATGCTGGTGCTGGCGCACAACTGGGAGGACCTCTCGCGGCCGGTGCGCGCGGGGCTGTCGTTCCTGCCGCTTGTGCTGGCGCAAGGTCTCACCGCGTGGGCCATGTTCAACCGCCCGCAAAGCCTAGCCTGGCGCGAAGGCGTGGGCGCGCTGCTCTTCCTGATGATCGGCGCGAGCATTTCGCTCGTCGCGCAGACCTACAACATTTCCGGCGACCTGCCGCGCTTCCTGTTGACGTGGGCGCTGCTCGGCCTGCCGGTGGTGTATCTGCTCGGTGCCATCGTGCCCGCGCTGCTCTATCTGTGGTGCATCACCGAGTGGGCTTGCCACCTGCGCTTTGAGGACGGCTTTGCCGCCGGTTACTGGCCGCTGGCGGCGCTGGTGTTGCCGCTGCTCGCTTCGTGGCTGCGCGCCGGCCGCTACGCGACGCGCCCGACGCTGCTGCTCTGGGCGCTCTGCCTCAGCGTCACGGTCGCCGCCGGCGTGACGGTCGAGCGCGTGCTGCCCGGCCTTTGGATCATGCTCTACGCGGGCCTGTTCGCCTTGCTGTTTCTGGCCGGCGAATTCTGGTTCAACGAGGCCGAAGGCTTCTGGTCGCGCCCGCTGCGCCACTTCGGCGCCGCCGGCGTGCTCGTGCTGATGTTCATGCTCACCTTCGAGTGGCCGTGGAAGGAGATCGGCTGGCACTATTGGTGGGGGGAGCGGTTCCAGCACCCTGGCTGGTATGCCCTTCCCGATGCGGTGCTCGGCAGCTTGATCCCTGTTGCGGCGATTGTGCTGCTGGGGATGACCGTGCGCCGCAAGACGCCGCTCGGTCTGCTCTTCGGCCTCGCGCCGGTGCTCGCGGTCCTCGGCTATGCCCTGGCGAGCATGACCGAAGAATATGCTCCGTCGGCCGGGCTGTTCGACCTCTACCTGCTCGTCGCCGGCCTCTGGCTGCTGCTCACGGGCATCAAGATCAACAAGCAAGGTCAGATGAACGTCGGACTGCTGACTGTCACCGCCCTGATTGTTGCGCGGTTCTTCGACACGGATCTGAGTTTCCTGCTGCGCGGTTTGATCTTCATCGGGTTGGGCATTGCGTTCCTCGTCGCAAATCTCGTCATGCTGCGCCGGAAAGGAGCGGGCCATGAACAAGCGTAACCTGCTTTTGCTGGGCTTCGCCGTGGTCGTCGCCGCGCAACTGGCCGTGCCGGCCTGGCTGATCATCGAGCGCGAGTGGACCCTGCGCGAGGGTCAGGTCTTCAAGTTCAAGACGCGTCCGGTGGATCCGGCCGACGCGTTCCGCGGCCGCTACGTTTGGCTGGGCCTGGAGCCGACGGAGGTCAAAGTACCGGATGTCAACCAATGGCACTATGGGCAGAAAGCCTTTGCCGTGCTCGGCACCGACAGCAACGGCTTTGCGGTCGTCGAGCGCCTCGAACGCGAGGCGCCCGCCGGCCAACCTGTTGTCCTGGTGCACGCGGGCTGGGCCGACAGCAAGAAGGGTGAACTCCACCTCACCTGGCCGGGCCTTGATCGCTTCTACATGACGGAGCGGAAGGCGCCGGCCGCCGAAGCGGCCTACCGTGCGCACAGTCTCCGCACCAATCAGGCGTGCCATGTCACGGTCCGCGTCCGGGGGCGGTGCGCCGTCATCGAAAATCTCTTCATCGAGAACCAGCCGATCCACGCCTGGCTGCAGGAGCATAAGGGGAAATAGAGGCAGGCGCCATGGGGCCCGGGCCTGCCGGATGCCCGCCTGTGCGGAATGGGCTGTGTCCGCTGGCGCCGCTGAACCGCACTTGCATTTCGGCAGCAGAGGCGGAACTTTTGACGCCGGAGAAAATCAGCCGGCAAGGAGCGATCATGAAGACATTGATCGGGCATCTCGCAGGGACCGGCGTACCCAACCTGGGCAGGGCACATCCGCTGGCCTTTCAGCCGCCGACGGAAAACAGTCCGCAGCACCTCCCGAAACCCTGGAAAACCACCGCGCCGTTTACGCCGCTGCGCCAGCCGCTGGGCGGCCACGGCAATTTCCGCAAGGAACATCGCGCCATTGACGCGCAGGGGTGAGGCAGGCCAAAGTTCATTCAGGTGGGTGGAAATGCGGTGAGAAATATTCCGCCTTTCGTGGCCTGTAAATTCTGTTGGCGTTGTGGGAGGTGCTTCCTTCCCCGAGAGCCCAACAAACGCAATAACCCGTACTCATGTCCTCCGCCGCTTCTTCCTGTGGGCGGGGTTTTCAACCCCGCGAACCCCTGCCACACAAAGCGAAATACAGTTGCACCACGCACATGCACGCGCTTGGAAAACCCCAGCGCAGTGTGTAGCTTTGCGCCCTGTGGAGACCCTTATGAACCTGAACATGATCGTGGCGGCTGTGTTGGTAGGGCTGGCGGCGCGGGCGCCGGCGCGCGCTGGCCTGCCCGGTCGTTCGGCCAGCCCGGCACGGCCATGGTGCCCTGCTGCGCCGGAAGCTCCCTCAGCGCTGAAGCGCGGTGCCATCAAGCCGTGGACAGGGTGGGGCGGCGCAGCCTGTGCGGAGCGGAGGTTGAACTTTAAATTTTTCGGGCTTGGCAATGCTTCTGCTGAGGCGGACTATGCGGCGCGTGTTGTCGCTATGTCCCAGCATATGGGGCGCACAGGATAGAAGGGCTATGGATACCAGGCTGCAGAAGCCGGATGTGCCGCGCAGTTTGATCGTCAGCATCGCGCTGGCGCTGGTCGCCATTCTGGCGGGCGGGGTCTGGTTCTATCGTGACCAGGAAAGCCGCCTGCGAGAGGATGTGGAATGCAATCTTCTGGCGATCAACCGGCTCAAGGCCCTGGCGCTCGTCGAGTGGCGGCGGGAGGCGCTCGCCGATGCGGCTTATGTGGCCGAGAGCCAGCAACTTGGCGCGGCGCTCACGCAAGGGCTGGCGGGACTGCTGCCCGCGGAGCGCGAGCGGCTCTGCGCCTGGCTGGAGTCCTACCGCAAGCATAACCACTACGCGGATATTCTGCTGACGGATGGTGCCGGGCAGTTGCTTTTCAGCCTGACGGGGCAACCTCGTGATGTGTCGGCGGAAGAGAAGGAGGCGCTGCGGCAGGCCCTCAAGGCGGACGCCCCGCGCCTGAGCCAGTTCTTTATGCCCGCGAACCATCATGGGCCGCGCCTGAGCGTTGCCGCACCGGTGCGTGGTCGCTTCGAGATGTATGGACTGCTGTTGGTGGCCAATCCGGCGGAGTTCCTTTATCCCCTGATCAGGGGGTGGCCTGTGCCGAGCCGTTCGGCGGAGACGTTGCTCGTGCAGCGCGCCGACGACCAGGTGCTCTACCTGAACGAACTGCGCCACCAGTCGAACACGGCGGTGCAATTGAAGATCCCGTTGACGCGCACCGAGCGGCCCGAGGTGCGGGCGGTGTTGGGGCAGCAGGGCGTGGTGTCGGGCATCGATTACCGGGGTGAGCCGGTGCTTTCCGCGCTGACTGCGATCCCGAATACACCGTGGTTTATCGAGGGTAAAGAGGACGAGGCCGAGGCGTTGGCGGATTGGCAGATGCAGTCGCGCCTGATCTTGGGCCTGATCGCCGTCCTCCTGTTAGGCATGGTGGCGGTGGGTTGGCTCATCTGGCAGCAGTTGCAGAAGCGACATTATCGGGCGGCCTATCAGGCCGAACGGGAGCGGCAGGCGCTGCGCCGGCATTACGACCTGTTCATCAAGCACGCCAACGACATCATCGTGCTCACCGATGCCGATGGGCGGATCGTTGAAGTCAATGACCGGGCCGCGGAAGCTTATGGCTATGGGCGGGATGAAATGGTGGGTTTGGCCGTGGACGTGTTGGTCCCCGCCGAGGGGCAACAGGATCTGACCGCGCGCCTGCAACAGATCCATGCGGTGGGTCACTACCGCGGCGAGACGGTTCATCAGCGCAAGGACGGCAGTCGGTTTCCGGTCGAGCTCAGCGTGCGCGTCATGGAGGTCGAGGGCGGGCAGTTGGTACAGACGATCACGCGCGACATCACCGAGCGCAAAGCCCAGCTCGTGGAGATCGGGCGGATGAACCGGCTCTACCTGGCGCTGAGCCAGATCAACCAGAGCATTGTGAGGGCGCATACAAAGGAAGCGCTGTTTGACGAGATGTGCCGCGTGCTGGTTGAATATGGCGGCTTCAAGCTGGCGTGGATCGGGCTGGTGAACCGCACCACGCAGCAGGTGGACATGGTCGCCAGGAACGGCGACGAGCAGGGCTATCTTGAGGGCCTCCGGGTTTTTGCCGATGACCGGCCGGAAGGCCGTGGCCCGACCGGGTCGGCGATCCGTGAAGATCGCCCGGTGGTGGTCGCAGATTTCATGCACGACGAGCGCACGCAGCCGTGGCAGGCCATGGCCGCGCGCTCCGGTATCGGCGCGTCGGCGGCGTTTCCGCTCCATCAGGGGAAACTGACGTGCGGTGCGCTGACCGTCTATGCCGGCGAACCGGATTTCTTTCATGAACGGGAACTCGCGCTGCTCACCGAAGCCGCCGTGGATATCTCTCATGCCCTGGACCAATTGTGCGCGGCGGAGCAGCACGCGCGGACCGATGCGCAGTTGCTGGAGACCGCCCGTTTCCTGGAAGAAGCCCAGCGGGTGGCGCAAGCGGGCTGGTATACGTTCGACATACCGACCGGCCAGTGGCGCTCTTCCTCGCTGCTTGATCAAATCTTCGGTATCACCGGCGCGGCCTATCCGCATGACGTGCAGGGCTGGTTGAATCTGGTTCATCCCGCGGAGCGGCAGACGATGGCCGACTATTTCCAGCAGCACGTACTGGCTGGTCGCAACCTCTTCGACCGCCACTATCGCATTGTCCGCATCCATGACCAGTGTGAGCGTTGGGTGCGTGGGCGCGGCGAGTTGGTGTGCGATGCCGCAGGCCAGCCGGTCCGGATGATCGGCGTCATCCAGGACATCACCGAACGCCAGCAGGCGGTGGAGGCGTTGCAAGAGAGCGAGGCGCAATTCCGCGCTTTGTTCGATACGATGATGGAAATGGTTGTGCTGCACGAACTGGTGGTGGATGCCACCGGGCAGCCCGTGGACTATCGTATACTGGCCTGTAATCCGGCGTTTACCGACATCACCGGCCTAGCCAGGGAGCGGGCCGTGGGGGCGTTGGGCTCGGACCTGTATGACAGCCGGCCGCCGCCCTATTTGGACCTGTTTGCGCAGGTTACCCGGACAGGAGAGCCCGTGAGCGTGGAGATCTTCTATGCCCCGATGGGTAAGCATTTCAGCCTCTCGGTCTTTCGCCATGCGCCGGGCCACTTTGCCACGGTGACGCTGGACATCACCGAGCGCAAACGGGCCGATGAAGCGATCCGCGAGAGCGAGGAAAAATATCGGCAACTGATCGAGAACGCCCGCGAGGCCATCTATGTGGTTCAGGATGGCCTGATTCAATTTGCCAACCGTGCGGCCGAGATGCTGGTAAAGCGGGACTTGATCCACACGGCCATCACGGACTTGGTTCCGCCTGAAGATCGGGAAGGCGTCCTGCAGCACCATCAAGCCCTGCTGTCGGGCGCCATCTTGGAAAGCCACAAGGAATATCGACTGCTCGGCTCGGCAGGCCTGCTGCGTTGTCTGTCGGTGAATGCCGTGCGCATTCAGTGGAAAGGCCAGCCGGCGACACTGAATTTTGCTTCCGACATCACTGATCGCAAACAGGCCGAGGAGGCGTTGCGGGAGAGCTTGCTGTTCCGGCGTGAGGCGGAAAAGATTGCCGGCATCGGCGCCTGGAAGGTCAATCCCAAGACGGACTACCTCTACTGGACCGAAGGTGTTTACGAAATCCTCGAGGCCCCGCTGGATTACAAGCCCGGTCTGGCAGAGGGGATGAAGTTCTACGATGCTGAATCGATCCCGGTCTTGCGTGATGCGCTGCACCGCGCCTTGGAAAACGGGACGCCGTTCGTCGTCGAAGTCGGTCTGACGACGATGACGGGCAGGCACCTCTGGACGGAGGTGCGAGGATTGGCGCGGATTGCCCAGGGCGAGGCGGCTTTCGTTATGGGCACGTTCCAAGATATCACCGCCCGCAAGCGGGCGGAGGAGGCGCTCCGGCACAGCCATGAGGAATGGGAGAACATCTTTCAGGCCATCGGCCAACCGACGGCGATTCTGGATCCCCAGCACGGTCTCATCGGCGCCAATCGAGCGCTCCTGCAAAGCTCCGGGAAGACGCTGGACGAACTGCGCGGCCTCAAGTGCTGGGAACTTTTCCACGGTGCGCAGACCGCCGCCCCCATTCCCGCCTGCCCCATGGAGCTGTCCATGCACAGCGGTCATCAGGAGGTCGCGGAGGTCGAGGTGGAGACACTCGGTGGCACCTACCTGATCTCCTGCACCCCGGTGCTGGACACCGCGGGCAAGCTGGAGAAGGTCATCCACATCGCCACCGACATCACTGAATTCAAGCGGCTCCAGATGGACTTCCTGCAGGCGCAGAAAATGGAAACGGTCGGCAAGCTGGCCGGCGGCGTGGCCCACGACTTCAACAACATTCTGCAAACCATCCTGGGTTATAGCGAGCTTCTGCTCTCGAGCATACCGCCCGAGGACGAACGTCACCGTGATTTGCAGGAGATTCACAGCAGCGGTGAACGTGCCGCCGGGCTGACCCGGCAACTGCTCGCCTTCAGTCGCAAGCAGATGTTGCTGCCGCGGATCCTTGACCTTAACGAACTCATCGCCAACCTCGGCCGGATGCTGAGCCGCCTGATCGGCGAGGACGTGGAACTCAAGCTGGAACTGACGCCCAACATCAACAAGGTGAAGGTGGATGCCGGCCAGATCGAGCAGGTTTTGATGAATCTCGCCGTCAATGCCCGCGATGCCATGCCCAAGGGCGGGCAGCTGGTCATCCATACGAGCAACCTGGTCTTGACCCCCGAAAACCTGCCCCTGCATCCGGAGGGCCGCCCCGGCCGGTTCATCTGTTTGGAAGTGACCGACAGCGGATGTGGGATGAGCAAGGAGATCATGGCGAATATCTTCGAACCGTTCTTCACCACCAAACCGCAGGGCAAGGGCACCGGCCTGGGGCTGGCCACCGTGCACGGTATCGTCAAGCAGCACGAAGGCTGGACCAGCGTTCAGAGCGAGGTGGGGCTGGGGACCACCTTCAGCATCCACCTGCCCGCTGTTGAGACGGCCGAAGAAGCACCGATCGTTGCCCCGGGTGAGTCTGCTCCGCTGGGCCGCAACGAAAGCATCCTGGTGCTCGAAGACGAACCGCATGTCCGCCGCCTGGCAGAGTTGATTTTGAGCACGAGCGGTTATCGCGTGACCGCCGTCGGTACCTGCGCCGAAGCACAGGCCGCGTACAAATGTGCGTTTGACCTTGTGCTGAGCGATGTCGTCCTGCCTGATGGCAATGGCATCGAAATGGCGCGTCATTTCCAGCATCAGTGCCCCGGGCTGCGTTGCGTCTTGACCAGCGGCTATGCCGACATCCATGAGCGCTGGCCGGAGATCGATGAGCGCGGTTGGGTCTTCCTGCATAAGCCCTTCAGCAAAGGCGAGCTGCTGCGCGCTGTGGCCGCGGCACTGGCCCATGCCTGACCCTTGAAAGCAGTGGAGGTCCACAGGCGGGGGTTGCGCCTCTGACTTGGAAAAAAACTACTGTCCGTGTAGCTTCGTGGCGTGTGGAGAATCTTATGAACATGGGAAAGAGCGTGGTGTGTGCGGCGGGTTTGCTGGTACTGCTGGCGGCGCGGGCGCCGGCGGCGGTGGTCTGGCTGGAGGCGGAAGCGTTTGCCAACCCGGGCGGCTGGGTCAACGATACGCAGTTTGTGGACCTGATGGGCTCGCCGTATCTGCTGGCGGCTGGCACCGGCCAGCCCGTGGCCGACGCCGTGACGAAAACGCAGCTCCCGCAGGCTGACAGTTATCGTCTCTGGGTGCGTTGCAAGGACTGGCTGGCGCCGCAGGCACCGGGACAATTTCAGGTGCTGGTGGATGGCCAGTCCTCGGGAAAAGTTTTTGGCCGCGCCGCGACGAACCTCTGGCAGTGGGTGGATGGCGGCGAATTCAAGCTACCGGCGGGCGATGTCGAGGTGCGGTTGCACGACCTGACCAGCTGGTGGGGTCGCTGCGACGCCGTCGTGCTGGCAACCGGTGCCTTTGTGCCCGCGGATGATTTGAAAGCGTTGGCGCAGCAGCGCGAAGAGTTCGGCGGCGTCAGCCGCAAGGTGGAAAACCACGAGAACTACGACGTGGTCGTGGTCGGCGGCGGCCTGAGCGGGCTGGGCGCGGCGGTGGCGGCGGCGCGGCACGGCTGCCGCGTGGCGCTGCTGCAGGACCGCCCGATCCTCGGCGGCAACGCGTCGGATGAAATCCAGATTCCCGTCGAGGGCGACCGGACAGGCGGCAAGTTCCACAACTACGATGCGGGCGTCATCGAGGAATTCTATCCCGAGATGCGCGACTACGGCCACGCGGACCGGCTGGAGAAGATCGTCCGCGCCGAGAAGAACCTCGACCTGCGCCTGAACACGCGTGCCACCGGCGTCGAGATGAAGGGCACGAACGCTATCGCGGCGGTGCTGGCGCTGGATGTGCGCAGCGGACAGCGGCTGCGGTTCGCCGCGCCGGTCTTCATCGATTGCACCGGGCACGGCTGGGTGGGCCACTGGGCGGGCGCGGACTGGCGCATGGGCGAGGAAGCGCGGTCGGAATACAGCGAGCCGGATGCGCCGGAAAAAGCGACGACGCACACGATGGGCAACGACCTCTATGCCGCCAAGTTCGAAGCGCGCTCGGAACCGGTCGCCTTCACCGCGCCGGCATGGGCCTATCACTGGGAAAAACCTGATGATTTCGAGGCGCCCGCTTCGCACCAGCGGGTGAAGGCAGGCCGGCCGGCGAATTTTGACACCTTGCCGCGCGGCAAAGGACGCATGCCGAAAGCTGACGATCCCACCGGCGGTGTGGGCCACAACTGGCCGGTCGAAGTGGGCGGCATGCTCAACACGATCACCGACGCCGAGTTCATCCGCGACGAGCTCCTGCGCATCAACCTCGGCCTCTGGGATTATGCGAAGAACCACAACCCGAAGATCAAGGCCTTCAACGCCAAGCGTGAGCTGGTCTGGCTGACGCCGATCATGGGCGTGCGCGAGAGCCGGCGGCTGATGGGCGACTATGTCCTGACCGAACTCGACAACCGGGATGCCACCGTGCATCCCGACACGGTGGTCTATTGCGGCTGGGGCATGGACATCCATCATCCGCAGGGGTTCTGGGTCCAGGGCAACGACTGCATGCACTACTTTCATAAGCAGATCAGTGTCCCGTTCCGCAGCCTCTACTCGCGCAACATCGCGAACCTGATGATGGCGGGGCGCTGCCACTCGGCGACGCATCTCGGCATGGGCGCGACGCGGATCGAGCGGACCTGCTGCGAGATGGGCGAGGCCACGGGCATCGCTTCTGCGCTGATCAAGAAACACGGCGCCACGCCGCGCGGCATCTACCAATCCTACATCGGCGAACTGCAACAGGCGCTGCTCAAGGACGGCTGCTATCTGCTCGGCGTCTCGAACAGCGATCCTGACGATCTCGCGCGCAAGGCCCAGGTCAGTGCCACGAGCGCGCTCGCGGGCTGCGGTGCGGAGCAGGTGATCAACGGCTGGAGCCGCGCGATCAAAGATGAGCGTAACGCGTGGGTGCCGGATCTGAAAACGGACAAGCTGCCGCAAAGCATCGAACTGGTCCTGACGGCCCCGACACAACTCAACCGTCTGCACATCAGCTTCCAGACGCGCCTGAGCCGCGGCGTGGATTTCGATGTCGCGGCGTTTGTGGATGGCAAGTGGACGGACGTCGCTCAAATCCGCGACAATGAGGCGCGCCGCCGCGTCCTCGCCTTCGCCGCCGTGAAGGCGGAAAAGATCCGCGTCACCTTCCGGAAAGTCACCGGCCAGTTCGGCGTCTGCGAGATCCGGCTCTACAACGAAGCCGAGTGATGCTTACTTGTGCAGCAGCACGCCGATGGTGGTGCCGACGGCCATGAAGATCAGGAAGGCGAGCGACTTGAGCACCGTGACCTGGGTGACCAGCAGGTCAATGCTGATGGTGCGGTCAATGATGGTGCTGCGGGTGTTGTAGATCAGCACGAGCGCGGCGAGGCCGATCAGGATCAAGGCGAACATCAGGGTTTTGCTCATGGGTCGCTCCGGTTGAGGGGATGGAAACGTTTTACGGCCGCGGTGTCAAGCGCGTCACGTGAGTCGTCACTCGTCCCGTACCAGGCGCGTGTCCTGCGGCGGGTGCGCATCGTCGGGCAGGGGGTAGTCGAGCGTGTAGTGCAGGCCGCGGCTTTCGTGGCGGCGCAGCGCGGAGCGGACGACCAGGGCGGCCACGTCGGTGATGTTGCGCAGTTCGAGCAGGTCGCTCGTAGCGCGGTAGCTGCCGAAATATTGCGCGATCTCCTGCCGCACCATCTGCACGCGCGTCAGCGCGCGCTCGAGGCGCGAGGTCGTGCGGACGATGCCGACATAGTCCCACATCGCCTTGCGGATCGACTCCCAATTGTGGGCGATGACGACCGCTTCCTCGCTGGCGGCCTCGCCGCTGCCGTGCCAGGCCGGGAACGGCGGCGGCGTGACGGGCTCCCCGGGCGTTTCCCGCAGGATGTCCGCGGAGGCGTTGAGGCCGGTGACCAGCGCCTCGAGCAGCGAGTTGCTAGCGAGCCGGTTGGCGCCGTGCAGGCCGGTGCAGGCCACCTCGCCGCAGGCGTAGAGGCCGGGCAGGCCGGTGCGCCCGGTGACGTCGGCCGCGACGCCGCCGCAGAAATAATGGGCGGCGGGCACGACGGGGATCGGATCGCGCGCCATGTTGATGCCGTACTCGAGGCAGCGCGCGAAGATGTTGGGGAAACGTTTGCGCAGGAACTTGGCGGAGTGCTGGGTGATGTCGAGCAGCACGCAGTCGTCGCCGCGCGTCTTCATCTCGCGGTCGATGGCGCGGGCGACGATGTCGCGCGGCGCGAGCGAGGCGCGCGGATCGTAGCGCTCCATGAACGGCGCGCCATCGCGGGTCTTGAGCACGGCGCCCTCGCCGCGCACGGCCTCGCTGATGAGGAAGCTCTTCGCGGAAGGGTGGTAGAGGCACGTCGGGTGGAACTGGACGAACTCCATGTTCAGGACCGGCAGCCCCGCGCGCCAGGCCATGGCGACGCCGTCGCCGGTGGCGATGTCCGGGTTGCTCGTATAGAGGTAGACCTTGCCCGCCCCGCCGGTCGCCAGCACCGTGGTGCCGGCGCGCACGGCGAGCAGTTCGCCGGTCGCGCCGTCCAGGAACCAGGCGCCTAGGCAGCGCCGGTCCTGGCCCTCGCCGACGACGGCCAGATCCACCGCCATCAGGTGCGGGCGCATGGTGATGCGCGGCTGTTCGCGGCAGCGGGCGAGCAGGACGCGGATGATTTCCTGGCCGGTGAAGTCGCCGCTGTGGAGGACGCGGCGCTGGGAATGGCCGCCCTCCCGGCCCAGGTCGTATTCGTCCCAATGCCCCTCGTGGCGCTCGAAGCCCAGCCCCATCTTTTCCAGTTCGCGGATGGACGCGGGACCGGCGTTGACGATCGCCTCGACCACGTCGCGATGGCAGAGACCCGCGCCGGCCGTCAGCGTGTCCTGGATATGGCTGGCGAACGTGTCGTCGGGGTCCATGACGCAGGCGATGCCGCCCTGGGCGTAGCTGGTGTTGCTCTCCGTCGGCTCCTTTTTGGCCGCCAGCAGCACGCGCCCGCCAGCGCTCAGCTTCAGCGCCGCCGTCAGGCCCGCGAGGCCGCCGCCGATGACGAGAAAATCTGTATCGAGAATTTGCATGGTAAAGGCCGTTAAAATCAGGAACATCCAACATCGAACATCGAACGTCCAACATCGAAGTAGAAGGCCATGGGCGGGGGAAAAGCTCTCATAAGTTCGATGTTCGGTGTTGGATGTTCGATGTTGAGCGTTCTTCGGGCGCTTTAGCGCTCGAAGTAGGTGTAGCCACGCAGGCCGGTTTCGTAGGCGTCCACGATCTGGCGGCGCTCCTCCGGCGTGATGCGGCCGGCGCGCACGGCCTGCTCGGCGAGCTGGCGGACGCGGTCGAGCATGTTCTGCGGGTTGTGCTCCACGTAGGTGAGCACGTCGGCGACGGTGTCGCCGTCAATCTCCTGGGCGAACTCGAGGCCGCCGTGCGCGCCGAGGCGCAGGCTGACGACGTTCGTGTCGCCGAAGAGATTGTGCAGGTCGCCGAGCGTCTCCTGGTAGGCGCCGACGAGGAACACGCCCATGTAGTACTCCTCGCCGTTGAGCTCGTGGACCGGCAGCATTTCCTTCACGTCGTGCAGGTCGATGAACTTCTCGATCTTGCCGTCGGAGTCGCAGGTGATGTCGGAGATGGTCGCCTGCCGCGTCGGCTGTTCGTTCAGGCGGTGCACCGGCATGACGGGGAAGAGCTGCTCGATGGCCCAGACGTCGGGCAGCGACTGGAAGACGCTGAAGTTGCCGTAGTAGACGTCGGCCAGCGCGGCCGGCAGCGTGGCGAGTTCGTCGGGGATGTATTTGCGCTCGCGGATTTCCGCGGCCACGCGGCAGACGATGTACCAGAAGATGCGGTCGGCCAGCGCGCGCTGGCGCAGGCTGATCTCGCCGATCTCGAACATCTTGCGCGCCTCGTCGCGGTGATAGACCGCGTCGTGAAACGCCTCCTGCGCGTTCTTCGCGTTGATTTCCGTGGTCACGTCCAGCAGGCGGTTAAGCACCTCGGGCGCGTCGGCGGGCAGCTTCTCCGGCAGGCCGTGGCTCTCGAAGCGCTGCGCGTCGAGCACGTTGAACAGCAACAGCGAGTGGTGCGCCACGGTCGCGCGCCCGGATTCGCTGACGATGGTGGGGTGGGGCAGGCTGGACTCGTTGCACATCTTCATCACGGTCTCGACGATGTCGGCCGCATACTCGTCCATCGTGTAGTTGCTGCTGCTCTGGAAGTTCGTGTGCGAGCCGTCATAGTCCACGGCGAGTCCGCCGCCGAGGTTGAGGATGCCCATCGCGGCGCCCTCCGCGACGAGGTCCACGTAGAAGCGGCACGCCTCCTGGGCCGTCGCGCGGATGCTGCGGATGTTCGGGATCTGCGAACCGACGTGATAGTGGAGCATCTTCAGGCAGTCGAGCATCCCGCGCTCGCGCAGCAGGTCGACCACGTCGATGATTTGCGACGAGTTCAGTCCGAACATGCTGCGGTCGCCGCCGCTTTCCTGCCAGTGCCCGCCGCCGCGCGAGGAGAGTTTGGCGCGCACGCCCAGCAGGGGCCGTACGTTCAGCGCCGCGGCGCGGTCCAGCACGAGCCGCACTTCCGACGCGCGCTCGATGACGATGACCGTCTGCAGGCCCATCTTGATCGCGCGCAGGGCGAGGTCCACAAACTCCTCGTCCTTGTAGCCGTTGCAGACGATGTAGGCTGCCGGGTCCTGCATGTAGGCCAGCGCCGCGATCAGCTCCGCCTTGCTGCCGGCCTCCAGACCGTGATGAAACTGCCGGCCATAGGCCACGATGTCCTCGATCACCTGATGCTGCTGGTTGACCTTGATCGGATAGACGCCGCGGTAGCACGCCTGATAGTTCGCCTCGGCGATGGCCTTGGCGAAGGCCTGGTTGATCTGCGCCACGCGCGAGGCGAGCACGTCGCTGAAACGCAGGAGCACGGGCATCGCGACCCCGCGCGCCTGCAGATCGGCGATGATCGTCTTGAGGCTCGTGCTGGCCGAGGCGGCCTTGCCCTGTGGGCGGACGATGACCTCGCCCTCCTCGTTGATGTCGAAGTAGCCCATCCCCCAGTTGCGGATGCCATAGAGCTCCGCCGCATCGTTCACCGTCCACCGCGTCAACGTCTCAACTTTCATCAGTATCTCCACCGTGCGCCTCTGGCGCAGCGGCCAGCGTCATGTTACGAACTTTTCAGCGCCATGCAAGAAAACGATGCGGGCGCGTTGGCGGCCGGCTGCGGAGGCCGCACACGCGAACCCACGTCCGCGACCGCTGCAGCAGGCGAATCTTCATTTCCTCATTCATATACGGCCGCGCGGCCGCTACACTGTGGCCATGCAAATTCATCTGCGTGTGTGGGCGGGACTGCTCGTGGCAGCCGGCTGGGCCCAGGCGGCGGGCGTCGAGAAGCTGGATCTCGAGCCGGTGTGGTCGGCACACCCGGTGGGCTTCTGCCTGCTGACGCACGCGCCGCACCAGTTTGTGGCCTACTACGACGCGCAGCGGCGGATGTCGGTGGCGCAGCGCACGCTGGGCGCCACGAACTGGGCGTTCACCAGGCTGCCTTCTCAACTCGGCTGGGATTCGCACAACTACGTGACCATGGCGCTGGACCGCGCGGGCTTTCTGCACGTCTCCGGCAACATGCACTGCGTCCCGCTGGTCTATTTCCGCAGCGAGCAGCCGCTCGCCGCCGCCACGCTCAAGCGCGCGGCGATGACCGGCGACCGCGAGCAGCATGTCACCTATCCGATCTTTCTGCACGACAAGACGGGCCGGCTTGTGTTCCGCTACCGCGACGGGCGCAGCGGCAGCGGCGACGATCTGTACAACGTCTATGACGAGAGGACCCGCGCGTGGTCACGGCTGCTCGGCACGCCCCTGATGAGCGGGAAGGGGAAGATGAACGCCTATGCGGGCGTACCCCGGCTCGGGCCGGACGGGCGCTTTCACGTCGTCTGGGTCTGGCGCAACAGCGGCGACTGCGCCAGCAACCACGACCTCAGCTATGCGCGTAGCGACGACCTGCAGACCTGGACCGACTCGGCGGGTAAACCGCTCGCCCTGCCGATCACGATGCAGACCGGCGAGGTCATTGACCCGGTGCCGGTGCATGGCGGCATACTCAACGGCGGCAATGCACTGGGCTTCGACAGCGCCCAGCGTCCGGTGATCACCTACTACAAATACGACGCGAACGGCGATACGCAGATCTACGCCGCGCGCCGCGAAGCCTCCGGCTGGAAAATTGTGCAGATCAGCGACTGGAAAGGCTATCGCTGGGACTTCAGCGGCGGCGGGACGATCATCGGAGAGATGCACGTGGGCGCAGTCGAGCCTGCTGGCGCGGGCAAGCTGGCGCTGGGCTATCACTCCGGTCGCGGCGCGGGCACATGGGTCCTCGACGAGGCGACGCTCAAACCCATCGCTGGCGCGAAACCGAACGTGCACCGCGAGCCGGGGCCGCCGAGCCTTGGCAAGCTCACCTCCACTTTCCTGGGAATGCAGCGCAAGAACGCGGGCGAGAGCGGCGCCAACCCGCCCGGTATGCGGCACATGCTCACGTGGGAATCGCTCTCCGCCAACCGCGATCGTCCGCGCACCGGCCCGCTGCCGGAACCCGTGATGCTCCGCCTCGTCTCCTGGCCCGTGAAGGAATGAAAAATTTTCGGAACACCACGGAGGTCACAGAGGTCGAAGGAGGACTCAGAGAAACTTCTTCCATGAACCTCATTCTGACCTCTGCGCCCTCTGTGGTAAAATTTTTCGTCATATGAAATCTTCAACGATTATCGCACTGGCACTGGCCTGCGGCTGGGCTGCGGTCGCGGCGGAAGTGGGCGGGCCGGTGCGGCCACTGGCGAACGACTTCGTCACGGTCTACGCGTCGCCCGATCCGGCGAAAATCTTCTGCTACACGCCGGGCCTCGCGCGGCTGGACCGCGGCCGCCTCGTGGCGACGTTCGACCTGGGCGGGCCGGGGCTGAAGAAGGGCGAGCCCCGCGGGCGCATCTTCACCTCCGACGACCTCGGCCGGACCTGGATGCCGCGCGGCGGGTTTCCGTTCATCCACGCACGCCCCTTCGTTGCGGGCAAGGCACTCTACATCCTCGGCCACTCCGGCGATCTGCGGGTGATCCGCTCGGACGATGGCGGGCAGACCTGGTCGGCCGTTGTCGAGTTGACCAAAGGCCAGTCGTGGCACCAGTCGGCCTGCAACGTCATCTATGCGCACGGCTGCGTCTATCTCGTCATGGAACGGCGCGTCACGGGCACGATCAAAGGCTGGTCGGTCGGCGAGCTGGCGCCGGTGCTGCTGCGCGGCAAGGTGGAGGCCGACCTGACCCGGCGCGAGAACTGGACCTTCGCCTCGGAGCTGTCTTTCCGGCAGACGCTCCCGCAGGTCGAGACCAACCCGGCGATCGATTTCTTCGGCGTGCCGTTCTTCCCCGCGGCCTATCCCACCGGCTCGCTGCCCGCGCCGCACCGCAACAGCGCGCCGCTGGGCTGGCTGGAAACCAACGTCGTGCAGTTTCACGATCCCGACCACTACTGGTATGACCCGCAAGGCCACACGTTCCACCTCTGGGCGCGTGCGCACACCGGCGGCACCGGCTACGCCGCCATCGCCAAGGTGGTCGAACATGACGATGGCACGATGATGACCCAGTTGGAGACCGTCCCCTCCGGCAAAAAGATCCTCTATGTTCCGTGCCCCGGCGGACAGATGCGGTTCCATGTATTGTATGACGAGCCGACGAAGCTCTACTGGCTGCTGAGCACGCAGGCCACCGACTCGATGACGCGCGCCGACCGGCTTGGCCCCGACCGCTTCAACCTGCCCAACAACGAGCGGCAGCGGCTGCAACTGCATTTTTCCAAGAACATGGTGGACTGGTGCTTCGCCGGCCTCGTCGCCACCGGCGCCACGCCGAGGGAAGCGCGCCACTATGCGAGCATGATCGTGGACGGCGACGACCTCCAGGTGTTGTCCCGCAGCGGCGACGCGCGCGCCAAGTCCGCTCACGACGGCAACCTGATCACCCTCCACACCGTTCATAACTTCCGAAAGCTGGTCTATTGATGTCGGAGCCTAAACACAGAGGTCGCAGAGGGCGGAGGAGGACACAGAGGAAAAACTCCGTGAACCTCTTCAGACCTCTGCGACCTCTGTGGTGAAATTTTACGAAGGAGCCACAACATGAACCGCAGATATTTCTTGGGAACCACGTTGGGCGCGGGGCTCGCGCTGGCGACGCACGCGGGCGCGGAAGAGCGCAAGCTGCGGGTCGCCGTCATCGGCCACACCGGCCGCGGCAACTACGGCCACGGCCTCGACGTGGTCTGGCTGGCGCTGCCGGAGGTCGAGCTCGTGGCGGTGGCCGACGCCGATGCGAAGGGACTGGCCGCGGCGCAGAAGAAGCTGAAGCTGGCGAAGGGCTATGCCGATTACCGGGCGATGCTCGCGGATACCAAGCCCGACATCGTCGCCATTGCGCCGCGCTTCGTGGATGAACACCGCGACATGGCCCTGGCCGCGATCGCCGCCGGCGCACGCGGCATCTACAGCGAGAAGCCTTGTTGTCGCTCACCTGCCGAGGCCGATGAAATCCTCGCCGCCTGCGAGAATAACGGCGTGAAGTTCGCCGTGGCACATCGCAACCGCTATCACCCCGCCATCCCGGCGGTGGACAAACTGCTCAAGGAGGGCGCGCTCGGCCGGCTGTTGGAAATGCGCGCCCGTGGCAAGGAAGATCAGCGCGGCGGCGGGCTCGACCTCTGGGTGCTCGGCGCGCACCTGATGAACCTGATGAACTATTTCGGCGGACAGCCGGTGGCTTGCACGGCTTCCGTGCTGCAGGACGGCAAACCCGCGACGCGCGCCGATGTGCAAGACGGCGCGGAAGGCGTCGGCCCGCTTGCGGGCAACGCAGTCCATGCGCGCTACGAGCTGGAGCGCGGCGTGCCCGCGTTCTTCGACTCGGTCCAGAACGCCGGCAGCAAGGCGGCGGGGTTCGGGTTGCAGCTGATCGGGACGCAGGGCGTCATCGATATGCGCATCGACACCGAACCGTTCGTGCAGCTGTTGCCGGGTGGGGCGCTGTATCCGCAGCAGGAGCCGCGCACCTGGACTCCCGTCAGCTCCGCCGGCCCCGGGCACCCGGAGCCCATCGCCGATCTCGCCAAGCTGGTCAGCAGCCATCAGCTTGCCGCGCGCGACCTCATCGCGGCGATCCGCGAAAACCGCGCGCCGCTCTGTGACATCCGCGCCGCCCGCACCACCATCGAGATGATCTGCGCCGTCTTCGCATCCCACCGCCTCGGCAGCCAGCGCGTCACCTTCCCGCTGCAGACGAGGGAGAATCCGCTGGTTAAGTTGTGATGGTTCAGGGGCCAGTTATGGCCGAGGCGCTGTCTGCGCTTTCAAAAACCGCGCTGGTTATCGGCGGAGCGATTTGCTAAACGAAATTTCAGTGGAGGACCCATCATGATCCAGCGATCCATTTTAGTTTGCCTCGGCCCTGTAATGGTCCTGGTCCACTCCGGGGCGTTGTGGGCTGCCGAGCCGCTCGCACGCGAACCTTCGGCTGGCAGCTATCACTCCATTCAGGAGGCGCTCAAAAGCAACCCGGGCCGGATGATCTATGTGCCGGCGGGCGATTACACGATCTCGGAAAAGCTGCGGATTCGCAGCGCTAACTCCGGGTTGTTCGGGCCGGGGCGGATCATCCAGACCAATCCCGAGCAGCCGATCATTGAGATCGAGGGCGCCGCGGACGTCCAGCTTCGCGATCTGACCCTGACGCGGGTCGAAGGCAAGATGGACACCATGAAAGAGGGCATCCTCGCCATCCGGTGCCGGGATCTGGTACTCGAAAATCTGCGGGTGCTCGACAACCGCACGGGGTCGGGCGCGGTTGCGTTGCGGGACTGCACCGGCGGCCAGATGCGCGGTTGTCTGGTGCGGAATTATATGCGGATCAGTGTGGACGACCGCACGACCAGTGCGGACTGGGGCTATGCATTTAAGTGCATTGACGGCACAGGCATCCTGCTGGACAACAGCCAGGGGATGCTCCTCCAAGGTAACCGCGTCATAGAGCAGCACCTGCTGCCAACGCCTGAAATACAAAAACAGTTCGAGTTGGGCAGGTTTGTGAAGAAGAACGCGCAGAAGGGTGCCATCGCCAATCAGAAAACATGGGATGCGGCCTACACCGACAACTGGCACCAAGGGTCGGCCATCACTGTGAACGGGCCGGAGGCCAGCGATTACACGCAGCTCCTCGGCAACTATATCGAGAACGCCGCGCAGGGCATTGACCTCCATAGTGACCACGTCATCGTCTCGCAGAACATCATCAACAATGCGCACACCGGCATGAAGGCGATGCACGGTTCACGCCATGTGCTCATCATCGGCAACCAGTTTTCAAAGAATGCCCTGTGGAGCATCGGCCTGATGCCCGGCGCCGCCTCGCACGTGGCCGCACCCGCACGCGGCGGGGGCAAACCCGTTGCGGCGAACGTGGACGGCGGCTCGATCATCGCCAACAACATCATCTCCGATTTCGGCTACGGCCATGCGCATTGGATCTGGGGCGATAACGGTGCGCCGCTGAGGTTTTTCCGTGGCCAGAAGGCTGCCAACCCGCCCCTGACGGAGGTCATCATTCAGGGCAACATCGTCTATGACACAGGTCGCGATCAGGTCTTGGTTGATGGCCAGCCCCAAGTGGAGCCGCCACGCTACACCTATGCGGTCATCATTGAAGACGGCGCCAACGGGCCGAAGGGCCTTCATTTCTCCAACAATATTCTGCACCCCGGGACCAAAGGCCTGTCCAATATCGAACTCAAACCGTAGTAACGCTGCCGCTTCAAAAAACAGAAACGAAGAATTCTTCTCCTGAATTCCTGTGGCAAAGTGGAGATAGTGCGCGGTTCCTGAAAACCAAAAATGGATCTGCGATTCTGACTAACTGGGAGCGGCGGCATTCCTGCCGCCGCATGACCACCAACACGAGCTGGTCCGACAGTTTTGGCGCGGTGAGGACGGGTGAGGGCTAGGTTTCATCGGCGGCAGGAGTGCCGCCGCTCCGAACTGGTCAGCATGGGTCGTCGCACGGGCTTGCAGTACAGCGCCGAGCCACGTCGGCGGCTACAATTTGGGGAATTTGAATGAGGAAAGCCGGAAGGGGATTTTTTCTGACTTCCTGCTTTCCGATTTTCGCATTCATCAGTCCGCAGGGCATGCCGCACTCACGAGAGCGGCTACGGCCGGAGCCTTTGGAGGGCGGCGTGTCACGCCGCCGGATAGAGGAAAGCACAGGCAGAAAAATGGTGGGCAGAAAAATAGAGTCCAATCTTCAGGAGACAACGGCGTGGATTGGGGCCCAAAGATCGGCGGTATGAAACAAATCCGGCTTAATTATTTCTGCCCGCATATTTTTGGTCGAACTGCTTTCCTCAGAGTCTTGTCCAGCTGGTTTCGCGGGGTTGGAAGCCCCGCCCACATTAACCGAACGTTGGAGGGTGCATCACGCCGCCGGGGAAGCCGCCCGCCAGGCAGATGTAGACAGAATCATTTTCGGCAGAATCATTAGGAAGAGCAGTGCCGTGTTGAAATGATTCTGTCCTCCATGATGCTGTCGTTCCTGCCGCCGCTGGCGGTGCGTCATCATACTGAACAGATCCTCGCACCGGAGAGCGGCAGAGGCAGAAGTGATCCACAGCTTCCGCCGATTTCATGGATGAGAAGCCGGGGTGGGAAGTACACCGACCAGCGCCTCAGGCGGAGCATGAGGACTACTTTGCGGAAGATGTTCAAAGAAGAAAACGAAGCGCACGAAGCTCTTTGTTCCCTTCGTTATCTTCGTGTTAAATGTCTGCCGTTCCTGCTTTCCTCATTCAAATGATCGCCTCCGTGTAGCCGCATTCGTCAGCATGCGGTTTCGCAACGGCTGCCGCACTCTCACGAGTGCGGCTACGAAGAATGCTGAATCGGGCGGACACGTGGCTGCAGCCTTCATCACACCACCAGCGAGATGAGCTGCACAGCCTTCGAATCCCACCACCTCGACAGCCAGTGCGTCAACGTTCGGCTCAAAAACGAGAAAAAGCTGGCGACGTGCTGAAGGTGCGAGGTGCCTGAAGACCGCCATCGGATGTGCGATTCTGACTAACTGGGAGCGGCGGCATTCCTGCCGCCGCACGAACAACAACATAAGCGAGCCTGGCGGGTTACGCGCGGTGAGGGTGGGGAGGGTGCGGTTTCATCGGCGGCAGGAGTGCCGCCGCTCCCAGCTAATCATTTGGGCCGCAGAAGCCGCTTCGCAACTTCCCACGGCACAAACTCATCCTGCCCCGCCTTGAGAGCCGTGTCACGGGCTTGCAGCACGTCAGCATGCCAACCTGGCGACAGGTATTCGTCTGCGTTACGGCTCAAGTCAGCCCAGAGTTCCTCCATCGCCCGCAGCTTTTCCGAGCGTGAGAGGCTGTCGATATCCAATACAGTCTTCATGGGATTATGATGCGCCATGTAGCTGCGTGTTTCCAGTCCATTCTCCGCCGGTTCACATCGGCGGCCGCACGCTCACGAGTGCGGCTACGAAGATTGCTGAATCGGGCGGACACGTGGCGGCAGCCTTCATCACACCACCAGCGAGATGAACTGCACAGCCTTCGAATCCCACCGCCTCGACAGCCAGTGCGTCATCGTTCTGCTCAAAACGAGAGAAAATGCTGGCGATGTGGTGAAGGTGCGGGGTGCCTGAAGACTGCCCTTGAATGTGCGGTTTTGGCTAACTGGGAGCGGCGGCCCCGCCGCGGCGGGGCCGCTGCACGAACAGCAACACGAGCGAGCCTGGTAGGTTAGGCGCGGTGAGGGCGGGGGAGGATGCTGTTTTATCGGCGGCAGGAGTTCCGCCGCTCCCAGCTAATTGTCCGCTGTGTAACCGCATTTATGGTTAACGCCACCAGATAGCAGCGAGCGATTTGTTGCGGGGCACTTACACACTCAACCTGTCGGCTGAGTGTACTCGTTTAGGCGCTTCAGCAACTGCTTCAGTCCGGTCAACGAGTGGATGTGGAAGGTGGCCTTGCTGGCGAGGGGGACGCCGGGCCGGAGCGTCTGGACCGTGGCGATGCCGAGCCGTTGTCCGGCGGCCAGCTCGGAATCGGCATTGTCGCCGACGACCAGGACTTCTTCTGGGATGAGTCTGTAATCCGCAAGGATCTTCTGGAAGAGCCCCAGCTTGCCGAGCCTGCCGGGTTCGCCGATGGCGTCCACGAAAATGGCGGTGAACAGAGGCTCGAGTTGCAATGCCCTGATCTTGCTTTCCTGGAGCCGACGGAAGCCGGAGGTCACGAGGAATTTGTCCGCTGGTAGTTCGGCCAAGCTCGCCAGGTCGCCATACCCAACCATGCGTCCGGTCACTTCAATCGTCTGGAAGGCCTGCGAGCCCGCCGCCAGCATCGCGGCGGAGAAGCCATGCCGGGCCGCCACCCAGTCGAGCGGATGGCGCCAGACGTCCGCAAACGCCTGCCGCAGGACCTCCTCCGCAACGGTGCCGTGGTTGGCCTGCCTCATCGCCTCAAAGGCCGGCTCGAACAGCGCGTCGCCCACCTCGTTCGCCGCCGCGAGGCAATTATCTAAATCGAATATCAAAGCTTTTTTCATAATTTATAGTGAGCTCAACCTGCGGCTCTTCGACAGTCTATCTGATTCGGAAGTGTGCCGGCTAGCGACTTTTCAGTCAACCGTAGTTGAAGGCGAACCGCCAAGACGCCGAGGACGCCAAGGTCCGGAGACGCTGGACATAAGAGCACTCTTCTTGGCGAGCTTGGCGCCTTGGCGGTCGCCCATTTCGCCTCTGCGCCTTCCGCTTACCTTGGCGACTTTGCGTTGAAATGCTTCGGTGTCTCTCCCGCGGATCAGCTCACGGGGCCGCGTTCAAATCGAGCTCATCGTTGCCACGCGAGGTCACGGGCACGATGCGCGCGCCATCGATCAGCACCTGGTAGCTGACGCCGGCCTTCGCTGCGATGTGCGCCTTGCCTGCGCGCACGGTGACGGGGTAGGGCGCCACCACGCGATGCCCGTCGGCGGCGGCGACGGCGAGCGAGTCGAGCTGGCCTTCGAGGACGAGGCGCAGGCTGACGATCGCGCAGGGGTTGATGTTCCACGGGTTGCGCTGCTGCTCGGCGAGGCTGAACGAGTCGGGCACGCAGCCGGCAAATTCGCCGTCGGGATATTGCATCTGCTCCGCGGTGATCAGAATGCCCTCGGCCAGTTTATGCCAATCCAGGGTTTTGTCGTGGGGCGCGAGCATCGCGAGCGCGTAGGCGTAGTCGTAGCCGCACCACTGGACCGGCAGGCCGATCCAGTTGGGCGCGCGCCAGTTGGTCGCGCCGAGCACGGGCGTGGTGGCGTAGAGCATCACCGGCTGGCAGCTCCACTGATAGACGAAGGGCACGCCGGTGATGGCCCAGCGGCGGGCGCCGTCGAGGTACGCGCGGTCGCCGGTCAGCTCGAAGCCGCGCACGTAGGCGTGCACGAGGTGCGCCGAGGCGAGGATGTCCGGCGTGTGCAGGGCGCATTCCCAGATCTGCGCGCCGCGCGGCGTGCGGAAGCGCTTCATGTAGTCGAGCGCCTTGAGTCCGGTGGCCAGCGCGGCCCGGTCGCCGGTGGCCCGTGCAAAGTCCAACAGGCGGATGGCGTGCATCGCGCAGTAGCCGCTGGCCGTGTCCTCGAAATGGCCGCGCTGGTATTTGCCCGTGTAGTGGAACGAGCCGTCGGGCTTTTGGCCGGCGATGATGCCGCGTACCTCGGCCGTGCGTTCCTGCAACCATTGTTGCGCGCGACCGGTGACGAAGTAGAGCGACTCGTTGCGGATGTGGCCGCCATTCGCCGCCAGGTGCGGCAGCTGCGGCGCCTCGCCGGTGAGCCGCCAGATGGTTGAGGCGCAGTCGGCGAAGGGATGCCGGGGCCAATGAGCCTCGGCGCAATGGCCCCAGCCCTCCGCGGTCCGGAGGGGCGGACCCATCAGGGCCTTCAGGGAGAGCGCCATCTGCGCCTCGCGGCTGCGCGGCGCGGGCGGCACCGGCGGCAGGCCGCGCTGTTGCACCGCCCAGAGGATGGCGTCCTCCAGCGGGGCCGGCTTGCGCACGAGGAGTGTCGCCGCGATATGCCGGCCGCGCAGCGCGGCGCGATGCCCCTCGGCGCCATCGAGGAAGTCCGGGGTGGCGAAGATCGGCTGTAGCGTCATGTTGGTCCATGTGAGGGCCGTGAGCGCGCGGTCGGTGCTGAACGCCATCAGCGGCATCGTGACCTTGAGCGGATCGGGCGCGTACCGGATGTGCTCCTCGGTCTCGATATCGAGGGTGGATGACGAGCGTTCGTTCTTGCCGAGATATTCCACCCCCGCGAACAGGCCCTGCTCCAGCGCGCCCAATGCGCGCAGCACCGGGCCTTCGCAGGCCCCATCGCCCTGGATGGCCACAGCCAACTCCGCGCCACGCTGTGCGAGTGTCAGGTTGATGCCGTCGCCGGCGAAGTGCAGGTCACCCGCCTCGCTGACCAGTTTGAGTTGGGGCAGCTTGCCGTTACGCCAGACCAGCGGCGCGACGAAGCCGACCAGCTGGCCGCCGATCTCCAGCCGTGCGCCGGAACCATCGCGCGCCACACGGACGGTGGCCTCAGGCGACCTGAGCATGACCCAATCGCCCGTGGCCCCGGCGTCGGCCACGAAAACCGTCCGGCGTAGCGGCGGCAGATTCCCAGCCAACACCTGCACCGTGTGCGCCGCGAACGGCGCCTTGCCTGCGGCTGTGAACGTGACCTGCTGAGCCGTGTGGGCAGGGAGGGTGAGGGCGCGGTCCTCGACGCGGCAGGCCAGCGCCGTCTCCGCGTGATTCGTGAGGGTCAGGGAGATCTGCCGGCCCACGGTGTGGACGGACTGCAGTTCCAGCGGGTGCAGGTGCTCGTGAACCAGCGCCATCTTCTCCACCTCGACCAGACCCGGCGCGCTGCCGGGGTCGAGCCGGAGGCGCGTGACCGTGCCGCGCGCGTCAAGCCGCACCGAGTAGTCATGCCACTGGCCGTCGTGGATCAGGTTGAAGTGCTGGCTGCGCGCCTCGTCGGTATGCGGCTCCGTGGTGGTGGTCCAGAAAAACTGGCCCTTGCCGCCGGTGGCGCTCTTCATGCGGAGCTGCACCATGAACGGCCCGGCGAGGTTGACCGATCCGCTGGCCAGATAGGGATCCTTGCCGCGGCTCTGGATGCGCAGCACGCTGCCGGTGGCGGAAAGGGCACACTCGTGCTGCGCCATGAACCCCGCCACGCCGCTGGCGAACGTCCACTCGTGCAGTTTCTCGGTCCGGAGCACCTCGCGAGGGAAGGGCTGGATGTCCAGGGCGAAGCTGCCGATGCCGCCGAGCAGTAGCACGGCGAGCAGGGGAAGGATCGTCCGGGGGTGCGGGCGGCGAAGTGCGGTGAAAAATTTCATGGCTTCATTTAACAAGGCGGCGATGGCAGGGCAAGCCTCCCATTCCGGTGAACCACAGTGGTCACGGAGAAAGGAGGAGGGCACAGAGGAGAATCGCTGTGAACAGCCTGAAGACCTCTGCGGCCTCTGTGGTGCAAGCTTCTGCTTGCAGAGCGATGGCTTTCCGAGTATTGGACAAACCGTGCCGCTCATTTTTCAAACGTTGGCAGCCCGACTTGCTGCGCTCTGCTGGAAAGATACCGACGGGAATCCTCACGAGCCGACTGGAACAGCATCCCGTTACCATTTCATATTTTTTAACGCACAGACGCTAAGGTCAGCACAAGGCGCAAAGGCAGACGTTCTCGTTGAGCCTCCTGCTTTCCTTTGCGCCTTTGCATTGATTCCCATCTCCATTTTTTTCCCATCAGGAGCCTTGTCATGAATAAAATCCTCCTCGGTCTGTTGCTGCCGCTGCTGCTGGCCGGTTGCTCCACGCCGCCGGCCGCGCCGCAGGGCGCCGCCCATTCCGCGGCCGTGCAGAAGCTCTTCGCCAGCCCGCCGCGCGCCTATTCCACGGCGCCGCTCTGGGTCTGGAACGACCAACTGACCGAACAGCAGGTGCGCGAGACGCTGCGCGACCTCGCGGGGCAGCAGGTCAAGCAGGTGTTCATCCATCCGCGGCCGGGCCTGATGACGCCCTATCTCAGCCCGGACTGGTTCCGGCTCTGGAAGGTCGCGCTGGACGAGGCCGCGCGGCTCGACATGAACTGCTGGATCTACGACGAGAACTCTTATCCCTCGGGGTTTGCCGGCGGCTGGGTGCCGGAGCTGATGCCGGAGTCGCGCGGGCGCGGCCTGCAGCTGAAGGTCGCGAAGAAGACGCCGACGTGGGAGACGAACACGTTCGCCATCTTCCGCCTCGACGCCGACCGGTTCACGGATGTCTCCGCCGCCGCGCGCGCCGGCAGCCTGCCCGCGAAGGCGAGCTACCTGGTGGCGACGCTCCTGCGAGCGCCGAATCGCGGCTGGACCGCCGACCGCAGCTACGTGGACCTGCTCTATCCCGGCGTGACCAAGAAATTCCTCGACGTGACGCTGGAGGCCTACCGGCGTGAGGTGGGCGACCAGTTCGGCCAACGGATACCCGGCGCGTTCACCGACGAGCCCGAGATCCGGCCGGCCGGCGGCCTGCCGTGGACCGATGACCTGCCGCAGCAGTTCCAGCAGCGCTGGGGCTACAGCCTGCTCGCGAACCTGCCGTGCCTCACCCAGGAGGTTGGCGACTGGCGCAAGGTGCGGCACGATTATTTCAGCCTGTGCAACACGCTGTTCATCGAGCGCTGGGGCAAGCCGTATTACGAGTGGTGCGCCAAACACAACCTGCTGTTCACCGGCCACTATTGGGATCACGAGTGGCCGCGGTGCAACAGCGTGCCCGACAACATGGCGATGGCCGCCTGGCAGCAGCAGCCGGGCATCGACTGCCTGATGAACCAGTACCGCGAGGACACGCACGGACAGTTCGGCAACGTCCGCATGGTGCGCGAGCTGGGCAGCATCGCCAACCAGCTCGGCCGGACGCGCACGCTCTGCGAAATCTACGGCGCCGGCGGCTGGGACCTGCGCTTCGAGGACATGAAGCGCATCGGGGACTGGCTGGCCGTGCTCGGGGTGAACCTGTTCGACGAGCACCTGTCCTATGTGACGCTGCGCGGCGCCCGCAAGCGGGATCATCCCCAGTCGTTCAGCTACCATGAACCGTGGTGGGAGGCCTATCACGTCAACGCCAGCTACCTCACGCGGCTCTCCTGCGCGCTCTCGCAGGGCGCCCAGGTCAACCGCGTGCTGGTGCTCGAGCCGACGACGACGGCCTGGATGCACCAGGGCAACGAGCCCAAGCTGAAGGAGATCGGCGATGCGTTTTCCGGGCTGCTCATGGCGCTGGAGTCGGCGCAGGCCGAGTACGACATCGGCGACGAAGACATCATCGCCCGCAACGGCAGCCTCAAGGATGGCGAGTTGGTCGTCGGCCGGCGGCGGTATGCGACGGTGGTCCTGCCGCCCGGTGTCGAGAATCTCGATGGCGCGACTGTGAAGCTGCTGGAAGGTTTCCGCGGTACTCTGCTCCGCTGCGGCGGGCCGGTGGCGCGCGTGGACGGCGCGGACTCCACCCGCGCCGCGGCGCTCGGCAAGAAGGTCGAACCGGCCGACGTTCCGGGGCTGTTGCGAACCGAAGGCTTCGCCATCACGCGCCAGCCGGGCGACAAGGGCATCCTGTTCCATCACCGCCGCCAGCTGGCCGATGGCCAGCTGCTGTTCCTGGTCAACACCAGCAGCGAGCAGCCCTCGGCCGGATCGGTCGAAGCTGGTTTGGGCGGCATCGAGCAGTGGGATTTGTACAGCGGTCAGCCGCGCGCCTATCCCTTCGAGCAGACCGCGCAGGGCGTCAAGGCCGGCTTCAAGCTCCCGCCCTCGGGCAGCCTGCTGCTGTTCCTCCCGCAGCAGCCGCGCACGCCGGTGGCGACGCCCCACGAGCAGGTGACCACGGTCGCCCTGAAGGGCTCGCTGGCTGGCCACCGCATCGCGCCGAACGTGCTGACGCTCGACTACGTGGACATCACCGCCGGCGGCGAGACGAAGCAGAACATCTACTTCTACGAGGCGAACCAGTTTGCCTTTCAGAAGAACGGCTTCGAGCGCAATCCCTGGGACAGCGCGGTGCAATTCAAGGCCGAACTGCTTTCGAAAAAGCTCGCCAACAACCCCGGCTTCGAAGCGAGCTATCGCTTCACCATCTCGGAAAAAGTTCCGGCCAACCTCGCCATCGTCATCGAGCGGCCCGACCTCTACACGATCACCTGCAACGGCCAGCAGGTCGGCGCGAAGGCGGGCGACTGGTGGCTGGACAAGGCCTTCGGCCGGATCGCGGTGGCGCAGGCCGCGCGCGTCGGCGCGAACACGGTCACGATCAAGGCCGCGCCGTTCACCATCTTCCACGAGATCGAACCAGCCTACGTGCTCGGCGACTTCGCGCTGCGTGCGGCCGGCGCGGGCTTCGTCATCGCGCCCGACCAGCCGCTGCAGCTGGGCAAGTGGAACGAGCAGGGCCAGCCGTTCTACAGCGCGGGCGTGGCCTATCGCGCCGCCTGCGAGCTGCCCGCGCCCGCGGGCCGCTATGCCGTCGCGCTGCCGGCGTGGTACGGCAGCGTGGCCAAGGTGAGCGTCAACGGCCAGGTCGCCGGCTACATCACCGCGCCGCCGTGGGAGTGCGACGTGACGAGCCAGCTCAAGCCGGGCGCCAACACGCTCGAGGTCACGGTGATCGGCACGCTGAAGAACACCCTGGGCCCGCATCACGGCAAGCAGCCGCTCGGCAGCGCGTGGCCGCGCATGTTCCAGACTGGACCGAAGACCTGCCCGCCCGGCGCAGACTATGCCTCGGTCGGCTACGGCCTCTTCGAGCCGTTCGTGCTGGTCCAGAAAAAGTAACCGGCAGTTCTCTTGGCGTGTGCCCGAAGGGGCGCAGTCAGAGAGACCGTTTAACAGAAGTCAACGAAGGGAACGAAGGCATTTCGTTTGCTCTTGTGAACACTCAGCGCCCGGCGGCCTTGAGCTTCCAGGCGCCGGTGCCCCACCAGTAACTGGCGGCGCGGGCGGTGCCGTTGCTGTTCATCGGAAGACAAGGACCCATAGGACGAAATGGGCGTGCAGGGCAGAAAAGAAACGGCCCGTTTCCAAGGCTTGGAAACGGGCCGCTGTCTTTACCCCAGGCGGGGAGCCGCCGGGGTGGGGCGGGTCAGGCGCCGTAGTCCTTCTCGGAGGGCTCGGGGACGGCCTCGACGAGCTTCTTGACGATCTCCACGCTGGTCAGGCCCTCGGAGTCGGCGGCGAAGTTCGTGTAGAGGCGGTGGCGCAACACGGGGATCGCGGCGCGCTTGATGTCGTTGCAGCTGACGTGAATCCGGCCTTCCAGAATCGCGCGGGCCTTGGCGGCGAGCACGAGGAACTGTCCGGCGCGCGGGCCGGCGCCGACCGTGACGTAGTCCTTGATGAACTTCGGCGCGTGCTCCGTGTTCGGCCGCGTGGCGCGGACGAGGCGGATGGCGTACTTGATCACGTGGTCGCTGACCGGCACCTTCTGCACGACGTCCTGCAGGGCGAGGAACTGCTCCTTGGTCAGGACCTTGTTGACCGTGACCTTGGTCTTGATCGTCGTGCTCTTGATGACGATCTCCTCCTCGGTTTCCGTCGGATAGTCGACCCAGACGAAGAACATGAACCGGTCCATCTGGGCTTCCGGCAGCGGATAGGTGCCTTCCTGTTCGATCGGGTTCTGCGTGGCGAGCACGAAGAACGGGGCGTCGAGCTTGTAGGTGACGTTGCCGACGGTGACGCGCTTTTCCTGCATGGCTTCGAGCAGCGCGGCCTGGGTTTTGGGAGGCGTACGGTTGATTTCGTCGGCGAGCATCAGATTGGCGAAGATCGGGCCCTTGATGAACCGGAATTCCTTCTCGTTCGTGCTCTTGTTCGTCTCGAGCACCTCGGTGCCGGTGATGTCGGTCGGCATCAGGTCGGGGGTGAACTGGATGCGCTTGAAGTCCATGTCGAGCACCTTGGCGATGGTGCTGACCATGGTGGTCTTGGCCATGCCGGGCATGCCGACGAGCAGGGCGTGGCCGCCGGCGATCATCGCCATCAGGATTTCGTCAATGACGTCCTTCTGTCCGATGATGATCTTGCCGACTTCGAGGCGGATCTTTTCGGCGTGGTCCTTCATCTGCTGGACGAGCTTGAGATCCTCCGGGGAGGCTTCGACGGCGACCGGGCGCTGGGCCGCGGGCGCGGGTTTAGCGGGCGCGGGCGCGGGGGCGGCCGCAGGCTTGGCCGGTGCTGCGGCCACAGGAGCGGGCGCCGGGGCCGGCTTGGCCGGCGCCGCAGCGCGCTCGCTCAGGATGACGCCCATGCGGATCCCGCCGATCTCGATGGCGTCGCCGTGCTTGAGCGCCACGGTCTGGATCTTCTGCCCGTTGACCAGCGTGCCGTTCGCGCTGTCGAGGTCGGTGAGAATCCATTGGCCGTCTTGCGGCGCGATGGTGGCGTGCTGGGAGGAGACGATGGGATTGGGGATCACCAGGTCATTCTCGTCCTTGCGTCCGATAAGAAATTCGCCTTCGGGCAACTCGATATCCTGACCGGCCAGCGGGCCGGATTGAAAGATTAACTTGGCCATCATGTTTGCTCCTGTAGGGTTCGCTCACTTTGCTTCGGGCAGTTCCAATGTTCCTAAATCTTTAACGGTGTCCACCACGCGCAGGCTGCTCAATTTTTCCGGGGCATAGAAATGGGGCAGCAGGCCCTTGCGCTCCTTGTTGGCCACCTCCTGCCGCACGACTTCCCGCGTGATCAGCATCTGCCAGGCGGGCCCGACGTTCTCGAAGCGCGCCAGCTTGATGGTGCGGATCTGGATGTCGTTGTGGACCGTGGCGTCCTGCAGGGTCACCGGCCGCGCGCGCACTTCCTGGAACACGGCCTGCGCCCAGCCGGCCCCGCCCGAAACGCCTTCCAGGCGGTGGATCTTCTTGATCTCGAAGAACGGTTCCGAATGGCTGAGGATCTCGGTGATGCTTTTCCAGTCGTTGGTGGCCAGCGTGTTGGCGCTGCGGTTGAGCGTCATACCTTCATAGAACATCTGCGGGAAGAGCAGCAGCAGGTCGTACTTGGCGGTCGGCAGGTTGTTGAACTCGAAGGAGCTCCCGTCCTTGGAGATTGTGGCCTTGTAGCAGCGCGCCAGCTCGCTGTTGGGGACGGCCAGGGCGGCGAGCAGCGGCAGCTTCGGATAGCCGATGCGGCCGCGCAGTCCACCCGGGTCGCTGGCGTCGGGCGCGGTGTAGAGTTTGCCCGACGTCTTGGTGCCGGTGTGGGCGTCGTCCTTCTTATCCTTGGCGAGGACCGCGCCGAGGGGGGCGGCGAGCGCGAGCGCGAGCAGGGTGGGGAGCCAGCGTGCGGTCATTGGTAGTCCTCCAGACGCAGGCCCGGCGTGGTCGAGCGGCGGCCCTGCGCGATATCGAGCTCGGTCTGCATTTCCGTGGCCGCGGGATGGCCGGGGAAGCGCTTGATCAGTTCCGCCGCGAGGGTCTTGAAGTCGGCGACGCGCTTGAGCGCGTAGAGACACCGGCACTCGAGGGCCATCGCCTGCGGCAGGTAGTTGGAGATTTCCACGTTCTTGCGGTAGGTCGAGAGCACGCGCAGCGCGCGGTTGAAATCGCCGATGGAGGTGTAGAACTCCCCCTCGCCGATCGGGTAATCGCCGGCGAGCTTGCTCAGGGGGAATTCCAGCTCCCACTGGCCGAGCGTCTTGCGGGCCTCTTCGATGTCGTGCGACTTGAGCAGCGTGTGGAGCGTTTCGTAGTAGGCGGCCTCGCGCACGGCCTGCTTGCGCCAGTCGTCCACGGAGGGCGCGATGGCGAAGACGCGTTCGCCCTTGCCGCCGCGCTGCTGCCACTTCGGCAGACGCTCGTCCTTGGCGGGCTTGCCGGGCTGGGCGGGGTTGCCGATCATCGGCCCCTTGGCCAGCGTGCCGGACTTCTTGCCGAGGATGTCCTGGGCAGAGCTGTAGAATTTCGCCGCCTCTTCCGCCTGGCCGGCATAGCGCTCGACGTCGCCCTGCCGGATCATCACGCGGGCGATCTCGTTGGAGCCGGAGGCCGCCGTGCGGAGCGTGGCCGCCAGCTTGCGGGCCTCCTCGGGCCGGGCCAACTCGTTGAGCGAGAAGTCCACCTTGGTCATCTGCCACAGCAGCCGGCGCTCGCGGTTCGTGCTGTCGGCGCTTTCGAACTTCGGAAGCCAGCCTTCGGCCGCCTTCTTGTCGCTGTAGCGCATCAGCTCGAAGTAGATGTCCTCGAGGCGGTAGCGCTCCGCCGGCGGACGCCGCTGCAGATCGGCCCACGACCGTTCAAACACTTCCTGCATCACGCTCAGCCCCGCGAGCGGTTCGGCGGTCTCCGAAAAGATGGTCCACAGTTCGTCGTCCCAGGTGGCGCAGGGGCGCTGGGCGGCGGGCACCGCCTGGCAGCGGGCGAGCAGCGCCTTGCGGTATTCGATGCGGTCGTTCGGCGAGTTGATCGTGGCGCGTTGGGGCGAGCGGGAGAAGTAGACGGTGCGCGCGCTCTTGCGCGAGGTCGCGCCCTGCGTCACCGTCAGCCCGACGCTGTGCTCGCCCTGGCCGGCGAACAGCCAGTTCAGTTCCGGGCCATTGACGCGCAGGCCCGGCTCCGGTTCCCACGTAAAGGTGGTGCCGGCGGGCACCTGCTCGGCGTCCATCACGCGGAGCGAGTAGTTGCACCAGGGCCATGAACGCAGCCAAAGATAGCTGGAACACGCCCAGCGGATGCCGGCGGGCGTGCCGCCATCGGCCTGTTCGCACTTGACGACGCGCGCATGGCCCGACTGGAAGTAGTCCTTGGCGCGGATCGTATGCGGCAGCTTGTCGGTCGGCAGCTTCCAGCACAGGTTGGCTTCGGCCTCCTCGTTGCTTTTCTTGTAGTAGAAGTATTCCACGCGGTGCGGGCCGGCCGCCAGCTCGACCCACGAGCCGTACTTGCCGCTGCCGCCCTCGGTGCGCTTGTGGATGCCGGGCCAGTTGGCGACGACCTTGCCATCCACCTGCGCCAGCGAGCCGTCGCTAGAGATCGTGCAGATATAGACCTTGGTTTTCTTATCCATCCGGACCCAGCCGGTGTAATAGGAGCTGAAGTCCTCGTTCTGGCCGAGCTGGTTTTCACGCTGCCCGATGAACGGCACGAAACCGAGGCGCGTGCCGCCCTGGAGCGCCTCCTGCGGCAGGCTCTGCGCCACGGGCAGGCCCGCGCGGCCCTGCTTGCCCACCACCATCAGGCTCGGCTTGAAGTAGGCGCCCGGCTTGTTGCCGACATGGGAGAATGCGCCCGACGGCCGGAAATAGATCGTGGCCTGGCCTCCCTCCGGCTGTTCGAACACGACGGCAATGCTGTCGCGCGGGTTGTACCAGATCACTTCGCTCTTGAGCGTCTTGCCCTTGCTGTCGATCACCACCGGGTCGGGCGCGGTGCGGGGGAGCAGGCCGCCATCGGGGACAATGGCGATGACGCCCGCTTCGGGCTCGCTGGGCGAAGCGATCATCTGCACTTCGCATCGGACGGTCGCATTTTCGACCGGCCAAGGCGCCGCCACCGGTGCGGCGTTCGCGCCGAGGAGCAGCAGCGCCGCCGCAACGGCGGCAGGAAAGAAGATGGCGGATGGCAGATGGTGAATGGCAGAGGTCTTCGCAGCTCTTGTCTCATGCGAGCTATGCGCTGCTTGCCAAGAGTTGGAGCAAAAGCGCAGGGCTTTTTCCAGGGTCTGGAAAACAGCGGCGTGCGGCTCATGAGAATGGTCGTTCATGGGTGCAGGAAATTCGGGCTTCAGGGTTGCGGGGCCTCGCTCAGGGCTTTGAAGTACTCGGAATTCAAATCGCGGTAGGCCGGCGGCGAATCGTCGGCGGCAGAGGCCAGCTGGTCGTCCTGCGGCCGCGAGTTGCGACCCGTCGGCAACTGGGTGGCGCCACCGGCCTGCAGTTCGGCCTGCGTGCGCTTGAGCGCGGCGACGGCCTTGTGCTGGAACTCGCGGACCTCGCGGATGGGCAGGCCCTTCTGGATGGCGACCTCGGCGTCGCGCATGTAGCGGGCGGCCTCGTCGAGCGAGCCGGTGCGCAGATGGCTCAGGGAGGCCTTGGCAAAGAGCGCGTCGGCGTTGCGGCGGAGCATCGCCTGCCAGCCGGCGTCGTTGCCCTTGGCGTCGGTGTCGCGCCGCGGGCCGCTGCCGGCCATGCCCAGTTCGTCGCTGTAGCCGCCCATCTTGCCGCCGCCGGTGGCCTTGGCCTCGGCGTGACCTTCTTCCTGGACCTGGCCGCTCTGCGCGGAATCCTGGGTCATGCGCTTCTCGATCTTGTCGTCGCCTTCGTTGATCTTGCCGGAGCCGGCGGCGGTCTCGCCGTCGGACATGCCCTGGCGGCCGACAAGGGATTTGCCGTCCTGCTCCTTGTGGTCGGGCCGTTCGTTGCCGGACTTGCCCTGCGCGGCGTAGTTGGCGAATTCGCCCTCGGCGATCTCCCAGCCGTTGAGCGTGTTCTGCGCGCTGCCCTGGTTGGTGGCCGAGTCGTCGGCCTTTTCTTCTTCCTTCTTTTCCTGCTCGAGCAGGTCGCCGATGATGTCGTTGAATTCGCTCGGCATGGTGATGATGGGAATCTGGGGCAGTTCCTGTTTGTCAAAGGCTTCTGTGTCGCGCTTCTTGTTGTCAGGCTGGCTGACCAGGAACATCTCGAGATCGTCGGCCCGCTTGCCGGCGGCCTCCAGCGCGCCCAGCACCCAGTCTTCTTTTTGCAGGCCGAGCTCGGTGGTCGGGTTGGAGTCGGAGCCGGCGACCTGCTGGATCTCCTCGTAGATCTGGTTGACGTCGGCGACGAGTTCGTTGCCCACCGGGAGGTCGGCGAAGATCTGGAGGTCCTTGGCGATCTGGAGCGCGGCCTCCTTCATGTTGTTCTGCGCCTCCTTGATGTCCTGCGTCAGCTCGTCCACTTTCTTGTCGGACTTGTCGGCCTGTTGCAGTGTCTGGCGGATGTTCTTGGCGATCTCCTTCTGGAGTTCGGCCAGCTTCTTGAGCTCCTCGCGCACCTTGTCCACGACCTGCTGCATTTCCGCCGTCTTCTCCTTGGCGTCCTGCGTGCGCCACTCGTTGAGGATCTTCTGGTATTGCTTGAGGTCGGTGAGCGCGACCGTTTGCAGCGGCTGGGCCTTGTCGGGGGCGTTCTGCTCGAGCTGCTCGGAGGCGCCGAGCATCTTGGCCGCCACCTTGTCGTCCTTCTCGCCGGCGTCGGCGATCTTCGCCAGGATGTCCGAAAAGGCCTTGTCGTTCTGCTGGAGGGTGGTGGACTCCTTGCGGCAGTTTTTGAGGAACTCCGTCGTGTCCTGCGAGAGGCGGTCCTGCTTGTCCACCAGTTCGCGCGCGACCTTCTCGGCCTTGCGCAGGAAGATGCCGGTCGTGTCGAGGGTCTGCTGCTGGCCGATCACGAGGGCGTCAATCAGCGCCACCAGGCCGCTGATTTCGCGGCTCTGCTCGACCTTGGTGATGTTCTCGCTGGTCATCGTCAGCGTCCGCAGGATCAGGCGTTCGAGCAGGAGGGCGCGCGCGGCGAGTTCCGGCCGGCCGGCCGGCGGGCTTTGCAGGAAGCGCTGGAGGGTCGTCACGGCGTTGTTCATCGCGCCGCCGTGCAGGTCGCGCATCATCAGCGTCATCCCGCCGAGCGGCTTGCGCGGGTCGGAGATCAGCGCGCCGGCCAGCCGGCGGACATCGGACTGGGCGTCGACGATCTGGCCCCAGAGCTTCGCGTCGGTGTATTGCTTCTCGACCTCGAGCCGCGTGGTGCGCTCGACGTTGGCGGCCTGCATCTCCACGAGCTTGTGCAGCGTGTTGGCGGCTTCGCTCGTGGCGCGCGCGTCGCTGTTGCTGGCGGCGGCGGCGGCGGAGTACGCCTCGAAGACGAGCGGTGAGGACAGCGCGCGGTGCGGCGTCAGGCCCGGCGCGACCTGGTCGGTGGCGACCAGGCGATACGTGACGGTGTTGGCGCCGCCGGGGAACGTGAAGTTCTCCGCGGTCCAGACCTTGGCCAGGCGGTTGCTGCCGGCGCACGGATAAGCGGTTACGGTCTCGCTCTTCGCATCGCGGCTGTCGGTCAGGACGCGTTCGAGCGTGATGTTGTCGAGCGCGTAGTCGTCGTTCACCTCGAACTCGATGCGCGGCGCGCCGCTGACGCCCAGCATCGTCTTGCCGGTCGGCTGGATGATGCGGATGTCCGGCGCCTTGTCGCGCAGGATTTCCAGGTTGAGCAACGTCTCGACGTGGCCGCCAAAGGTGTCGTCGCCGACCAGGCGCAGGCTTTCGCCCTCGAGGATGGTGAGGCTGCCGCCGAGCGCTTCGCCGGACTTCTCCGTCAGCCGGCACTCGTTGGTGCCGTTGAGCAGCAGGGCGCTCTTCATCGGCCGGTTGGCCTCGACCAGGATGCGCATGACCGAGCCCTGCGGCACGATCACCGGCGCGGCGAGCGCCGCGAACTTGCGCGCCGGCAGGGCCGTGAACTTGGGCGGCGTGATGGTCACGTCCACCTGCTTGAAGGCGAGCGGGGTCATGGCCTTGATGGCAAAGGTGTCCGATTCGGCGTCGCCGGCCCGGAAGCGGTACTTGAGGCCGGTGGTGACGCGCGCGAGCGTGTAGGCGAACTCCTGCTCGCCGCCGCGCAGCTTGCCGAGCTGGATGGAACTCTTCTTGTCGTCCTGCGGCCAGAGATCGAGCAGCACCTTCTGGCCGGATTTGCCGTCGGCCTTGAGGTTGAGGGTCAGCGGCGAGCCGATCATCACATAGCCCTCGCCGGGCTTGACCTCGATGATGCGGCCGAAGGTCGCCGGCGGGCGCGCCGAGAACGGGTTGAGGATGCGGGCCGCCGCGTTGAACCAGCCCGGGCCGGACCAGAGCGCCGTCAGGCCGACGATGGCGGCGACGCCGGCAAAGATGCTCCAGCTCCGGATCCACAGCTTGTGGTCCTGCCATTTTTTGCCGTCGATGGCGCCCCACGCGGGCAGCTCGGCCGCGAGGTACGCGGAGACCATCGCGTCCTGCGCTTCGCCGGCGCGGCTGAACTGGAGATAGTTGATCAGATGGTTGTCGAGTTCCGGGAACATGCGCTCGACGCTGACCGCCACCGACTCGCGCGGGCGCGGCTTGCGGAGCGCGGCGCTGATGATCCAGACGGCGCCGCCGGCGGCGGCCAACAGCAGCAGCCCGCCGATGACGCGGCCGGCGCGCTGGAAGTGCAGCAACATGTCGGACATGGCCAGCAACCACAGCAGGGCGAGCGCCACGGCGCTCGCGATGGCAAGACGGATGGCCGCCTGCCGCAGGCCGATCTTCTGACCGACCGCATCCAACCGCCGATAGATTTCCTGTGCTGTCATGGCTCAACTCCTCTGGACGGTCACTGTACCTTTTCGATCCGCATGTCGCGCACCAATAATTCGCCGGGACTGCCGCCGATGGCCACCAGGTGGATTGAGAGGAATTCCACGGAATTCCACTTCTCCTGGCCGATGGAGATCTTCTGCCCGTTCATGTCGCTGCTCGTGGTCGCCTTCCACTTGTGCGTGTCCGGGAAAATCGCCGTGGCCTGCTTCCATTCCTTCTTCACGCCGCCGAAGTCGCCGCCGCCGACCTTCGTGGAAAACTGCGGCGGGCCTTCCCGGTTCAGCTTGGCCGCGGAGAAGTAGAGCTGCACGGAGTGATAGCACTCGCGCAATTCCGGCAGGATGGGGTTGGCGTGCGGCTTGATGCCGGGTTTCCACTTGTAGCCGTAGACCAGGATGCGGCAGTCCGGACCGGTGCTCTTGGCCCAGCACGAGAGCTTGAAACGGTCAGTGGACTTGATCGGCGCCGGGGCGCTGTCCATCTTCACCCCCATGCCCGGCACCAGCAGTTCGGCGTGTCCGCCGAACAGCTTGGCCATCGTCTGCCGGGTCTGCTCGTCGGTGATCACGGCGACATGGTTGTGGTTGTTCGTGTACCAGCTCTCGCCGTCGAGATCGTATTTGAAGCGCCACCCGTCGAGCCCGTTGGAGAAGCTGCCGTTCCGCAACAGGTTGCCCCCTTCGTAATAGGTATAGGTAAAGGGCGGTTCCTTGAAACCGGTGGAATGTTCCGGGGCGTAGGCGGCGGCGGCCGGTGCACCGGGGCGGGCGGCGGCCGCGCGCGGCAGCAGGACCAGCCCGACGGCGCTGCCTACGCGCTGCTCCAGTTCCTTGGGTGCGGCAGGCGCGGCGGCCTTGGCCGCCATCGAGTTGCGGGCCTCGGCCAGGCTGTCGAACAGCGGATCGATGTAAAGGGACTTGACCGGGTAATGCATCGCCGCGTTGACCAGTCCGACGATGCCGACCACGCTGCCGTTCTTGTCCAGCACCGGTCCGCCGTAGTTGCCGGCCTGGACCGGAACTTCCACCTGCAGGAACTTGGGGTCTTCGCGGGGACCGGTCAGCGCCTTCAACGTGCCGGCGGTGACCGCAGCGGCCGCACCGGGCGCGCTGAGCGCGGGGAAGCCCGCGGCATAGACGGCGTCGCCGACGAGCAGGCCCTGCGGATCCTCGATCGGGAGGCAGGGGAACGGACCGCCCTCGACCTTGAGCAGGGCGAGGTCGGCTTCGACATCAAAGCCCGCCACTTTGGCGGGACATACGCGGCCGCCGATCTTGACGGAGACGGTGTCCGCATTCTTGATCACGCGGGAGCAGGTGATGAAGTAACCGTTGGAGGTCACGAAAAAACCGCTGCCCGCGGGGGTGCCGGCGGGCGCGACCGGTTGCTGGGCCCACAGGGGCAGGAGCGCCAAGGCGGCCCACAGACCGCCGGTCCAGCGTGTCAGCTTCCACGACTTGTTTTTTGTTTGCATGGTCAATCAAAATGGGGCCGGAATCAGGCCAGATTCCGCCACCGTCGTAAGGCCCACTCTAGCACAAGCAGGCCCACCAGCGCAGCCAGAATCGCCCAGCTGTTCCACAACGTGCGATAGAAGACCCGCTGCTCTTCCTGCTGGGCGAAATGCAGCCCGCTCAACGTCGGGTTGAGCTCGTTGAACTCGCAGAACTTGCCGCTGCTGGCGCGCGCCAACGTCTGGAGTGCGGTGACGTTCGCCGCCTTCGGCATCGTTTCCGGCGTGTAGGGTCGCACGTAGACGGGGTAGGGCGCGGACTCCACCTTCGTGCCCGACACTTCGGTGCGGACGATCGCCTGATAGAGCCCCGGTTCTTCCGCCGGCATGTCCACGCTGTAGCCCGGCAGCTGTTTGCCGGAGTTGCTGGTGATGCCCTGCGCCTTCATCTTGAGTGGCAACTTGCGGCCGGCGGGGGTGGTGATCTCGCACGTCATCGGCAGGTCGCCCACGGTCTCGCTCCCGCGCGCCATCAGGCGCGCGCTGAACTGCAACGCGTCGCCCAGATAGGGATGATCCGAGTTGCAGTACAATTCCACGGCGAAGCGGTCGAGCTCCTGTTGCTCCGGCACCAGCGACTGGATCAGCTGGTTCCAGAACCGCACGTAGGATTTGCTCAGGAGCGGGTTCGGGTCGAGCGACCAGCGCCAGAGAGAGTCGCTCAGGACCACGACCACGCGGCCTTGTCCGTAGCGCTGCTGGATCACCAGCGGCAGCGGGCCGTCCTGCGTTTGTGCCGTCACGAGCACCTGCGCGCCCGCGCTCGGCTTGCTGCCCGGGTAGACCGAGAGGACCGGCGGCATCACGAACTCGCCCTCGTCCTTTTTCTGGAACGCCGGATGCACCAGTCCGTCGGGCGTGATGGTCACGCGGAACTTGCCCTCGAGCACCGGCTGGTGGCCGGTGCGGCTGATCGGCATGATTTTCTTGAGCAGGCTCGCATCGAAGCCCTTCTGGCCCCACGCACGCTCGCCGCCCATCAGCACCAGACTGCCGCCCGCCTCCACATAGGCCACCAGCGCTTCATATTGCGCGGGCGGCAGCATGTTCTCCTCGAGATCGCCCAGGATGATGATCTTGTAGGTGGAGAGCGGCAGCTGCGTCCAGTCCATCGTGCTCGTCTGCTCGCGCCCGAACGTGATCCAGCGTTTGCCGATGCGTTGGAAGGAGAGCGACGACACGTTCTGGTTTTCGGCCAGCGCGCGGTTGAGGAACTTGGTCTCCTGGCGCGCCACGTCGTCGAGGAACAGGAGCCGGTTCTTCGCGTCGTTGACCTGCACGGTGATCTGCTGCTGGTTATCGTTCGTGTGCGTCTCGCCCTTCAAAGCCGGCAGGCGCACCTCGTAATTGAAAATGCCGACCATCGGATGCCGGAGCGTGAACTTGATCTCGCGCCGCCCGCCCTCGTCGGGCAGTTGCGCCGGCACTTCCTCCAGTAGTCCGCCGTTCTCGTAGAGCTGCACCCGCACGGGCTGGCCCGCGCTCTGGCCGTCGATCACCGCCTTCAGTTCCGAGTCCCAGCCCACGACCACGCGCCGCGGCGTATCGATCAAATCCACCCGCACGTCCGGCTCCGCCTTCCACACGCCCGCCGGTTCCATGCGCACCGTGTAGATGGGGCAGGGCCAGCTGGCCGCCGCCCAGTCGTCGCGGGCCTCGCGCGTGTCGAGGCCGTCGGAGAGCAGCAGCAGCCCGCCCACCGGCTGGCCGCGGTAGCGGTCGGCCAGCGCGCGCAGCCCCTCGCGCACCAGGGTCGCCGTGCCCGTGGGCGCCGCGAGGCTCAACGCCGCCGCGACCGTGGACGGCTGGCCGAGCTCGGAGGAGAAAGGATAGACCTCGATGTCGCACTGCTTCTCGACCGCGTTGACCCACGGCTGCGCCAGCGCCTCGCGCGCGAGTTTCCAGCGCGTCGGCACCGTCGCATTCGGGCTCAGGCCCATGCTGCCGGACGTGTCGAGCGCGATGAGGAAACGCGGGCGGAGCACCTCCGTCAGCGACCGCTTCTGGTTGGGCATCAACAGGCACCAGCCGAGGACGATGAAGAAGAGGGCACGGACCGGCCAGAGATAAAACGCGGCCATTTCGCCCGGCAGGAAGCGCCAGAAGAAGAAGATGCCCAGCGCCAGCGCGACGGCGATCGCGCCTAGAATCAGGCCGATCGGCATCGCATGCTCGTATATGATATCCATCGGGTCTTGTATCCCCAAAAATTGGGGACGACAGTTACACGATTTTCCCGCCGTTGGAAAGCCGAATCCCCGCGCCATGGCATCTTTTTCCGGCGCGGGCCTGCCGCAGGGCCACCTCCGGGCCGGGGTGTGGGCCCGGTGGTGCCGGTCAGGTCGGTTCAGGATCCGTGCAGCGGCGACGGAAAGATGCGAGAATTTGTTTTGCGTCGCGCTGCACGCTCTGGCATGGTGTCGGCGTTTGGTCAACCATGGGGAGTTGCTTTATGAGAACCTTTTTTCGTCCGCTGGCCTGGGTGTGTCTGGCCGGTTGGGCCGCCGTCACGCTGGCGCGCGCCGAGGTCATCAACACGCCGGTGCCGGGGACCACGAACGCGCCGCAGGTCGAGGCCAAGGCCGACGAGGTGCTCAAGCAGATGGACGCCTTCTACCGCGGCCTCAGCAGCCTCACGCTGGATGTCGATGTCCAGTTGCATATGGAATCGGAAGGGATGAAGCAGGAGATCGCGAGCGGCTGGGGCGTCGCGCTGCAGCGCCCGAACAAGCTGGCGATCAACTATAAGACCGGCCAGAACCAGTTCACCTTCGTCTGCGACGGCCGCCTGATCAATGTTTTCATACCGATGATCAAGAAATACCTGGCGAAGCCGGCGCCGGCGAGTCTCGACACGCTGTTCAAGGAGCAGTCGGAACCGGCGCTGCTGTTGCAGCAGGGCGTGCCGTTCTTCGCCTCGCTGATCGCGCCCGACCCCCGCGCCCGGCTGCTCGAGGACGTGGCGACCGTCCAGTACACGGGCAAGGAGATGTGGCAGGGCGCCGAGTGCCACCGGTTGCACGGCGCGCAGAGCCAGTTCGACTGGGACCTCTGGATCGAGTCCGGCAAGCAGCCGCTCGTCCGCAAGGTGATCATGGACATGGGCAAGTCCGCGCGCCACATGGCGGAGAAGGTGCCGCAGATGAAGCAGGCCCGGTGGCAGATCGAGATCCAGTTCAACCAGAACATGGTCAACCCGCCGCTGACCGACGAGGCCTTCAAGTTCGTGCCGCCGGCGAATGCCAAGCAGGTCGACTCGTTCCGTCCGCAGCAGAACGAACCCGAGACGCCCAGCCCCTTGATCGGCAAGGCTGCGCCGGAATTTGAGCTGAACCTGCTCGATGGCGGCAAGCTCTCGCTCGCCAAGCACAAGGGTAAAGAAGTGGTGCTGCTCGATTTCTGGGCCACCTGGTGCGGCCCGTGCCGGAAGAGCCTGCCGATCCTCGCCAACGTCACGGAGCAGTTCAAGGACAAGGGCCTCGTCTTCTATGCGCTCAACCAGCGCGAAAATGCCGAGGCGATCAAGGACTTTCTCGGCAAGCAGACCTTCAAGCTGACCGTCGCGCTCGATGCGGAGGGCAAGGTCGGCGAGGCCTACGGCGTCGAAGGCATCCCGCAGACCGTGCTCATCGACAAGGACGGCACGGTGCGGGCGGTCCACATCGGCTACGATCCCGCCTTGCGCGTGCAACTGGTGAAGCAGATCGAGGATCTGCTGGCGGGCCCGCGCCCCGCAACCGCCGGCGAGGGCAAGCCCGCCAAGACCGAGAAAAAGTAAAGCTGCGCTGCGCGGCGGAGTGCCTGAGCCGCGCAGGAGTGTGAGTGGGCGGTTTCCCTTTTTTCTCCGTGGCCTCTGCTCGGCCACATGGTTTGCGCGAGTGCTTCGTTCCCCGCCGCCTTTAACTTGGCGTCCTTGGCGTCTTGGTGGTTTCCTCTTCGCTTTGGTTGCGGCTCAGCCGGGTTGTGCGGGTGCGGCCAAGGTCTGTTGCGCCGGGCCGGCTGGCCCTCCTCAGGAGGGGGACCCGGCCTGCAACAAACAGGTGGCGTCAGGTTCTTCGGTGGCCGCGCGAAATCGGCTGGCAATTTTTTCCAATCCTTGGAACACTCCGGCGCGCCGTTTTCCAGGAAGTGGAACCGCGGCGCACGGGAGAATCAGCACATGGAACAGCAGGAAGTTTTACAGGCTTTTCGGGACACGCAGGCGTTGTTGAGCGGCCATTTCGAGCTGCGCTCGGGGCTGCACAGTGACCAGTTCTTTCAATGCGCGCTGCTGCTGCAATATCCGCGGATCGCGGAAAAACTGTGCGCGGCGGTGGTCGCGAAGATGCGCGCCCAACTCGGCGCGGACTTCAAGGTGGACGCGGTGATCTCGCCGGCCCTCGGCGGTATACCGGTGGGCCATGAGGTCGGGCGCGCGTTCGGCGTCCGCGCGATCTTCGCGGAGAAGGAACAGGGCAAGCTGGTGCTGCGGCGGGCGTTCCAGGTCAAGCCCGGCGAGCGGTTTGTCGTGGCGGAAGACGTGATCACGCGCGGCGGGCGCGTCCAGGAGGTTGTGGACATTGTCACGGCGCGCGGTGGCATCGTCGCCGCGATCGGCGTGTTGGTGGACCGCAGCGGCGGTACGGCGAAGTTCGATGCGCCGGTGATCAGCCTTGTGCAGATGACGCCGAAGACGTGGCAGCCCGCCGAGTGCCCGCTCTGCCAGCAGGGCGGCGACAAGGCGATCCATCCGGGCAGCTGAAGGCGATGACAGATGGCGGATGGTTGATGGCGCGTGTAGGAAGACGCGTTGCCACGAAAGAATCTCGCGCAGTTAACGCCGCAGCTTAAGTCGCAAGCGTCATGCCAGCCTTCGTCTGGCTTGTCCGCCTCAGGTGGCCATTGACAGTCACTCCGCCGAGGTCGTCGACCGAAGCGTAAGAGACGACAGAATCTTTGAGGGCAGAACCATTTCAACAGGGCGTGAGCACTACGCTCGGCGGTGACCAAGCAGCCCAATCTTACCGACTCCGCCTAATGATTCTGCCGTCAATGATTCTGTCGAAATCCGAGAAACTCGCTCGCGCGGTTAGCGCCGCAACCAACCTCGCGCGGAGCACGACGACCACTTTGCCTGCGCCGTCATAGTAGACCTCTCGCTCCGCGAGAGGCTTTCGTCAGCTGCTCTTCCAGTCTGCCTGAAAAACAAACAGCCGGTTTTCCGTGAGGAAAACCGGCTGTGCCGTCTGGCTGCGGTCAGCTTCAGGTGGTCTCGGTCTCGACAGGCGTGGTCATCTCGGCGACCTCATCGGCGATATCCTGCGCGGTCTCGATGGCGATGTCCTTGTGCTCCTTGGCTTCGTCTTCGCCGTGGCCGTGCTGGCCGTCGGCCCAGGCGATGGAGATATCGGTCACGCCGATGAACTCGAAGGTGGCGCGCAGTTCGCGGGTCAGACCGTCGCGGGCGTCGTCTTCCTTGAACGCGTCGGCCGAGGCGAGCAGGAGCACGAGCTTCTGGATGTGGTGCAGCGGCTTGATGATGCTTTCTTCAAACTCGAAGGTGGCTCCGGGGACGACGACCTGGTCGAGCCAAGCCTTCATGATGGCGGGCATGGAGAAGTTCCACATCGGCATGGTCAGCACGACGACATCGGCCTGCTTGAGCTGCTCGGCGTGCGTGCGCGAATAGGCGGCGGCGTTGTACTCGCCGGTGGTCGGCTTGTACCCGGCTTCGAGGACCGGCTGCCAGGTGCCACGGAAGGCGGGCAGGGTCAGAAAGGGCGGGGGGCTCTGGTAGAGATCCACGTTGGTGACGTTGATGTCGGGATTGCGCTCCGCCAACCGCATAAAGAATGCGGTCGCCAGCTGTTTCGAGACCGATTCCTGGACCGGCCGCGGATTCGCGCAAATGTGCAAGACGTTCATAATGCTCCTGTTTTTTTTCGCGAGCGATGTTGCCAAATTTCCGGCGAAAGTCACGCGGAATCTTTTTTCGGGCCGCAAATTAGGCGAAAATCTGGTGGACAGAGGCGGGGTGGTTTCGTTAGCGTCTGCCAGCAATGCGGCGCACCGGCGCCGGAGGAGCACACCATGGCGAAATTTACAATCGGTTTGGATTACGGCACCAACAGCGTGCGCGCGCTCATCGTCAACGTGGCGAATGGCGCGGAGGTCGGCGCGGCCGTCTGGAACTACGCCCACGGCGAACAGGGCATCCTGCTCGACCCGCGGCAGCCCGACCTCGCGCGGCAGCATCCCGCGGACTACGTGGCCGGGATCGAGCACACCGTGCGCGGCGCGCTGGCGGCGGCGCAGCGGGTGAAGGGTTTCTCGGCCGCCGATGTCATCGGCCTCGGCGTGGACACCACCGGCAGCACGCCGCTGCCCGTGGATCCCCACGGCACTCCGCTCGCCTTCAACAAGAAATTCGCCAAGACACCGGCGGCGCTGGCCTGGCTCTGGAAGGACCACACCGGCCACGCGGAGGCCGCGGCCATCACCCGGCAGGCCGCGCGCCGCAAGCCGGAATACCTGGCCAAGTGCGGCGGCACCTATTCCTCGGAATGGTTCTGGTCGAAGATCCTGCACGCCAAGAAAGAGGCCCCTGCGGTCTTCAACGCCGCCTACACCTGGGTCGAGATCGCCGACTGGATCCCGGCGGTGCTCACCGGCACGACGCATCCGGCACAGCTCAAGCGCTGCATCTGCGCCGCGGGCCACAAGGCGCTGTTCAACGCAGGGTGGGGCGGCTATCCCGCGGAAGCTTTCCTGGCCGCGGTCGATCCGGCGCTCGCCCGCGTGCGCCGCTCGCTGCCCGAGGTCGCCTATGACGTGGGCGACGCCGTCGGCCACCTGACCGCCGAATGGGCCGCGCGGCTCGGGCTGCCCGCCGGTCTTCCGGTGGCGGCCGGCGCGTTCGATGCGCATCTCGGCGGCGTCGGCTCCGGCATCGCGCCGGGCGTGCTGGTCAAGATCCTGGGCACGAGCACCTGCGACATGGCCGTCGCACCGCTGTCGCAAAAACTGCCCGACATCCCCGGCCTGTGCGGCATTGTGCCGGAATCGATCCTGCCCGGCTACTACGGTCTCGAGGCCGGCCAGTCGGCGGTGGGCGACATCTTCAACTGGTTCGTCAACCGCATCCAACCCGGCGGCACAGAGGCCGGCGGGCATGCCGCGCTGACCGCGGGCGCGGAGAAACTGCGGCCCGGCTCAAGCGGATTGCTCGCGCTTGACTGGCACAACGGCAACCGCACGGTGCTGGTGGACCAGCGCCTGACCGGCGCGCTGCTCGGCCTGACGCTGCACACGACGCCGGCGGAAATCTACCGGGCGCTGATCGAGGCGACGGCGTTCGGCGCGCGCGCCATCGTGGAGCGCTTCGAGGAATATGGCGTGCCGATCAAGCGCGTGATCAACTGCGGCGGCATCTCGGTCAAGAACCCGATGGTGATGCAGATTTATGCCGATGTGCTCAACCGCCCGCTGGAAATCTCCCGCAGCACGCAGACCTGCGCGCTGGGCTCGGCGATGGCCGGCGCGGTGGTTGCCGGCAAGGCCGCCGGCGGTCACGCCAACTTCGCGGCGGCGACCAAGGCGATGACCGGCGTGCTGGCGAAGCGCTTCACGCCGATCGCTCGCAACGCGAAAATCTACGAGCAGCTCTATCAGCTCTACAAGCGGATCCATGATGTCTTCGGCACCCGCGCCTGCGCCGAGAACCAGTTCGCCGTGATGAAGGAGCTGCTGGCGCTCCGCGACGCCGCCCGGAAATAAGCCTTCTCCATCACCCATTCTCCATCACCCATTCCCCATTACCCATCCGCCATTCACCCTCAACCATTCACTATGAAATATCTAGCGTTGCGCCAGGAAGTCGTGCGGGTGAACCAGGAGATCGTCCGCGCCGGGTTGGTCGTGCTCACGTGGGGCAATGCCAGCGCGGCCGACCGCCAGGCGGGCGTGATGGCGATCAAGCCGAGCGGGGTGGACTACGCCAGCCTCACGCCGGAGGACATCGTGGTCCTTGCGCTGGAGGACGGCCGCGTCGTGGCGGGCAAGCTGCGTCCCTCGTCGGACACACCGACACACCTGTACCTGTATCAGCAGTTCGCCGCGGTCGGCGGCATCGTCCACACCCACAGCCTCCGGGCCACGGCGTGGGCGCAGGCGGGCCGCGCGCTGCCTTGCTTCGGCACGACGCACGCCGATCATTTTTACGGGCCGGTTCCGCTGGCGCGCAAGCTGACCAGGGCCGAGGTGGCCAAGGACTATGAGCGGAACACCGGCGTTGCCATCGCGGACACTTTTCATCGCAGCCGGCTCGATCCGTTGCACGTGCCCGGCGTGCTCGTGCCGGGGCACGCGCCGTTCGCGTGGGGCCGCACGGCGCAGGCCGCGCTGGACAACGCGATCGTGCTCGAGGCCGTCGCCGGCCTGGCGCTGGATACGCTGGCGCTGGCGCCCCGGGCCGCGCCGCTGCCGCAGGCGCTGCTCGACAAACATTTTCTCCGCAAACACGGTGCAGGCGCCTACTATGGACAAAAGTAACCGGCTGAAGAACGACGCTGTGCCGAAGAAGTCGCGCGTGGTCCCGACGCTGCTGCGCCAGATGAATGTGCGCCGCGTGCTCGACGCGCTGCGCCGGCTGGGCGCGGTCTCGCGGGCGGATCTCTCTCGCGTCACCGGCATCAGCGCGCCGACGATGTCGAAGCTGGTCGAGGAGTTGCTGCAAAGCGGACTGATCGAGGCCGACCCGGAGATGCGCTACGCCACCGGCCGGCCGAGCGTGATGTACCGCATGGCCACGCGCTCGGCGCAGATTCTAGGCGCGGTCATCGGCATGCGCGAATGCGCCGTGCTGGCGACCGGCCTCGACGGCGAAATCGATGACCGCCGCAGCCGCACCTTTGCGACCCCGGACTCCTATGACGCCTTGCTGCGCACCCTGGCCGCCGAGCTGACGGCGATCCACAAGCTCGTCGAGGCGCCCTGTCTCGGCGTCGGGTTGAGCCTGCCCGGCCTGATCAAGGCGGCGGCGGGCGAGATGGTGCTCTCGCCCAACATCCACTACCTCGACGGGCGCTGTCCGGGCACCGACCTCGGACAGCTGCTCCAGCTGCCGGTGGTGGCGGTGCAGGAGGAACACGGCCTGTGCCTGGCGGAGCGGATGTTCGGCGCGGCGCGGGGCGTGGAGCATTTTGCCATGCTCGACATCAGCGACGGCCTCGGCATGGGGGTGATCAGCGGCGGGCGCCTGATCGCCGGCAGCGATGGCTTCGGCGGCGAGATCGGACATATGACAGCGAAGCTCGGTGGCGAGTTGTGCGGCTGCGGCAACCGGGGCTGCCTCGAGACCCTGGCCACCGACCTCGCCTTCACGCGCGCCCTGGCGCGGCGCACGGGGCGCGCGCTGACGATGGACGAGATCATCCGCGACGCGCAGGCCGGCAAGCTGGTCATCGAGCCGGAGATCAACGACGTGCTCGACTACCTCGCCATCGGCATCGGCACCGTGGTCAACGTCTTCAACCCGGCGATGCTCTTTGTGTACGGCCGGCTGTTTGCGGCGCGCGACGGGCTGTTCGACACGCTCGTGCGCCGCGTCGGCGAGCACGCGCTGCGGCCCTCGCTGCAGCGCTGCAAGATCGTCCGCGCGCAGGGCAGCAAGCGCCTCGGCGCGATCGCCGCGATCATCAGCAGCCACGTCAACACCCTCGGCCCGCTCCTGCCGGCGTAATGGGGTAGAACGCTCACCGTATTTTTCGGCGCCTCCAGCACCCTAAAGTGCAAGGCGTTGTTGGCAGTTCATGTCTGCTGGGTTTTCATGCCGGCTCGTTTGGCCGCATTCAGTTGCTGTTGGTCGGCTGAAGCAAAAAGTTCTGCGCCCCACTCCAGCGCACAGGCCACGTGTAGCGCGTCCACCGCCCGCACAGGACCGGCCTCGATAACCATGATCGCCGAGCCAATTACCGTGGGGGTCAGGGCAATGATATCTGCGTCTCGAACATCCTCAAGCAAGCGTTGCTTTGCCACCACATACTGCTCGTGGGTCAGCGTGCGTTCGCGGCATCGGCGGTTGAGCGCGGAGACGATCTCGGGAACGCAGAGCACACTCAGGCCAAGCTCCGAAGCCCGGGCGCAGACGGCTTCGACGCCGGCACTCCCGCGCTCTTCGATAAAGCGCTTCGCAAAGGCAGACGAGTCAAGATACACTTTCATGGTTGCGCTCCGCCAGGATCGCTGCAGCGAGGCCCCCGCCTTTCGTCGCCAGGCGCAAGCCGGACTTTTTCCAGGACGGTTGTCCGTTGCGCTGAGAGGCAACGGGCGTCACCTCCGCAATAGGTCGGCCGTGCCGCAGTACCAGCAGCGTCTCGCCAAGCTCCACGCGGCTCAGCATTCCGGACGCGTGACTCCTGAATTCGGTCAAGGTTACGGTTGTCATGTCAGCATTCCTATCTGCGCATCAGCGTACAGAATTCTGTACGTTTCGTCAATTCTACCTTGCCGAATTCACGCTTTTCACCCGGCAATGCTGTTCAAAAGTCTCGTGCGCCGCGTCGGCGAGCACGCGCTGCGGCCCTCGCTGCAGCGCTGCAAGATTGTCCGCGCGCAGGGCAGCAAACGCCTCGGCGCTATCGCCGCGATCATCAGCAGCCACGTCAACACCCTCGGCCCGCTCCTGCCGGCGTGATTTATTCCAGGCTTGGAAACAACGCCACCCCGCTGTTCCATGGCCAGGAAATGGCCAAGAAGGAACATCCGGGCTGCCGAGGCCTTGCCTGCCGCATTGACTTAGCCCGCGATGCCGATAGGATGCCGCCATGCTGACAAGGAATGGACTCTGTGGAGGCAAAGCTTGGCTATCCTGGTAACATGTAGCGCGTGCGGGGCGAAACTTCGGGTCCGGGATGAGTATCTTGGCAAGGAGGTCTGGTGCCCGTCGTGCAAGGCACCGCTGACGCTGGCGGGCGAGCGTGTCCCCAACCACGAAGTCTTTATCAGCTATTCCAACAAAGACAAGGCGGTCGCCGATGCCCTCTGCTCGACGATGGAAGAAAAGAAAATCCGGTGCTGGATCGCGCCGCGCGACATCTCCGCGGGCAACTCCTGGGGCGGCTCGATCATCGAGGCGATCGAGGACTCTCAGGTGATGGTGCTGGTCTATTCCGGCCACTCCAACCTTTCGCCGCAGATCATCCGTGAGGTCGAGCGCGCGGTGGCCAAAGGGTTGCTGATCGTCCCGTTCCGCATCGAGGCCTCGCCGATGTCGAAGGACATGGAGTATTTCCTGAGTTCCAGCCATTGGTTCGACGCGCTCACCCCGCCGCTGGAACAACACCTAGCCCATTTCGCCGAGATGGTGCGACTGCTCCTGTTCAAGAAAGAAAAAGCGAACGAGGAAAAACCGGCGGCGGATCGTCTGGCCAGCGCAGAACCGCGCGAGAAAACATCGCCTCGGATCAGCACGCCGTTGCGCGTAATCGGTGTACTCGCAGCCGCAGCCGCGATTGCCGCCGGTGCAGTTTTCTATTTCAGCCATCGTTCCGAAAAGCCCAGATACGGCGACTCTCCAGCCGCCGAATCGGTTCAGCAAACGGTGTCAGGAGTGCCGCCGCTCTCAGGTGTTGCCGCAACGAAAGAAAATCCATTTGTGAATTCGCTCGGCATGAAATTCGTTCCCGTGAAAGGAGCGGAAGTATTGTTCTCGATTTGGCATACGCGCGTTCAGGACTACGAAGCCTTCGTCGCTGCAACGGGCCGATGGCAGGCGAAGCCTGAATTCGAGCAAGGGCCGGCGCATCCAGCGGTGAACATCAACTGGCATAAGGCCAAAGCATTCTGTGCGTGGCTGACGGAAAAAGAGCACCGCGCGGGCACGCTGAAACCCACCGCAGAATACCGGTTGCCGACGGACCAGGAGTGGAGCACGGCGGCAGGTCTGGAAAACGAGACCGGCAGCACACCGCTGGAGCGTAGCGGCAAGAGTGCCGCTGTCTATCCGTGGGGCACACAATGGCCGCCGCCACGTGGCACGGGCAACCACGGTTCGAAATTGAACGTTGATGACTTCGCCAACACCAGTCCTGTGGGCAGCTTTGCGGCGAACCGGTTCGGCCTTTTCGACATGAGTGGCAACGTCTGGCAATGGTGCGAAGATTTCAACAACAGTCAAAGCTGCGAACGCGTGTCGCGTGGTGGTTGTTTTGTCGACCATGAGCCTGAAATCTTGCGGTCCTCGTTTCGCAATAGCCGCCGGCCAGACTGTGGTCTTAACTGCGACGGTTTTCGTTGTGTGCTGGCGGCTGCCACGTTGTCAGTTCCAAAATCCGCCGTGGTTGCGCCTCAGCTCGGTCGGCAATCCGGCAAGCCATGGACGAACAGCCTCGGCATGAAGTTTGTGCCGGTAGCCGGCACGTCGGTGCGGTTCTCGATTTGGGACACGCGTGTTCAGGACTATCAGGTCTTCGTTAGTGCCACGAGTCGTGCATGGCAGAAACCTGAATTCGAGCAAGGGCCGACGCACCCGGCCGTGATGATCGCTTGGGGTGACGCCCAAGCGTTCTGCGCATGGCTGACGGATAGAGAGCGGAGCACGGGCAGGCTCGCCCCCACACAAGAATACCGGCTGCCGACGGACTTGGAGTGGAGCACAGCGGTGGGCTTGGAAAATCAGCCCGAGAACACCCCGTGTGAGCGTAGCGATAGGGTTATGGACATATATCCGTGGGGCACGGAATGGCCGCCGCCACGTGGTACCGGCAACCACGGTTCGAGATTGAACGGTGATGACTTCGCCAACACCAGTCCCGTGGGCAGCTTTGCGGCAAACCGGTTCGGCCTTTTCGACATGAGTGGCAACGTCTGGCAATGGTGCGAAGATTTCAACAACAGTCAAAGCGGCGACCGTGTGTCGCGTGGTGGTTGTTTTGCCGACAATGATCCTGAGATCTTGTGGTCCTCGTTTCGTAACAGCCGCGGACCCGACTGTCGCTTGGCTTGCGACGGTTTTCGTTGTGTGCTGGCAGATGTCGGCGTGTCCGCATCGCAAGCGCGATCAGGTGCTGCCAGTGCTGTTGGCGGATCGTCAGCGACAACACAACCACAGTTGTTGCAGCAAGTGCCGGCGGAAGTTCAGGATTTGTTTACTCCAGCGTTTGCAGCTTTGCCGTTGGACGAACGGTTGAATCGTGTGACCGCCAAGCTTAAGGCGTTAAACCCCGGTTTCGATGGTGCCATCCAATACAAGAAGGGTAAATCATCCGAGGTGACGGCAATAAGCTTGCCTAACGCGACCATAACGAATCTCTGGCCGTTACGCGCCGTAGAGAATGTTAAAGCGTTTTTTTGCCGGCAAAGTAATCTTGCCGATCTTTCACCGCTCGCAGGCATGTCCTTCCAGTTGGTTTCTTGCGCGCGCACTCAGGTGAGCGATCTTTCTGCGCTGCGGACCATGAAGGATCTGAGAAAAATAAACTGCGGCAGCACCAAAGTTCACGACTTGTCACCACTCAAAGGCTTGCCCTTGGAGGCCCTGTGGATGAACGGAACAAGAGTGGCTGATCTTACTCCGCTTAGTGGTATGCCTTTGACCCTCCTGATGTGCAAATTCACCTCGGTTACAGACCTGTCCCCTTTGCAAACAATGCCAAATCTGCAGGATTTGGGTTGTGATTTTGTGCCGGCTCGCGACACCGCCATCTTGCGCTCAATCAAAACGTTGCGGAGGATCAACGACCTGCCGGCAGCACAATTCTGGAAGCGCGTGGATGCAGGCGAGGCACCGCAGGGCAAGAAGGACGAATGAGCTTGCAAGGTTGATGATGTCTCGGTTTTCGTTGTGTGTTGGTGCGTGGCAGAGGGTCCGCATCCTGGTGATCGACCATCGTCAGGGCGATGCTGCCTGGCGCTCAAGTATCCAAGGCTTTGAAAAACTCTGATGCCAGTTTCCACGCCCCCTTGGAAACCTTGGCGGTCACCGCTGGTAGATCGGCATGAAGTGGTAGCGGACGGAGAGGCTCAAAATCGCGAGCGAGGTGCTGTACACCTTCGAGACGGTTTCCTGGTCGCGGCCGATCCAGGCGCCGTCGTCCTTCTGCTCGGCGAGCATGATCTTCTCGACCAGGGCGCGCGCCTTCTCGGCGTCCTCGCCGCCGCGCTGGTACATCCCCTGGGCGTAATAGTAGGTTCCGTAGTAGAAGAAGCGCTGGCTGGGCTCGATCTTCTGCTCGTGCAGCCAGGCGGCGGTGCCCTTGAGTTCCTCGGCTTCGTAGTCCCCGCAGACCTGTAGCGCGAGCAGGCCCTCCGACGCGGTGGAAAAGGTCGGGCCGTGGTCGGGCTCGTAGGCGAAGCCGCTCTTGAGGTTGGTCAGCCGCCCGCCCTTGTGCCGGCCGGAGTTGTAGCTGCGCTTGATGTAGGCGATGGCGGCCTCGATCGTGTCCTTCGGCACCGTGAGGCCGGAGTTCTTCGCCGCGCGCAGCGCCATCACCTGCCAGACGGTGACGGAAAGATCCGCGTCGTTCGCGTCCGGCGTGTAGCGCCAGCCACCCGCGTATTTCGGGTTGTGCTTGCGCACTTTTTGAGAGCGGACGATCAGGTCGATCGCCTTCTGGCAGCGGTCGCGGATCAGCGCGTCCTGCCGGGCGTCCACGCCCATGCCGAGCAGCTCGGCGAGCATCAGCGTGACGATGCCGTGGCCGTACATACGAGCCCCATCGTATTTGCCGTAGTAGCCGTTCTCGTCCTGGCGGTCGGGTTGCAGGATGTAGTCCAGCGCCTTGCGCATCGCGCGCCCTTCGGGCGTGTTGTCGGCGGCCTGGTGCCCCACCGACGCCATCGCCATGAGCGCGAGCGCGGTCATCACGCACGAGTTGTCCTTGTTCTTCCGCTCGAATTTTCCGATCGCGCCGTCGTCGTCCTGTTTGGACATCAGGAAGTTGATGCCGCGCACGACGGCGCGGTCCACCGCCGCGGTGCCGGCCGGTCCCTCGGCGCGCGCCGGAACCAGCATAACCGCGATAAGCCCTACGGCCGCCAGCATGCGCCAGAACCATGGGCGGGCGAGCGTACTCGCGAGCCGCCCCATCCCATGGCGGCTCGCCGGTAGGCTCGCCCGCCCATGTAGGGGCGCGCTGCTTCCATCGCCGCCGGATACGCGAGAGCTGTAGCTCCGGCACAACACATGAGTAAGAAACAGGTTCATGGTTGTTTCTCCCGCGCTTGGTCCGCGATGGCGCGGAAATAGACCTCGACCATTTCCCGGTACTCGCCCCCCGCGCCTTCGCGGCGGCCTTCGAGCAGGTCGCGCGCGAGCTTCGGCGGCAGCTTGCCCCACACACCGCCGAGCCGCGTCAGATCGTTCGGCAGCTTGCCGGTTTCGCGTGCGCCATCGACGGTCGCCGCGCCGCCACCCTTGCTCTCGCCCTGCGCGATCGCCTGCTGGCCGGGCGTCAAACCTTCGTTGCGCGCGCTGGCCATGGCCTGTGCTTGCGCTTGGGCCGCGGACGCCATCGCCTGCGCGGTCGCGCTCGGGCCCGGCGGCGGCGTTCCGGGAGCGGACTGCCCTCCCGGACCCGGCGGTTGCCCGTTGGCACTTTCCGGTGTGCCCGGGCTGGGGTGCAGTGCCGCATCGAGGCTGTCGAGCGCGCGCGCCATCCACTGCGCCGTTTCCGGCGGTACGTTGGCGAGCTGGCCCGGTGCGGCGGGCGTCGCCGCTGCTGCCGCCGGGGTTGGCGGCTGTTGCAGCAGCGCCGCGAGCTTGTCGAGCGGCTGCTGGATCGCATCGTGAGCGCCCTGCGCCGCGGGCTGCGACTGCGCGGGCGTCGCCGACTGCGCGAGCGCCTGCTGCGCCTGCGCGATCTGCGCTGCGGTCTGCTGCTCCAGCTGTTTGCCCAGTTGCTGCATCTGCTGGCCCGCGTCGTTTTGGCCAAGGCGTTGCTCGTGCCGGCCGGCGCGCGCGACGTCGCTGCCCGTCTGCTGCACCGACTGCTGGATCGCCGGCTGCTGCGCGGCCGCCGCCTGTGCCTGCGCAGGCGCCTGCATCAGCTGTTGCGCGAGGTTGCCGGCCTTCTGTGCCAGCTGCTGCGCCTGCTTGGCGGCCTGTTGCGCCTGCCGTTGTGCGGCCTGCGGATCTCCCGGTTGGCCGTTTTGCTTCTGGCCCATTTTCGTGCTCGCGTCCTGCAGCGACTTCGCCGCCTGTTGCAGGGGCGCGACCTGGTCGGCCACGGCCTGTGCGAGTTGCGCGGGCTGCCTGGAGAAATCCGTCGGCAAATTTTGCGCGACCGCGTTCAGCTTTTCGCCGGCTTTGTTCAGGTCCGGTTTGCTCGCAGCGCCCGGCTCGCCGGCCTTTTGCGCAATGGCCGGTACATCCTGCTGTGCGAGTTGCTTCGCCGCCGCCGCAATCTGCCGGGCCTGTTCCGCGGGCGAGCCCAACTGATCCGCCAGGTGTTGTTCCCGTTCGGCGTTCTTTTGAAGTTTCTGTGCCGCATCGCCGAGCGCGTCCTTCGCGATGTCGCTCAATTCGTGCTGCATCGGCTTGCTTTCCGGCAGCGCTTTTTCGAGCGCGGCCAGTTGCTGGTCCGGCGTCATGTTTTCCAGCCCGGCCAGCGCCTGCGCCTTTTGATATTCCGCATCCAGCGTTGCCTTCAGGCCCGCTTCCTTCTCGGCGTTGCGCAGCGCCTCGCGCGTCTTGTCGCCTTGGCCGTTTTCGAGATTCTTGTAGTGCTCCGCCAGCGCGTCGAGCGTGTCGGCCAGTTTGCCCTGCTGCTCGGCCGCGCCCTTGAGCGCCTGCTGCTGGCCCTCCGTTTGCGTCGTGCTGGCCGCCTTCTGGAGCAGGTCGTTGGCGCCGGGCGTGGGCTGGCGCAGCATGGCGCTGGCATCGTCGGCGTCGCGGGCGCGCTCGCGGCCCTCGGTCCTGGTCACGTCCTGCTTGTTGGCGTCGCGCCGCAGCGCCGCGCGCACGTCGTCCACGCGCTGGTCGAGCTGTTGCTGGTCGCCGGCGAGGTGTTCCGCCTCGTCGCGCACCTTGGCGGCCTGCTCCGCCTGCGCGGCCGCCTGCGCCTGGGCGTCGGTCGCCTGCTTCATCGCCTTGGCCGTCTTCGCGGCCGCCGCCAGTTGCGCGCTCAGCGGCGGCGCGATCTTCTCCAGCTCGGCGCGCGCGGCCGCCATGGCAGGCTTGAGCTGCTGTGCCACCTGCGCCGCGTCGTTGGCGAGCTTGTTCAGCGGCTCGGCGGCGCTCTTCTGAGCGCCGGGATCGTTCTGCCGGTTCTGGAGCGCCTCGCTGACCTTGTTGGCCGCCGGGCTGGTGGCGAGTTTGCGCGCGTCGCGCGCGGCGTCCGCGGGCAATTGAGCCTGCTCCAGTTTCTGCGGCAGCGACTCCAGCTGTTGCTTGGCCCATTTCCAATCCTGCGCGCGCTGCAGCGCCTCGGCGGGGGTCTTCGCCTTATCCCAGCGCTCCTGCGCCGCGAGCTCGCGCAAGGCCGGCTCTTCCTGCGCCGCGACATGGCCCGCATCGAGCTTGCGGAAGGCGTTCTCCAGCGCGCGCACCGCATCGAGCGCGTTCGTCGCCTGCTGGCCGTGGACGTTGTTGAGCGCTTCTAGTGCGTCGGCCGTGCGCGCCGTGTCGCTGGCGAACTGCGCGTCGGCGTGCGGCTTGCGCTCCTCGAGCGCGGCGCGGTCCTTCAGTTCGCCCGTCGCCGCCTTCCACGCCTCCGGCTGCGTCGGCTGGTCGCGGCGCTCGATCTGCCGCTTGAGCGCGGCGACGGCTTCCGCCGCCTGGCCCACGTTGTCCTGGAGCATTTTGCGCATGTTGTCGGCGCGCTGGTTCAGGTCGCGCTCCGCGTTGCGCATGGCGCTGGCGGTGGAGGCCACCTTGTGCTGCAAGGCCTCGGCCTGCGGCCTGAGCTTCTCCATGTTCGGCGTATCGCCGAGCGAGGTCTCCATCTTCTCGCGTTCGCGCTTGAGTTCCCGCTCGTGGCTCCGCGCGCTGTCGGCCGGCCAGCCCCATGTGTCCTCGGCCAGCTGCTTCATCTGCTTCTCGACCGACTTGAGTTCGTCGGCCGCCACGCTCAGGCGGCGCGTGGCGCGCTCCGTTTGCAGCGCATCGCCCGGCGTCGCGCGCAGCTGCTCGGCCAGCGCGCGCTGCTCGGCGTTGACCTGTTCGAGGTCGCGCGCGATGGCCTGCGCCTCCTCCGCGGCGAGCAGCTGGTGGTGTACATCGTTCGCCATGCGCGGATTGTTGACCGCGTCGCCGAGCGGCTCGTGAATATTCTTAACCTCCTCCTTCGCGGCGGCCGGGTCGTTGCGCGCCAGCGCGTCGGTCGCGCGCTGGAGCTGCGCCTGGACCTGCTCCATGCCCTTGTGCTGCGCGCGGCTGACCGCCTGGCCAAGCTGTGCCAGGTCGCTGGCCTCGCGCGCACTGGCGGCGTGGGGGAGGGCGTCCTGGATTTCGCGCAGCGCCTCGCCGGCCTTGCGGGCGGCGGCCTCGGCGGCGGCGCGCGCGGCAAACAGGGCCTGCTTCTTCTGCAGCGCGTCGGCGTTGGGGTTGTTGTGCGCCTCGCGCGCGGCGTTGACCTTGCGCTCGAGTTCATCGCCCTGCTCGCGCAAGGCCTGCAGGGTCTTGTCGAGCGCCTGCCGCCGCTGGACGCGGTGCAGGCGCTGCGGCTCGAAGCCGACCGCGGCGATCATGATGCGCAGCGGCGCGGACTCGCCGCGCTGGCCCTTGAGATCGATGGCGACCAGCCGGGTGGTCACGCGGTCGCCGGGATGGACCCCGAGCGCGAACAGGTCCCACGCGCGCTCGAGCCGCGCCGTCGCGCCGGTGGCCGCGATGAGTTCGCCGGAGAGCCACGGCCCGCGGTTGACCTGGATTTCCTGCGCGAGGCTCGCCAGGGCGAGATCATCGGAAGCGCTGCCGGCGAAAGTGACGAGTGCGTCCGGCGGCAACGTGAGCTGTTCCTCGACCGGTCTTTCGATCTTGGCCGCAGGCCGCAGGTCGGGCTTCACGCGGATCTCGTATTGCGGAGCATACTTGTTCTCGAAACCCGTCTCGGCCGCGACCAGACGCACGCGGTAGACGCCCGAAGCCGTCAGCGCCAGGCGCGTCGCGAACCGCTTCGCACCCGCCGGCTGCAGCGGCACATCCTTTTTCTCCTTGCCGAATTCCAGCTGCAGCGTGGCTTCCTTCACCGCCTGGTCGGCCTGGATTTCCAGATCCACGTCGGAGCCCTCGAGCGCCTCGAGATCGCCGTTCTCCTCGGTCACCACGCGCGCCGCCAGGTGCGTGTAGGCGGGCGGCTGGTAGGCCTTGCGGAACCGCTTCACCTGGGGGCGAGCCTGCGGGCGCAGCAGGTATTTCCGGGTGATCGCGTCCCCGGCGCGGACCCGGTAGAAAACCCCGTCGCGCTCCACCGACACCGCCGCGGCGAACTGACCGGGCGCGCTCAGGGTCATCGGCACGCGCTCGCGCGAGCCGTGCAGGGGAAAGGTTTCGAGGAGGACCTGCGCCACTTCGCCGCCACTGATGCTGACGACGACGGGGATGCTCTCGCCCTCGGGGATCAGCTGTTCCGGGGGCTGGGGCGCGACAAGGGTGATCAGAACATGCGAAGGCCGGGCGAGGTTCGCCGCGGGCAGCGCGGCGCGCGCAAAGAATTGAGAAAAGCGCAGGCCGGGCAGCGCGAGCAGCACGGCGAAAAACGCCAGCACCGTGAGCGCGACCAGCAGGACCCGCTTGATCAGCTTCGGCGAAAGCAGCGCTGCAACATGGACGTCCTTCATGCGCTTGGCCACCGCCTGCTGGAGCGCGTCACGGAACCCGGCGCTGTCCCACGCCTCCGTCCCGCCCTGCCCGGCCAGTTCGATGGAAGCGAGCAGCTCCTCGCGCAGGCTCGGCTCCGCCAGTTCGATCAGGCGCGCAAGATCGCGCGGGCCGGGGAGATGGGCCAGGTGCCGCACGCACGCGTGCCAGCACACGAAGCCGGTGACCGCGTAGGCGAAGATGCTCATCAGCCAGCGCCATTCGTCCTCGACGAGCAGCGCGCGGTCGCAGAGCGCGACCAGGGTCAGCGTCACGAGCCAGACCGCCCCGGTGGCGGCGAGGCCGCGCACCTGGATCAGCCGTTTCCTCCGCCGGCTGAACTGCTCCAGTTTTTCCAGGATGATCGGATCGGGCGTGGTCATTGGACGTCTCCCCGGGCGCATGACGCAGATAAAACGAAATCTGAAACGGAAGAAAAGCGAACATCGAACACCGAACATTCAACATCGAACATCGAACGAAGCAAGGAAGCGG
>CAITZM010000090.1 GCA_903896925.1 uncultured Lentisphaerota bacterium | reverse complement strand
GCCCGCTTCCCGTGAGCCCGTCGAACCCGCCCGCGATGAGCCTGTCGAACCCGCCTGCGGTGAGCCTGCCGAACGCGCCCGCGGTGAGCCTGCCGAACGCGCGGGCGTCGGCAAGCGACGCCCCTACGAGCGCACGCACGATCTGTCCGGGCTGTAGCCGCACTCGTCAGAGTGCGGCCCGCCCCAACACAACCACTCCTTCGCGGGCGCAGCTACAGGCGGCGGTGTGGAAGGCGTGGGAACCCTGAACCGCTATCCACCGTGAATTTGGTTGGGGCCGCGGTTGGGTGGGCCGCGTTCGCACGAACGCGGCTACAACAGCACCGGCGAAGCGTAGGGGCGCAGACTCGCTGCGCCCCATGTGCGTTGCCTGCGGAGCGAACGCGCGGGCGTCACAAGCGACGCCCCTACATGAGATAACGCTTTTCTGCGCTCAACTCGCCCAGCGTGGACAAAACGTCTGATATAATGCCGTCCAGAAATGGACACGCAACGTAAACTGGAAATCCTGGCGCAGGACGCGCAGTACGATCTGGCGTGCGCCTGCGGGACGCGCGACGACGAGCACCGCCGGCGCGGCGCGGGCGGCAAGTGGCTCTATCCCGTCACGCTGCCCAGCGGGGGGCACTCGCTGCTGCTCAAGACGCTCGTCTCCAACGCCTGCACCAACGACTGCAAGTACTGCCCGCTGCGGCGCGGTTCGAACGTCGAGCGCTGCTCGATGACCGCCGACGAGATCGCAAACATCTTCCTCGAATATCGGCGCACGGAGCATGTCTTCGGCCTCTTCCTGACCAGCGGCGTCACGGGCACGCCCGACCAGAGCATGGAACGGCTGCTCGATGCAACGAAGTTGCTGCGCAAGAAGCACCAGTTCCGCGGCTACATCCATCTGAAGATTCTGCCCGGCGCCTCCGACGCCGCCGTGGAGGAGGCCGTCCACTACGCGAGCGCGGTCTCGCTCAACATCGAGACGCCCGGCAAGCGCCATTTCGATCTGCTCTCCTCCAGCAAGGACTACGACCGCGACATCATCCGCCCGCTGCGCCTGATGAGCCGCCTGACGGCCAAGGGGCAGCCGCGCGCCCGGGTCAAATGCACCACGCAGTTCGTCGTGGGCGCTTCCGACGAGACGGACGGCGAGATCGTCAAGTACATGACCGGCCTTTATGACCGCCTGCATTTCGAGCGCATCTATTTTTCCGCCTACCAGCCCGGTCTCGGCGACCCCTCGATTCCCGGCGAGAAGACCTTGCGGCAGCAGCCCGCCGACGCGATCATCCGGCGCGAGCACCGGCTCTATCAGACCGATTTCCTGATGCGCAAGTATGGCTTTGCCGGTTCCGAACTGGTGCTCGACGCCGCCGGCAACCTCCCGCTCGACCGCGACCCGAAGGAAGCCTGGGCCCTGGCGCATCCCGAATATTTCCCGCTCAACGCCAACGCCGCCGATCGGGAGACCCTGCTGCGTGTGCCGGGGTTGGGCTTGTTGGGGGTGCAGCGCCTGCTCACAGCGCGGCAGACCCGCCGCATGCATTCGCTCTCCGAGGTCGGCCTCCGCGGCCGCCTAGCCGCCAAGGCCGCGCCCTATCTCCGCTGGTCGTGAAGGTTCGCGCAACGTCCCGCCAAGCCTAACGGCTCCGCCGCTTTGATTCCCGTGGAAGCGGCGTCCCGCCGCTTATCGCTGGTGAGGGGCCGGTGGAGTCTGATCTGGCCGTAAACGGTTCTCCTGATGATTCTGCCGTAAATGATTCTGTCGAAATCCGATTTTCGTGGAAGCGGCGTCCCGCCGCTTAGCTGGTGCTGGGGCGGGACAGGATGCACGTAGCGCGTTTCCGCAAATGATGCAGCGGTTTGAATGCGTGGATGCGGTCTCCCGGCTGCATTTAATTTAGAGATAAGCGGCCGGAGGCCGCTTCCACGAGGCGCGGCTATTGGTTATGGGTTAATTGGAAGAGTCCTAGCAGTCCCAAGGGTCAAATGGTGAGCGATGAACGGCTTGGCGTTCATCGCTCACTGTCTGACCCTGATTTCACCTGGAACGGCGCGGCGGGCAGGCCGGCGCCGTTGTAGAGATTGCAGGTGGGATTCTGGGCCCAGGCATAGCGCACGGCGACCGGCTTGGGCACCGCGGGCGACCAGACCACCACCGCGTCGCCCGCAATCTTCGCCGTGGCCCAAACCCATTTCTTGTCCGCGCCACAGAGCGCAAACCCTTCGAGTTCGCCGTCCGGGCTGTGCCGGACCAGCGGCTTGAGCGTCGGCGACATGCTGGTCGGCTGGTATTGGGCGGGCAGGGGCTTGGCCACCAGTCCGCCGTCGGTGTGGCTGAAAGTGAGCCGCACTCGGCCCGCTTCGCTTTGCATCGTCTTGAAGATCGGGCCGGAATCCACCACGGTCTGTTGATAGGTGCGGGCCAGGGCGAGCCGCGCGAGTCGCTCGCCGACTTCCTTTTTATAAATCGGATGCACGTCTTCCTCGCCCAGGTCGATCAGCACGGCCTGCCCCGTCTTGGGCAGCGTCAGCGCTTGCGCTTGCGCCTCGCGCAGTTGTGCCCACAGGCTGTTCTCCGGCTGGTCCGCTTTCGCGCCGTAGTTCGGCAGCTGGCAGGAATAGAACGGGAATTCATACCCCCAGCCCGCCCGCCAGCCGCGGATGAGCGCCTCGAACATCTTCCAGTAGGTCGCGGGCTGGCCGCTGTCCTGCTCGCCTTGGTACCAGAGCACGCCCTGGATCGTCGCCGGGAGGAGCGGATGGATCATCCCGTTATAGATCCGGCCGGGAACGCTGTGCGTGCCGGGGTTGGGCGGGATGACCGGGAGAGCCTTGCGCGCTGCGTCGGTCAGGGTCGGGAGTTCGAACTCCACCTTGGCCAGCCAAGGGCCGTTAAGGAGGATGCGGCTGGTGCCGACGCCGACGAACAGAGTGGAGGGCATGGCGGCCTTTTCGCTGGGCGTAAACAACCGGACGGCCACGGTGTTCTCGCCCTCGTGCAGCGCGGTTTTCGGGAGTGCGTAGCGGACGTCGAAGCCGCCCTTCATGCTCTCGACGGTGGTCTCGTCGTACTTCTTGCCGTTGAGGTAGAGCGCATTGAAATCGCGCACTGCGCCCAGCTGGATCATCGCATTCTCCAGGGTACCGGGCGGCACCACAAAGGTCTTCCGGAACCACACCGCCCCAGCATCGGGCAGGCCCGCCGCCCGCAGCGTCGCGGGGAGCGTCACGGACTTCCAACCGTCGAGCGGAAGGCCCTGCGCCGCATATAGAGCCGGATCGGCCGGATGGTCGTTGCGTTGATATTGAATTTCCCACTGGCGGTAGGCGGGCAGATATTTTTCCTTCAGCAGGGGATAGTCATCCACCCGTTTCTTGACGCTCGCCTGTTTGCCCTGCCACTCCGGCGAGTCGGCGAAGGCGGCCGGCGGCAGCCACGAGATGGCGGAGGTGCCCGCCCAGGCCGCAAGGATCAGGCCCACCGGTTGCTTAATGGACCGCTGCAGCCGCTGCCCGAAGAAGTAGCCCACCGCGCCGAATTCCTTGGCCGTGTCCGGCCGGGCGACGATCCACGCCCCCTTGCAATCGTCAGCGGGGAACTCGGTGCCGACGTTGGCCACCCGGAACTGGCGCAGCTGGGGATTGGCCGACTGCGGGATTTCCGCGGCCGCCTCCCCGGCGCGGGCCAGGCCGAAGGCCATGTTGGACTGCCCCGAGCAGACCCAGATTTCGCCGACCATGATATCGGTGACGACCAGCCGGTTGGCGCCTTGTACGACCAGCTCAAACGGTCCCGCGCCGAGCCGGCTGACATCGAGGCTCACCTGCCACTTCCCGTCGCCGCCCGCAACCGCCTGCGCCTGGGCCGCGCCCAGCGAGACCGTCACCTTTTCCCCCGCCGCCGCCCGCCCCCAGATCCGCGTGTGGTCCGATTTCTGGAGCACCGCATGGTTGGAGAGCAGAGCCGGCAGCTTCACATCGGCCCGGGCTTCGCTCGCCAGGAGGAAGACGCTTGCGCACAGAGAGGCAACCTTAAGGCTTATTTTAATCATGTAATCACGTTCTCGTTTCCGCAGCGAAATTAGCACAGCTGGAAATGATCCTCCAGTCGTGATCTGGTTACTCCATGCCTCTGGTTCTTTTTAGGTTGCAGCCCATCCGGGCCAATGCTGTTTCGTTCTTGACCATCCGCGCCGCCAGCTACTGGTGGGGCACCGGCGACTGGAAGCTCAAAGCCGCCGGGCGGTGAGCCAACCCACGCTGCGCTTATCCGGCAACAGGATTTGGAAGAATATGGCCTGACGCCGCATTTACGGACGAGCGTAAATGCGATCCGGTACGGGTATGTGGACGCGGCGTCCCGCCGCGTATCCGTGATAAGCGGCGGGATGCCGCGTCCACGAAGGGCCTGTCACAGCATCGCGGCGTCAGAATCCGATGGACCGTCTTGCGGGTCGCCTTGACAGGCGGCGCAGAGGGGCTAATGATGCGCGGCCGCATGATGAATACCAAGGCACAGCTGATGCACATCGGTGGGGTGGCGGTGGAGCTGGTACGCAAGGCCATCAAACACCTGAGGCTCGGCGTGTATCCGCCCCACGGCCGGGTGCGGATCGCCGTGCCGCTGCGGGTCCATGACGAGGCCGCGCGCCTGATGGTGCTCGGCAAGCTGGACTGGATCCAACGCCAGCAGGCCCGCATCGCCGCACGGCCCCGCCAAACCGTGCGGGCGCTGGTCAGCGGCGAGTGCCATTACTTCCTCGGTCAACCCTATCGGCTGGAGGTCATCTGTCACAGCCGGAAAAGGGGCTGGGTGGCGCTCCATCAGTCGCACCTTGAACTGCATGTCCCGCTCGGCGCGAGCACCGCCCAGCGCGAGCGCGTGCTCCAGCTTTGGTATCGCGAGCAACTGACCACTCTGCTGCCGCCGCTGGTCGAAAAATGGTCCACGGCGCTGGGTGTGCAGGCCTCCGAATGGCGCGTGAAGCAGATGAAGACCAAGTGGGGCACGTGCAACACCCGGGCCCGGCGCATCTGGTTGAGTCTGGAACTGGCCAAGAAGCCGCTCCACTGCGTCGAATACGTCCTCGTGCACGAACTGGCCCATCTCATCGAGCGCCGCCACGACGCGCGCTTCAAGGCCGTCCTGGACCGGCACTGTCCGCCCTGGCGCGCCTATCGCAAGGAACTGAATGCCACCCCCCTGGCGCACGAGTCGTGGACCTGCTGAGATCGGCAGATCTTCAGACGTGTAATCCGGCTTGTTATCTTGCTGCGCTTGGTTAACATCGCAATGATTTATCTGCCTGCATAATGAGCCTGATCATGAATAATACACAGGTTGCGAATCGAGGGCGGTCTGGCAAGATGAGACGGACGCTCCTTGCGCTGGCGCTGGTGTACGTCGCGGAGGCGGGGGCGACCAATTATATCAGCCGGACCGGATCGGCCTATTGGAGCAACGCGGGTGCCTGGGCCGGTACAATGCCGCAGCCGGGCGGCGAGGTTGCGGCCAACCTGATCTTCACCAATAGCACCGGTTTCTCCTTCACGAACGACCTGGCCAGCAGCTTGGGCCGCTTCACGCTGAACTCACTGACGTTCAGCAATGCGGGCAACGTGACCATCTGGGGCGCCAGCACGAACTGGCTGGTCCTGACCAACTCCGGTGGGCAGTCAGCGCAACTGATGCAGATGAGTTCGGGTTCGAACGCGATCAGCCACAATCTTTTGCTGGCCTCGGATCTTTATGTGCAGGGCAGCGGCAGCGGCACCATGACGCTCAATAACACGATCACAGGCTCGGTTGGGCTCATCAAGAATGGCAACTTCACGCTGATCCTCAACGGTGCGAACACCTACAGAGGGAACACGACCAACAGCGCCGGCCTTCTGGCGCTAAACTTCAACAACGCACTGGGCGGCGGAATGCTGGTGATGAATGGTGGCGCGCTGGCTTCATCCAGCGGGAACGCCTGCGGCTTCACAAACACCATGCGCCTGCTGGCCAATTCCACTTTCGGGCAAAGCAGTGGCGGCACGGGTCAGATAGTTGTGAACGGAGTCACAGACCTTGGCGGGGCCATGCGGACGCTGACGGTCAGCAACAGTTTCCTCGCCCTTGCGGGTGCGGTGACGAATGGCGGTATCGTCAAGCAGGGTCCTGGCACCTTGATCCTGAGCAATGTGAACAACACTTACAATCTCGGCACGACGAATTACGCCGGCACGCTGGCGTTGGGCACCAACAATGTGTTCGGATCGGGGGCTTTGGTGCTGGCGGGCGGAGTGCTGGCAAGCGATTCCGCCTCGGCGCGTAGTTTCAACAACCCCATGTCTATCATCAACAACGCCGCCTTCGGTTCCTTGATGGGCACCGGCAACCTGACCAACAGCGGCGTCGTCAATCTCTCCGGCAACTGGCGCTATTTGACCGTCAGCAATACCACCGTGATGAGCGGTTCGGTGATCAACGGCGGCCTCGTCAAGCAGGGGGCCGGCACGTTGGTGTTGCTCGGTTCGAACACCTATTCCACCGGCACGGTGCTCAGCGGCGGCACGTTGGAGGTCGGCGGCTACGCGAATCTGCCGGGAGGCGCACTCACCATCAACGGCGGTACGTTGCGCGTGACCGGGACGCAGATCACGAACCTCGCGCCCTACACGGTGAACTGGTACGCTTTCAATGGCGGTTTGGATGTCAATAACTCCAGCAATACGCTGACGGTGGGCAATGCCATTCTAGGCACCGGCGGAATAACCAAACTCGGCGCCGGCACCCTGGCGCTCTCCGGTTCGAACATCTTCAGCGGCGGCTTGACCATCAGTTCCGGCACCGTGGCGCTCGGGGCCGACCATGTGCTCGGTTCAGGCACGGTATTTTTGAATGGCGGCACGTTGGCTTCCGATGGCGGCGCGGCACGGAGCTTCAGCAACGGTCTTTCGCTCGTCAGCACCACCCCTCAATTTGGCTCCACCAGCGGAACCGGGAATTTGACCAACAGCGGCACGGTCAATTTGAACGGTGGCGGCCACTTCTTGACGGTCAACAACACCACGGTCCTCACGGGTGTCATCAGCAATGGCAGTCTAAGCAAACTGGGCAGCGGTACGTTGGTGCTCTCCGGTGCCAACACCTACGGCGGGGGCACGACGAACGTGGCTGGCACGCTGGCGTTGGGCGCCGACAATGTGCTGGGCAGTGGCCGCCTGGTGCTGAGCGGCGGCACGCTTGCGAGCGCCGATGCCCAGACCCGGGCCATGAACAATGCCGTGGCGATCACAACGAATGTCCAGTTCGGTCTGAGTAATGTGTTTTCCGGCAACCTGACATTGAATGGTGCTGTGGATCTGGGGACGGGGCCGCGGACCTTGACCGTTTTTAACACGACCACGTTGGGCGGCGTGCTCACCAACACGGCCGGCTTCGTCAAGGCGGGGCCCGGCTCGTTGGTGCTGAGCGCTTCGAATACGCTGCGAGGCGTCGTGACGGTTAATGCGGGCGCGCTCTATGTGAACAATGCCTTGGCTTCGACCAGCGTGATCGTCGCCGCCAACGCCAAACTGGGGGGCACCGGCGCGATACTCAACAGCGTGACCATCAACAGCGGCGGCAGCCTGGAAGCCGGTCAGAACGGCTCCGGCACGCTCTATCTGGGTAACCTGACCTTCAGCGGTGCGGCCACCAACTCCTACGGCGACCTGTCCCATTACACCTCGTGGCCGGGCATTTATGTGAACACCAACGTGACCGTCAGCGGCGCCAATTCCATCTTGATGAGCATCGGCAATGTCAGCGCCGGCGGCGTCTATCACCTGATGTATTATGGCGGTTCCATGCAAGGCACCGGCCTGTCTGCGTTCAGGCTGGGCACTCTGCCAAACGGTCTGACGGGGAACCTGCTCATCAACGGCGGACATTATCTGGATCTCCAGGTCAACGGTACGGATGGCACCGTGGTGTGGGTGGGTGGCAACGGTTCCGCCTGGGACACAACCACCACGGGCAATTGGAAGTTGAGCTCCGACGGCAGCGCTACGCTCTTCAATAATTTGACCAACAATGCCGTGCAATTTGATGACACGGCATCCAACAGCACCATCAACATCGCGGCGGGCCATGTGACGCCGGCGTCGGTGGTGTTCTACAACAGCACGGTGAACTACACCTTGCAGGGAAGCTATGGGATCGCCGGCGCGGCAGCCTTGAGCAAAAACGGTGTAGGTACGCTGACGATCAATACAACGAATTCCTACAGCGGCGGCACCACGTTGAACGCCGGCACGCTGGCGCTTGGTGCTGACAATGTCCTGGGTTCCGGCCCGCTGGTGTTGGGGGGCGGCACGCTGGCCTCCGACAGCAATACGGCGCGCATCTTGAGCAATGACGTGTCCATCACGGTCGACACGCAGTTCGGTTCGGCCGGCGGCAACGGCGGCTTGCTCTTGAGCGGCGCGGTGGATTTGGGGGCGGCGCCGCGGACGCTGATCCTCAGCAATACCACGACCCTGTCGGGCGTACTGACGAACGGCAGCGGCTTCACCAAGAGTGGCGCGGGCACCCTGGTCATCGGAGGTGCGACCGTCGGCAATGGCAGCATCACCAACGCGGCGGGCATACTGGCCTTGGGTGCCGACAACGCGCTGGGCGGCGGAATGCTGCTGCTAACCGGCGGCGCATTGGCCTCCGACAGCAGTGCAGCGCGCAGCTTCAGCAATGCCCTGGCGATCGCTGCCCCGACGCAGTTCGGCACAACCGATGGCAGCGGTAATCTGACCAACAGCGGAAGCGTTAATTTGAGCAGCGGCATCCGGATGCTGGTGATCAGCAACACAACGGTCTTTACCGGGCCGGTGAGCAACGGCGGCATTTCCAAATTGGGCGGTGGCGCGTTGGTCTTGCGGGGCGTGAACACCAGCTTCTATCCTACGACGAACGCCGCTGGCACGCTGGCCTTGGGTGTGGACAATGCACTGGGCTCCGGTCAACTGATACTGGCTGGTGGGATATTGGCTTCCGACAGCAGTGCGGCACGCAGTCTGACCAACCGGGTGTTCATCAGCACCAACACTGTTTTCGGCTCGACGGCCGGCACGGGTGATTTGACGTTGAGCGGCCCGTTTGACGTGGGGTCGGTCCAGCGCACGCTGACCCTCAGCAACAACGTGATCGTCTCCGGCGTGGTGTCCAATTCCGGCGGCTTCCTGAAGGCTGGCCCAGGCACGTTGGTGCTGGCCGGCACCAATTTGATGACCGGCTTTGTAGGCGTCAATGCGGGCCAGGTGGTGGTGGCCAGTCCGCTGGCGCTGCAAAATGCGACCGTCACCAACATGACCGGCGCGCTGCTGTTCAGCAATGTGAGCCGGGCGACCCTCGGCAATCTCGGGGGCGCGGGCAACCTGGCGCTGACCAATGCCGCGGGCGGTGCGGTCGCCCTCACTGTGGGTGGTAATCACTCCAATCAAACCTACCAGGGCGTCTTGCTGGATGGCGGCGCGGGCGGCTCCCTCATCAAGACGGGCAACGGCGCACTGACCTTGGCCGGGGTCAATACCTATACGGGCGGCACCACGCTCAATGGCGGCACGCTGGCGATCGGCAGCTACTCGAACCTGCCGGCAGGCGCGCTCAACTTCAGTGGTGGCACGTTGCGCATCACCGGGACGCAGGTCACGAACCTGGCGCCCTACGCGGTGAACTGGAGCAGTTTCAATGGCGGGCTGGATGTAAACAACGCCGGCAATACTCTCCTGGTAAGCAATGTCATCGGTGGCACGGGTTCGTTGACCGTATTCGGCTCTGGCGTGCTGGTGCTGACTGGCGCCAACACGTATAGCGGCGGCACGGCGCTCGGAGGTAAACTGGCACTCGGGGCAGACAATGTGCTTGGTTCAGGTACGCTGCTTTTGGGTAGCGGTACGCTGGCTTCTGACAGCAGCGCGGCGCGTTCCTTCAGCAATAACCTGTCGCTCACGAGCGTCACACCACAGTTTGGCACCGCCACCGGAACCGGGAATTTAACCAACAGCGGCACGGTCAACTTGAACGGCTATGGGCACTTCCTGACCGTCAACAACACCACGGTCTTCACGGGCCCCATAACCAATGGCGGTTTCTCGAAAAATGGCGCCGGGACGTTGGTGCTCTCTGGCGCCAGCACCTACAACGGCGGCACGACAAACGCCGCCGGCACGCTGGCGCTGGGCGCAGATAATGTGCTCGGCAGCGGACGCCTGGTGTTGAGCGGCGGCGCGCTCGCGAGCGCCGACGGCACAGCGCGTTTTTTGAGCAATGCCGTTTCGATCTCAGCCAACAGCCAGTTTGGGCTGAGCAATGGCTTGTCCGGCAACCTGACGCTGAGCGGCATGATAGACCAAGGCACAAGCGCACGGATTTTGACCGTCTATAATACGACCACCTTGGCCGGTCCGCTCACCAATACGGCCGGCTTCGTCAAGGCAGGCGCCGGCACGCTGGTGTTGGCCGGTAGCAACAACTATGGCGGGGCCACGCTGGTCAGCGCGGGCGTGCTGCAGGTCGGGCAGGGCGGCACGCGCGGTTCGCTGGGTACGGGCGTGGTGACCAACAACGGCACCCTGACCTTCAATCGCAGCGATGCCCTCAACCTGGCGAACACGCTGGCCGGTTCCGGCGCTTTCATCCAGGCCGGCACGGGGACGCTGAACCTGCTGGCGACGAACCAGGCCAACACCTTCACCGGGTCCATGTCTGTGAACGCCGGCGTGTTGGCCGTGGGTGAGGATAGCCAGCTGGGCGCCACCACGAGCCCTCTGCTGTTGGATGGCGGTACGCTCCGGCTTTCCGCCAAGGTCGGTTCCCTGTCGCTCAACAACGCGGGCAGCGGCTTCACCAACGCGGCCACGGTCACGATCAAGGGTGGCACCAATGGCGTGGGTGTGGCCGCCAGCGCGCAGGCCCTCTCGCATCCCACGAGTGTGCGGATTGTCAATGCCGGCAGCAACTACGTCTCGGCTCCGACGGTGTCCTTCTATGGGTCGCAGGCTGCCAACGGTCTCCAGGTCCAGGCCGGCGGGTATGCGACCATCACCAACGGCCGGTTGGCCAGCATCGTCATCACGAACGGCGGCTTTGGCTATATCTCGGCGGCCATGATTACGTTGAGCGGCGGTGGCGGCAGCAACGCCTCGGCTTCGGTCAATGGCTACACGGTGGATGCGCTGCAGATGCTGAGCCCCGGCATTGGCTATACGACGGCGCCAGCCGTCACGCTCTCGGGTGGCGGCAGCAACTTTTCCATCACAGCCAACGTCACCGCGGCGAATCTCGCCGCGGGCCGCGGGGTCACGTTGAATGCCGGCGGTGGGACCTTCGACGTGGATGCCGGTTATGTGCCGTACATCAGCGGCGTCATCGGCGGCGTCGGCGCGTTGACCAAGATTGGTTCCGGCACACTGCAATTGAACGGATCCAACACCTATGCGGGCGCGACGACGATCAAGGGTGGCACCCTCCTGCTCGCGGGCGCCAACGGTGCGCTCGCGGGCACGAGCGGTGTGCTCCTGCGCGGCGGCACGCTGGCCTTGTTCAATGCCGCGGCGGCCAACAACAGCAGCCGATTGGGTGCCGGTCTGGCGCTCACCTCCTATGGCGGCGGCCTGACCGTCAGCAACGATGGCAGCAGCACCGCCTTTTCCGCGACCTTGGGGGCGCTCAACCTCAACGCGGGCAATCTGGATCTGCAGGCGGCGCCGGGCGTCGGCGGGCAGACGGCCTCGTTGACCCTCGGTACGTTCCAGCGCGCCGCCGGCAGCACGCTGCGGATCATCGCCAACCAGTTGGGTGAATCCACGAACACCATAGCCTTCGCCATGGCGCCTGCGCTGGCGGGCGGCATTCTGCCCGGCGCTGTCGTGTTGCACGATGGCCAGATCGATCTCGTGACGCACGATGGCGTGGATGGGCATGCGCTGACGGCCTTTGCCGGCTATGAGACGGACGCGGAAACCGCGTGGACCGGGAATGCCGTCATCGCACGGCCAACCTTCAGTCAGACGCTGACGGACAATCGCATGGTGCATTCGCTCGTGTTGGATAACGGGATCAACCTGAACTCACCCGCGACCAACCGCGTACTCACGCTCGGCAACGGCGGCGTCGGCATGATCGTGCAGACCGGCGGCGCCAGCCAGATCATCCCCGGCGCGGATGTCCAGAACGTGCTCGCCTTTGGCGCCAACGAGGCCGTTTTTGATGTGGAAGGCCGACTGACGCTGGCCACGCGCAACGCGGTCAATGCCATCTCCGGTTCAGGCGGACTCACGAAGACGGGCGTGGGCATCTTGCAACTGGGCAGTGCCAGCAACGCCAATTTCCGGCAAACCACGACGGGCAGCCTCTGTCTGAACCAGGGCCTGCTCGATGTCTACGCCACGCATGATGCGGCGTTGAACTCGTTTTCCAATATCGTCTTCAACGGCGGCAGCCTGAGCCTGCACACCGCCAGCAACCGCTGGTTCGCCAATGCCCTCATCGTCAACGCGGACGCGGCGCTCACGAATTACTCGCTCGATGGCGCCGGCACGACGCTGGCCTTCAGCAACCTGACCATCGGCGCGCAGACGTTGACGCTAGCGGCGGGCGGGCAGGCCTCCGGCGGATCGGTGATCTCCTTCGATGCGGTCACGCTCACCGGCAACTCGACTTTCTACATCTCCACCAACGGCGCCTGCGGCAACACGCTCGCGCTCGGCACGATCGATAACGGGGGCCTCGGCTACACCTTCACCAAGGCCGGGCCGGGCGCGCTGACGCTGAACGGCGCCGGCGCGCATCAGGGCGCCACGGCCGTCAACGACGGCGTGCTCATCCTCGCGGGCAACAACTGCCTGGACACCAACAGCAGCGTCACGGTAGCCAGCGGCGGAACGCTCGTGCTCAACGGCAACAGCCAGACGATCGACGGGTTGAGCGGCGACGGCGTGATCTCCAACGCCACCGGCTCCTTGACGGTCGGCAACGCCGACGGCAGCAGCAGTTTCAACGGCACCATCTCGGGCGGCGGCTCGCTGACCAAGGTCGGCGCGGGCACGCTGACGCTCGGCGCGCAGAGCGACTACAGCGGCGGCACCACGATAGCCGGCGGCACGGTGGAATTGGCCACGCCGAACGCGCTGCCGACCAACGGCAATGTGACGGTGAACGGCGGCGCCCTGGCGCTGGCCGGCCAGACGCAGACCGTGGCCGCCCTGCATAACGACGGCGGCACGTTCAGCACCGGCGCGGGCGGCGTCCTGCAGGGCACGGGAGCCACGATCGAGTGGGGCGGCAACAGCGTCAATACGATCAACACGAACGGTTTTGTGATTGATGGTCATGTCGTCATCACCTCCTCTGGTGCCAACCTCGTGGAGGGTGGGGGTACGTTGCTTGTTGCGGCCAACGGCGCGGGTCTCTTCCTGACCAACAGCACGCTGGTGCTCAACTCCGATCCCGCCACACCGGGCCGCCTCGTGCTCTCCAACGATGTCGTCGCGGCACAGCAGGCCGCCATGGTCAGCGGCGGGAGCGAGGTCTTGCCCGGGCAGATCGATCTCGGTGGCGCCACGCGCCAGTTTACGGTCGTCACCAACGGGGTGCTGTTCGTCGGCGCCAGCCTCGCCAACGGCAACCTCGCCAAGGCCGGCGCGGGCCAGCTGAACCTGACCGGCGACAACAGCAGCTTCGCGGGGCAGACCTTGGTGAGCGCGGGCGCGCTGTCGGCCAATGGGAACCTGGGCGGACTGATCACCGTCTATAACGGCGGGATGCTCGGTGGCACCGGCGCGCTGGGCGCGGTCGTCATCAGCGGCGGTATCTATAGCCCTGGCAATTCGCCCGGCACGCAGAGCGTCGCCAGCTTGAGTTTCACCGGCGGCCTCTTCAGTGTCGAATTCGTGGGCGGCGCCCAGGATCTGGTCGTGGTCACCAACGGGGCCAACGGCCTCGCCTTGAGCGCCGCCGCCAGCCGGACCTTTCTGAACATCGCGTTGACGAACTTCGACGCCACGCTCTACGAGGCCTGCACGATTGTGGACAACCAATCGAGCCAGGCCGGCGACAGCTACGGACATTTCTGGTGGCATAGTGCTGGTGGCGATGTTGAAATGAACAACTTCTTCGACTTCGTCGTGAATGATCGCGGCACCGGATCCAACCTGTTGATGCGGATCAGCTACGCTGGCGGCGACGGCAACGACATCACGCTGACGGCGATCCCGGAACCCCAGTCTGTGCTGATCCTGCTGGTGGCCGCTTGCGGTCTGGCCCTCGGTCGCCGCTGGAAGATCCGTTGGCAGTACGCGCGCCATTCGCCTTCCGGCCGGTGGCGCTGAACGGCTTTAAACTCACACTCCACGGTAGCTGCGTTCTGCGTAGAAGTGGCCTCTCCGTTTCGCCGTGGCGGCAGGTGTCCCGCCTGCCGGTGAGTCGGGCGTCACGCTGACCACCCAACACCGCACGAGCTTCACGCCGCACCTGTCTGGGCGGCGGGCCTGTCCCGTGAAGCGCTTGGGCGAAACGGGGACGCCGCCGGTACCGACCCGCGGGACGCATGCCGCCACGCAGCCGCACGGACAACGCGTCAGCGCAGTCCAACAGCGGAGCCCATCTCCCATAAAGGTCGAACTACAGGCCGATGGCCTGTTCCGCCTTCTCCAGTCCACCTCGGCCACGATCAGGCCTTTCCCAAAAAACTCGCGGCTGGCTTCCGGCCGGATCTTCGCGCTAAAGTCGTCCGCGTTACGCGGGCTGGAACCGCCCGCTGGGATGGGGGAACTGCATGACGTTGGGAGACATGGCCAAGGCGCTGAATCGCTCGCCGCTGGTGGTGCGCGGACTGCAGGAGCGTTTCGAGCTGCCGGTGTTGGCGGGAGCGGCCTATGCGCCGGCCTATCTGGCCTGCTTGCGGCGCCTCGTCCTGCTGCGCGTGCTGGGCATCGCCGAGGAGCGGCTCCGCGAACTCTGGCACCTGGAAAAGAAACTGCTCCACCTCCTGCACGTGGACTCGGCCGGCTCGCCGACGTGGTTTCTGGATGCGTGCGAGGCCACAGCAAACCCCGAGCGGCGGCTGTTGCTGACCCACTACGATCTCGGCCGGGATCTGAGCCAGAGCGGACTGCAGCTTGGCCTCAACTTCTCCCGCACGTCGGGCGAGCTGTTCTCGCACGCCGATATGGGCGAGGACGCCCTCCGCATCCTGAACCGCTGCCTCGAGCTGCAAGCCCGCATCCAGGCCGACGCCGCCCTCGAGCTGCCCAACATCCTCGCCGCCGCCCGCCTCGCGCAAGCGGGTTGACCTGCGGAACTTTTCCCAAGCTTGGACCCGGGCAGCGCGTTACTTCCAAGGATCGGACGCCCTTCGACAACCGCACCGCCTTGGACATTGCGATAGACATCAGTCTTTGTTTAGTAACATGATCTGAGGCGCGGGGACACCGAGCTCAAGCCCGGCGCCTCTGTGATCCGAAGAAGTCACGTTTCACTTCGATGGTGTGGATCTGTTTGCGATTGGATAAACTATACGGCGTATCGGGTTTCCTCTATGAGAGGCCAGGTATGATCATGATCGATGGTTCATTCGGGGATGGTGGGGGCGGGATCCTCGTTATTTCAAGGAGCTGAGTTATGAAGCCGAGAGAATTGCAGAACTTGGGCATTCCCAAGGGCGAGGCGATCGGGCTGGCGCTGGAAGCCATGGGCTCGGTGATGCGGGCCGGCATGACCCGGGACGCAGTGCGGGCGAAGATCCAGGCCGTTGCAGGGAAGCCTGAGGACCACGTGAGCGATCCCCTCTTCGGGAAACTGGCCGCCTGCCTGGTCAAGTCCGCCGCCGCGCGGGCCCGCTTCGAGCAGCGTGCGGCGGCTGCGCCTTATCGCCAATGGGGGACGGACATGGATGCCAAGTCCATCCAGCAGATGGACAACGCCTGCAACCTGCCCGTGTCCGTGGCGGGCGCGCTGATGCCGGACGCCCACGTGGGGTATGGGTTGCCGATTGGCGGCGTGCTTGCCACCAAGGGCGCGGTGATCCCGTATGCGGTCGGTATGGACATTGCCTGCCGCATGAAGATGACCGTCCTCGATCTGCCTGTGTCGGGCATCCGTGCTCAGGAAGGACACCTCAGAAATATTCTGGGGGAGGCGACCCGCTTTGGGGTGGGCGGCGGGTTTTCGCCCCGCAAGGATCATCCGGTGATGGATGAGGATTGGTCGTTCAGCCGCGTGACGCGGCAATATCGGGACAAGGCTTCGTACCAGCTGGGGTCGAGCGGGTCGGGCAACCATTTTGCCGAGTTCGGCACCTTGACGCTCAAGCAGGACGATCTCGGCTTGAAGGCCGGAGTCTACTGCGCCTTCCTCAGCCACAGCGGCAGCCGCGGCACCGGCGGGCAGATCGCGACGCATTACAGCAAGCTGGCCATGGAGCTGCACCCTGAACTGCCCAGGGAGCTGATGCAGCTGGCGTGGTTGGATCTGGACAGCGAGGCCGGGCAGGAATATTGGCGGGCCATGGAGTTGATGGGGCGCTATGCCGCCGCCAATCATCTCCTGATCCACCGCGCGGTGGCCAAGCTGCTTGGCGCCCGCGTGCTGTTGGATATCGAGAACCACCACAACTTTGCCTGGAAGGAGCAGCACTTCGGCGAGGAGGTCATCGTCCACCGCAAGGGCGCCACGCCCGCGGGCCGGGGCGTGCTGGGTATCATTCCGGGGTCGATGGCCACCCCGGGCTACGTGGTGCGCGGCAAGGGCGTGGCGGAGTCCATGAACTCCGCGTCGCACGGCGCCGGCCGCAGGCTGAGCCGCACCGCGACCAAGAATACCTATACGTGGAACGACGGGAAGAAATTCCTGGCCGAGCACGATGTCGTCTTGATCTCCGCCGGCCTCGACGAGGTGCCCATGGGCTACAAGGACATCGAGTCGGTGATGGCCGCCCAGAGCGACCTGGTCGAGACCGTGGCGCGCTTCGATCCGAAACTCGTCAAGATGGCGCCTGAGGGCGAGCAGCCGGAGGATTAAACCATGGCCAAGGATGTCGTCATCTTCATGGGCATGCAGGCCTCTGGAAAGTCCACCTTTTACAAGGAACGCTTTTTTCGCACCCATGTGCGCATCAATCTCGACATGCTGCGGACGCGGCGCAGGGAGGAGTTGCTATTCAACGCCTGCCTGACCGCCGGTCAGTCGCTGGTCGTCGATAATACCAATGGCACGCAGGCGGACCGCAGCCGATACATTCCGGCGGCCAAGGAAGCCGGCTTCCGTGTGGTGGGCTACTACTTCAAATCCAACCTGGAAGATTGCCTGCGCAGAAATGCAGCGCGCCCAGCGGAAGAGGTCATCCCGGAGGGTGGGCTGTACGCCATTCACGGACGGTTGGAAGAGCCCGCGCTGGCGGAGGGTTTCGCTGAGTTATTCTACGTGAGGATCGGACCGGAGCATACGTTTGTCGTTGAGGAATGGCGTCATGAAGTTTGAATTCAGAGCCTGTGGAGGCACAGCCTGACCGTCGGCGGGTTCCACGACACCTGTCCCGCTGTGCAACCAAGGGAGCTGTGCTGCGTGCGCCGGCTGCGATCACCAAGTCGCTGCTATTCGAACCACACGACGATTTTGTTGATGCCGCGATCGCTGGGCAGCTTATCGACCCGTTGGCCTCTGCTGGAGGAATCCTTCCACACCGTCACCTCTCCGGTCCGCGTGTCATTGTACTGGACACACACCGGATTGGCCCTGCCGAAGGGGGTAGAGGTAAGGACCCGCTTCACATAGCGCACCTGACCGTCGTTCGAGATGTCATGTTGCTGGTACTTGACGAACAGCTCGCAACCCGAATCATCGTTGAGCACCGTGCTGGCCGTGCTGGAGGGCACCGTCTCCGCCGCGCTGGACGTGTTGGTCGGCGCTGTCACGGTCGGCACCGGGTTCTCCTTGCTGGTCTCGACTTTTTCATCGATGACATACGGTTCGCACCCGACGACCAACAATCCCAATACCGCGCTGCACATGGCGCTCATCGTCCGTACCTTGCTGAACAACTCTTTTAGCATGCTATCTCCTGGCTGCTGCATTTGGATGACCGATTGTTACCGGCTGGCGATAAGACACGGATCTCTGGTATTTGTCAAAGTATATTTCCGTTTATTCTGAGGGAGTGGGGGTGGAGGCGCGGATCGGAGTCGAACCGATGATGGAGGTTTTGCAGACCTCTGCCTTACCACTTGGCTACCGCGCCGCGTTCGGCGGCGCAAAGATAAATGATTGCGCGCCCGATTCCAGCAAAATCTGCGCGTCGGCCGCCGAAAGATGGGGAAAGCGGTGGCCTCGCTTCGGTCTTGGGTCACTTGAGGGCCGCGTCGAGGCGGGCGCGGGCGGCGTCGCTCTGGGCCGAACTGCGGGCGCGGGCGAAAGCCTGCCGCCGGAGTTCCTCGTAGGGCGGCAGGCCGGTGCGCTCGCGGTACTGCGGATCGTTGCGCTTGTCCATGTAGCGCTGCCAGATCCGGCGCGCAAGCTGGTCAAGGCCGGCGGCGCGCTCGCCGTCGCCCGCGATCAGCCAGAAGGCGGACTGGTAGGCCATGCCTTCGATCTGCGCCGTGGCCTCGGCGGGCGCGAGCGCATCGGCGTTGGCGGTGAGGTTGGCGGTGACGAACAACTCCAGGTTGTTGGTGGCAACGGTGGCGGGATACCGCTCGGAGAGTTCGGCGAGGCGCGCGGCGGCCTCCTGGTTGCGGTGGAACAGATAGAGCGTGCTGATCGCCTCCTGGAGGAAGTTGGCGTGCGCGGTCCGGATGCTTTCGTTGTCGGGATGCTCGCGGACGGCCTGGATGTAGAACGTGTTCACGCGCGGCAGCAGGTCGAGGTTGGGCGTGAGGACGAACAACTCCTCCTCGGCGTTGCGCATGAGCCGCCCCTGCTTGAACGCGTCGGCGAGCGACTGGAAGATCATGCGGTCGAGTTTGACCGCATCGAAGCCCTTGGCGAAGGGTTTGCCTTGGGCGGCCCAGTAGATGGCGTGGGCATCGGGCAGGCGCCAGTCGAGCGGGCCGTAGGCGGCGTCCACGCGCTGCATCTCCGCCGGGTCGAGCTTGTAGATCTCGCGCAGTTGCTGGACGCGGATGAAGTCGAGCAGCGCGCGCGCGCCGGGGCTGTCGTCCAGGAGCTTGGCGACGGCGGGCGGACGGTTGGATACCAGCAGCCATACGCCGGCAAAGGGATCGAAATCGAGCGCGCGCAATCCGGCGACACACGTGGCGGCGGCCGGCAGGCGCATCAGCTCGCTGGTGGTCTGCGGCGCGGCGAGGAGCCGCGCAAAGTCCGGCTGCGGCCCGCCGAAGAGGGCGGTCATCTCGTCGGCCCAGGCCTGCTTGTAGTAGAAATGCGCCTGGTCGGCGTCCTGGCCGAGCTTGTGGAAGAACAGCCACGCCAGTTCGTGGTAGAGGCCGGCGCTGCCGGGGTTGTACTGCAGGCCGCTGTCGCGCAGCAGCCCGATGCCCTGCCGCACCCAGCGCCAGCGCTCGACGGGCTCGCTGAGCAGGACGCTGATGTTATAGGCCATGTTCCAGGACTGGAAGGCCCACACGGTGGTGAAGCGCGGCTCGAGCTTGGTGATCCAGTCGGCGATCTGCACGAGCTCGAAGTATTGTCCGCGCTCCTGCAGGTCGGTGGCGCGCAGCCACAGCAGGTCGGCGACGATGCCGCGGAAGCCGCCGAAGGTGACGGTGGTGAACGCCAGCAGCGGCGGCATCGACTCGGTCGGCGCGACCGGGACGAGGTGCTGCTCGGCGCGCTGCGCGGTCAGGCGCGGGTTGAGCCAGGCGGCGCCGCCGAGCGCGGCGAACGCCACCAGCAGCAGCAGGATGGAGGTGAGGCGGCGCATGTCAGTCCGTGGGCAGGGCGAGTTCGCGGCGGCGCAAGGCCGCCGCGGCCAGCAGCAGGAGCAGACCGCTGGCCAGCAGGATCTGTTTGACGAAGGTCCAGGCCACGACGGGCCACGCGATCCATTCGCCGGTGGCGACCATGGCGAGCGGGTCGTCGTTCTGCATCGGCATGATGAGCACTTCCAGCATGCGGTAGAACCAGCTCATCACCACATCGACCCACCCGGGCGCCTTGACCATGCCGGGCAGCGCCGCCGCGAAGCTGGCCTCGCGGGTGGCGAAGGAATGGATCATGCCGGCGGTGCTGAACATGATGAGCAGCTGGAAGACGACGAAGGCGGCGACCGGCAGGGAGAAGAGGCTGCCGGCGGTGACGCCGAGCGCGGCGACCAGCGCCAGCAGGCAGTCGCTGATCAGCAGGGCGCGCAGGAAGTTCGACAGCCAGCCGCCGACGGGCACGAGCACAGCCAGCCCGGCCTCCGGATCGAACAGCAGCGTCACCCCGGCCTCGTTGAGGTTGGCGTATTCGACGAGCAGGGCGCCTTCGCCGGCCAGCGCCGTGCCCGGCACCGTCAGGCTCTGCTGGCCTTGGGCCGGGTGCTCGGTGACGAGCTCGAACGGCTGGCCTGCGCGCTCGCGGTGCACGCTCCAGCGGCCTTGCAGGCGCAGCGGGGCGAGCGCCGCCGCGGCGAGCTTGTAGCGCACCTGGAATTCCGGGGCGCTGCCGCCCAGCGCGGGCAGTTCGCACCGCCAGGTGATTTTCCCTCCGGGTGCCACGGTATGGGCCTCGAGTTGCGCGACGCCGAGCAGCGTTTTGTAGATCGCCTCGGGCGCCATGTTCGTCGGCAGTTCGCCGCGCGTTTGCAGGTCGGCCAGCCGTTGGCGCACGCGCGGCTCGACGGCAAAGGGTTCCGGCGCCACCCGGGCGCGCGCCACCATGATCTCGCCCGCCAGCTTCTGTGCGTCGGCGGTCGAGAGCTGGCCGGCGCGCGTGTTCCACCGCAGCAGGCCGTAGGTGACGGAGGCGCAGACCGCCAGGACGACGGTGTTGAGGATGACGAGCCCGAGCCATTTGCCGAGCCAGAGCTGCGCCGGGCTGACAGGCTTGGTGACCAGCAGGTGGATCTGCCGCCGCTGAATCTCGCTGGCGACGGCCGCGCAGCCGGCCCAGACGGTCGCCAGCAGCAGCACGCCCATCGAGAAGCCGAGCGTGTAGCGGACGAGGATCTGCACATAGCCGGCGAGGGTGCCGTCGCTCTTGACCGTCAGCGGGATGCCGATGACGCCGAGCACGAGGACCGCGAGCAGCAGGACGACCACGCGCGAGCGGACGGCGTTGCGCAGCGAGAGCAGCGCGATGGCCCAGACCGTCCTCATGCCCCGCTACCCGGCTTGAGCAACTGCTTGAGCTTCTCGTCGGCTTCGCGCAGCGCTGCCGCGTTGTCCACCGGAGCGGACGGCGGCGGTGTCGCAGCCGGCGCGGCGGGTTGCGGCAACAGGTTTTGCAGGGCGGACTCGGGCGAGGCCGGCGCTTTCAGATAGTCGGCGACGCCCTGGGTGGCCGCGGCGCCGGAGCTTTCGCCGCCCGCGCGGCGCGCTTTTTCAACCACGTCGAGGAAGAACTGTTCGAGATCGCGGCGCGGATGCTCGATGCCGGGTTCCGTGCCGAGCGCGGTGCGGAAGGCCGCGAGCAGGGGCTGCATCTGCGCGGCCGGCAGGTCGGGGAACGTCACCCGGCACTGGTGCGTATCCTCGAGCAGGCTCTGGACCGAGCCCATCGCCTGGATGCGGCCGCTGTAGAGGATGGCCACGCGGTCGCAGACATCCTCCACGTCCGCCAGCTGGTGCGAGGAGACGAGGATGGTCTTGCCGCGCTTGGCGAGCGTCAGGATCAGATCCTTGACCTGCCGGCAACCGAGCGGGTCGAGGCCCGAGGTCGGCTCGTCGAGCACGACCAGGTCGGGGTCGTTGATCAGCGCCTGGGCCAGGCCGATCCGCCGGGCCATGCCCTTGGAAAATTCGCCCACGGTCCGCCGGCGCGCGTGCTGCAGGCCGAGCATCTCGAGCAGCTGCGCCGTGCGTTGCTTGCGTTCCCGCGCGTTCAGGTCAAACAGGCGGCCGTAGAAATCCAGCGTCTCGTCCGGGGTCAGGTAGGGGTAGAGGTAGGATTCCTCCGGCAGGTAGCCGACGCGCGCCTTGGCGCGGACCTCGCGCGGCGAGCGACCCAGCACGGCGAGTTGGCCGCGGGTCGGGTGGAGCAGGCCGAGGATCATCTTCAGCGTCGTGCTCTTGCCCGAGCCGTTGGGGCCGAGCAGGCCGAAGACCTCGCCGCGGCGGACCTCGAACGAGATGCCGTCCACGGCGCGCACCTTCGGCCGCCGCCAGAAATCGCGGAAGACCTTGGTCACCGCCCGCGCCTCGACCACCGGCATGGAATCGCTGCTCATGGGCGCACAGTGTAACCATCTGCGGCCGCGGCTCAAGCCAAGACGGAGGCAGAGGGCAGAGGGCAGAGAACATCGAACACCGAACATCGAACACCGAACATCCAACCCGGCTTCGCCCAAGCGCTACGCCGGGGCAAGCATCGAACATCGAAGTCCGGAAGGAAACGGAGAGCCGCTGAGCATCCGCTCTTTGTGGGCGGGGCGTGATGAACATCGACAACGAACATCAAAATAAAGCAGCCGTTCCACCGGGTGGGCGAGCGTACTCGCGAGCCGGGCAGGGATCGCAAGCTGCGGGCGGTGTTCCCCCGGCCCATCCGTAAGAATAGAGGCTTTTTTCTTCCGTGGCGCGCCCGCCTTCTAAAGTCAGTCGCACGGTTTGTTGGATTTTGGGTGAGGCTCGCGGGGTTGGAAACCCCGCCCACGAAGACTGGTTCAGGCTGGGGTGCTTGTTCCGTTGTTTTTCCTGGAGCTGCATGTGTCCCGGTGCGCCGCGTTCTCACGAACGCGGCTACATCCTTCCAAGCCTTGGAAAATCATGAAACTCTCAAGGTTTGCTACTGCGCCAAGCATGGGGTGCGGAGTGCCTGACGAGTAGCCGCATGCAAGCTCCGCGGTTGTTATGCGAAATGAAAGGGGTGCTCCGCGCAGACACTAGCTGGGAGCGGCGGCATTCTTGCCGCTGCAGTGGAAACCTGGGATGTGGGCGCTGCACACGTGTCTGCGGCTACGGCATGGCGGCTTCACCATGCGGGGCGGTGAGGACACCGCCCCTCCCAGCCAGTCAGACAACCTCGAGGCCAGCCTCAAATCGGCCATCGGCCACCGGAAATCATAAATTTCCTATGGTTTATTTCGCGGGTTGCGGGGCGGCGTTCGTGGCCGCCGGGACGGCGTTGGTGGCGGCTGCGGACTGGCTCTTCGGGAAGAAATTGCGCATGACGTCGCGATAGGTCAGGAACGCGGCGAGGCACAGGATCAGGATGACGAAGAAGTTCATCAGGCCGTTGGCCACCTTCCGGTGGACGGCGCGGCGCGTGACCACCTCCCAGAGGGCAAAGACGATATGCCCGCCGTCGAAGACGGGGATCGGCAGGAGGTTGATGACCGCGAGGTTGACGTTGAGGAAGCAGGTGAACCAGAGCGCGAGCATGAAGCTGCTCTGGATCATCAGCCAGTACTCGATGATGATCTCCAGCGGGCCGCCGATCAGTTCGGCGGTCTTGCCGGCGCTGCCGGGGGTGACCAGCGCGTGGAGGACCCGGAAGATCATCGTGGCATGCTCGCGCAGCTGGGCGGCCGGCTGCGGGTGCGTCTTCTTCGAGAGGTCCACGTCGAAGCGCCAGTCGGTGTAGATGATGCCGATCAGGGCGCGCTTTTCCTTCTCGTTGTACTGCGGAGTGATCTGCAGGGTGACCACGTCGGCGCCGCGCTGGAGCTTGATGGACACGCTCCGGCCTTCGCGGGCGGTGACGATGTCGGTGAGCTGGGGGCGGCTGAAGATGCGCACGCCGTCGCATTCGATGACGCGGTCGCCGCGCTGGATCTGGACGGCGGCGGCGGCGGAGCCGGGCATGGTCTTGGCGACGGTACAGTATTGCTGCGGCAGGAGGTCGGCCATTTGCTTCATGCCGAGCAGTCCGTTGGTGAGCACGAGTTGCACGTTCTTCTCGGCGCCCGTCTGGCTGCGCAGGCGCAGGTCGGCGACCGTGCTGGTCGCGCAGAGGGCGGAGATCTCGGTCCAGTTGTTCACCATCGTCCCGTTGACCGCGAGCACCTGGTCGCCGATGCGGGCGCCGCTGGCATAGGCGACCCCGTTGGTCTCGACGTAGCCGATCAGGCTGTTGGTCTCGTGCGGGGCGGCGGGCCGGCCGGCGAGGAAGACGAGCCAGGCGAGGGGGATGGCGAAGAGGATGTTGCCCGTGGCGCCGGCGAGGGCGACGACGATGCGCTTCCACGGCGCGACGGGGGGCAGGGCGCGCTCCCGGGTCTCGGTCTCGGCTTTGCCGTCGAGGGTCGGGTCCATCTGCGGCAGGGCCACATAGCCGCCGAAGGGGATCCAGCCGATTTTATACGTGACGTCGCCGACCTTGCGCTTCCAGATGGCGTGGCCAAAGCCGATGGAGAAGGTGTCGACCACCATCCCGCACCAGCGGGCGACGACGAAATGGCCGAGCTCGTGGACGAAGATGCTGGCGCCGAGGAGCAGGATGACAAGGGCGATGGTATAGAGGATCAATAACATAATGCTTTCTCAAACTCCGGGTTTCAGGTGCAGGAACAACAGGACATAGATGAAGAGCAGGGGCGCGGTCAGCAGCAGGCTGTCGAGCACGTCGAGGACGCCGCCCATGCCCTGGATGTAGTTGGCGGAGTCCTTGACGTTGGCGGCGCGCTTGAAGACCGACTCGGCGAGGTCGCCGAACAGGCCCATCACGGGGAGCAGCAGGCCGAGCGCGACGGCGTGGGGCAGGGTGAGTTCCAGCGCGCCGATGCGGCCGTGGGCCAGCTGCCACCAGGCCAGGCTGGCGACGAGCGAGGCGATGATGCCGCCCGCGAACCCTTCCCAGGTCTTCTTGGGGGAGATGTGCGGACAGAGCTTGTGGCGGCCGAGCGTGGAGCCGACGAAATAGGCGCCGATGTCGCTGACCTTCACGACGAGCACGCCGAAGAAGATGAGCCAGCGGCCGGTGTCCGCGCCCCAGGTGAGCAGGAGTCGCGGAAAGAAGCCGAGCATGAGCGGGACATAGAGCACGCCCATGAGCGTGCCGGCCATGGTCTCGAGCGGGCGGGTGTTCTCGGTCTGCGGAAACTGGCGGATGAGGATCACGGCGACGATCAGGAAAAGCAGGGCCGGCTCGATGGCGGCGCGCTGGGCGCCCGTCAACGTGGTCAGGTTGAGCTGCAGCCAGACGCCGGAGAGGTAGAGCAGGCCGCAGAGCGTGCCGACGACGGGGTAGCGCGGGATGTTGGCGGCGGGCAGCAGGGCGTAGAACTCGCGGGACGCCAGCGTGGCCACGAGCAGCAGGACGAGGAACAGACCCGACACGGGCGCCCAGAAGAAAATGCCGATGGCCGCGCCGCCGAGCAGCAGTCCGCTGGTGGTGCGTTGGACGAGGGCAGGGATCACTTGATGTCTCCGAAGCGGCGGTGGCGGCCGGCATAGTCCGCCAGCGCGGCGGCAAACTCCGGCTCGCGGAAGTCGGGCCAGAGGACCGGCGTCACATAAAGTTCGGCATAGGAAATCTGCCAGAGCAGGAAGTTGCTGATGCGCATTTCGCCGCTGGTGCGGATCAGCAGGTCGGGATCGGGGACATCGGGAAGATAGAGGTGCTGCGCGACCGTCGCGTCGGTGATCTTTTCGGGATCCAGCGTGCCCGCCTTGGCCTTGCGCGCGATCTGGCGGCAGGCGGCGGTGATCTCCGCCCGCGAGCCGTAGCTCAAGGCGAGGATGAGATGGTGGTCGGGATAGTGTGCGGTGGCGGCCATCACGCGCTGAAGTTCCTGCTGCACGGCGCCCGGCAGGTCGGCCATCTGGCCGATCATGCGCAGCCGGACCTTGTTCTCGTGCAGCTCGAATTCCTGCTTGCGCAGAAAAGTCTTCAAGAGGCTCATGAGTCCGCTGACTTCGGCCTTGGGCCGGATCCAGTTCTCGGAGCTGAACGCATAGACCGTCAGGTATTTCACGCCGTGGTCGCGGCACGCGCGCAGAATCGCACGGAGGGATTTGGCGCCTTCCTGGTGGCCCTTAAGCCGCGGCCAGCCGCGCGCCTTGGCCCAGCGCCCGTTGCCGTCCATGATCACGGCCACGTGTTGCGGCACTTTGGATGGCTCGTCGCTCATCTTACGACCGCTTGAACGTCATAAATCATAAATCCGACATCAAAAATCTTGTGTCAGCTTCATCGTGCTGGCGCGGCGCGGGCCGACGGAGAGCAGGCCGACCTTGACCCCGGTCAGTTCCTCCAGCCGGCGCACGTAGGCCTGCGCGCCGGCGGGCAGTTCGGCGAACGTCGTCGCATCGGTGGTCTTGCACTGCCAGCCCGGGAATTCCTCGTAGATGGGCTTGCAGCGCTCCAGCTTGCGGATGTTCGCGGGGACGGTGGTCAGGCGTTCGCCGTCGCAGTCGTAGGCGACGCAAATCTTGATCACCGGCACGGCGTCGAGCACGTCGAGCTTGGTCAGCGCCCAGGCGTCGATGCCGTTGAGCATCGCGGAGTAGCGCGCGACCACCAGGTCGAACCAGCCGCAGCGGCGCGGCCGGCCGGTGGTGGCGCCGAACTCGTTGCCGGTCTTGCGGAGCTGCTCGCCCATGGCGTCGAGCAGCTCGGTGGGGAAGGGGCCTTCGCCGACGCGCGTGGTGTAGGCCTTGATGACGCCGACCACGCGGTCGATCCGGTGCGGCGCGACGCCCGCGCCGGTGCAGGCACCGCCCGCGGTCGCGCTTGAGGAGGTGACGAAGGGGTACGTGCCGAAATCGATGTCCAGCATCGTGCCCTGCGCACCCTCGAAGAGAATGGACTCCTTGCGCGCGAGCGCCTCGTTGAGCATCGGGATGGTGTCGGCGATGAACGGCGCGAGCTTGGCGGTGGCGGCCTGGCAGTCGGCGAGCAGCTTTGCATAATCGACCGGCGGCTGGCCCCAGGCGCCGAGCACGCGGTTGGCTTCCTCGACCCGGCGCTGGAGCAGTGCCGGGAAGATCGGGTCGAGCAGGTCGCCGGCGCGCAGGCCGACGCGCGCGGCCTTGTCGCCGTAGGCCGGGCCGATGCCGCGCTTGGTCGTGCCGATCTTGGCCCCGGCGCTGGCGGCCTGTTCGCGGCAGGCGTCGAGCAGGTTGTGGTAGGGCAGGACGAGGTGCGCGCGATCGGAGAGGAAAAAGCGGCCGCGCAGATCCGCGCCGCGCTGCTCGAGGTCGGTGATCTCCTTGACCAGCGCCAGCGGATCCACGACGACGCCGTGGCCGATGACATTCTTCGTGGACGGCCGCAGGATGCCCGACGGGATCAGGTGCAGGACGTAGCGCTCGTTGCCGATTTCGACCGTGTGGCCGGCGTTGTTGCCGCCCTGATAGCGGACGACCCAGTCCACGGCGGCCGTGAGCACGTCGATGATTTTGCCCTTGCCCTCGTCACCCCATTGCGCGCCGATCAAAACTGTATTGGCCATGTGCGTACTCTCCGGTTCAACACAAGAAAAGCCCTCAGTGAGGGCTTGCGGAATGCGGCGAGACGTTATGCAAAGCCACCGCGGGGGTCAACCCCAAAAACCGGAGCGGCTTTTCCTCGTCGGTTCCGTCCGTAGTTCCCGTCTTCGCATCCGAGCACCCGCTCGGGTTCCGGTCGCCGCAATCGGGCACGTCAACCTGCGGCTTTACGTAGCCGCGTTCGTGAGAACGCGACTGGCGAACCCTGCGAACTTGCGCACTGATGCAGGCGGAACCCAGTAAAGCGGGAGCGGAGGGGCTGCTATTCCTACTCTCCTCATTCAAGCTCCTTTGGGTTTGGGTTCGCGGGGCCGGAAACCCCGCCCACGAAGGCGGGTTGGGCTGTGAAAATCTTCCGCATTGTAGTCCTCACGCTCCGCGTGAGGTTCGGTGCGCTGCCTGTCCGCCGCCGCTTCTCATCTGTGAAATCGGTGTAATCTGTGGATCAACTTATTCCGCTGCCGCTGCCCTTTGCGGTAGAGAGCCCTTACCGGAACCTCTCGCGGAGCGAGAGGACTACTTTGTGCTGCGGCGGGCACTTCTTTCCGCCGCGCTGAAATAATTCCACGACCCTTGCGTTTGTTGCCATGATTTCATGCTCGAAAGCGGGCTCAAGCGTGTGCTAGGGTAAAAACGTATGAACTTTCTCCGGGCGATGGTGTTGCTGGTCGGTGGCGTGACGGCGGTGGCGGCCGCCGACGAGGTCGTTTTCACGGATGCGGGCGGCAAGGTCCGCGTGGAAATCGGCGGCAAGCTCTTCACGGAATATCACTATCAGGATGTCGCGCGGCCCTATTTCTATCCGATCATGGGCCCCGGCGAGGTCGGCCTGACGCGCAACTGGCCGCTCCAACAGACCACCAACGAACCGACCGATCACATCCACCACAAGGGTCTGTGGTATGCGCACGGCAGCGTCAACGGCGTGGATTGCTGGTCGGAGCAGAAGGCGTTCGGCAGGACGGTGCATGAGAAATTCCTGGGCATGTCCGGTTCGGCGTTGCGCGAGCGTTGCAACTGGGTGGACCACGACGGCAAGCTCTTGTGCAGCGATGAGCGCACCATCCGGTTCCACGCCGATGGCGACGTGCGCATGCTGGATTTCGAGATCACATTGATCGCCTCCCAAGGTCCAGTGACCTTCGGGGACACGAAGGAAGGCTCGATGGCGATCCGCCTGCCGGCGACGATGAGCGTCAAGGGCAAGGGCGCTCAGGGGCATATCCTCAGCAGCGCGGGCGAACGCGATGTGGCCGCGTGGGGCAAGCCGGCCGGGTGGGTGGACTATGTCGGCCCGGTGGGTGGCAAGGTGCTGGGCGTGGCGATCTTCGACGCACCGCAGAATCCGCGGCATCCGACCACCTGGCATGTGCGCGACTACGGGCTCTTCGCGGCGAATCCGTTCGGCCTCCACGACTTCGACAAGAACAAGCCCAAGGGCGCGGGCGATCTCAAACTCGCGGCCGGCGAGCGCGCGACGTTCCGTTACCGTTTTGTTTTCCACACTGGCGACGAAAAAGCCGGCCGCGTGGCCGAGCGTTATCAGGAGTTCGTTGCCGGGCAGAGCGCCCAATGAATTGCCAAACCAAACAGGAGCAAGCATGAACCAGATCAGTCGTCGTAGTTTCCTGCAGACGTCCGGCCTCGCCGCCGCGGCGTTGAGTCTGCCGCGGTCGACGTGGGCCAAACCCGAAGGCGCCAACAGCGACATCCGCATCGCCGTGGTCGGCTTCAAGGGCCGCGGCGCTTCGCACATCAGCGGCTTCCGGGCGCTGCCGGGCGTGCGCATCGTGGCCCTGTGCGATGTGGACAAGAGCGTGCTTGACCGGGCCGCGAAGGATTTCGAGAAGCGGAACCAGAAGGTCGAAACCTATACGGACGTCCGCAAGCTGCTGGAGAACAAAGAAATCGACGCGATCAGCACCGCGACGCCGAACCACTGGCACTCGCTGATCACGGTCTGGGGCTGCCAGGCGGGCAAGGATGTGTATGTCGAGAAACCCGTCTCGCACAACGTCTGGGAAGGTCGCCAGGCCGTCAAGGCGGCGGCGAAGTATAACCGCATCGTCCAGGCCGGCATGCAGTGCCGTTCCAGTGTGGGCATCAACAAAGCGATGGAATTTTTGCACGGTGGCGGGCTGGGCAAGGTGCTCGTCTCGCGCGGTCTCTGCTACAAGAAACGCGACAGCATCGGCAAGACCACCGGCCCGCAGCCCATTCCGCCGGAGATTGACTATGATCTCTGGTGCGGACCGGCCCCCTTCGAGCCGCCGCGGCGCAATGGCAAGCAGGGCACGGTGCACTACAACTGGCACTGGTTCTGGGCCACGGGCAATGGCGATATCGGCAACCAGGGCATCCATCAGATGGATCTCTGCCGCTGGGCGCTGAACGTCGGCGAAGTTTCGCCGCGCGTGATGAGCATCGGCGGCCGCTTCGGTTACGAGGACGACGCCGAAACGCCGAACACCCAGATCGCGCTGCACGACTACGACGGCGCGCCGCTGATCTTTGAAGTGCGCGGTCTGCCCACGAAGACCGGCGCCCCGGCGATGGACAAATATCTCGGCGCCGGCGTCGGCTGCGTCATTCACTGCGAGAATGGCTACATGGTCATTCCCAGCTACAGCGAGGCGACCGCCTTTGACAAGGAAGGCAAGAAGTTGCAGGAGTTCAAGGGCCATGCCAAGCCCAAGAAGGGCAAAGATGGCGCGCCCGCCGCGGCCGGCGCCGTGGTCATGGACTTCCAGGAAGACAGCGGCCACTTCGGCAACTTCATCAAGGCCGTCCGCAGCCGCAAGATGTCCGACTTGAAGGGTCCGATCCAGGAAGGTCACCTGTCGAGCGCGCTGTGCCACACGCCGAACATCTCCTACCGGCTGGGCCAGAAGGCGGCGTCGGGCGAAATCCTCGAGCAGATCAAGGGCAACAAGGATATGGTCGAAACCTTCGGCCGTTTCAAGGAACACCTCGCCGCCAACGGCGTGAACCTCGACGAAACGAAGGCGGTTATCGGCCCGATGCTGAAGATGGACCCGAAGACCGAGCGCTTCATCGACAACGATGCGGCCAACGCGCTGGTCAAAGAAAAACAGCGGGCGCCCTTCGTCGTCCCCGACGAGGTCTGACGAACCCGCCACAGGCGACCGCGTTGCGAGCAACGCGGCCGCAGGAAACCACGGAGTGTGCCTGCGCGCGCTCCGTGGTTTTTCTTGCGATGGGTCACTGCGCCGAGATGTTGCCCTGGCCCTGGTCGACCACGGCGGTCTCGCCCTTGCTGCTCACGGACTTGATCGTGTAGGCGAACGCGCCGCCGGGTTGCAGTACGAAAAACCCGACGTGTTGGGCGCCGCCATGGAAACAGGCCGAGGCGGGGCCCGGGGCATCGGGTGCCTGCGCCTTGATCGGCGAGGCCCCGCCAGGTCCGATGACGAACTCCTGCACGCCCTTGGCTGCCGCCACGGTATGCCCCTCGGCGTCGAGCGGCGGAAAACGTTCATAGACGTGGTTGTGCCCGCAGAAGAGCAGCGCCGGCCCATGCTCTTCGAGGGCCTGCCACAGCGGCTTCATCTTCGGGTCGCCGAGGTGCTTGGCGCGCGAGAAGTAGGGGTAGTGCCAGTAGGCGATCACCGGCTGCTTGGGGTGCGCCGCGAGGTCGGCCTTGAGCCAGGCGAGCTGCCGGGGGCCGCTGACCTTCGCGTCGTGGAACGAGACGCTGTCGAGGCTGACGAAATGCCAGCCGCCGAGGTCGAAACTGTAGTACTGCTCCGGTGCGTGCGCGGCACTGCCCCAGTAGGCGCGGTAGCCGCTGAACGGCGGCTTGGATAAGCTGTCGTGGTTGCCGGGGGCGGGGAAGATCAGGGACAGGAAGCGGCCGTAGGTGCCCTGATGGATTTCTTTGAACTTTTCGAGCGGCGATGTTTTCCCATTGCAGGTGTCGCCCACGAGCAGCACAGCCGCGAGGGGTTGCTGCGCGAGGATCGCATCGGAAACCACCTTGGCGTCGGGGGTGTAAATGTCGCCCGTGACGGCGATGGTCACACCTTCGGCCGCGGCGGCCACCCAGCCCAGGGCCAGCACCAGGCCCAGCCCCGCGCGTTTCCACGTTTGGCCCATCCACTTGCGGATCGTCTGCTGCATGTGTTGCTCCTCCGTCACGGGGGCCGGCCTCGCGCATCCCTCCGGCACACGGGCGGCGCGGCGTGTGTTGCGCGGTCCCGCGTCAGACGCTGACGGACGCGGCGGCCGGGGCTGCGACCGCCTTCTGGCGCTCTTCATAGACGCCCATGGCGCGGAATTTGTCGTAGCGCAGCTTGAGCAGGTGTTCAGGGGTGTAGCTTTGCAGGTCGCGCAGGTTCTTCAGGATGTAGGACTTGAGGTTTGCGGCCATGAGCTGGGGGTCGGCGTGGGCGCCGCCGGCCGGCTCCGGGATGATCTCGTCGGCCAGGCGCGCGGCGATCAGATCCTTCGAGGTGATCTTGAGCGCGGCGGCGGCGCGGTCGGCGTAGGCGCGGTTCTTCCACAGGATGGCGGCGCAGCCTTCGGGCGAGATGACGGAGTAGTAGGCGTTCTGCAGGATCAGGACGCGGTCGCCGATGCCGATGCCGAGGGCGCCGCCGCTGCCGCCTTCGCCGATGATGGTGACGACCATGGGGACGGGGAAGGTGAACATCTCGCGCAAATTGACCGCGATGGCCTCGGCGATGTGGCGCTCCTCGGATTCGATGCCGGGATAGGCGCCCGGGGTGTCGATCAGGGTGACGATGGGGACGCGGAATTTGGCGGCGAGTTTCATCAGGCGCAGGGCCTTGCGATAGCCCTCGGGGTAGGCGCAGCCGAAGTTGCACTCCAGATTGCTCTTGGTGTCGCGGCCCTTCTGGGTGCCGATGACGAGGACCCGCTGGCCGTCGAGCTTGCAGAAGCCGCCGAAGATGGCGCGGTCGTCGCGGTGGATGCGGTCTCCGTGGAGTTCGATGAAGTCCGTTGCCATCGCGCGGATGTAATCGATCGCGTAGGGGCGGAGCGGGTGGCGGGCCACCTGCACGGTCTGCCACGGCGTCAGGTTGCCGTAGATGGTCTTGCGGGTCTCGGCAATCTTCTGCTCCATGCCGCTGATCTCCGACGCCACGTCCACGTTCTGCTTGTTGGTCAGATGGCGCAGTTCCTCGAGCCTGCGCTCGAGTTCGGCGATCGGTTTTTCAAAAGGTAATGCGTAGGATGCCACGTGCGTTCTCCCGGTGAGCGGTTACTCCGTGATGGTGACCGGCGTGCCTTCCGGCAGCAGGATGTACAGCTCCGCGACCTGGTCGTTGAGCAGGCGGATGCAGCCCTGGCTGGACTGGGTGCCAATGGTGTTCGTCTCCCAGGTGCCATGGATGCCGTAGTGGGGGATGTCGAGCGAGATCCAGTGCGTGCCGAGCACGTTGTTCGTGTCGCCGAAGGGGATGGGCGAGCCGCCGGCGCGGTACCACGTGGGGTGCTCCAGCCGGCTGACGACATGGAACGTGCCGGTCGGGGTCATGCTGTACTGGCCGGTGCCGACCCGGTAGCGCTTGAAGAACTTGTCGTTCATCGTCACGAGCAGGTCGTTGCTGTTCTTGCTGACGGTAACAGCCCACTTGGCGCCCAGGATGCGGAAGCGGTCGCCGATGCGGATGACATCGCCGGCGAAGTTGTTGCTCTTGCGGATCATTTCCTTGGTCGTGGTGAACTTCTTCGCCAGGCCGCCGAGCGTGTCGCCGTTCTGGACCGTGTAATCGGTCTTCTCCGGCATCGGGCGCTTGGAAAAGGCGAGGGTGATGTGGATTTCGCCGAGCAGTTTTTCGGCCTCGGCGCGGAGCGCGCCGTCCTTGTTCTTTTCGAGCAGTTGCAGACACAGGTCGCGGGCCTGCAGGCAACGATCGTTCTTGCAGAGGTCGCGGGCTTCGGCGAGCCGCTGCGCTGCCTCGGCACCCGGCGGCAACGGGGTGGGTGCGGGCATGGCGACCACGGGAGCGACCGGCACCGGTTCGGGGACCGGCGCGGGGATGGGCGGCGGCGGCGGCGCGGGCGGAACGGGCACCGGTTCCGGCTGCTTCTGGGGTTCCGGCGCCGGGGCGGGGGCGCTCACGGGCGGCGGGGTGGGGGCCGGTTCGACCGGCGGCGTCACGGACGGCGGGGATGTCGGCGTGGCGGCCGCTTGAGCCGCGGCGACCTGCGCACGGATCTGTTGCCGCACCCCTTCCAGGGCGGCGGCTTCCTTTTCGGCCTTGTTGAGTTTGACTCCGTGCAATTGCTCGGCGATATACCACGCCGCGCCCACCAGCAGGCCGGCGATGACGACAAAGGCGACCAACATGCCGATTTTGCGCGCACTGCCACCTGACTCAAGATATGGATCGTCGTTCATAGCATCTTTTCCATGTCGCGAATGACGAGCGACATTGAAGGGTAGCGGTCTTCCGGCCGCTTCGCAAGGCATTTGAGCACGACCGCCTCGAGGGCGGGCGCCACCTGCGGGTTGTGCTGGCGCAGTGGAGTCGGCGCCACCGCGGGGTTCATCTGCGCCGCGCGGGCCAGTTCCAACTTGTCGCTTTCAAATGGTTTATGGAACGTCAACATCTCGTAGAAAATCACGCCGAGGCTGTAGATATCGCTTCGCACATCCACGCGGTGTGTCCGCAGCGTTTCCGGCGCCACATAGGCGGGCGTGCCGGGCAGTTCGCGCAACCGCCGCCGCCACCATGGCCGCTGGATCGGGAGCGACAGGTCGAAATCGATCACGAAAATCACCCCATCGGCCCGCACCAGCAGATTTTCCGGCTTGAAGTCCAGGTGCAGGTAGCCGGCGGAATGGATGTAGCTCAGGAGCGTAGCCAGCTGCCGCATCAGCGAGAGCGTGTTGTCGGTCAGGATGTGGTCCTTGGCCAGCATGACATCGCGCAAGGTCTTGGCCTCGATATACTCCAGCACCATGTAAGGGATTTTGCCGACGTAGCCCGTCTTGATCAGCCGCGAAATGTGTGGGTGGTTCAGTTTCTGCATCACCTTGGCGCCGCCGAAGAAGTGCCGGCGGTAGCTCCAGCGTTTGGCGAAGTCCTCCGTCAGGTAGCGGACGACCACGTGCCGGTGATGGGCATCGAGCGCCAGCAGCAGGCGCGTCATCCCCCCGCTGCCCAGCGGGCGCACGATGTCATATCCGGCAAACTCCCTTGTACTCATGGCCCCTTGTAGCCGTTTCCCTCGGCCCACAACAAGCAAATTCATTGGGCTTTAGGCCCGCCTCGGCCCCCCGGCGGAGGGGCCCGGTTTCGAAGGCTTGAGTACAGGTCGGATTGATGGCGGGGCCCTGGGCCGTCGCTTCGGTTCCAGGTTGGCCGCGTCACGGTTGCGGTTCGCAGGTCTCCGGTAACAGGGCTTGACTTCGCGGTGCGGACGGCAAGAATGCGCGCCTGTTTTTGCAGGGTCGGCAGGCGCTCGATAACCGACGCGCCGCCGGCGGGCGAGCCCCGCGAGGTGCGTGTGGGGATGCATAAGACGCGTGACACGGAGATAGACACATGAGCGAGTATATCGAAGGCCAGGCTGTGAAGGGCAAGCATCCGCCGCGGGAATGTCCGGAAGGCTGCTATTGGCGCAAAACCAAGGGCCAGGATGAATTCAAGTTGTATCCCAAGAAGGAGCGCAAGGTCGCCGGGACGGGCGTCGCCCGCAACGATGAGGACAAAGTCCGCTTGACGATCGGCCGGGTGGCGGATGGAGTCCGCAACTATATGCAGCACGAAGAAGGTTTCAAGGAAGTGATGGTGGCCGCCAACCTCAGCGGGAAGGCGCTGCAAAATCTTGCGCTGTGGGCCCAGAACGCCGCCCGCGCCAAACTCGATGTGGAGCAGGTCAAGTCGACGGCTGTGGCGAAGGCGAATGCCGCGCTCAGGGATGCCGGCTTGATCATCGGCCCCGACGGTGCGATCTCGCAGATCACTTCGGGTTGACACCCGGTGGCGTGTGGTTGTGCCCGGTGAAAGCACCGGGCTGCTTCCTTCACGTGCGCTGACTTGTTCCAAGCGCAGCCGATACTCAGCGGTGTTGCACAGCCCACCCATCCAGCCTCGATGGCTGGGGTCGGTCCCCTCGTCAGACCTCTGTGGGCTTGTGCCGCAGACGCCCAGTTTGGCGGCTGGCGGCCATCCGTTACCCGCCCTCTTTTGCTGCCCAGCATCGCCGCAGTGACCGCCAAACCGATACACCCGCCAACCAGTTGGCGGGTTCTCGCGTACCGTACCCATGAGCTTTCAGGCAGGTAGTATTAGACCCCATAGCGCGAGCACAGCCGGTTGCGTAGATTGCCTTGGCAGTGCTGTGGAGACAGCCATATGACCGCGAAAGGAAAACAGTGTATGAATTTGAAACACCAGAGGGAGGTCTGAACATGCGCCTCCCATGGAACGATAAAACCGCCACCGAAGACCACTGTTCATCCACCGCCGGCCAGCCAGAGGGCGAGCCCGGGTGCGGATTTTTTGTGAGGGGAACTCATCATCGTTCCGCCTCGTGGTCGGGCGGCGACGCCGATCCAGCCGCTTCGGCACCGGTTCGCTATGTTATGCAGGATGGTGTAGGGTCCGATAGAAGTGATTGAGCAAGAATAAAAAGGAAACGAAAATGAAAAAGATGAAAAAAGGGTTCACGTTGGTGGAAATCATGATTGTGGTCGCGATCATCGCCCTGTTGGCCGCGATCGCGGTGCCGTCGTTCATCAACGCGCGCTCCAAATCCATGCAAAGCTCCTGCTTCAACAACATGCGCCTGCTCGATGGCGCGATGCAGCAGTATGCGCTGGACTACTCCAACACCGTGGCGACAGCGATGACGCAGCTGGTGGGCACCAACGGCTATATCAAGGACACGCCGGTCTGCAAGGGCGGCGGCACCTATACGTTGCCCGCCGACCTGGTCGCCAAGACCGCCTGCTCGATCCACGGGCCGTTCTAGGCCCCGCAGGTGTGCACGGGAAAGCCCCGCTACGGCGGGGCTTTCTTTTTTACCGCAGGGCCGTTTTCCTGTCTGGCGCGGCCAAGGGAAGACGCCTGGCAAGGTGCTGTTATCCAACCTCTGTGAACGGCGAAAAACAGCGCGGAACCGCCGGACAGTCCATGACGAATTTGTGCTAAAAAAAACATAAATATCCTAAAAAAAGATTGCGTTCGGGGTACCCGGTCGCTAGGTTCCTCCCGCTTTTGCCGATCGGACGGGTGCTTAACTCTCTCCGCGGATCCTCTTGTTTTGTTTCTGACCGCTGGCCACGGCCACGGGTGTGTGTCCCGCGGGTGGGGGTCCGGCTGGGCGGAGGGGCTGCTGGTTGGGTGTCCGTGCATGGGCAGGCGGTTGCTGGATGATGCGCATATGACCTTGAATACAATTTTGCTGCTGGTCGTGGCGGTGCCGGTGCTCGGCGCCGTGTTGTTGCCGCTGGTGGGTCGGTTCTCCTCGTGCACGCGCAACACGCTCGCGCTGCTGATGGTGCTGGCCTCGTTGGCCGGCTCGCTGCTGCTGCTCGGCCCGGTCATGGGCGGCCAGGTCCTCCAACTCGACTTCCCTACAGGGTTTGGCCACATGATGCTGCTGGCGGACCGGCTGGCGGTGTTCATGGCGTTGGTCTCCTCGCTCGTGGGCGCGGTCATCGTGTTCTACTCGTGGGGCTACATCAGCCATTACGAGAACCAGAACGAATATTACTTCCTCGTGGTCCTGTTCCTGGGCGCGATGATGGGCCTGGTCTTTGCGGCCAACCTCCTCGTCCTGTACATCTTCTGGGAAATCACGGCCATCGCGAGCTGGCGCCTGATCGGGTTCTTCCGGTCGCCGGCGATCGTGCTGCGGGCCGACAAGTCGTTCATGGTGACCTTCTTCGGCGCGACGATGATGCTGCTCGGCTTCATCATGGTGCGGGAGCAGGCCGGCTCGTGGGATCTGCCGACGATCAAACTGGCGCTGGCCGGCCACCCGCTGACGAACGCGGCGGTGGTTTTCATCATGCTGGGCCTGCTGTCGAAGTCGGCGACACTGCCGCTGCAGACCTGGCTGCCGGACGCGGGGGTGGCGCCTTCGCCGGTGACGGCGCTGCTGCACGCGGCGGTGCTGGTCAAGATCGGCGTCTACGCCTACGCGCGGCTGTTCCTGGTCAACATGCCGCTGGAGCCGGTGTGGCAGACCGTGGTGCCCGTGATCGCGGCCGTGAGCGCGCTGGTCGCGGCGGGCGCGGCGCTGCTGGAGACGGACCTCAAGCGGCTGATCGCGTTCTCGACCATCAGCCAGATCGGCTTCATCTTCCTCGGCCTCTCGATCGGCGGCGAGCTCGCGCTGGCGGGCGGGCTGCTCTACATCCTGATGCACAGCATGGCCAAGGGCGGCCTGTTCCTCTGCGCGGGCATCGTCGAGCAGCGCATGCACTGCAAGGATCTCACCAAGCTGGGCGGCCTGATCAAGACGATGCCGGTGACGGCCATCGCGTTCCTCGTCTGCGCCTTCTCGGTCATGGGCATCCCGCCGCTCGGCGGGTTCTTCAGCAAGTACATGGTGCTCGCCGGCGCGGCCAAGGGACCCCACCTGTGGATCGTGCTGTCGTTTGTCGGGACGGCGATCCTGACGATCATTTACCTGATGCGCGCTTTCGTGCTGGTGTTCATGGGTGAGCCCAAAACGAAGCTGGAGACGGAGGGCTCGCCGGTGATGGTCTGGTCGGTGGCCCTGCTGGCGCTGCTGTCGCTGGCCGGCGGCCTGCTGATCTTCTATCCCTCGCTCCTTGCGACCGACTCGGCACGCCAAATTCTGGGGCTGATTCCATGACGAAATTAATGTACTTCGCAATCCTCCTGCCGGCGGTGATCAGCCTGCTGGCGCTCGGCACGCGCAAGCTGGGACGTGTCTGCGGGGCGACGGCGCTCCTGGGCGCGGTGGTCAATCTCGTGGTGGCCCTCAAGCTGTTTATGGCGCCGGAGACGGCCGTGCACATCCCGTGGACGAGTTGGGGCCTGGACTTCACGCTGCGCCTCTACTCCTTCAGCGGGTTCATCGTCCTGGCGGCGGCGGGCTTCGCCTTGGCGGTGACGCTCTACAGCCTGCCGTTCATGGCCAAGCGCGCCCACAGCGGGCTGTTCTATTTCCAGCTGCTGCTCTCGGTGGCTTTCGCCAACGGCGCGGCGCTGGCCGATAACCTGATCCTGCTGCTGTTCTTCTGGGAGGGCCTGCTGATCACGATCTACGGCATGATCGCCATCGGCCGGCCTGGCGCGTGGAAGAGCGCCCTCAAGGCGCTGGTCCTCGTCGGCGCCTCCGATGTGATCATGATGTTCGGCATCGGCCTGACGGGCCACTATGCGGGCACCCTGACGATCTCCAAGATGCACCTGGCGTTGACGCATGCCGGGCCGACGCTGGCGTTCCTGTGCCTGGTCATCGGCGCCACGGCCAAGGCCGGCGCCCTGCCGTTCCATTCGTGGATCCCGGACGCCGCGGTGGACGCGCCCCTGCCGTTCATGGCGCTGATGCCCGCTGCGTTCGAGAAGCTGCTCGGCATCTATTTCCTGGCGCGCGTCACGCTCGACATCTTCGTCCTCACCCCCGCCTCGTGGTGCAGCACGCTGCTGATGACGCTGGGCGCGGTGACGATCCTGGTGGCGGTGATGATGGCGCTGGTCCAGACGGACTACAAACGCCTGCTGGCCTATTGCGCGATCTCGCAGGTCGGCTACATGCTCCTCGGCATCGGCACGGCGGTGCCGGTCGGCATCATCGGCGGACTGTTCCACATGATCAACCACGCGCTCTACAAGACCGGCCTCTTCCTTTCCGCCGGCGCGGTGGAACACCGTTCGGGCACAACCGAGCTCAACAAGCTCGGCGGCCTCGCGCGGCAGATGCCGGTCACGTTCTTCTGCTTCCTCGTCGCCGCCTGCTCGGGCGCCGGCATCCCGCCGTTCGCCGGCTTCTTCTCGAAGGAGCTGATCTACGACGGCGCGCTCGAGCGCAACGGCGTCTTCTACGCGGCCGCGCTGCTCGGCTCCTTCCTGACCGTCGCCAGCTTCCTGAAGCTCGGCCACAGCGCCTTCTTCGGCAAGGTCAGCGAGGCGAACAAGGGCGTCAAGGAAGCGCCTTGGGCGATGCTCCTGCCGATGCTGGCGATCGCCGGTTTCTGCATCTATTTCGGGCTCTTCAATACGGTTCCGCTCCATAAGCTGATCCAGCCCGTGTTGGGCGCGCACCGGCTTGAGGGCCATGATTTCGCGGGCTGGCCGCACAGCATCGGGCTGGTCGTCGGCACGCTGGTGGTGCTCGCGCTGGCGGCGCTCCATCACTTCTTCGGGGTCAAGCGCAGCGGGAGCGGCAGCGGCGCCGCCGACCACGTCCGCGGCGCGCCGGGCCTGCGCCAGGCCTATGACGCGGCCGGGCAGGGCTGGTTCGATCCCTACGTGATCGGCATGAAGTTCGCGCGCGCCATCGGCGCCGTCACCTGGGGCGTGGACCGCACGATCAACTGGATCAGCGACGGCTTTGCGGTGGGTGTGGTGGCCATGTCTTCCTATCTGGTCCGCGCGGTCCACACCGGCTCGCTTTCGATCTATATCTGGTGGGCCCTGGCGGGCCTCGTCCTGGTGATCGTCTTTCTGGTGAAGGTGAACTGACCATGCCCTCCCTCCTTGTCATCCTCCCGTTGTTGGCGGTTCTCCTCTTGAACCTGCCGCTGAACTTCCTGCGCCGCCTGGCGCAGCCGGCCGCGCTCCTCTTCGCGGTCTATCAGGCGCTCTTTGCGCTGCAGGTGCTGCCGGCGGGCTGCACCGGCTGCCCGACGCACGAGCGCTGGTTCGTCAACGTCCTGGACCCGCTGACGAGCGTGCTGCTGCTCGCCATCGCGATCGTCATGTTCGCCGCCGTGTGCGTCCTGCGCGCGACGGCCAGCGACGAGAAGCACGGGTTCAACGCGCTCAACCTCATGCTCCTCGCCGTCGCCGGCATGAACGGCCTCGTCATGGTGCGCGACCTGTTCAGCCTCTACATCTTCCTCGAGATCGCCTCGGTCTCCAGCTTCCTTCTGATCGCCGCGCAGCGCGACATGGGCGGGCTGGAGGGCGCGTTCAAATACCTCGTCATGTCGGCGCTGGCGACGATGATGATGCTGGCTTCCATCGGGCTGCTGCTGGCCTACTCCGGCTCGACGAAGTTCATGGTCGTGGCCGAGGCGCTGCACGCGCACGGCAGCCACGGCTACCTGCTGACGGCCATCGGCCTGTTCCTCGGCGGCCTGCTGATCAAGTCCGGCGTGGTGCCGTTCCACGGCTGGCTGCCCGACGCCTACGCCGCCGCGCCCGCCGCGGCCTCGACGCTGCTCGCCGGCATCGTCACCAAGTGCACCGGCGTCTACACGCTCATCCGCCTGGTGCAGGATGTCTTCGGCCCGGCGGTGGCCACGCAGCAGCTGCTGCTGATCTTCGGCGCGCTGTCGGTGGTGGTGGGCGCGCTGGCGGCGCTGGGGCAGAGCGACCTCAAGCGCCTGCTCGCCTATTCCTCGATCAGCCAGGTCGGGTACATCCTGCTGGGCCTCGGCGTCTGCGGGTCCGCGAACAAGTTCGCCGCCCAGCTGGGCGTGGCCGGCGCGGTGTTCCACCTGTTCAACCACGCCATCTTCAAGACGCTGCTGTTCGTCAACGCCGCCGCGGTCGAAAAGCAGACCGGCACGCGCGACATGAACCGCCTCGGCGGCCTCGCCCAGAAGATGCCGATCACCGGCCTGACCTCGCTGCTGGCGATGTTCGCCACCGCCGGCGTGCCGCCGCTTGCGGGCTTCTGGAGCAAGCTGCTCATCATCGCCGCCCTGTGGCTGGCGGGCCTGCACGGCTACGCGGTGCTCGGCATCGCCGCCAGCCTGCTGACGCTGGCCTATTTCCTCTCGATGCAGCGCCGCGTGTTCTTCGGCCTGCTGCGCCCGGAGTTCGCGCACGTGCGCGAGGCCGGCTGGGCGCTGACGGTGCCGAGCCTGCTGCTGGCGGCGATCCTCGTCGGCGTCGGGCTCGCCTTGCCGTGGCTGATCGGCAGCTTCCTGCTGCCGGTGAAAGGATTCTGACCCATGGACCCGAATTATAAAATCGCGCTGCTGGAGAACATCATCCTGATGGCGGCCATGCTGCTGGGGACCCTGGCCACGGCCATGCTGCGCCAGTTCATCAAGGCGGCCATCGCCCTGGCCTTCACGAGCGTCGTGCTCTGCATCCTCATGTTCAAGCTCGCGGCGCCGTGGGCCGCCGTGTTCGAGCTGTCGGTCTGCGCCGGCCTGATCACGGTCGTCTTCATCAGCGCGGTCAGCCTGGTCCGGCCCGCGACGGAGGAGGAGCGCGCGGCGCACGTGCGCTTCAAGGTCCGCCGCTATTTCCTGCTGCCGGTCGTGCTGCTGGCGGTCGGCTGCGGCCTGAGCTATATGCCGGTCCGCCCGCTGCCTCTGTTGGCGACGACGGAGCTGGTGACGGATATGCGGGCGCTGCTCTGGGGGCCGCGCGCGCTCGACCTGCTCGGCCAGATCCTCGTGCTGCTCGCCGGCGTCTGGGGCGTCGTGATTCTCTTCAAGGAGGAGACCTGAAATGAACCTCATCGCCCTGTTCATGCCCTTCGGAATTTTCATCGCGCTGATGGCGGTCGTCGGGCTCTACTGCCTGATCGTCACCCGCGACATGCTGCGCATTTTGCTCGCGCTGGAGATCATCACCAAGGCCGTTACCTTGCTGCTGATCGTCGGCGGCGCGATCAGCGGCCAGATGGCGCTGGCGCAGACGCTGGTCCTGACGCTGATCGTGATTGAAGTCGTGGTCATGGTCACCGCCGCGGGCATCGTGATCGCCGTCTTCAAGCACACGGGCACGCTCGACGTGCGCCGCCTGCGCTCCTTGAAAGGGTGACGGGATCGCTTACCTTACGCGGCCGATATAAAGGAAATAACGTGAATATGTTGCTGCTGCCTCCGATCGTGTTTGTGGTGGTGCTCGGGTTTGTCGTGCTGTTCAGCGCGCTCGTCCGCCCGCTCGCGGCCAAGTCCGCCAAGCCCGGCCCCGGGCGCGACAAGGCGTACGCCTGCGGCGAGGACGTGAAGGTCCACTTCTCGCGGCCCGAGTACAAGCAGTTCTTCCCCTTCGCCTACTATTTCACCATCATGCACGTCATCGCGCTGATCGTCGCCACCGCGCCGAGCGGCAGCGTGCAGATCGCGGCGCTCGCGGTCCTCTACCTGCTGGCCGCGGTGATGGGCCTCTTCATCCTTTTCCGGAGCTGAATACCATGGGCCTCATTCAAAAAATCGTCACCTGGGCGCGCATGAAGTCGCCGTGGGTCATCCACTACAACACCGGCGCCTGCAACGCCTGCGACATCGAGGTCATCGCGGCGCTGACCCCGCGGTTCGACATGGAGCGGTTCGGCGTCCAGCTCAAGGGCTCGCCGCGCCACGCCGACGTCATGGTGGTCTCCGGCCCCGTCACGCGCCAGAGCCGCGACCGCCTCAAGCGCATCTACGACCAGCTGGCCGAGCCGAAGTTCGTCGTCGCGGTCGGCACCTGCGCCTGCTCCGGCGGCGTGTTCCAGGGCTGCTACAACGTAGAGGGCGGCATCGATACGGCCATCCCGGTCAACGCCTACATCCCCGGCTGCGCCGCGCGCCCGGAGGCGATCATCGATGGCGTGGTGAAACTGCTGGCGAGTTTGGACCCGAAACCCGTGGCCGCTCCGCCGCCCGCACCGGTGGTGGAGCCGCTGGAAAAGACCGCGTGAGGCGCGGGCTTTTCCAAGGCCTGGAAAAACCGGCCGGGGCCGGTTCCAAGACTTGGAAAAGCAGG
>CAITZM010000089.1 GCA_903896925.1 uncultured Lentisphaerota bacterium | reverse complement strand
TGGGCGGGGCTTCCAGTCCCGCGTGCCCAACCGCAACGCAGACGCGGGGCTGGAAGCCCCGCCCACGCTGAGGGTTGCCGCAGACCCGGAATTGGCGCTTGATCTTCTGAGGCTGATGATGACAATGCGCGCATGAACAAAATCAACCACGACAGCCCGACGACGGGAATGGATCGCCGCGGCTTTTTGGGCGCGGGCGCAGCAGGCCTCATCGCAGCCGCCACGGCCGCCACGGCCGCACGCGCGCAAGCACCGGCGGCTCCCAGCGCGACGAGCGGGAAGAAATTCAAACTCAAATACGCACCGATGTTCGGCGCGTTCGAGGCGCACGCGGGCAAGGACCCGATCGCCCAGTTGAATTTCATGGCCGAGGCGGGTTTCACCGCGCTGCTCGACGGCGGTTTCATGGGCAAGCCGGCGGAACTGCAAGACAAGATCATCGCGGAGATGAACAAGCTCGGCATGACGCTCGGCGGCCCCTATTGCAGCTACACCGCCGGCGGGCAGAGCATGGTCGCCGGGACCGACAAAAAAGAAGATTACGCCAAGCATTACGCCGAGGTTTGCGAGAAGCTCAAACGCGTCGGCGGCAAGTGGTTCCTCGTGGTGCCCGGCGGACTGGTCAAGGGCATGTCGATGGAGCAGATGACCGCCAACGTGATCGAAAATTTGAAGGCGATCATGAAGGTTGTCGAGCCGACCGGCTGTATCATGACGCTCGAACCGCTGAATCCGCGGAATCACCCGGGCCTGTTCCTGACGAAGATTCCGCAGTCGGTGGAGATCTGCAAGGCGGTCGGCAGCCCCTCGTGCAAGATCGTCAACGACATCTATCACCAGCAGATCACCGAGGGCGACATCATCCCCAACATCAAGGCCGGCTGGGACTACATCGCGCACTATCACCTCGGCGACACGCCCGGGCGCAAGGAACCGACGACGGGCGAGATCAACTACCGCAGCATCTTCAAATACCTCTACGAGCAGAAATTTGACGGCGTGCTCGGCATGGAACACGGCAAGAGCCAGAAGGGCAAGGAAGGCGAACTCGCGCTGATCCACGCCTACCGCTGGTGCGACGCCTTCGACACGCCGTACAAGATCTGATGGCGACAGGGAGGGCGAGCGCCCTGGCGGACCGCTGATGACAGCCCGCCGTCATGCTCGCCCTCCCGGCCTGGTGTCATTTTCATCCGCGAGGTTCCAACCCGGTGCGAAAGCGCCGGGTTTCTCGCGTGTCGCTCCGCACGAAACATCCGGGGCTTTGCAGTTGTCGATCAGGTGAAGCGCGCCTATCCGTTGCGCTGGGGGTCAAACCCAAACCTGGAAAACTTAAACCCGGACTTTCCAAGCCTTGGAAAGCTGCTATATCTGGTTTCATGAAAATGAAACCACCCGCTGAGGGGCTGCGGGCCATCGTGCTGGCTGTTGGTCTGGTCAGCGCAGTGCAGTCAGTGGCTGGCGATGACGGCGGCTGGGTCACGGGTCTGGATACCTGGGGCGGCCGGCAGGCTTGGCCTGCGGTGGTGAATCCCGCCGTGCGCGCGCAGCCGCAGGACGTGCTCTCGTTGCGCGGCGAGTGGGAGTTCATCACGCAGGGGGTCGGCCCCCTGCGGCATCCGGAATGGCGCGCGTTTTACGCCAAGCCCTGGCCGGGCGCACGCACGATCCAGGTGCCGGGTTGCTGGGAGGCCCAAGGCGTCGGGACTCCGGGTCTGGGCGATTCCTGGGACTGCAAATGGGATCACTGCGCCAAGCCGCTGCGCGCGATCTATCAGGGCGAGGCCTGGTACCGCAAGTCCGTCGGCATCCCCAAGGCCTGGCAGGGGCGGCGCATCTGGCTCAAGATCGGCGGCGTGCGCTCGCAGGGCTGGTTCTGGGTCAACGGCAAGCCCGTGGCGTGGGTGGACAATTATTGCGGCACCTATAAATACGACATCACCGACCTGGTCACGGCGGGCCAGCCGGCCGGCATTGTCGCGGCGGTCAACAACGTCCCGCCCAGCCGCAAGGGCTTGTTCAGTTCGACGCACCGCTTCGGCGGGCTCTACCGCGATGTGGAGTTGGAAGCCACGCCCGACACGCGGATCGACGACGCCTGGGTGCGCGGCGATTTCGACGGCCAGTCCGCCGAGGTGCACGCGGCGATCGCCTGCGCCACGGCAGCGGAGGCGCTGCACAAGCCTATCCTGCGCGTGACGGTGAAAACGGCAGACGGTCAGGCCGCAGGTTCCGGCAGTCAGCCGGTGGCCTTTGCCTCCGGACAACCGACCGCCGAGGTGGTGTGCCGCGTGGCGCTCGTCCCTTTCCGTCCTTGGTCACCCGAGGCGCCCAACCTCTATCGGGCCGAGCTGACGCTCTGCGACGGCGACCAGCCGATCCACAGCTGGATAGAGCGGTTCGGCGTGCGGAAGATCGAAGTGCGTGGCGAACGTTTTTTCCTGAACAACCAACCCTTCTTTGTCCGCGGGTTTGGGGATGACTTCGTCTACCCGCTGACGCTGGTCTCGCCCGCCTCGCGGGCCGAGCATCTCAAACATCTCCAACTGGCGCATGCCGCCGGGTTCAACTACGTCCGCCTGCACACACACTGCGAGCTGCCGGAATATTTCGAGGCCGCAGACGAGGCGGGGATCATGATCCAGCCGGAGCTGCCCTATTACGGCGACTACCCGACGGAGGCTTTCGCCTTCGATCCGCTGCGGGACCTGACCGAGCTGTACCGCCATTACCGCCGGCACGTGTCCTTCACCACCTACTGCACGGGCAATGAGGGGCTGCTGGGCAAGCCGCTGGACCGGAAAATCTACCAGCTGGCCAAGCGGCTCGATCCGGACCGCCTGGCGATCCATCAGGACGGCACGTTCAACACGGCGGAGAACTCGGACTTCCGGAACGGCCCGATCAAGGAGTGGGCGCCGGGCAACGTCAAATGCGACGCGCCGTTCGTCGCACATGAATACCTGAATCTGTGCGTCAAGCAGGACCCACGCCTGGAACCGCGTTTCTCGGGTGCCATGCTGCCGCCCGTCACGCTGGCGGAGCGTGACCGCTGGCTGGCGGAGGCGGGGCTCGACCGGCAGTGGGGCGATGCCTGCCAGGACGCCGCGCATGCCCTACAACGCTATTACCAGAAGCACGGCATCGAATCCGCGCGCATGGATCCCGCCTGCGATGGGTACGATTTCTGGACGATCGTCGACGTGGTGGTCCGGCAGGGCAAGACCTACAGCGCCCAGGGCCTGTTCAACGCGTTTTGGGAGGCAAAGAGCAACGGGGCGACACCGGAAGCGTTCCGCCTTTTTAACGGGCCGACGGCGCTGCTGCTCAAGACCAAATCTGAAACGCGCATCGCGGTGGCGGGCGAGGCAGTGAAGGCCGGTTTCTGGATCACGCACTACGGGGAAGCGCCGCTGAAAAAGGCCCGGCTCCGCTGGACGCTGCGCGCGGGCACCACAGTGCTTGCACAGGGCGAGTGCGCGGGCGGCGACATCGAGCCCGGAAGCACGCGGTTGTTCGCCGAGGCGGCCATCGCCATGCCGGCGGTGGCGCAACCCGTGCATGCGCTGCTGGAGGTCGTGTTGACCGATGGCGGCGTCCGAAATGCCTGGGACTTCTGGCTCTTCCCCCCGCGTGACAGGCAGGACGGGACGGGCATCGCTGTCTCACCGGTGCTGCGGACTGCGCTGGAAAAATTATACACGGGGCTGGTCGCGGCGGACACGCCCGCGGCGGAACAGGCGGGCTTGCTGATCTCGCAGGCCGATGCGCCGGAGGTCGCCGCCGCGCTGGCCGCCGGGAAGCGCGTACTGCTCATCAGCAATACCGCAGGCCAGCCGAACGTCTCGCTCGGCTGGTGGGCGATGGGCAGCCAGGTGGGGACGGCGCTGGCGCAGCATCCCGCGCTGGGCGCTTTGCCTCATGAAGGCCAGCTCTCGCCGCTGCTGTTCCGCATCTTGAAACGGGGCCAGAAACTGCCGCTGGCGGGCATGCGGCCGGATGAGATGCTGGTGGTGGGCGAAGGCCGCGACGACTATTTTCTGTATGCCGGCGAGGCCCGCAGCGGCCACGGGCGCGTGCTGATGACCTTCGGACTGGACCTGCTCTCCGGCACGCCCGAGGGCACCTGCCTTCTGGATGGGCTGATCCGCTACGCGCAAACGGATGCGTTCAACCCCAAGGGCGTCGTCAGCCTTGCCTTCGGCACACTCAACGGCTGGCAGGAGACAATCCGGGCGGGCGACACCGGCCACGACCATCTGCCGCCGGGTGCGACCCAGCTCGATGTGGCCAGGGCCATGCAGGGCAAGAACAGCCTGGAATGGAATACTCGTCCCGTTCCGCCAAACGCCCGGACGATGCCAGCGTATGTGGTGGAGTGGCAGGGCGGCATGGGTTATTTCGCGGAGCCTCAGGGCACCTTCACGCTCTATGTGGATGGCGCGAAAACGCTCGAGATTCCGGCCATCAGCGCAGAGGATGCGGCGTGGTTCAATGCGGATAAGACGATCAGCCTAAAGTATATGCGCGACCCGGCGACCGCCGAATATGGCACCCTGACACTCACCCTGCCCTCTTCCAAGGTGACGCCGGGAAAACCGCTCCGGCTGAAGGTTGTCGGCAGCGTCTCGAACAGCCGCCGCTGGTTCGGCGTCTTTCAGCGGTGAGGAACGCTTTTACGTGAAGCGCTCCCAGCCGGACAAGTCCATCTTGACTTTCCGGCCGACCCCGCGACAATGCCCCCGAATTTTTTGACCAAACCGATGAAAGACGAATCTACAACTCATCAGGCCGGGCCAAGCTCCTATGACTTGGCGGCTTGGATCCTCATGGGGCTGGCCTTGCTCTGCGTGGTCCTGCTGCAACTGGTCGCCGTCCTGATCGCGGGGCTGCTGACCTTCCAACTCGTGCATATGCTGGCGAAGCTGGCGCATGTGACGCGACTGAACCACCGCGGCTCGAAACTCCTGAGCGTGGCCTTGCTGGCCGTGCTCGTGGTCACGGGGCTGACGCTGGCGGGGATCGGCATCGGCTTGTTTCTCCGGATGGGACCGGACAATCTGTCCGGGATGCTGACTCAGCTGGCGAGCGTCCTGGACAATCTGCGCGACAGGCTGCCGGAATCGCTGGCGGCCTCCGTGCCGGACGAAACCGACAATATCCGAAAGCACCTGGTCGCCTGGTTCCATGCCCATGCCACCGATATCCGTACGGTAGGAACGCACACCGTCCGGGGCGTGATACATGCGCTGATCGGCCTGATTTTGGGCGCCATGGTCGCACTGCACGAGGTGACGCCACAGAAGCGCCCCTCGCTCTTCCTCCAAGCCCTCACGCACCGCGTCACCCGCCTGGTTGAGGCGTTCCGCCGGGTGATCCTGGCGCAGGTGCCCATCTCCGCGATCAATACCTGTCTCACGGCGGTCTATCTCGCCATTGTGCTGCCCTGCTGCGGCGTGGATCTGCCCTTCAAGAAAACGCTGATCGTCGTGACCTTCCTGGTGGGATTGCTGCCGGTGGTCGGCAACCTTATCTCCAACACGGCGATCTTTCTGATGAGCCTGCGGGTTTCGTTTACCGTGGCCGCCGTGTCGCTCGGCTACCTCATCATCATCCACAAACTCGAATATTTCCTGAACGCGCGGATCGTCGGCACACGGATCAATGCCAAGGCGTGGGAACTGCTCATCGCCATGCTCGTGTTCGAGGCCGCCTTCGGCGTCAGCGGCCTGGTCATGGCCCCGCTCGTCTACGCCTATGTGAAGCACGAGTTGATGGAACAAGGCGTGATCTGACGCCGTCTGCGGTCGGCTTGTTCTCTGTGCGATCGACTCTTCTCAAGCCCGCCGCAGACCGCAGTGGAAGATGCGATCTGGCCTTATCGGAGCGGCGGCACTCCTGCCGCCGGCAGACACACCCGCACATCAC
>CAITZM010000088.1 GCA_903896925.1 uncultured Lentisphaerota bacterium | reverse complement strand
GTCTGCGAATCTCGCTCCATTGCTCCATATCTGTGTACATCCCTTCATTCTGAATGAAGGTGCCACAGTTTTCGACCGCCCCGTCACATCCATGACCCCGCTACACTTTTCGTGCGCCGTTTACAGTTGCGCGGATCACGTAAGTATTGGGGTATTGGGGGTGTCTATAGCGCGGGGAATCCACCCTATATTATCCTGCAGGTGGAGTGATCGCCGGTGTACCTGGTGACACGATGAATAAGCTCTGGCCAATCGCTCAGGGAGGCAGCTGGCTGCTGGCGAGCGTCTATCCCCGCGGGCTGCACCTGCCGCCGGCCAACACTGAAGCACGGGATTATTCCGAGGTGGAAGATCAAGCCAACCACGAGGCAGCATGCCACTAAAAGTTCACATCGCGCATGTGCTCGCCATCATAATGGCTTTTTTATGTATTTTTCATTCAGTGGGTGCATTTTAATGAACCCATAGGAGGCATTATCTGGGGAGTTTTCACCGTCATCGCATGGTTGCGCTACATTAGCGCCATGCGGCCGCAGCAGTAGGCGGGTTTCGATACCGCTCCTGGTGCATAAGGGTCAGCGTAAATGCTGTGCCGCCAGGCCCCTTACGCTCCACCTTTCCCTGCGGCGCTGGCGGCAGCTGACACTCACTTCCCGCTCTTGTAGCCGCGTTCGTGAGAACGCGGCCCGCTAAACGCGGTCACCACGCACTCCATTCGCTATTGTGGGCGGGGCCTTCCCGTCTGCGCGGGGCGCTACGCCGGGGCAGCCGGCCCCAACAGAGCAGCGCCTGAGCGTAACCGGTCGGCAGGATAAGCGGCGGGACGCCGCTGCCACGAAGAGCACGTCAGCAGGGCGTGGACCGCAGTCCGAAATAATGCAAACAGTGCAGATTCTACGCGCTGCCGGGCGAGGCTATCGAATAACTTGCAATCCAGAAATGTCGTTATAAATTGCGAAATATTGCGGGAAGAACCAGGGGCAAATCAAACACAGGGGCAGAGCATGAAGAGTATCGCGCGATGGGCAGGTGGCGTGTTGGCCGTGGCGGTGGGCTGGTTGGCGCAGGTGCAGGGCGTCGTGGCGGGCGGGGGCGGCGCGGGCTGGACGTACCAGTTGAACGGGAATTCACTTTGGGGCTCGGGTCCGCAATGCATTCCAACCTTGCTGGGCAGCAATCTCTTGTGCAGTTCGTCGGAGGGTGCCTCGCACAACCAGGGTGCGCTGTTTTTGAAAGAGGCCTTCCCCGTCTCCGGGGTTGGGCTCAGCATGCCGCTCTACCAGTTTGGGGCCATATCGAATGATGGCGCTTATCCCATCGGCCAACCGGTGCTGGTGGGGCCACTGCTTTATGGCCTCACAAAATATGGCGGGACCAGTGCCGCGGGCACGATCTACACCTTGAATACCAATACGTGGGTGGAGACCCCGGTCCATCACTTTACCGGGGGCGCAACCAATGGCCTGTATCCTGAGGGGTCGCTCGTGACCAGCGGATACATGGTGTATGGCCTGACGTGGGGGGGCGGCGTCTCGAACAACGGCACCCTGTTTTCCTATTGGGCCGGGCCCATTCTTGCGGGCCAAAACAGGTTCGCCCTCCTGCACAGTTTTTCCGGCGGAACGGGCGATGGCAGCTACCCTTATGACCGCCTGCTGTTGTCGGGCTCCAAGCTCTACGGAACAACGGCCTTTGGGGGCACCAATAATATCGGGACCCTCTTCAGCATCAATACGGACGGGTCGGGCTATGCCGTCCTGCATCATTTTACCGGTGGCACGGGCGGTGCGAATCCTGAGGGAGGCTTGACGCAATCCGGCTCCTATCTCTACGGCACGACGCGCGCTGGCGGCGCCACGGGGCATGGCTTGTTGTTTTCTTATTATACCGGCATCGCCTTGGTGGGCGCCAACCGCTTGCACGTTCTGCATGATTTTGCCGGCACTCCAACGGATGGCGACTACCCCATAGGTGAACTGGCCCTCTCCGGCACCAACCTCTATGGCATGGCCTTCAGGGGCGGGGTATCCAACAATGGCACGCTGTTCCGGATCAATACCGGGGGCAGCGGCTATACCAATCTGTTGCAGTTCACCGGCGCGGGTTCCGCACAAGCCTCCGGCAAGAATCCCTGGCGTCACAGCCTGAATGTTTTTGGCAAGTATCTCTTTGGCTCGACCTATGCCGGCGGCACGTCGGACAGCGGGACGATCTTCCGGGTGGACCTGACGTTGGATCCGAAACTGTGGTTCCAGACGGACGCGGGGCAGCTGGCGGTGTGGACGCTCAACAGCACCGGCGCCCAGGTGAATGGCGGCCTGATGGAAAACACCGGGGCGTGGCTGGTGCGTGCCGCCGGCGATATCGACGGCGATGGCGTCGCGGACATTCTCTTCCAGGACGGCAGCCACAACATGGCGGGCTGGCTCATGAATGCCGACAACACGAAGCGCTCCGCCAGCTACTGGTCGAACACCGGCACCTGGGACCTCAAGGCCTGCGCCGATTTCGAAGGCACCGGCCGGGCGCAGGTGCTCTTCCAGCAGCCCGACGGCTCCCTGGCTCTCTGGCGCTTGAATCCCGACGGCTCCTACAACAGTTCCATGGGGCTGACCACCTCCGGTTCCGCCTACATCCTGCGCGGCGCCGGCGACCTCGATGGCGACGGCAAGGCGGACCTGATCTTCCAGAACGCCGCCGGCAATCTCGCGGTGTGGAAGCACAACGTGGACGGGACGATTTCCGGCGCCACGCTGCCCGGTGCCGGCACCTGGCTCTTGCGCGCCGTGCTGGACGTCAACGGCAACGGCATCTCCGACATCATCTGGCAGGCGCCGGATGGCACGGTGGCCGGCTGGTTCGTCAACGCCCCCGTAACCCCGGCGGGCTCCTTCAGCCCTGGCGGCGCCGGCAGCTACAAGGTGCGGGCCGGCGGCCGCTGACCGCC
>CAITZM010000087.1 GCA_903896925.1 uncultured Lentisphaerota bacterium | reverse complement strand
CGTTCCCTTGTGTTCATTTCGATCCTCTCCATCGCGTCTGCCCGCCTTTCTGCGGGCGCCGGCTATGGGGACATTCTAAAAGAGTTTCAAGGGGACATTTTCAAAGTGGCGCGACAGGCTGGAGTTGCTTCATTCTCTCCGTAGTGCCTATTTTAGCATCCACATAACGGCGTATTATCCACTCTTTTCCAGCGAGCATGCGCCCCATATCCAAGCACTAGACACGGCCATCAGGCTTTTCATCGGAGGTGGGCTCTAACATCTGGAATTTAGCGGCCATTATTTTTACTGAGTCGGCGGGGCCAGCTTGCGCAGGTCGGCGAAGCGGGGGTCGGCGAGGAGCAGGGACCGGGCCTTGTCGGCGTCGCCAGCGAGCGCCGCCTGCACCTGCTCGCGCGCGGCATTGGTCTGGTGGCGATATAGCTGGAAGGCGGCGCACTCGAGGCGGATCGGCACGTCCTCGGGGTGCTGCGCCAGATGCGCCAGGAAAGCCTGGGCCGCGAGATCGAAATGCTGGCGCTCGATCAGGAACTGCGCCAGGGCGAGCGGCTCGCTGTTGCTGGCGGTCAGCAGCCGGTGGATGCTCTGCTGGAAGTTCGTCGCCTGGCCCAGCCGGTCATAGAGCTCCGCCAGCGCTAGCGCATTGGTACGCGCGAGCGGCGCCGCAGCGGCCGCCGCTTCCAGCTGGTCGCGCTGCGTCCGGGCACGCTGGACATTGTCGATGTAGGCGAGGTAGGTGTGCGCGCCGCGCAGCTGGTCGTCGAGGCGCAGCAGGTCCTGCACGACGCGGCGCGCGGCGTCGCAGCGGTTCTGCGCCACGCACATTTCCGCGAGCCGCAGCGGCGCCTCCGGACCCAGCGGGTAGAGCTGCATGGCCTGCCGGAACGCATGCTCGGCCTCGGCGTACAGCCCGCGCCGGGCATAGAGGCCGCCGATGGCACAGCGCCATTTGCTGAACGCGCGCAGGGCAACGGCGTCGTGCTGGTAGCGCCAGTTGCCGCAGAGGCGGCGTGTCTGCCAGTCCCAGAACGCCCGGTCCTGCCGCACCACCTCGGGCGGCAGCACGGCGAGCGGCTCCGGGTTGATTTTCATGATCAGCCCGTGCGGGGACAGATAGGGATACATCCACGCGATCGGTTCGCTCTCTTCAATGTAGAAAGCGTGATGGGCCTTGTTCGTTTCGAAGATGGACCGCGCCACCTCCCCGTTGAGCGCCAGGATCCCCGCGCGGCCGGAGATCTGCGCCACACCTTTCTCGTAGAAAATCTCGCCGCGATTGCGGACCCGGCCGGCCTCCACGTCCGCGATGTAGCGGTGCATGAGCCGGTCGCAGTCCTGCGCCGTGGGCAGCCAGAGGCGGTCGCCGTAGAGGTCGTGCATCGGCGCGAGGTAGAGCTTGTCCACCAGCGCGTTTTGCGTCAGCACGAAGACATCGGGCCGGACGCGCGCGCAGAACACCATGTAGGTCGGGACGAAGCGGCCGGGGTCGGTGCCGCCGAAATACACCGCGTTCGTCTCCATCGGCGGCGGCCAGGCCGGGTCGGGCGGCGGTGTCTCGCCGGGCAGAAGCGTGGGGCGCAAGCCCGCCATGCCCTCGAGCGCGCCGGCGCCGAACTGCCAGCCGAAGTCGTGGCCGTTCTGCTCCGCACCGCCGACCAGGCGGAGCTGGCCGCGGTCAAAATAGTTCCGATAGACCAGCGTCAGCGGCGCGAGCACGGCGACCGCCAGGCCGAGCACGAGCGCGCCGCGCCCCAGCCGCCGGCCCCACGCCGTGAAGGCCAGCAGCAGCCCGTAGCCGAGCCAGAGCGCGAAGACGGAGTGCGACTGGATGAACTGCACGCGGCCGATGAACTGGGTCTGGATATCCATGTCCAGGTTCTGGAACGAAATGAACAGGACGCTCAACGCGAGGAAGGCGGCGACGCTCGCGAGCAGCCAGCGCTGGGCCCGCGGGGCCAGCTCGCAAGCCAGCGCGACGGACGACCGCGCCAGCGCGCGGAGCAGCCACAGCGCGGCGAAAGGCGCAAGGGCGAGCGCGGCGATCAGGCAGCCGCGGCCGGCCGCGCCCGTGGCGACCTGGTGGAAGGCCTTGCCGAGCAGGACATATTCGACGCCGAGGACACAGGCGCCCGCGCCCGTCAGCACCAGCAGCAACACCACGCGCGTCAGCCGGACGTGTTCCGGCTGACGCAAATCGTCGGATGCGTCGCGCGCGAAGTTGAACAGCATCAGTCCGCCACCGGCGAGGGCCAGGAGCAGCAGCACCGCGACGAGCGCCTGGTTCAAGGCCGCGCAGGCCGGCCACGCCAGCCAGGTTTCCAGCAGGCACACCGGCACCGCAGCGAGGACCAGCGCCAGCGCCGCGGCGCCCGCGCGCACGCGCCGGCCGCCGAGCTCGAAACTCCACCAGCAGAACGGCAGCAGGCCGGCCAGCGCCAGCGGGAGGGTGAACTGGTTGCGCAGGTCGCCCAGGTAGTGTCCGACCTGTGCGACAAACCGCGCGCTCAGGATGTTGGCGAAATCGAGGGTCGCATACTGGCCGCGCGTGAGGACGTAGAGGAAGCCGTCCCACGTGCGCGGATAGCCCCAGTTGATCGGCGGATTGCGGGCCGAGGCCCACGGCAGGTAGAGGTAAAAGAGCAATCCCAGTTCCGCGAGCAGGAAGGCGGTGCACACCTTGCGACCGTGGGGCAAGCCCAAGCCCGCCAGGGGCACCAGCACCGCCAGCAGCATCCAGACCCAAAACGCGGGATGAGCCGGGCCGACGACCCAGAGCAACTGCGCATACCACGCCTGCCCGGACTGGGCTTGCGCCGCGAGCCCGGCGTGGCCGCCGGTGGCCGCGGTCTCGGCCAGCTGGCCCAGCGCGTCGGCCTTTTGGGCGAGCCAGAAGTGCAGGAAGACCAGCAGCAGGAGGCCGGCGCCGACGAGGAAGAAGTCGCGGAACAGCTTCACGTCATGCAGGAGCACGGCCACGGCGAGCGCCGGACCGAGGAACAGCAGCGTCTGGTGGTTGGTGGCGCCGAAGCCGAACAGGAAGCACAGCAGGAGCAGCGGCCAGCCCTGCGCCGGACGGCGCAACCAGCGGTACAGCAGGGCGAGGATCGTCGTCTGGAAGAAACCGTTGAGCGCATAGACCTCGACGATCGTGCTCTGCGACCACAGCACCGGGCTGAATGCCAGCAGCAAGCCGCCGGCGACCGCGGCGAAGAATGGCGCATTGTGAATTGCGAATTTTGAATTGCGAATTGAAACCAGCGGCGGTGACCGCCGAGTGAATTGTGATTTGGCGGAATCCCCCTCCTCCTCTTTCTTCAAATCCTCAATCCACAATTCGCAATTCGCAATTTCTCTCCCGCTGCTGCTGATGAGCAGCGCGAGCACGCCGCAGGTCAGCGCGCCGAAGAAGGCCGAGGCCAGCGCCACCGCCCACGCCGGATTGGGATGGCCGAGATACGTGGCGCCGGCAAAGATTTTCGTGAAGAGCCACGCGATGACCGTCCAGCTCGGATAGCCCGGCGGGTGCGGCACGCCGAGGAAGTTCGCCGCCGTCGTCAGTTCGCCGCAGTCTTCGAGCGTGACGGTGGGCGCGAGGGTCGCCACATAGGCGAGGAGCGCGACCGCAAAGGTCGTTCCGCACGCCGCCCAGTCCGGGCGCTGGAACACCGGCCCGTCGGGCATCGCGTTGGTTTCATCGGTCATGCGCGCAGCCTACGGGGCGCGGGGCGCGCGTGCAAGTCTTCCAGCGGATTGCGCGGGCGGCGGGCGGCGTGTAGGATGCGCCGCGTCATGGCACGTTTCATCATCCACGGGCAGCGGCCGCTCGGCGGCACGGTCGGGATCGTCGGCAACAAAAATGCCGCGCTCCCGATGCTGGCGGCCTGCCTGCTGACCGACGAGCCGGTGACGCTGCGGCGCGTGCCCCAGATCCTCGATGTGGCGGTGATGCTGGAGTTGATCGCCTCGCTGGGCGTGAGCGTGGAACGCACCGGCGAGGACATCCGGCTGTGCGCGGCGCATGTGCGCCGGCGCAAGCTCAACCCCGAACTCTGCCGCCGCGTCCGTTCCTCCATTTTGCTGGCCGGCCCGCTGGCGGCGCGCCACGGGCGCGCGGAGCTGCCGCCGCCGGGCGGCGATGTGATCGGGCGGCGGCGCGTGGACACGCATCTGCACGGGCTGCGCGAGCTGGGCATCCAGGCCGAGTTCGGCCGCAGCTACGTCTTCCGGCGCCGCCAGCTGCGCGGCGCGGAGATCCTGCTCGACGAGGCAAGCGTCACCGGCACGGAGAACCTGCTGATGGCCGCCGTGCTGGCGCCGGGCCTGACGACACTGCACAACGCGGCGTGCGAGCCGCATGTGCAGGATCTGGGCGAACTGCTCTGCAAGATGGGCGCCCGGATCAGCGGGCTGGGCACGAACCGGCTGTGCATCGAAGGCGTGGCCACCTTGCACGGCGCAGAACACACCGTCGGGCCGGACCTGATCGAGCTGGGCAGTTACCTGGCCGCCGTGGCGGCGACCGGCGGCGAGCTGGCGGTGCGCGGGACGTTCCCGCCGTTGGAGCTGGCCGTCATCGCGAAGGTCTTCCGCAAGCTCGGCGTGACGTGGAGCGCCGGCGCGGACGGCTTGCGCCTGGCGCCCCGGAAGGTGCTGAGCATCCGCAAGGACTTCGGCGGGATGCTGCCGAAGATCGAAGACGGCGCGTGGCCGGCGTTCCCCTCCGACCTGATGAGCGTGGCCCTGGTGCTGGCGACGCAGGCGCGCGGCAGCGTGTTGTTTTTCGAAAAGATGTTCGAAAGCCGGATGTATTTTGTGGACCGCCTGCTGGAAATGGGCGCGCACATCGTGCAATGCGATCCGCACCGCGTCGTGGTCAACGGCCCGGCGCGCCTGCACGGCACGCACCAGAGCAGCCCGGACATCCGCGCGGGCATGGCGCTGATCATCGCGGCGCTCTGCGCGAAGGGTGAGAGCGTGATCGAGAACGCGCAGGTGGTGGATCGCGGCTATGCGCGGCTCGAGGAAACGCTGCGGTCGTTGGGCGCCGATATCGTGCGCGCCGAATAGAGCGACTGAGGCCCACCCTGGAGATTCCCCGGTTACCGCGAGGGCGTATTGTCGAACAAATTCCGGTAGGGCGCGGTGGGTGTGAAACTGGGTGCCATGCTGCCGGGGGTGCGACCGCCCGGGGTGTAGCCGGACGTGCTGCGGCCGGGGGTGTAGCTGGACTGCGGCGAAAAGGCGGCGGGTGTGTTCGGTGACGGCAACGGAGCAGCGACCGCGGGGACCGACGGCATCTCATAAGCCTTCGGGGCCTTGGGACCCTCGACCATCGCGCTCGCCGAGTTGACGGAGGGCATCGGACCGGAGGGCGGTTTCATCCAAGCGGCGCCGCTGCCGGGCATGCCCGCAGGCGGGGGCGCGGGCGCCCGCGCCAGCGTGCCGCCTGTGGTCTCGCCGCCGAGCGCCGGGCGCCGCGTGTCGCCACCCGAACCGGCGGCGCCGTCTTTCTCCAGCGCGTTGCGGGCGGCGATGCTTTTGGTGGTGGTCTCCGGCGGCGGCGCGGTGGGGCGCCGCATGATATCCGCCATGGTCAGGTTCAGTTGATAGCGGCTGCTGATTTCGGCCATCGCCTTGCGGGTCTGCGAAAAGTCGGCATCCAAGGTGACATCGGGACGCTCGTCATCCTTGTGAGACCGCGCCAGTCCCAGCGTCTCGTTGGTGAGGGTCAACCCGGGGGGCAGGTCGCGTTTTTCGGCCATGTTCAGGCCTTCTTTTTGCGCCGCCTTCTGCCGGGCGTCTTCCTGCTTGTTCTTCTCCGCCCCGCGCGCGATGCGATCCTCCACGACGCGTTCGACGTTGCCCGTCGAGGTGCGCTCCGCGCCCAGCGGCTCGTAGGCGTTGCCCTTGAGCGAGCCGATCTTCGCCCGCTTGGCCGCGTTGGTTTCCGCCTGACCCGCCAGACCATTGGTCCAGGAGTCATCGCCGGGGGGCGGCTTGCGATACGATTCCAACACCTGCCGGTTCGCATCCGCCTCCTCCGCCAGCCAGCCCCACTTCTTGATTTCGGGGTCAGTTTTATTCGTGGCCGCATTATCGACGACGAAGAGCGACTTGAACGGGTCCTTGTCCTTGTCTTTTTCTTTTCTCGGGTCCGGGCGACGCCCGGGCAGGACCTTCTGCTGCGCGCTGCTTGCGCTTTTCAGGTTCCCATTAACCTTGATGTCATCCTGCCCAGGGACGGGCACTTCGTCCTCGCTGGGCGGCGGCGGCGGCAGATTCGCGGCCGTCCCGCCCAGCATCCGGGCGTGGCCGCTGTAGCGGTAGAACCGATGGACGATGGGGATGCCGTTGGTGCCTTGAGCCGCGGCTAATTCTCCGCCCAGCCCGCACAGCACCAGGGCCGTGGAGCCTGCCTTGAAAATCCGTTGGACAACATGGGGTCTCACAACGGCACCAGTATACCAATCGTACCGGCTGCGTCAAACCGTCGCGAAGGGTCTCCGCCTTGGGAACCCAAGGCCCGCCGCAGCGCCGGCTTGGGCCCAGGTGGCGGGGCCGTTGAGGCGCCACCCTGCCTGCGCCCGGCCAGGGGCCGGGTCTCATTTTTCTGTTTTGTCCTTCAGAAAAACAGGACCATGTTGCTCGAGCAGCGCGGCGTTGTTCGTCCAGCCGGTGGCGGTCAGTTCGGCCAACGTCTCGCCCTGATCGTAGGCGAGGCGCAGCGTGCTGGCGTCGGGGGCCGTGAGCCGCAGGATGCGGTCGTTGTTCAGCCGGTAGCGCGCGAGGTCGGTCGGCTCGAAAAACTTGGGTTCCACCATCCGCGGTTGGTTTTCGCCCCACCAGTGCGCCAGCGCGAACAGGCCGATCTGCAGGCGTGTGAACAGCGGGGTGACAGCCGCGGGCAGGCCGAACATCTGCCGGTTGTCCTCGTTCAGCAGCGCGTCCAGCGCAAACGCCGACTGGAACACCGTGTTCCGCATCAGGGCTTCCCGGATCGAACCTACGGTGGCACCGGCCTCGGCATCCAGCACCGGCCCGCCGCGCGTCAAGGTGCGCAGTGTCAGCCCGCCGCCGGCGAGGTCCACAAACGGCAGCGCAGCCTCCGACGGCTCGCCCGCGATGGCGATGGCGACCGCAGTCAGCCCGTTCTGGTCGAACTCGGCGCGCAACAGCCGGAAGAATTCGCGTTCGCCCGCCGGCGTGCCTTCGGGGAGGCCCTCCAGCAGCACGGCGTCGGCATCCATGGCGCGGACGGCGGCCAGTATCTCCCCGACCTTGGCGTGACGGAACGTCTCGTTTTCGAAGCGCTGCGCCTCGAACCGCTGCTGATTGTTCGTCACCGGCAGCAGGCGCAACATGACGTGGAAGCCCGCCCGCCGGGCGCGGCCGGACATCAGCGCCGCGTAGGGCGAAGGTGCGCCGAACTCCGCGCCCCAGTTGCGCGCGCAGAACAGCAGCTTGTCCGGCTCCACCACGCGCAACAGGTTTTCCATCCACTCGTGATGGATCTCCAGGCTCTTTTTCCAGCTGACGCCCGCCGCGCCCACCGGCTGGCACCAGGGCGGCTCGGTGACGACAAAGGCGACATTCTGCATCCACCCCGTCGGCCGCTTCTCCGGAGGCACGCAGGGCTGGGTGCGCTGCAGATAATCCAGCCGGTGCTGCGTGCCCCAGCTCGCGCCGCCGACGTATTGCTTGATCAGCCAGCGCGCCGGTGCCTGCTCACCCGTGGTGGTGCGGAAGGTCAGCTTGCTCTCGCGCCGGGCGTCGTCGCGCTCCAGCGTGGCGCGGCAGGCCAGGTTTGGATCGTCGAGTTGTAGCAAAAGCCCGCTGGACCTGGCCTGGATCAAAACATAGCGTTGCCGCAGCGGTCCGGCCTCGGCATGCAACGCCACGGCTTGCCCGAGCGGCACGCGCAGTCCCCACACGCCAGGGCAGGCCAGCGTCAGCGCGGCCGTCGCGTCATCGGATTTCACCAGGGCGGCCGTGGCCGCCTCCGGAATCGGCGTGCCGGCGCCGAAACGGATCTCCTCGTCGGTCAGCTTGTTTTTCCAGCGCGTCAGCCAGCCGTCGCGGAATTCCAGCTCCATCTGGCCCGTCGCGACCACCCGCGGCTCTTCCGCGACAGCCGCGCCGCCCAGGAGCAGCGCGAGGCAGACGGCCCCTTTCCAAGCCGTGGAACAGCCCGGCCCGCGGTTTTCCAAGCCTTGGAAATCGCGGGCGGCGGACCGGCTCCTGTTTGATACGCTCATGCGGCGGCAGTGTAGGACGGCGGCGGTGGCGGTCAAGGCCGCAGTTGGCGGCGGAAGGTGCTTGCCAAGGCCAGCACCGCCCGGTTAGCCGCCAGACTTGAAGCTGCGGTTGGCTGTGTTGTGGGGTTCGCGGGGCTGGAAGCCCCGCCCACAAAGAATGACGGCACCGTTTTGAGTGTTCCTGTTCGAGTTTGATTCGGATTCTTATTTGACCAGCAGCGCGTCGGCGGGCGGCAGGTCGAGGGACAGGTTTTTCCCATGCCACGCCAGTGTGACATGCTGCAGGTCGTGTGTCGGGTTGGCCAGCACGACGGCCTCGGTGCCATCGGGCGCGCGGAAGGCGTTGTGCAAGACCGCCGGCAGGGCGCGCGGTGTGCGCACGTAGGTTTCCTTTTTACCGCGGCTCAGCGCCTGGTAGGTGTTGGTGGCGCAGGTCAGCTTGGGGGGATGCAACAGCCGCCCGAACTCCAGCCACGGCCGTCCCTCGCCGTGATAGAGTACGGCCCACCGCTGCATGAATTTCGCGACCGGCGAGGCGCCGGAAAAGACGACCGGCCTCGTGCCGCCGTCCGGCAGGATTTCTTCCAGCGCCAGGTCGTCGGCCCACGCCCGTGCGGTGCCGACGACGTTGATCATGATCCGCAGCCGCTCGACCCCGGCGGGCACGGCGACGTCGGCCGAGACCTTTTGCCAGCCCTGGCCGGCCACCGGGAACGGCAGGTGGCCGCCATGGCCTGCCGACTTGTTATCCGTGGCAAGGAAGCCGAAGCCGATCGCGTTGGGCTTGGCCATGTGGTCGGTCTTGAGCCAGGCGCTCAAGCGGTACTTCTTGCCGACGGCCAGGCCGTCCACGCTCACCGGCACGTTCTGGGAGACCTGCACGATGTCGGTCTTGTTCGTATTGTCCAGCCGTAGACTGCCGGCACCACTGTGCTTTTCGAGCGCGTCGTTGGTGGCCTGTCCGGTCCAGTTCACGCCCTGATAGCTGTGGACCTGATCCCAGCCGCCGTTGGGGTTGCGGCCGCCGGCGCGCGCCTCGAAGCCCCCGTTGACGAGCACCGGCTCGGCGAGGTCGCGGCCCGACGGCACCAGATGTGGCATCTGCCCATCCACGAGGCAGTGGGCCGCCATCACCAGATCATCGCCGCGCGGGTTGCTTTGGAACGGCGGCAGGAATTCGTGATAGAGATAATTGAACACCGAGGCCCACTCGTGCGGGGTCTCGCAGTCGCGGTAATCCTGGATGCCGACGAGGTGGTTGTACCACTCGTTCGGCTCCTCGAAGCACACGACCGCGTCGGGTTGGATCTTCCGCATCGCTGCGCGCATCGTCTGCAGCTGGCGCGTGAACATCTCGGTTTGCCAGAGGCCCGGCCCCGCGGGATGGGCATGCCGGGGGTCGTAGCAGACCGGGTAGCCGCCGCCGACGACCTGGTCCACCTGGATCATTTCGCACCCGCGCTGCGCCAGCGGCACGCAGATGTCCTCGTTCCACCAGCGCAGCGTCCACGGATCGCCGCCGCACAGGCACGTCGTGTCGCCGCCGTGGAGCCAGCTCGGCGTGCGCAGATACAGTTTCCCGTCGCGCGTCTGCACGGCGTGCGCGCGGGCCACCTCGTCAAAACGTTTCCGGTCGTCCCACTCGAAGCTGCCGTCGGTGCGCTTCTGGTACGTCAGCGTCCAGTGGTAGCCCGACGGCCACGGAAACGCATGCGCGCCGGCCGCCCGCACCCGCGCCACGAGCTGCGTGAATTGCCCGTCGCCGGGATACAGCGGAAAATAATCAGGCGTCACCCAGGTGCCGATTTTTTCCCAGCCCCAAAAGGCCATGATCAGCGGCGCGGACGGAAAGTGCTTCTGCCAGTATTCCGCCAGCCAGCGGTCGATGCGCGCAGGCTCGGCCAGCCAGTCGCGTCCGAACCGCACCATGATCGGACCGGCCTTCATCCACGCCGGGATGTCGGAACGTTGGTCATAGGTCGTGGCGCACCACGGCTGGGTCAGCGCCCATGCTTTATAGAGGTCGGCCGCGTCGCGCCAGTCGGCCGGCGCGCCGCCGGCGCCGGCGAAGGTCGTCATGACCGCGTCGTAGTCCTGCGTGACGACGCCGGTTGCCAGACACGTCCGGTACCAGCTGAACTCGATGCCTTCCTTCACACGCGACGCGATGAGCTGTTTCGGGTAGCCCTTGCCGTCGAGCGCGGCGGTGAAAAAGCCGCCGCGCGCGTTATAGAGGCAGCCGAACTGCGCCGCCATGTTGCCGGGTTGGGCGATGCTGACACTGGAGCCGACCTTCATCGTGGCCGGGTTGCGGATGATACCGCCCTTGGACGCGCCGAACACCGCCGCGTCGTCAGCGCCCGCGCCCAGCGGCGCGCGCAGGGTGACAAAGGGGAATCGCACCACTTCCAACGCGAAGCCTTCCGGCACCTGCGCCGCGATGCGCCAGCGCACCAGCGGATCGCCCGCCGCGAGGCTCGCGGTGCAGGTCACGCGGAGCGCGCCGTTCGCGAAATCGCCGTAGTGCAGCGTAACGACCTGCTGCTGCGGCGTGCGTTGGATATCGGCATGGAAACTTTTTGCATCGCGGCTGGTCAGCGAGACTTTCTCGCCGTTCGACGCACCCTGCTTGGAAAGCGTCAGCGCAAACAGCAGCGGCGTGCGTGGCGAGGCGGCCAATTCCTCGCCGCCGTTCGCGCGCAGCGACACGATCGCCCCCTGCTCCGCCTGCCCCAGCGCCAAGGCCAGCCGTTCATTGCGCAGTTCCAGCCGTGCCGGCTCCGCACCCGCCGCCCACGCCACCACACCCGACAGCACCAACCAACTCATACGCTTGCTCATGATGAATATTCTCCGGTAGCACCGCGCGGAACAGACTGGCGAGGTTACCGCGCCGGCGGGATTTTCCAAAGCCTGGAATTGCGCAAGGCAACTTTTCCCAAGCCTGGATGGCGTCTTTAGGTTGCGGCGGGCCGCACTCTGACGAGTGCGGCTACAATGGCTCGCCAGCCATGGCAACCGAAGCATAAGGATGACGATCTGCCGATACATGATATTGCGCACGCTCGGATCTGTAGCCGCGTTCGTCAGAACGCGGCCAACCGGCCCTGTACCTAGCCTGGAAACTAGCCCCACGCGAATGCGTGCAGCTGACACAACACGCACCCAACTGCGGCTTTCAGGATCCATGGAAAAGCCAGCACGGCCGGTTTCCAATGCCTGGAAAAGTTCGCCTGCCACCGTCACACGCAGAAGAAACAAACGGTACCCGCAAGGGAACGGTCACGCTGGACACCTCTAAGTTCGCGGTATCCAGGACTGCGCTGCATCTGTTTAGCTGCGGGCGGAGCCGCTGGCGACCGGAAGCGTAGCGGTGAGCGAGAGATCCGCCCTGCGCCGCGCGCCGCGCCGGTTCAGCTCAACAGGCGTTTTTCGCCCTGGAGGTCGCGCGCGGTTTCGACATCCTGCGTGCATTCCATGCAGCCGATGTACTGGCCGGTGTCATCGCGCAACGCGAAAAACTCGATCAGGATCTTGTGCTTCTTCGACGTGTCGTACGGCACGTCGAGGTCGATCCAGAAACTCGCTTTCTCGCGCGTGCCGGCCTTCATCCCGGCAATGATCTGCTCGACCATGTGCAGGCTTTTTTCCGGATGGCAGTTGCGGAAGTTGAGGCCCATGGCACTCCACGGGCGGTGGAAGAGCCGCTTGTCGTGCTGGTTCCAGCCGACCACCTCGTCGTTGGCATCGATCACCGTGATCTCGACCGGCACGGTCTCGACCAGCGCCTTGAGCATCGCCGCATTCATTCTATCCACGAGCATGCTGGTTCTCCTGCTTGGGGGTGGGTTCGGCGGCGAGTATAGCCGCGCCCGGGACGGATACAATGCGGGAGACCGGCCCAAGGATCCGGCCCACGCCAGCCTGCGCGTCAGGCGCCGGCTTCGTCGGTGGTGCCGGAAACCCCGGCGATGCCGCGCTTGCTCGCGGCGACAAAGTCCGCCAGTTCCTGCGCCGGACCTGGCGGCAGGTCGGCGCGGATCCGTGTCACGGCGTCGCGGTAATTCAGGCCGGTGCGGTACAGCAGCTTGAAGGCGCGCTTGAGCTCCAGCCGCTGCTCCGGCGTCAGGCCGGCGCGGCGCAGGCCGACGATGTTCAGGCCGGCGACGCCGTTCATCGTCGTGCCGTGCATCGTGCAGAAGGGCGGCACGTCCTGGCTGATGCCCGCGAGGCCCTGCAGCATCGCCAGCCGGCCGATGCGCACGAACTGATGCACGGCGGCGTTGCCGCCGCAGAAGACGTTGTCCCCGACCTCGACATAGCCGGCAAGCAGGACGCCGTTCGCCAGGATCACCCGGCTGCCCAGCCGGACGTTGTGCGCGAGGTGGCTGTTCGCCATCAGAAAGCAGTGATCGCCGACGACGGTGGCCGTGTCGGGCTTGGTCCCGCGGTGGATGGTGACGCCTTCGCGGAGGACGCAGTCGGCGCCGATGCGCACGAACGTGGCCGCGTCGCGGAAACCGAGGTCCTGCGGCAGATCGCCGAGCACGGCGTTGGCGTGGACGCGGCAGCGCGGGCCCAGCGTGACGTGTTTGAAGATGACGGCGTGCGGACCGATGACGCAGCCATCGCCGACCTGTGCGCCGGCTTCGATGAAGGCGCCCGCGCCGACGCTCACGTCGGCGCCCAACGTCGCCCCGGCTTCCACCACCGCTGTCGGATGAATATTCATGTTCGTGTCAGGTTTTGAATTCGACCAGGCCCGCCTCGCGCAGGCTGACGTAGCTCCGGCCGCCCACGGCCTCGGCGCGCCCGAGGATAACATGATCGAGCACCGGAATGCCAACGACTTTGCCGGCGGCGACCAGCTCGCGCGTCAGGCGGATGTCCTCGGCCGAGGGGGCGGGGTCGCCGGAGGGATGGTTGTGCGCGAGCACGACGGCGGAGGCGCCGCAGGCGACCGCCTCGCGGAACACTTCGCGCGGATGGGCGAGGCTGGCATCGGCGAGACCGAGCGTGACCGCCACCGGCGGGCGCTTGAGCCGGTACTTCACGTCAAGCGGCAGCATCCACAGGACCTCCTGCGCGCGCCCGCGGGCCTCAGCACCCAAGACGCGCTCGACGTCTTCCGGCGTGCGGACCACCGGCTGCCCGTCGCGCGGCTCGGCGCTCATGCGACGCGCGAGCTCGAGCGCGGCCTTGAGCAGTTTGCTTTTGGCGGGGCCGATGCCGCGCACTTCCTTGAAGGCGGGGGTGGCATCCTCGGCCAGCGCCGTCAGCGAGCCGTATTTTTTGATCAGCGCGCGCGCCACATCCAGCACGCTGGCGCCGTGCGTGCCGCTGCCGAGCAGCAGCGCCAACAACTCCTCGTTCGTCAGCGCCGCGGCGCCTTTCCTGTCCATCTTCTCCCGTGGCCGGGCCTCGGCCGGCAGGTCGCACACGCGCAACGGACTGACCTGCGGCGGCTCCGGATAAGCCGCTGCCCCATTCTTTTCCATGATCCATCCCTCCCTGGTTGCTTTCGTCTGCTCCTTGGCTGTCCTCCGCTGCCTTCCGTAGCGGCGCCCTGCGGTCGCCGCCGGCGGTCACAACTCCTCGCTACAGTTGATGGTTCACCCTGAAGGCTCGCGCTCCTGCCAGCGCTTGTCAATCCGGATGTAGGGGCTGCGCAACGGAGCAAGAGCAACACCGGGCTTGAAATTCCGTTACCGCAAGTTATCCTCGCCAACGTTCGACGAAATGACAACCGACAGGAGGACAACATGAAGATGATGCAAGTGGTCGTAGCGGCGGCAGTGACCGTGGCCTGCGGAACAGCCACGCCTGCGTGGGCGTTGTGGGGCAAGGCGGACACCAAGACCGAGAGCAGCAATTCCGACATGGCGAAAAGGCTCGGCGATTACAAGGGTCTGAAACACGCCATCGGCTGCAAAGATTTCAAGAATGACAGCGGCTGGCACGGCAGCTGGGAGATCGGCCACAACCTGTCCATCATGCTCGAATCGGCGCTGTTCGATTCCGGCCGCTTCGTCATCGTCGAACGCGAGAAGCTCGGCGACGTGATGCTGGAGCAGGATCTCGCCGCGAGCGGCCGCATGGCCAAGAGCAAGGTCGCCCAAACCGGCCTGATCCGGGCCGCGCGCTACATCGGCACCGGCGCCGTCACGGGCGTCGAGGAGTCGCAGTCCGGCGGCGGCGGCGGCATCTCGCTGTTCGGCGTGCGGTTGAGCGGCGGCAAGTCCGAGGCGCAGGTCAACCTGATCGTCAAATTGATTGATACGACCACCGGCGAGATCGTCGCCAAGGAAAGCATCACCGGCAAGGCCGGCAAGACGGACCTCAAGGTCGGCGTCGATATCGCCGGCGTCAGCACCGACCTCGGCGGTTTCAAGAAGACCCCGCTGGGACAGGCCGCGCAGGATTGCATCAACCAGGCCGCCGAATTCATCGCCAAGAAGATGGAAGAATTCCCCTTCGAGGGCGCCGTCATCAAGACCAGCGACAGCGGCGCGGTGCTGATCAACCGCGGCAGCGAGTTTGGCGTTGAGGTCGGCCAAGAGCTCGTCATGGGCTCCGAAGGCAAGACCATCACCGACCCCGACACCGGCGCCATCCTCGGCAAGGAAGAGGGCAAGACCCTCGGCAAGCTCAAGGTCAGCAAGGTGGACAAGAAGTTCTCCTATTGCGCCGTGACCGATGGCGAAAAGAATCCGCCGACGGGCACCGTTGTGCGCTCGAAGTAATTCTGGCGCCAGAGCACGGGCGGCGTTTTTCCAAACCTGGAAAACGCCGCCCGCACTTTTTCCAGGCCTTGACGAGACTTCCCCAAGTCGTACGCGCCCCCACGTGGCGGCCATCTCCCCCCCCCCTCTTTTTGCCCCCTTGAGGCACGGCTCCTGGCAGGCCGCGCCCCCGCCCCGGCGAAACCGACGGTGGCCGGTGCCACCGCCGCCCGGGAATCGCCGCCCAGGATGTAACCTTGGCGGCGGTTGTCGCGTAGTGGTGAGGCAAAGGACCATCAACATGAGCATGCGACAGAAGCTGTGGTTGGGTATGGGCCTCGCGGCGCTGGTGGGACGCGTTGCGGTGGCGGCGGATTCGCCGGCGCAGGCGCTGCCGGCCCAGGCCATCGCAGCCCTTGAGGTGTTTCGGCCGCGCGCCGTGCTCGCGCCGCTGCTCGAAAAGGATACGCGCGCCACGCTGGCCTTGGCGCCTGCCATCCAGCGGGCCACCGAGAAGCCGGACTTCCGGCAGTTCCAGGTCCTCGTTCAATTTCTGGAGACGCAGCTGGGCGCCGACTGGCCGACGGCATTGCAAAAACTCACCGGCGGCGGTCTCGCGCTCGGCCTCTATCCGCAGCAGCGCACCGTGTTCGTGGCCGACGCTGAAGACGAGCAGATGCTGCGCCAGCTGCACACCCTGCTCTGGAACGGCGCGCAGAACCAGGCGGCGCTGGCCGGCAAGCCCAGCCCGGCCGTGTCGCGGCAGATCGGCGGCAGAACGGCGTACTCGCTCGGCAAGAACGAGGCGCACGTGCTCGCGGGCCGGCGGCTGGTGTGGACGAAAAACCTGGAAGACATGGAAGCCGCGTTGCAGGGCGCGCAGCAGGGCGGCGGGCTCGCAGCGTCGCCCGACTACCAGGCCGCCCGCCGCGCCGTCGGCCCCGACGCGGCCGGCATGCTCTTCCTCAACATGCGGGCGCTGAAGCTCGCGCCGGGCATCGCCAAGGCGCTCAAGCCGGAGAACGGCAATCCCCTGGCCGCGCTGGTGTTCGCGGGCCTGGGCGAAACCGCGGGCACCGCCAACTGGATCGCCATCGGCCTGCATGTCAAGCCGCACGCGCTCGCGCTGCGCCTGGTGTCCGACGCCACGCCCGCGGGCACGAACTCGCCCGCCGCGTTCGCGCTGCCGCCGACGGCAACCGATGGCGCGCTGCCGAACCTGGCCGTGCCACGCCAGATCGCCGCGCTGAGCCTCTACCGCGACCTGCACCGCTTCTATGCCGCGAAGGACCAGCTGTTCCCGGAGCGCACGTCCGGCCTGATTTTCTTCGAGAACATGATGGGCATCTTCTTCAGCGGTCGCGACCTGACCGACGACGTGATGGCGCAGGCGCAGCCGCACATCCGCTTCGTCGCCGCGCAGCAGCAGTTCGATGCGGCCAGCGGCACGCCGGTCTACCAGCTGCCCGCGTTCGCCGTCGTGCTGCAGCTGCGCCACCCGGAGCAGTTCCGCGAGGTCGTCGAGGAGGCGTGGCAGAAGGCGATCGGGCTGGCGAGCTTCACGCGCGGCCAGCGTGCCGAGCCGGGCTTCATCATCGACCGGCCGGTCCACAACGACATCCCGTTCAGCGTGGCGCGCTTCTCCACCGCCTACGCCAAGGATCCCGGCAAGATGGACGTGCGCTACAACTTCCGGCCCGCGCTCGCGATGCCGGGCCAGTACCTGATCCTCAGCTCGACCGACGGCCTCGCGCGCGACCTGATGGATGCGCTGGCCCGCGAGAAGCAGCACCCGCCGACGCCGGCGGCGCAGGTGCACGGCGTGCTCGAACTCGAGGGCGGGAAGATCGCGGCCGCGCTGCGTGCCAACCGCGGCTTCATGATCAAGCAGAACATGCTCAAAGGCGGCGAGGTCAAGGGCAATGAGGCGCAGATTGACGGACTCATCGGGCTCGCCGGGTTCATCCGCACCGCCCGCCTGACCACAGGCGTGCAGCAGACGCAACTGGAGCTGGAGTTCAACTGGCCGCCGCCGGTGCAGAAGGCCGCACAAACACCCTGAGGATTGCCATGGCCCCATCAGCCGCATTCGATCCGCAGTGGGCGTGGGCCCGCTTTGAACCTGACGCGCATCGTCCCTGGAACCTCGCGCTCGCCGGGCACCTCTACCGCCGAGCCGCGTTCGGTGCAGCGTGGCCGCAGCTCCAGCGCGCGCTGGCCGACGGCCCGCAGCAGACACTCGACCGGCTGCTCCGGCCCGGCGCCGAGGCCGCCGCCTTCAACCGGCAGTTCGACGAGTACGAGACGCCGCCCGGCGACGACCGCAGCGCCACCGAGCTGCGCGCGTGGTGGCTCCAGCGGATGATCCGCACGCCGCACCCGCTGCTGGAGAAAATGACGCTGTTCTGGCACGGCCATTGCGCCGCAAACAACGGCAAGGTGGAGAGCGCCCCGTCCCTGCAGCGTTACCTGCAGCTCTTGCGCCGCCACGCGCTCGGCGATTTCCGCGCCCTGCTCGCCGGCCTCGTGCAGGACGCCGCGCTGTTTGCCACGTTCGACGCCAAGGCCAACCGCAGGGCGCTGCCCAACCCCGGCTTCCCGCGCTGGCTGCTGGAGGCCCACCTCGGCCAGGCCTCCGAACAGGATATCCGCGAAGCCGCACGCGCCTTCTCCGGCTGGTTTGTCCAGTTGGACCAGCTCCGCTTCATCGAGCGCGAGCATGACACGGGGAACAAGCAGATCCTCGGCAGCACAGGCAATTTCGGCGCCGACGATGTCGCGCGCCTGGTGCTTGCGCAGCCTGCGACCGCGGCCATGCTAGTGCGCAAGCTGTACCGCTGGCTGATTTCCGAAACCGCCGAACCGGCCGCCGCGCTGCTCGCGCCGTTGGAGGCGGCATTCGCGAAGGATTACGACGTGCTCGCGCTGGTCGAGACGATGCTGCGCTCGAATCTGTTCTTCTCGCCGGCAGCCTACCGCCAGCGCGTGAAGAGCCCGGTGGAGTACGCGCTGGGCATGATCCAGGGCCTGGAAACTTCCGTCGCCACCCAGCCGCTCGGCGACGCGCTCGCCGGGCTCGGCCAGAACCTGTTGCATCCGCCGACCACCCGCGGCTGGAGCGGCGGCCGCGACTGGCTCAATCCCGCCACGGTCGCCGGACGCCTCAGGCTGGCCGATGCGCTGCTGCGCGGCGGGCCCTACAGCGAGAACCTGAATCTGGCCGCCCTCGTGCAGAAGCACGGCCAACCGGCCACCATATTTTTCGCACAGCTCTACGTGCAGGATGAACCCGCGGCCGGCAGCGCACCCGACCCCCGCCACGCCGCCTATGCGGCCGTCGCCCAGCCGGAGTTTCTGCTGGCTTGAACGTGAAGTTCAAAGCGGTAGGGGCGCAGTCTTGCTGCGCCCGTTGTGTGTTGCGCTGGGGTTGGGGGCGCAGCGAGACTGCGCCCCTACAAAAGAGAGCAGCTGTCACCCGTGAGGATCCGTCATGAAAACAAGACGCGAATTTTTGAAGGCCACCGCCAAAGCTGGAGCGCTGTTCTCGTTTGCGGCCAGTGCGCCGCGGCTGCTGATGCGGTCGGCGCTGGCGCTGCCGCCGGGCGCGGACCAGACCATCCTGGTCGTGCTGCAGCTCTCCGGCGGCAACGACGGACTCAACACCGTCATCCCGTTTGCCGATGACCTCTACCACCAGAGCCGCCCGACGCTCCGGCAGGTCGCCGCGCAGGCGCACCGCATCAGCGACCAGCTCGCCCTCCATCCGCGGATGGCAGGCTTCGCGCGGCTGTTCGCCGGGGGCCAGCTCGCCGTGGTGCAGGGCGTCGGTTGCGCGAAGTCCGACCGCAATCATCCCGGCGCGATGCACATGTGGCACACCGCCGAGCCGCAGCCGCCCGGCCCACAGACCGGCTGGCTCGGCCGCGCGGCCGATCAACTGTGGAATCCGGACACGGCGAACCTGCCCGCCGCGTTTGTCGGCGCGATCCCGCAGCCGTTCGCGTCGAACGCCGAGCGCGTCATCGTGCCCTCGCTGCGCTCGCCGCGCGACCTGGTCTGTCCGCCGGCCAAGGCGGGCTCGGCCCCCGGCGACAGGTTGCTCGACGGCGCGCGGCGTGCGACGTCCGCCGCGCAGGCGAACAGCGTGCGCATTGAAAATGTGCTGAAGGCCCATGCTGGCGACTATCCGCAGTATCGCCTGGCGGATGAGCTCCGCACCATCGCGCAACTCATCCGCGCCGACGCGGGCATCCGCGTCTTCTTCACCGAGCTCGGCGGCGGCGGCATCGGCGGTTTCGACAACCACGCCGGCCAGCTCGGCAACCACTGCTCGCTGCTCGAACAGCTGTCGGCGTCGATCGCCGCGTTCGCGCGCGACCTCCAGCGCGACCGGCTGTTCGACCGCGTGGTGCTGATGACCTTCTCCGAGTTCGGCCGCACGCTGCACGAGAACGGACGGCGTGGCACGGGCCACGGCGCCGCCGCACCCGTGTTCGTGGTCGGCGGGCGTGCGCAGGGCGGCTTGATCGGCACACATCCGAGCCTGGCCGACCTCGACCAGGACGGGCAAAAAGTGCACACCGATTTCCGACGGATCTATGCGGAGCTGCTCGACCGCTGGCTCGGCCTCGACAGCCGCGAGATCCTCGGAGGCGCCTATGCGCCGGTGGGGATGCTCCGTGCCTGACGGCGCTGATTTTTCAGGGGGATAGGTGCGGGCGGCGGTTGCCGCCCGCACGACGGTTCAACCTTCGATGGCGCCCGTGCGGGCCTCGACGTGGGAGAGCGGTTCCTTGCCCTTGTGGTTCTGCCATTTTTCAGTCTGGCGTTCGATCTGCCGCGCGGTCTTCTCGACGGCGCCGGTGATGGCGGCATACATGTCGGTGGCCTCGTCCTTGGCCTCGACGCGCAGGTGATGCGGCCCCTGGACGACGACTTCAGCGATCTGCCGGTGTTTTTCGACCGCCAGAATCACATGCGCATTCAGGATACGCGGAAAATCAGCGAGTTCATGCTCCACGCGTTCGAGTGCAAAGTCGCGCAGCGACTCTGTGACTTCCATGTGCCGACCGGTAACGGTAATCTGCATGGTCTGCCTCCTGTTTCTCGTTGTGTTGTTTCACATACTGAACCGCGGGCCGAGGTACAGCTCGCGGCTCATCGGGTCATTGATCAAAAAGTTGCTGGTGCCTTCGCGCAAAACCTTGCCTTCGCAAATCAGATACGCGCGGTCCACCACGGCGAGCGTCTCCCGGACATTGTGGTCGGTGATCAGAATGCCCAACCCCTTGGCCTTGAGGCCGATGATGATCTGTTGCACATCGTACACCGCCAGCGGATCCACACCGCTGAACGGTTCATCAAGCAGGATCAGTGCCGGGTTGGTGACGAGGGCGCGGGTAATTTCCAGCCGCCGCCGCTCGCCGCCGGACAGTGTGTAGGCTTTCTGCTTGGCGAGGTGCGCGATCTTCAGCTCGTCGAGCAGCTCGCCCAGCCGCTGGCGGCGTTCGCGGCCGGACAGCGGCAGGGTCTCAAGGATGGCCAGCACATTCTCTTCGACCGTCAGTTGCCGGAAAATGCTCGGTTCCTGCGACAGATAGCCGAGGCCCATGCGCGCGCGGCGGTACATCGGGGCGTTGGTCACGTCCTGGCCCTGGAAGAAGACCTGGCCCTCGGTCGGCTCGATCAGGCCGACGATCATGTAGAAGCTGGTCGTCTTGCCCGCGCCGTTCGGGCCGAGCAGGCCGACGATCTCGCCGCGGTGGACGTTGATATTGACGCCGTTGACGACGCGGCGGCGTTTGTAGGCCTTGACCAGTTCACGCGTCTCGGCCAGCGCGCCGCTATTTGTTGGTGCCGAAGAATTGCTCACGCGCCCCACCTCTTTCCGGGTAGACCACAAGCCGCGCCCGCGGGTGGACCAGGATCCGGCTCTCGTTGCGGAACATGGTGATTTCATCGCCCTCGAGCATGTCCTTGCCGCGCATCACGCGCGGCTTGCCGGAGAGCACAACCTTGCCGGAATCGATGTCGTAGGTCGCGGACTCGGCCTTCGCCAGCTTGTCGGTCTGGCGGATGTTGACCTTGCCGTCGGCCTTGAGGGTCTTGATCTTGTTGTTGGCATCGAACGTCACGGTCAGCCGCTCGGAGGTCAGCTGCATCTGCGGATCGGTGACGACGACGCTACCTTCGAACAGCGCGTAGTGCTGCTTGTAGTCGGCCGTGAGCTTGTCGGAGGTGATGATGGTCACCTCCTCCGCGCCGTCGGCGGAGGCGGCCTTGTCGGCGGCGCGGACCCAGCCGGCCACCAGCAGCAGCCCGAGCAACCCGCACATATAAGACATCTTCACGGTATGAATCCTTCCTGCTTGCGCACGCTCTTGAGCACGACGCGCACCTGGCTCTTGATCTCCATCCGCTCGCTGCGCCGGTCGAAAGCGAACCCCGTGCCGGTGATGATCAGGTCGGGCCGGGCGATGCGCACGCCGCCGGTCGAATTGGCCGTCCCCTGGTCGCGATCATAAAAGCACTGCGGCGCGCTGATGCGTACCTCGGCCTGCGTGCCGCTGCCGAACACCTCGTATTTGAGCTGCTGCACCTCGATCGGTCCGCTCAGGGGGATCGTGGCGTGGTCGCCGCACAGCAGGCTCTTCAGCTTGCCCTGGTCGTCGTATTCGGGCACACGCAGGCCCGTGATCACCTGCCGGTCGGCGGATTGCGCCAGCGCAAGGCAGACGCCGATGGCCAGCGCGCCGAGAACGAGTAAACTTTTTTTCCGCAAGATCATGCGTCCGCTTTTCGTTTCCGACAAAAGCTAACCCCGCCGCACGATGCCGTCAATGGCGATCAGCTGCCGCCACACAGTTTTTAGCGCGGCGAAGGCGATGGCGTTCGCCGAGTCGCTCAAGGCCTCCGGCGGGTTGACGTGCGTCTCGAGGAAGACGCCGTCACAGCCGGTGGCCACCGCGGCGCGCGCCAGCGCCGGGGCAAAACGGCCGTCGCCGCCGGAGGAGTCGCCCGCGCCGCCGGGCAGCTGCACGCTGTGCGTCGCGTCAAAGATCACCGGGTAGCCCAACTCTCTCAGCAGCAGCAGGCTGCGCATGTCGGCCACAAGGTTGTTGTAGCCGAAGCTGGCGCCGCGCTCGGTGACGAGAATGCGCCGGTTGCCCGTGCTCTCGATCTTGGCGATGGCGTGGCGCAGGTCCAGCGGCGCGAGAAACTGGCCTTTCTTGATGTTCGCCACCGCGCCGCTGGCGCCCACGGCCAGCAGCAGGTCGGTCTGGCGGCAGAGGAAGGCCGGGATCTGCAGCACGTCGGCAACCCGGGCGGCGGCCTCGACCTGCGCCACCTCGTGGACATCGGTCAGGATCGGCACGCCGAATTTTTCCTTCACCTCGCGCAGGATCTCCAGCCCTTGGACGAGGCCCGGCCCGCGGTAGGATTTGAGCGAAGTGCGGTTGGCCTTGTCGAACGACGCCTTGAAGACGAAGGGAATTTTTTCCGCGCGCGCCAGTTTCACCAGTTTGCCCGCGAGATCGAGGCAGCCGGCGCGGCTCTCGATGACGCAGGGTCCGGCGATCAGCGCCAACGGCGCGCCGCCGCCGAACCGCACACCGCCCACGTTGATTTTTTTGATCATGCCAGTCCTGCTTTTCGCAACGCTGCTTCCGCCCGACCCACGTCCTCGGGCGTATCCACGCCGAGGCCGACGTCGTTGGTCTCGAGCACCTTCATCCGGCAGCCGAGCCAGAGCGCGCGGAGCTGCTCGAGCTTTTCCGTCTGCTCCAGCACGCACGGCGGCTCCTGCACCAGCCGCTCCAGGAAGGTGCGGCGGTAGGCATAGAGGCCGATGTGCCGCCAATGCAGCCCCGCCGGCGCCGCGCCGTCGGCCGCGTCGCGGACGAACGGGATGGTGGCGCGGGAAAAATAGAGGGCGGCCCCGTCGCGGGCCCGCACCACCTTGACCACGCTGGGCGCGGCGAGGTCGCGCGCCTCGCGGATCGGCGCGGCTGCGGTCGCCATGTCCCAGCGCTGGTCGGCGGCGAGCGTGCGGCCGAGTTCATCGATCAACGCCGGGTCGATCAGCGGCTCGTCGCCCTGGATGTTGATGACCACGTCGGCGGCGCAGCCGCGCACGGCCTCGGCGATGCGGTCCGTGCCGGAGGGGTGCGCGGGCGAGGTCATCGCCACTTCCGCCCCAAAGGCTTGGGCGGCGGCGCGGATGCGCTCGTCGTCGGTGGCCACCAGCAGCCGGTCGAGCACCGTGGCCTGCCGCGCGCGCTCGACGACCCATTGCAGCAGCGGCTTGCCGAGGATCGGAAACAGGATCTTGCCGGGGAAACGCGACGAGCCCCAGCGTGCCGGGATGACACCGATGATGCCGGTCATTTCTTCTTCGTGTCCTTCTTGGTGTCCTTGGCGGGCTTGTCGGCCGGCTCCGGCTTGCCGGGCGGCGCCTCGCCATTCAAGGTCTTCTTCGCGTTGCGGAGCTCCTTCTCCCAGTCGTTCTGATCCTTGCTGTGCTTGACGGCAACGATGACGTCCTCCGTCTCCGGGTCCATGAAGATGATCGAGGGCAGCGCGTCGCGCAGGCCGCCGGCGGCTTCGCTGACCTTGGCGGGCAGCGCCTTGAGATCCTTGATGTCCGCATAGATCAGGATGCCCATCGAACGCGCGCGTTGCATGGCGAATTGCGTGTCCGAATCCAGCGTGCCTTTCTTGGCGCCCTCCTCGCTCATGACGAAGGCGACGGCCTTCTTCTTGGCCTTCGCCTCGCCCTTCACCTTGTCGATGTCCTTGATACGTTCAACCGACTTCGGGATTTTGACTTCCATGGGTTTCGCCCGCGGCGGGATGCGCGCACCGGCTGCGTTTTGCGCCTGCGCCATGGTCTGCCATCCGAAACACATTGCCAATCCGCACACGAGCCATCGTTTCATAGGTTTCTCCTGCTTGGTTGCCGCGGGCAGCATAGTCGGACGGCGGACGTTTTCCAAGTCTTTGAAAAACGGCCGGCCCCGGCGGAACGGGCCCGGCGCAGAGGCCGCCCCGTGCGCTCCCGGCGGCATCGCTGGGATTCCCCCTCGGCATCCGCCTTACTCCCGGCCGCGGAGCGTGATGGTGGCGCCGCTGAGCCCCTCGGACTGTGCGGAGAGCCGGATCGCACCGGGCTGACCGGGCTTGGAGCGCACGATCACAAGGCAGAGGCCGTTGAACACCTTGCGTTGCTGCGCGAGGAACGGCTCGTGGCTGGCGGCATCGCCGTTGCCGACGGCGACAATTTCGCCGGGGCCGCTGACCGCGAACGTCACCAGGTTGTGCGTGCGCGGGACGAGCAGCCCGGCCTGGTCGGCGACGGTGACCGTGACGAACGAGAGGTCCTGTCCGTCGGCGCGGATCTCCGCGCGGTCCGCGGCGAGCCGGAGCTGCTCCGCCGCGCCGGTTGTCTTGACGACGTCGGTCGCCCATTCCTTGCCTTGTTTGTAGGCGACGACTTTCAACTCGCCGGGCTGATAGACCACGTCATCCCAGCGCAGCCGGTAGTCGGCCGGACCACGCGTTTTCCTGCCGAGCGATTTTCCGTTGAGGAAAAGTTCCGCCTCATCGCCGGAGGTGTAGAGATGGACGGGCGTGACCTGCCCGACGCGGTCAGGCCAGTTCCAGTGCGGGAAGAGGTGGGCCATCGGCAGTTCCGGGCGCCAGCGCGCCTGGTAGCTGTAGAAGCGGTCCTTCTTGAAGCCGCAGAGGTCCAGGATGCCGAAATAGCTGCTGGCGCTCGGCACCTTGAGTTTGCCGAGCGCGGTCAGTTCCTTTTGCATCGCGGCGCGCTGCGCGGGGTCGGAGAAGTTGAGCAGGTTGCTCGCGTCGCTGTTGTAGGGCGTCGGCTCGCCGAGGTAGTCGAAGCCGGTCCAGACGAACTCGCCGGCGAACGCGGGGTATTTGTCGAGCGCGGCGAACTCCTCGTCGGGCGTCTGCGCCCAGCCGGGGATGTCCACGTCGTAGGACGAGACCTGGAAGTTGACGCGCGACGGCCCGCCCTTCAGCACGGGAAAGAAATATTCGCCGCGCGAGCTGATGCACGACGACGACTCGCTCGACAGCATCGGTTTATTCTCGTTGCCCTTGTGTTCGAGCAACTTGCCGAAGCTGCCGGTGTGGTAGTTCAGGCCGAAGACGTCCACCGCGGATTGGAAACCGTTGATGCCGGCGTTGGCGTTGTTGCAGCCGGCGATCACGGGCCGGGTCGGGTCTTCGCGCCGGACGATGTCGGCCAGCGGCTGGGCGAGCTGCGGGCCGTTCTGCTCGCGGATTTCGTTGCCGATGCTCCACAGGATCACGCTGGGGTGGTTGCGCTCGCGCCGCACCATCGCCTGCAGGTCTTTCTCGTGCCACGCATCGAACAGGTGCGCATAATCGTTGGCCGTCTTGCCGCCGCGCCAGCAGTCGAATGCCTCGCACATCACCAGGAGACCCATGCGGTCGGCGAGCTCGCAAAGCTCCGGTGCGGGCGGGTTGTGGGAGGTGCGCAACGCGTTGTTGCCCATCTCCTTGAGGATTTCAAACTGCCGCTCCAGCGCGCGGGTGTTGAAGGCCGCGCCGAGCGGGCCGAGGTCATGATGATTGCACGTGCCGTTGAGCTGCACGCGCCGGCCGTTGAGCTTGAAGCCGTCGCGCGCGGTGAACTCGATCGTGCGGAAGCCGAACGGCTGGTCATAGACATCCACGACCTTGCCTCCGACGCTCAGCACGGTCCGTGCGATGTAGAGATTCGGCGTCGCCAGATCCCAGCGCTTCGGCTGCGCAAGCGCCAGGGTCGGGCTGGCCGCGGCCGCTTGGCCCGCAGCGACCCGGACCGGACCGGCACCCAGGCGCGCGACTTCCTTGCCGGGCGTGCCATCGGGCGCGGTTTCCAGCAGGGCCACATCCACCGTAACGGCTGCGTCCTGGCCGCTCTGGTTCTCGAACGTCGTCGTGATCTTGGCCACACCCTGCCCGGCGGTGACGACCGGTGTTGTCACACAGACGCCCCACTGTGCAACATGAATCGGTGAGGTCTTCACGAGCCATATGTTGCGATAAAGCCCCGCGCCGGGATACCAGCGCGAGCCCCAGTGCGCAGTGTCGAGCCGCACCGCGATGACGTTCTCGCCGCCGAACTTCACCTTGTCGGTCAACTCGACGCGAAAGGGTTGATAACCGTAGGGCCAGCCGCCGACGAGTTCGCCGTTCAGCCAGACCTGCGCGTTCGCCATGGCGCCATCGAAGTCCACAAAGATGCGCCGCCCCTGGTCGGCGGCGGGCACGGCGAACTGTTTGCGATACCAGCCGATGGCTTTCCATGGCAGCTTGCCGGTGTCGCCGGGCAGGTCGTCGCGGAACGGGCCTTCGATGCCCCAGTCGTGCGGCACATCCAGCTTGCGCCACGCGGAGTCGTCGAACGCGGCGGCGCTCGGCGCGCCACCGGCGGCGAGACGCTGGTTCTTGATTTCTTTTCCATCGTCCGCAAAAAGCTGCACCTCGCGGATGCTCGCCCACTTCGCGTCCGGCAGCGCCGTCGTCCGCACGCGCACGAAGCGCACCGTGCCCGGCAACGGCTGCCAGGCCTTGCCCTCAGCGCTGCCCTCGACCGCAAAGCCATATTTCTTCTCCGGGAATTCCCACTGCACCACCGCACGGCTGATCGGCTGCACACGGCCGAGATCGAGCTGCAGCCACTGCTGCTGCCCTTTGTTGTCGGCGCACCAGCGCGTGTCGGGGTTCCCATCCATCGCGTTTTCCGCCGGATTGCCGCGCGCGGCTTCCTGGCTCGACGCCGTGACCGCGATCGCCCAGCCCGCCGCGCCCGGCTCCGGCCGCGCCGAGCCGTCGGGCATCGGCCCACACCGTTCGAAGCGCCAGCCGGCGTTGAACGACACGCGCGTCCGCACCTCGTCGGCGGGTGCGCCGCCGGTCAGTGCCAGCCAGCCGGCCAGCAACGCAAAAAGAATTTTTAGGTCCATGTTTCCACCTTTCCCCCGGTTCGGGCGCGGCAGCATAAACCGCGCGGGCGATGCCGTCACCGCCAAATGCGCCCGCGGTTTCCGGGGGCTTGGAAAATGGAACTTGAAAGCGGGGCGCTTTCTACGCACACTCGCGCCGGTTTCCGCAGGAAATGAGCGAGGCTGTTTTGTCTCTGAACGTTCGAACAGAATTTTTGCCGTTTTCGTCGCCCTCCATGGAGGACGACGACATCCAGGGCGTGGTCGCCGTGCTGAAGTCCGGCTGGATCACGACCGGGCCGAAGTGCGCCGCGTTCGAGCAGGCGTTCGCCGCCTACGTCGGCGCGCCGCACGCCTGCGCGCTGACCTCGGCCACCGCCGGCATGCACTGCGTCCTGCTCGCGCTGGGGCTCCAGCCGGGCGACGAGGTCATCACCAGCTCGATGACGTGGGTCTCCACCGTCAACATGATCGAGATCGTCGGCGCCAAGCCGGTATTCGTGGACATCGATCCGCAGACGCTGATGATTTCCGCCGACGCCGTCGAGCGCGCGATCACGCCGCGGACCAAGGCCATCATTCCCATCCATTTCGCCGGCGCGCCGGTGGATCTCGACCCGTTCCGCGCGCTGGCCGCCAAGCACCAGCTGCACCTGATCGAGGACGCGGCCCATGCGGCGGGCACGGAGTACAAGGGCCGGCGCATCGGCGGCCCCGGCACGAGCATCTTCAGCTTCCACCCGATCAAGAACATGACCACGGCCGAGGGCGGCATGGTCTGCACCGACGACCCGGCGCTGTTCGAGCGCGTGAAGCGCCTCAAGTTCCACGGCCTGGCGAAGGATGCGTGGGACCGCTACTCCAAGAAGGGCGCGGCGGCGCCGATGGAAGTGGTCGAGCCGGGCTTCAAATACAACTTCACCGACCTGCAGGCGTCGCTCGGCCTGACGCAGCTCGCCAAGCTCGATACGTTCAACGCGCGGCGCGCGGAGCTGGCGAAGCTCTACGACGAACTGTTTGCCGGCGTGCCGGAACTTTCCACGATCAAGGAACCCCTCTGGCCGCACAAGCACACGCGGCATCTCTACATCGTGTTCCTGGACGTCGAGCGCGTCGGCCTGGCGCGCGACGAATTCCTCGTGGCGCTCAAGGAGCGCAACATCGGCACGGGCGTCCACTTCAAGGCGGCGCACCTGCACGCCTACTACCAGCAGACCGGCCGCTATCCGCGCGGCACGCTGCCGCAGACGGAATGGGCGTCGGACCGGCTGTTCTCGCTCCCGCTGTTCCCGAAGATGACCGCGGGCGATGTGCATGACGTGGTGGCCGCGATCAAGGACGTGCTCGCGGCGCAAAGGAGCAAGGCTTGAAGACGAACGCGACCCTTTCCGTCGTCATCCCGGTGTTCAACGAGCAGGAAAACCTGCTGGAACTGCTCGAGCGCAGCCTCAAGGCCTGCCGCAGCGTGAACGCGCCGTTCGAGATCATCCTGGTGGACGACGGCTCGCGCGACCGCTCGCCGGAGATGCTGCGCGCGGCGGCTGACAAAAACCCCGGCGACTTCATCGCCGTGCTGCTCAACCGCAACTACGGCCAACATGCGGCGGTGATGGCTGGCTTCGCGCACGCCAAGGGCGACGTGATCGTCTCGCTCGACGCCGACCTGCAGAACCCGCCCGAGGAAATCCCCAACCTCTACCGCAAGATGGTGAGCGAGGACCTCGATGTCGTCGCCGGCATCCGCGTGCCGCGCGAGGATTCCGCGCTGCGGAAAATCCCGTCGTGGTGCGTCAACCGCATCACGCAGAAGGTGACGGGCGTGAAGATGCACGACTACGGCTGCATGTTGCGCGCCTACTCGGCGCGGGTGGTGCAGGCCATGCTGCAGTGCACCGAACAGAGCACGTTCATCCCGGTGCTCGCCAATTCGTTCGCCAAGCACACGGCGGAGATCGAGGTCAAGCACGCGGCACGGACGCGCGGCGACTCGAAGTACAGCATCTTCAAGCTCATCAACCTGCAGTTCGACCTGCTGACGAGCATGACGACCTTCCCGCTGCGCCTCCTGAGCTACCTGGGCGCGGTGATCGCCTTTTTCGGCCTCGCCCTGGGCGTGTTCATCCTCATCGAGCGCCTCGTGCAGGGAGAGGTCTGGGCGGCACAGGGCGTGTTCACGCTGTTTGCCATCCTGTTTATTTTCATCGGCGCCCAGTTTGTCGGGATGGGGCTGATGGGTGAGTACATCGGGCGCATCTACCGCGACGTGCGTGGCCGCCCTCGTTACCTGGTCCATGAAGTGAAAGGAGTGAGCCGTCTGGCTGCACCATGAAAGCAATCGTACTGGCCTACCACAACATCGGCTGCGCCGGCCTTGAAGCCGTGCTGCGCAGCGGCATCGAAGTCGCCGCGGTGTTCACGCACAAGGATGACCCGGGCGAGAACATCTGGTTCAAGTCCGTCGCCGAGGCCGCCGCCGCCCACGGCGTGCCGGTCTACGCGCCGG
>CAITZM010000086.1 GCA_903896925.1 uncultured Lentisphaerota bacterium | reverse complement strand
TTGGAAGCAGCGGACGGGTGTGTGTGCCGTCGCCCGTTTGGCGCTTGTTTGCAGGGTGGGTTGCAGGGCGGGCTGGCCGCGTTCTGACGAACGCGGCTACTTCAGGAAGAAGCGGCCAACAGAACCATGGTTACAAAGTCATGCACCGGGCAGACGCCCTCCTGTGATTCGTAAGGCTTAGTAGCCGCACTCGTGAGAGTGCGGCTCGCCCCAACTCTAGCAACGCAGTCTCCCCGCCCTTGGAAGCAGCGGACGGGTGTGTGTGCCGTCGCCCGTTTGGCGCTTGTTTGCAGGGTGGTTTGCGGGGCGGGCTGGCCGCGTTCTGACGAACGCGGCTACTTCAGGAGGAAGAGGCAAACAAAACACTTTGCGCCGGCCGTGTAACCGCCTAGGATGCGCGCCGTTCGCGATGCGGCCCGCGCGGGACGCGGGCCCGTGAGCGGGAAAAAGTTGATATCACGGAGGACAGCCATGCAAAGCAAATGGATCGTCAGCCTTCTCGCCGTCGCCTTGTTGGCGCCGGCGGTCCTGCAGGCGCAAACGCCGGGCAGCGCGCGCCCGGCGCCCAGCCCGGTGCAAACCGAAATGGCCGCCATCGTGAAGGACGTCAGGCTTCTGCTCAAGGAGAAGCAGGGCAAGGTCACCGCCGCCGATCTCGCGGACAAATTCAAAGCCTTCGATGCGCTCATCGCCAAGCACGCCGGCGAAAAGACCGACGACATGGCGCATGTGGTGTTCATGAAGGCGATGCTCTATGAACAGGTGCTCGGTGACAAGGCGACCGCGGAGAAACTGATCAAGCAGATGCAGGCGGATTACAAGGGCACGAAGTACATCGAGAATTTCGCGAAGCAGCAGGCCCAGAAGGCGGCAGCTGACAAGGTGCAGGCCCAGCTTGCGCCGGGCCTGCCTTTCCCGGACTTCAACGAGAAGGATCTGGCCGGCCAGCCGCTTTCCGTGGGCAACTTCAAGGGCAAGGTGGTGTTGGTGGATTTCTGGGCCACGTGGTGCGGCCCGTGCGTACAAGAGCTGCCGAACGTGATCGAGACCTACAAGAAATACCACAGCCAGGGCTTTGAGGTCATCGGCATCAGCCTGGACTCCAGCCGCGAGAAGCTCGATGGCTTCATCAAGGCCCATGAGGGCATGACGTGGGCACAGTACTTCGACGGGCAGGGCTGGAAGAACAAGCTCGCCGGGCAGTACGGAGTCAACGGCATCCCCTTCACCGTGCTGGTCGGTCCCGACGGCAAGATTCTCGGCAAGGGTCTCCGTGGCGAGGCGCTCGGCGAAGCCGTGGGCAAAGCGCTCAAGAAGTAACACACCGCAGCTGGCTGTCTGTGCAGTTGCCCGTTGGACGGCTGTTTTTCGGGTGGGTTACAGAGCGGGTTGGCCGCGTTCTGACGAACGCGGCTACGGGCGGTCTTTCCAGCACGAGCCGTTGTTGCCGTACTGGTGCGCTCTTTTGTGGCCGTACTCGTGAGAGTGCGGCCCGCCCCAACTCCATCCATGCCACCCTCCGGCTTGGAAGAGTCCATGCGCCTGCCCCCGGCGGGCTTGTACCGCTGGAACGCAGTTCAGTAGCTACCTTGCACCCGCCACCCAACTCATGTCCCTGCCGGGCAAGCCGGCAGGGGGGCGTCGCTTCAGCGCAGATGGCGTCGGCTTACTTGTCATCGCGCGGCGGGCGGTCGTCGCCACTGCGCTGGCCGCCCTTACCGCCGCGACCCCCGCCTTTGCCACCCTTGCCGCGGCGCTCGTCGTTGCCGTCTTTGCCTTTCGTGCGGTCTTCGGGCGGACGGCGCTTGTACGTGTCGACCCCCTGCTCGGCACGCTCGGTGATCGTGCCTTTCGGCGTCAGGTCGCGCCCCTGGAGCGCGGGATGATCGGCGGCAATGCGATAGGCGCGGAAGGCGGAGTTCACCATCGGCAGCGCATCGCCCAGCGTCTTGACCGCGCCGTCGCGCGTGACGGGATTGATGTATTCCCACGCCAGTTCGCCCTTGGCGGTGATCTCGAAGAAATGTCCTTCGGTGTCGGAGCAGATGAAGACGCCTCCGTTCGGCAGCCGCTGCGCGCTGGAGCCGATATGGCTGAAGCAGCCGTGGCTGTTCACGGAGCGATAGCTCCAGACAATCTGCTTGGAGATCTGCCGTGGCTGGTTGTGCGTGTCGTGGTCATAGGTCTCGCGCCGGTAGCCGGCGTCGGGCGGGTTCACATACTTGCCCGTGTCCTGCCCGTTCCCGTCGAGGAACGGATTGATCTCGAGCGCCGAGGACTGCGGCGTGCGCTGGTAGAGATACTGACCGTTGTTGAAGATCATGAGGTGGCCCGCGCCGGGCAGGCCCGCGTGAATCCAGTGCACATCGTGCGCGCCGCCCATCTGCTTGTGGCCGGAGGTCGCCGAATCCCAGTTCTCCATAATTTTCGGCGGATCGCCCTGCTGGTAGCGGGCCGGATCGCCGAAGCGGTACAGGAAATCGCCCGCCGGCCCTGCGGCCTTGGCGATGCTGGCCTTGGCATCGCCGGCGACGAACGTCCCGTCGTGGTCCACCACATAGAGTTCGCCCTGCACGGAGTTTATGACGACGTGGCCGGACTCCGGGTTGTAGTCCATCGAGTTGCAGTGCAGCCAGTCGCGCTTCAGCGGGCGGCCGGGCATGTTGATGTTGATGCGGCCGGGATGATCCGCGACGGTTTTTCCCTGGCCGACGTAGTTCGCTTTGCTGGCATCCACAGCCTGCACCACATGGTCGAAGAAGCACCACTCCCACACCACGTTCCCCTGCATATCCACCTCGACGACGGCATCCATCTGGCCGCTGTCATAAGGCCCGTTCTTCGGGTCGGCGCCGGCGGCGATGGCCTGCGCATCGGTGATGGACTTGTTGGCGATGTAGAGCGTGGTCGGCGCGTTCAGCTTTTTGTTGAAGATGCGTACCCAGTCGTGATGCGGCGCGTAGCCTTCCCGCTTCTCGGTGTATTCCCAGACTGTCTTGCCGTCCCAGTCCACTTCCTTGAAGCCGGAGAAGCCGCTGGGGTCATCCTTGCCCGCGTCGAGAATGTTGCCGTTATCGAGCAGATGCGGATTGGTTCCGATGGGCCACGTGTGCACCACCTTGCCATCGAGATCGAGCAGGAAGGTCCGGCTGCCGACGCCGAAGAGCGTGTAGCCGGGGAGCGCCTTCGCCTTGTCGCAGAAGAGCAGTTCGGTCGGCCCTTGCAACCGTTCATAGGCAAACGCCGAACCGGCGAGCAAAGCGCAGGCGAGCACTAGTCGTTTCATATGGAGCTCCTTGGTCATGCTTCGTAGGGTTTGGGAGTTGGAAGGTTCAGGGAACTTTGAAGCCCGGCACGCTCACGCGCGCTTGGTACAGGGTGGGGCGGGCGGTGATGAACAGCGTCTTCAGGTCAGTCCCGCCAAAGGCGAGGTTGGTGGGTTGGTCAGACAGGGTGTAGGTGTGTAACAGCTTTCCGGTTGGGTCAAAGACCATCACCCCCGGCTTGCAGGCGCAGTAGACGTTGCCTTCCACGTCCACCTTCATCCCGTCGGCATTGGGCGCCTGCGCGAAGACGCGTCCGTTCGCCAGCGAGCCATCGGCGGCCACCGCAAAGGCGCGGATGTGGCCGCGCTCGGTGTCGTTGATGTAAAGAATCTTCTCGTCGGGCGTGAAGGCGAGGCCGTTGGGCTTCTGGAAATCCCTGGCGACGGCCGTCAGCGTCTTGCCGTCCGGCGCGATGCGATAGACGCCGCAGAAATCCAGCTCGCGTTCGTTGCGCTTCACGGCGAACGGCGGATCGGTGAAGTAGAGCGTGCCATCGCTCTTGACGACGACATCGTTCGGACTGTTGAGCCGCCTACCTTCAAAGCGCTCGGCGAGCGCGACAACTTTCCCGTCATGTTCGGTGCGTGTGACGCGGCGCGCGCCCTGTTCGCAGGCGATCAGGCGGCCCTGCCTGTCGAGCGTCAGACCGTTGGAGTTATCGCTCGGTGTGCGGAACGTCTCACACCTGCCATCCTTGAAACGCATGATGCGGTTGGCGGGGATATCGCTGAAGAGCAGTTCGTTCTTCGCTGCGAGCCAAAGCGGGCCTTCGGTGAACTTGAAGTCACCGGCGAGTTTCTCGACCGGCGCCGAGAAGTCGAGCCCGTTCGCCGTGCCCGCCGCCACGATGCAAAGGCAAACGATCAATCGTTTCATGGCAGAGCCCTCCTAATTTCTACTGCTGATCCGGCGGGGGCGGAGGACGCTGACCGCCGCCTTGTCCTGGCTGGCCATCGCGCGGGGGACGCTCACCGCGATTGCCCCCGGCGCGCTTTCCGTCGCCACCGCCTCCGCCGCCACCGGGCTTGTCGGTGCGTTGGGCTTCGGTCATCAGGTGCATGCCGGTCTTGCCCTTCTGGTCGGCGGGCAATTCGATCACGCCCTGCGGGGTGAGGTCGCGGCCCTTGAGGCCGGGATAATCGGGCGCGTAGCGGCTCACTTGGAAGACGGCGTTCCACAGATGACCGCGCATATCCTTGCCGGGGAGCTCGCCCTGCGCCAGGATGCCGCCGCGGACCATCGGGTTGACGTATTGCCAGACCATCTCGCCGGCGGGCGTGACCTCGAACAGATTGCCCACGATGCCGCCGCAGATGAGGGTGTTGCCATTGGGCAGACGACACGCGCCGGAAATTTCGGCGGAGAAAAAGTCGGTGCGATTTTTGGCCTCGTAGTGCCAGATGGGTTTTTCGGGGCCGTAGGTTTTTCCGGCTTGGAGCGGATAGCGGCCGCTGGCCTCCACCGGCAGGACGATTTCCTCGACGCTCGACCAACCGCGGTCATAGCCGTTGTTGAAGATCGTCATGTGCCCGGCGCCGGGATAGCCTTCGGGAATCCACAGGGCGTCGTGCTGCTGGACCAGTTGCTTGTCCTGCAGCGTGCCGCGTTTGTACGCCGCAGGATTGCCCCAGCGATAGAGCAGGTCGCCGCCTTTGCCCTGCTTGCCGCCGCTGTGACTGGCGGCTTCCTGTGTGGTCGTGCCGTGATCGATGATCCAGATTTCGTTGCAGCCGCGGACGCTCAAGACGATCTGGTCGAGCTTGGCGTTGTAGTCGAGCGAGTTCATATGGTTCCAGAACGCGGCCGTGGCGCGCCCGTTGCAGGCCACATCCACCAGTTCCGGATGCGCGGCGGGATCGCCATAGCCGGGCTTGGATTTGTCTGTGCTCTGGATCAGATGATCCCAGACATGCCATTCCCAGACGATCTTGCCGCCCTTGGGATAGATCGGCTCGATCTCCACGACGGCATCGGGCACGAGAAATTCATCGCGCAGCTGCTGCTCGGTGAAACCGGCCGCCACCGCCTGCGCCAAGGTTTTGCGTTCGACCATCAGCGCGAGGATGTGGCCGTTCGCCAGCGGCTTGATGTCGTGATGCAACTGATACTCGCGGGTGGCGTGGGTGAATTCCCAGACCAGGTTGCCGTCCCAGTCGTACTCCTCGATGCGTCCGCCTTCGCCGCCGCCGGTGCCGCCCTGCACTCTGACCATGCAGGAGCGCAGCAGGTGTCCGTTCGGCAGCAGGTAGACGGTTTGCCCCGGCTCATAGGCGCTCTTCCACTGATGGACAGAGCGGCCCTGGTTATCGATGAGGTAGGTGACGGTGTTGTGCTTCGGTGCCATCAGTGTATAGCCGGGGCACGCCTTGGGTGTGTTGAGGAACAGGCCGACGGTCTGCCCTGGATTCGGCGAGGTCGGCGTTTTGTTCTCCGGCATGTCATGCCGGCCACCGCCACCGCCGCCGCCAGCATCGCGGTTGCGGCCCTGGCCTTGTCCGCCGCCTTGACGCGGCGGGCGGTTTTCCTGTGCAGAACCGAGCAGGGTGACGCCGGTCACCAACACGGTGAGCAACGCACTCGTGGCGAGTCTGCGTACGCTTTGTTTTTTTGTCTTCATAGCTTTCTCCATGGCTGGCGCTGATCTGCAGTTCATTGATTGGGGGGTGGGGGCGGGCGGTTGTTCCCCGACTTGTTGGCGTCGCGCGGCGGACGTTCTGGCCCCGGCCGGCGCTCGTCGGCGGCATCGCTGGCGAGGCCGCTCCGCGTATAGTTCACGCTCAGCTCCGCGCTGGCGAGGGTCTTGTCCTTGATCGCGGCGAGCAACACCTCGCGGCTGACTTGCTCCGGCGCAGCGGTGAGTTGCGGGGGCGCCGAGAGGGCGTAGAGCGTCAGAATATAGGTCTTGGCCCCCGGCCCCTTCGAATGCGGCGGAGCGTAACCCGGATCCCGGTTGACGCTGTTGTTCCCCGCCGTCCCGATGCCCTTCACGTTCTTCGGCAGGCCTTTGACCTCGGCCGGGATATTATAAAGAGTCCAATACCACTTGATCATGCCCTTGGGGTCGATGTGATGCATGATCAGCGCGAAGCTCTTCGTGCCGGCCGGTGCACCGGTCCAGGCGAGCGGCGGCGAGATGCTGTCGCCATCGCCCGTGAACTCCTTCGGCAGCACGCCATCGGCCTGCACCGCCGGACTGCTCAAGACAAACGAACCACGAGATGGTTGAGGGTTCATGGTGGATGGTTGAGCATTCCCGCCGCCCTGCCGCTGGCTGCCCTCCGGGCGACTGTCAGGACGCTGCCTCCGCCCGCCGCCGGGCGGATTGCCCTGTCCGCGGATGTTCTGCACCGGGGTCGGCGTGAGCACCGGGCGGCTCTCCGCATGGACCGGCAGCACTACGCGGAAGCCGATGTGGAAATAGGGGCCATCGGGATCGGAGAGATGGGTGATCGGGTCGGGGCCACGGAAGTACGACGGATCGCGGTTCGAGACGCGGCTGTGCCCGAACTCGCCGTTCGACCAACTGCCGCCGCGCATGCAGCGATAGGGTTTGCCGTCAGGCATCGGGCTGCCGGTGGCCGGGCCGGGCGGATTCGCGGCGGGCGCGTAGGCGTAGTAGTTGCGTTCATACCACTCGGCGCACCACTGCCAGACGTTGCCCGCGGTGTCATAGAGACCAAATCCGTTAGCGCCGTTGGCGGTTTGGAAACTTTCCTGTGCACCCGGCCAGTCGAAGTCCGCCTTGTGTTGCAGCTTCCCGTTGAAGAAGCCGACCGGCGTGGTCCAGGGCAGGGGGCCGGCGCGGAAGGGATTCTTTGACTCCGGCACGTTGGCCTTTGTCGGATCGGCGTCATCGCCCCATGGATAATTGAAGTACGGCTTCTGCTGGCCGCCGCGCGCCGCGTATTCCCATTCGGCCTCGGTCGGCAGCCGGAAGCCGCTCTTGTTGAAGTCGCAGTCCCACGTCTTCGTGTCGTAGCAGGTCGGCAGCTTCGTCCGGGCGCTCAACCAGTTGCAGTAGACCGCCGCGCCGGGCCAGCGGATACAGATCATGGGATGGTTCTCTTTCCTGTCGAGGACCGAAAAAGCCTTCCCATCCCACCCGATCCGGCTTGCCAACGACGACTCGCGCGTGTCGCACAGCAGTTCGCTGCCGCCGGCGAGGTAGACGCCTCCCCGGCGCACCTCCACCTGCCGCTGCGCCAGGGCCGCATTGAGAAACTCGGCATATTCGCGGGTGGTGACGTCATAGATGCCGATACGGAAGGCATCCAGCGTGACCGTGTGGAGCGGAAGCTCATCGCTGCCGTGCTTGGGGTCCACGAAACCGTGATGGTCGCCCATTTCGAACCGGCCCGCGGGAATCAGGGCCATGCCGGCCGGTTGCTCCTCCGCGGACGAGAGGCCGGCCGTCGCGGTGAGGGCCAGTGCGCAGAAGACCAAGGTTCGTTTTGTGCTCATGGTGCTATTCCTTTCGACGGACCTAGTAAACACCACGGTGATTAAAGTCGCACGCGTGCTTTCATTACAATGTATTAATGATGGAAGGCCTTCCCGAACCCTTAAACGCCAAAAGAGCACGGGCAGCTTGCCCTTGCTTCACGGGTAGGACGCCCAGGCCACAAGGGGCAAGAGCCCCGACAGCAAGAGGCGGCGCAGCGCCTCTTAACAGAAACCTTGGGGGGAGGTGCATTGCGAAAAGGGAGCGGGCGCGCACCGCTCCCGGCTTTCAACTGGCACCTTGGATGAACTGGTCGGGGCTTAGCGGTAAAACCGTTTATAGCGTCGGTAGCCGATCAGAAGACCAAGGCCCGCCAGACCTGCCATGAGCGCACCGGGTTCGGGGATCGCCTGGAGGGTGGTGCTGAAGTCTGACGTCAGAACAAACTGATCGATTTGATTGATGGAATATTTACTCACCGTAAAAAGCTGGCTGTTTCCGTAATACCCTTCCGTGGGCACCGTGCCTGCGATGAAGTCAGTGGCCGACAGATCCCACGCGCGGATGAAAAACTTAGAGCCGTCAGTATAGGTTGTATTGTCGTACCCGTAGGATATGCCGCTCATATTAAAACGACCCGCCGAACTGGCTTGGGAAGTCGGCATATTCTTGCCGATGTACGTCGTCGCGACCACCACATCGTCCGTCATGGTGCCGGTGCCGGTCCGGTTGGCGGTATCGGCCACGCCGTTCAAGCCGGCATAAACCAATTGGACAAAACAGGCCGTGTTGGAAGTTTTGGTGACCAGATTCGTAGAGAGGGCGGTGAAGCCATCGTTATCGTAAATGCGACGGCTCGCTGACGTGCCCCAATCGATTTCATTCGCGGGCGCTGGGAACACCAACGCCCACAACCCGACCATCAAAAAAAAGTTTTTCATTGTCGTTGCTATCCCCTGTGCGATGGACTTAATACGGCCGTGCGACGGGCCAGCTAAACGCGCCGCCGCGGGCGTTGTACCAAAGTCCTTGGCCAGGTGTGACGGTAAACAGGTTGTTGGTGGCGCATAAGGCCGGCACGGGGCTGGCGGGATCGAAATAGACCCACTTCCAAATCGGGCCGCCATCGCCGCCCCAGCCATCGTCCGTCAGCCACGCCGACCGATAACCGGCGCCGGTCCACAGGTACACATTGTCAGCGCTGAATGAGTCATAGCTGGCCGTGATGCCGGTGATATGGGTGCCGATCAATTGATCCAAGGTTTGGACCACCGGATACGGATTCCCTATCATGGTCAGGCCTGCATCCAAGGTGGTGGTCGTGACGGCAGCTTGCGGTATCTCCCCCGTCAGGTAAATCGTCGTCGTCGTTGTCCGATGCAACAACCACAGCGCTTCACCGATCTTGACGTCGAACGCGCTGTTGGTAGCGCATAGGGCCGGCACGGCACTGGCGGGATCGAAATAGACCCACTTCCACACCGGGCCGCCGTCGCCGCCCCAGCCATCGTCCGTCAGCCACGCCGACTGATAACCAGCGCCGGTCCACAGGTACACATTGTCGGCGCTGAAAGAGTCGTAGCTGGCCGTCAGCTTATTGGTCCTCAGGATCTGATCCAACGTCATCGCGGGATTGTTGGTGCCGCTGTTCGCCGGGTTCAGCGGGGTGGCGATGATCTGCATCTGATCCGCCGGCAGGTCCACTTTGACAAAGCCGATGATATTGGGGCTGGTCACGCTGGTTTGCGCACCCGCGGAACCCGCCATGATCAATCCGGCCATCCATGCCGCGCATAGTTTCCGGATGCCATCGCCCAATGGCCTGTTTATGTGCCGGCCCACCGGGGTGAGCCGTTGCCGGGCGACGAGGTTCCCAGCTGTCGCAACACTCGTGACTTCGTTCTGTGGTGTTTTGCTCATGGCGATTTCCTTTCTATCTCCACGCCCTGATGCGGTAGAAGAGGTTCGAGGCACCGCCCGCCCCCGGGTGCAGCAGGGTGTTGGTGGCCTGTGTGGGGGGGGTGTTGGTGTAGACCGCCGTCCAGGCATTGGTATCGGCGAGGTTGCTGCTGCACTCGAGGGCTTGCCAGGCACCGGACCCGCCGATCCAGGTGACGAATACATTGTTGTTGAATACGTCAATGTCGGTGACGCGCAGTTGGGAGGCGGCGTTGGTCGGGTTAAGGTCCGCCTGGTAGGCTTGCAGATACGAGTAACCGTTGGCGGCCTTGCTGCTGGCGACGCCAAGGAGGGTCGGGTCGAGGCCATAGGTAAGTTTCCACCCATCGGGGATGCCATCGCCGGTGCTGGATGCCTTGGTGGGATCCAGGCCGAGCAGGTATTCGGCGCGGTCCGTCAGGCCATCGCCATCGTGATCGCTGTTGGCGGTGACGGCGGAGAGGCTGCCGAAGTGCGCGCGTACCCAGACGTCGGGGAGACCCAGTCCGGTGGTGTCGGTGGAAGCGCCGGTATAGGTCTCGATGGTGCCGCGCGGCGTGAGGTCTTTGCCGAAGAGGCCGGGGTAGTTGGTGCCGTAGCGGGTGACCTTGAAAACTTCATTGAGGTATTGGGTTTGGAAGAGGGCTACGGGATCGGTAGGGATGGCTGACCCTTGGGCCAGCGGCACACTCGTCACAGGGTTGACGTATTTCCATACGATCGTGCCGTTGGTGGTGACTTCGAAAAGGGTGCCCTGAATACCGTAGCAGATGAGGGAGTTGCCGTTGGGCAGGCGTTGGACTCCGCCGATGTCCATGCCGTAGAAGTTGGTTGTGGGGGTTGCCTTGTAATTCCAATAATAATTGGTCGGACCATAGGCGCCACTAGACATGGCTGCGTAATTGCCATAGGCATCCACCGGAGGAACCATTTCATCAATGGAGGTGTAACCATTCATCCCGCCCAGGCGGCCGACGCCGTTGTCGTGGACGATAATGTGACCGGCGTTGGGGCAGTTGGTGGGGACCCATGTACAGTCGTGTTGCTGCCAGAGCATCTGGTTGGCGGATGTGCCCGCTTTGTATTGAATCGGATTGCCCCAGCGGTAGAGCAGGTCGCCGCCTTTGCCGTAGCGTCCGCCGGTGTGGCCTCGGGCTTCCGCGGTGCTGGTGCCGTGATCAATGATCCAGAGTTCACTGCTGTTGCGGATGCTGATCATGATCTGATCGAACTGCGGGTGGTAGTCCAGCGAGTTCGCGTGATTCCAGAACTGCTGGGCTTGGCCGCTGGGGGGATTGGCATTGATGAGTTCGGGGTGCGCCGCAACGGCACCGTAGTTGTTGTTGATGGCGCTGAAATCCTGGATGAGGTGATCCCAGACGTGCCATTCCCAGACGACGATGCCGCCGTAGGGCCGGGTGGGTTGGACTTCGATGATCGCCTCGGGGAGCATGAAGCCACCATTGGTCGTGATGGAAGAAACACACTTGGCAGGGTCGAAGCCGGCGGCGAGCACCTCGGCGGTGGATTTCTTTTCCATGACCAGGATGATGAGATTGCCGTTGGGTAGCACCTTGAAATCGTGGTGCGTCATCGCGTTCGTGTAATTGTAGTCGAAGGCCCAGACGAGATTGCCCTCCCAGTCGTATTCTTCGTGGCGTCCACCCTCACCGCCACCGGCGTTGAGTTTGGACAGATTACCCACGGAGCACATGCGGAGATAGTGGCCATTCTCCAGCAGGCAATCGGCACGGCCCGGGGTATAGGTGCTCGTCCATGAGTGGACATACTGGCCGGCGTTGTTGAGCAGGTAGGCGGTCTTGCCCTGCATCGGCGACATGAGCGTGTAGCCGGGATAGGCGTCAGGCGCGTTGAGAAACAGGCCGACGGTTTGCGTGACTATGTCGGGCCGCATGACTCGGAAGCCGGTTTGACTCCACTGTGAATTGGGGTCGCCAGCCGGACCGCCGCCAAGGAAGTAGGACGGGTCGCGGTTGGAGACGCGCGCATGACCGTAGTCGAAATCGTCCACCGCGTTGCCGTTCCACCAGGTGCCGCCGCGCAAACAACGGAAGGCCACGGCATTGGGCGCGCTGTTGCTGGGGAACAGATCGGCCTGCGCCAGGGTCGGTCCCGCCGGATTGGTCACGACGTTGTTGTTCGTGCAATACGAGTAATAGGTGTTCATGTACCAGTCGTTGCACCACTCCCACACGTTGCCTCCCATATCGTAAAGGCCGAGAGGATTCGAGCCATCGCTGGTCTGGTAGGTTTCCTGGCTGCCGGGCCAGTTGTAATCCGATTTCATCCGCAGAGAACCGTTGAAGAAACCCACCGGCGTTGTGCACGGATAATCATTCGTGGACTCGAAAGGATCCCCGGAGTTCTGCCAGTTCGCAAACGTTCCGTTGGCATTGACGTTCGTGCCCCACGGGAACATCGTATATTCATCCGTCGGCCCGCCATGCGCCGCATACTCCCACTCCGCCTCTGTCGGTAACCGGAATCCGTTCTTCGAGAAATCCACGTCACCGGTGTCGAGGTTATAGGCGGCATCGTAGGTATTCTTGCCGCTTAGCCAGTTGCAATAGGCAACCGCCCCAAACCAGCGCACGCTGGTCGCCGGATGCAGATCGCGGCCATTGAGCACGGTGAACGTTCCGGCCGCGTACTGGATGCGGCTGTTGACCGATGCATCATACGTGTAGAAGAGCACATTCGTCCCGCCGGCCGGGTACACAATGCCCGACCGTACCTCGACCAAGCCTTGCGTGATCGCATCATTCAGAAATTCGCAATACTCGCGGCAGGTCACCAAGGTCGTGCCCATGTAAAGCGGGGAGATGTACACCGGATGCAGCGGCACCTCGTCCGTGTAATGTTTCAAATCCACATACTCGAAGTGATCGCCCATGATGAAGCTGCCGCCGGGGATATACACATACTTCGGTGTGAACGGAGTGGGCGGTGCGGCGTTGCTGACGACGAAGCCATATTGATAGCCGGGCGCGCCAGCCGGGCTGCTGTTGGTCGCGCCGTAGAGATCGAGCGTGGTGATGTAGAAGCCCACCGGAGTGCCCGCCGACTGCGCCGGAATCTGCGCGCCGAAATAACCATCGCCTGCCTGCAGGTCACCGTGCGCGCCATCGTCATACATCGCGACGCCGGTCGTGACGTTGCTGCTGACGAGCGTCGTCAGCGCGATCTGGTCGAGCAGGATCCGGTTGCTCGCCGAGCCGCCGCTGAATTGGAAGCGCAGGAGCAAATTGCTGACGAGATCGCCCGGCTGCAGGTTGTAGTTGTAGAGTTGCCAGGCGTGGTTGGAACCGTTCGTCTCGCCCAGACGCATGGTGTAGCCAGCGCCGGAATTGAGCTGTAGCGCCCAGCCGTTGTTGTTGGTCAGGCCGCTGGTATTGACATAGAATGCCAGCGCCCCGCTGGTGCCGCGGGCATCAACGCCCGAGGCCAGGGCGATCATGTTTTCGGAGAGATTGCTTGTGCCACCCTTGAAGGTAAGTCCGTTCGTGTTGCCGCTGCCATAGTTCGCGTTGCTGTTTTGCTCGAACGGATTGTTGCCGGTGAAGGTCACCGTCCACGGCTTGACGCTCCCGCTGCCGGCCCATGGCTTCACGGCATTCGTCGCCATCGTTTCGCGGAAGACGGTGTTGGTCACGGTCGCCACTCCGGTGTAGTTGAGGACGGCCGATGCGATGCCGACATCGTCGGTGATCAGCGCCCGGATCCACGTCGCATAGCCGGCGACCGGCGTGGTCGGCGCGGTGGTCACGGAAACGATTTGCGGCGCCTGATTCGAGAAGAGCACCGTGTAGGACAGCCAGTTGGTCGGCGCCCCGCTGGGATAGCTGCCGCTCCGTCCCGCGTTGTCCTGCGCGGCGATATAATAGCTCACGCGTGTGCCCCCGGCGCAGGCCGGGATTTGCGCTCCGAAGGTCGCATCGCCGGCCGCGCCATCGTGGTGTGCGCCATCGTCCACCATGCTGGCGGCATTGGTGATGCCTCCTGCGATGTAGGTCAGCACGACCTGCGCGACGTTCGTGTTGGGCAGGGCGGCCGTCACCCAGACCGCAGTTGTCGGCAACGGAGGGGTGGGGGTGGCCACCACGTTGCTGATGGCGAGTTGCGTGAAGGGCGTGAGGTTGTAGGCGTAGCTGACCATGCGGTTGGTCTTGCCGGCGCCTTCATCCGACGGACGGTAGGAGCGGACATATTCCACCGAGGCGTTCGTCGCCGAAACCGTCACGCGCAAGTGGCCGGAGCTGCCGAAGAAAACACCGCTTTGATAGTTGTAATCGACATTGGTCCCGGTCGCATAGGAGATCGAATCGTAAGGGTAATGGCTGGGCTGCGGCACTTCCTGATAAACGAGGTCGGGCTGACCGTTGGTGCTGCCGCTGGCGTAGTAATCCTGTTTCACAAAGAGGTGGTCGTGGCCGTGGAAGAACGCCTGCACCCCGTTGGCGAGCAGCAGGCTCTGGATCGGCATCGGCCAGCCGGGCCGGTTGGTGGCGAACCCCCACGTGTCGTTGGTGTTGTAGCCGCCCCACTCGAAATATTTCGCGTACTCCAGGCCGCCGCGCGCTCCGGTATCGAAGCTGCCGCCGACCAGGTGGTGACAGAAGACGAACTTGAACGTGGCCGTGCTCTTTTCGAGCGTGGACTTCAGCCAGTAATACTGATTCGTGCCCAGCGTCCACGCCCACGGATCCCTGGATTTCGAGGTGCCCTGATTGCTGTACCAGAACGGGTCGAGCACCACGACGAGCGCGTTGCCCCACTCGAAGGAATAATAGGTGTCGCGTGGCGCTTGCTGGTAGAAATCGGTGTTGGTCGCGCCAGAGTAGAAACCGCCGGGGATTGGACAGGGATAATACAACTCGCGATCGGTGGTTCCCCACACCGGCGGGTTGTCGTGCGGCACGCTGTTGGTCAGCCACCAGCCCAGTTCGGGATCGTGGTTGCCGTTCACGAGGAACAACGGCACGGAGGGGCCGGATATGTTGAAGAATTGAGTGCGGCAGGCGTAGCTCGCGGCCTGGATGCCCGCCTGCGTCATCCCGTTGGTGTCGGCATAGGTGATGTACCGCTTCTCTCCCATGAACGTGTCGCCGAGATCGATGAGGAAATCAGGCTGGTCGGCCACGACGTTGGCGAGCGTCTGTTGCCAGACGGCAGGGTACCAACCGCCGGCCGTATCGTTGTAATGCGGGTCGGCTTCGATGTCGAACGTGAACGTGCTGCCGCGGGCGCGCTGCGTGTGGAAGGTGCGCTCGACGCCGGCGGTATAATTGCTGCCGCCCGCCACGCCGCATTGCAGGCGATAGTAATATTGCGTATCGGCTGCAAGCGCACCCAGCGTGATCACGCCGGGTGTGTTGGCGCTGAAATTGGTCGCCGTGGTTTGACCCGAATAGCTGCCCGACAGGGTTCCATATTGGCAATACACCTGCAGATTGGTGGTGGACATGACGCTGACGGCAATGGAACTGTCCGTCGGTCGGCCCAGCAGCACATCGTAGGTGAAATCAGGTGCATTGGTGACCGTGAATGAAAGGGTCCCGCCCGCACCGCTGGCCGGGTAGTTGGTCGCGCTGCCGTTGCTGTCGCTCGCGCTGATATAATAACTCACCACGGTGCCGAGGGTCTGTGTCGGAATCTGTGCGCCAAAAACTCCATCGCCCGCCGAGCCATCGCTGTGCAGTCCGTCATCATACATCACTACGTTGGTCCAGCCGCTGCTGCCGGTGATGGTCCTCACGGCTATCTGGTCGAGGAAAACGCGGTTGCTGACGCTGCCGGAACTGAACTGGAACCGCAGCGCCAGATTGCTGACGAGTTCATCGGGTGCCAAGGAGTAGCTGTAGGCCCGGTAGCTGTGATTGGAGGTGGCTGTCTCGCTGACGCGGGTTGCAAAGCCTGTTCCTGCATTGAGTTGCATGGTCCAAGATGCAGAGTTGCTGGCGATGCTGGCTTGAACATAGAACGACAACGTTCCGCTGTTACCGCGTGCATCCATGCCATTGGTCGCCGTGACCATGCTGTCGGCGAGATTGGCCGTACCGCCTTTGAACGAGAGGCCATTGGTGTTGCCGCTGCCATAGTTGGCGTTGCTGTTTTGCTCGAAGGGATTGCCGCCGCTGTAATTCACCAGCCAAGCATTTTGACAACCGCCACCCGTCCAGGGTTTGGTGCTGTTGGTGCCCATGGTCTCCATGAAAACGCTGTTGGTCTGATAGGACGCGCCGCCCGCGTTATAGTTCAGCAGCACCGAGGTCAAGCTGACGCCATCGGTCACGCGTGCCGTAATCCAGATGGGAATGCCTGCGCTGGGCAGTGTTGGTGAGACTGTGACATTCGTGATCACGAGCCCTTGGTTCGCTAGCACGGCGTAGGACAAGGTGCTCGCTGGGGCGTTGGCAGGGTATTTAATCGTCGATCCCAAACTGTCCTGCACCGTCACGTAATAATTCACCACCGTTCCGGCCGCGAAGGCCGGGAGTTGCGCGCCGAAGACGGCATCGCCCGCGCCGCCTTCGTGATGCACCCCATCATCGGCCATGCTGACGCTGTTCGTAGTGCCGCCCGCCATATAGGTCAGCGTGGCTTGCGCCACATTCGTTCCGGTCAGGGCGGCGGTCACCCAGACGACGTTGGTCGAATATGGCGCGGCGGGGGTCGCTGTGACGTTGGTGATCGCCAGCGGCGAGAGCGTGAAGCTGTATTCCACCATGCCGTTGGTCCTGCCCGGCCCTTCGTCGGCGGGCAGGTAGGCGCGCACATAGTCGACTTTGACATCGGCGGGGGAAACCGTAAACCGCACATAGCCGGAATTGTTGGTCTTGTAGATGTAATCCGTAAAGGCGTCCGCGTTGGAGTACGCGTAGTTGTTGTCGGCCGGGTTGGGCAGGGTGAGGTAGGTCACGCCGTCGAGTTGCTGCCGCACGAAAATGTGGTCGTGGCCCTGGACGAACATGGTGACATGGTTCGAGGCCATCAGTTGGTGCAACGGCAGGGGCCACGTCGGGCGGTTGGTGGCGAAGCCCCACGTGCCGTTGAGGTTCTGTCCGCCCCATTCATACAGGCCGGCTTCCTCGATGCCGCCACGGCCCGTGCCCAGCACATGATGCGCGAAGACGAATTTATATTTGGCGGTGCTCTCCTCAAGGGTCTTCTTGAACCATTGATATTGCCTGTCGCCGTGGGTCACGTCCCACAAGTTGGTCCGCTTCTCGCCGGTCCAATAATTGTTGTCCACGCATACGGGATCTTCCCAATAGGGATCCAGCGTGACGAACAAGGCATCGCCCCAGTTCCATGCGTAGTAATTCCGCAATTGACCGATGAACGGGACGCTGTTGGTGTTGCCGGTGTAGAATCCATCCGGCGCCGGTTCCGGGTAGTATGTGTTGCGCGCTGTCTGGGCCCAGACGGCGATGTTGTTGGACGTGCCGTCCAGCAGGTACGCGGCCGCCTGTTCATGGTTGCCATTGACGAGGAACAGCGGCGCGGAATTGCCGACCAGCCCGAGATAGGGGCGCTGGATCGTGTAGCGCTCGGTGACCAGGGCTTGATTGATGAGGTTGGTGGCGATCTGGTCCACGCTGAAATCGTCGCCGATGCACAGGTAGAAATCCAATTGATCGGCGAACGCGTGCTGCAGCATGTTGGAGTAGAGCTGTGCGTTGAACATGATGCCTGCGCGCTCGGGATGCGAATCGCCTTGGATCGCGAACGTGAACGAACTGCCCGGCGCCCGCTGGGTGTGGAAAATATATTCCGGGCCCGCGTGGTAGACCGTCTCGCCGGCCTGCTTGAAGTTCACCCGGTAAACATAGCGCGCGTCAGCCTGCAGGTTGCTGAGGGTCATTTCTGCCGGCTGATTGGCCGCCAGATTGGTCGGGCTGGTCTGGCTGACATAAACGGTGGCCTGGGTGCCGTACTCGACATAGGCCAGGACGTTGGTGTCCGGCAGCAGGTTGAGGGTGATGGCCGTGGCTGTCGGCCGGCCCAGCACCACGTTGGGCAAGGTGACCGCCGCGTAATTCGCCGAGGCGCCGACCGGGTTGGTGGCGGCCAGCCCGTTGCCATCCACGGCGATGACGCTGTAGCTCAAGGTTGCGCCGGAACTCATAGTGGGAAGTTGTACGCCGTACACACCGTCGCCAGCGTCGCCGTCGCCGTGCAGGCCGTCGTCGCGCATCACGAGGTTCGTGGTCGCATTTCCGCCGGTCACGGTTTTGAGGGAAAGCTGATCGAGGTTGACGCGATTTGAGGATGCGCCGCCCGCAAATTGAAACCGCAGGTGCAGGTTGCTGACCAACTCGCCGGGCTGCAGGTCATAATGATAGAGCGCGAAGTTGTGGTTGGTGCCGGTCAGTTCGCCCAGCCGCGTGACATAGCCGGTGCCGGCGTCGAGTTGGAACGCCCAGCCCGTATTGGTCGTCAGGCTGCCGGCCCAGAGGTAGAACTCAGCATAGGCCGCGCTGCCGGTGGCCGCGATGGCTGGCGTGGCGGTGATCGTATTGCTGGCCAGATTCGCGTTGCCCTGCTTGAACTGCAGCCCGCACGGATTGCCGCCGCCGAAATTCCAGTTGGTCGCCTGCTGGAAAGGATTGCCACCGCTGAAGGCGACGCTCCAGGCATTCTCGCAATTGGCGCCGGTCCACGGATTGGTGTTGGTGGTCGCCATGGTCTCCGAGAATACGGTATTCGTTGTGAGCACCGAGACGCCGGTGGCGTAGGTGAGTTGGACGGAAGCCACACCCACATCGTCGCTGACGCGCGCCGTGATCCAGGCCGCAGTGCCGCTGGAGCCGGTCACGGCGATATTGCTGATGGTGGGCGCACCGCTCACAAGACTTTGCACCGTGTAGGATTGCACGGTGTTTGTGGCCGTGTTTCCATAATCGTCCGCGGCGGTGATGAAATAGCGCACCTGGGTGCCAGCCGCATAAGCCGGAATCGTGGCACTGTAGAGCGCACCCCCATGCGTCATGGCCAGCGAGGTCGTGCTTGCGCCAACCATATAGGCGAGGGTGGCGGAGGCGACGCCCTGGTTGTTGGTGATCGCGGCACTGATGGCCACCGTGTTGGTGGCGTAGGGCGACAACGGCGTTTGCGTCATGCCGCTGATGAGCGGCGCGCCGATATAGGACGGATTACCGCCCGCTATGGTGTTTCCAGCCGTTAAAATGCGACCGGACAGAGCCGGTGAGGCGGCGGTGTAACGGGTGGCGCGATAAACAGCATTATAGAGGGGCCAGCTGTCACTCTTGGTTGCTTTGATGCCGTCGATGGTTACCGGATTGATATATTCCCAGACAGCCTCGCCACTGGAGGTCACCTCAAAGAGGTGTCCTTCCGCGGCGGAGCAAACGAGCAGGTTCCCGTTGGCCAAACGCTGCGCGCTACCACCCACATGACTGAAGAACGCCTGGTTCGCCATCGATTGGAAAATCGAGACGACCTGGCGGGAAATGCTTTTCGCACGGTGATCGGTGTCGTGGCCGGGTGCTGGCAAGGTGTAGTAGCCGGCGCTTGGCGGACTCACATACGTACCTGTGTCATTGCTGCTGGAGTTGATGTAGCCATTGACCTCGAAGATGTAGGACTGGGGTGTGGTCTCGAACAAATCCTGGCCGTTGTTGAAGACCAGGAAACGCCCCGCCCCCGGCAGTCCTGCGGGAATCCATGCCGCTTGGCCGACGCCGCCAAGCTGTTTCTGTCCGGTGGTGGAGGTCGTCCAGTTCTGCCCGATCGAAGGCGTGGTGCCCGCGCCATGGCGCGCTGGGTCGCCAAAGCGGTAGATGAAATCGCCATTCGTGCTGGCTGCGAGCGCGATGCTGGCCGTGGGGTTGCCGTTGCTGAACGTCCTGCCATGATCAATCACATAGAACTCGCCGCCTTCGGCCGAGATGACGATCTGATCGAGATTCGTGTTGTAGTCGAGCGAAGTACAGCGCAGCCAGTCGTTTGAAAGCGGTCGGCCCGGCAGGTTAAAATTGATGCGGCCGGCGGCATTGGAGATGGAAGATACATAGTTGGTTTTGCCTGTATCAAAGTTCTGGCAGCCGTGGTCGAAGAAACACCACTCCCAGACAACCGTGCCCGCGGCATTTACTTCCACAATCGCGTCTACCGTGACGTTGGTATAGGGCGCGCTCGCTGGATTGCAGCCAGCGGCGATGCACTGGTCATAGCTGATGGCCTTGTTGGCGATGTAAAGTGTCGTGTAGGCGCCCAGCTTGGGGTTGTAGATTCGCAGGAAGTCGTGGTGTGGGAAATAATTCGTGCGCGACTCCACATAATTCCAAACGTTGGAACCGTTCCAGTCCAGTTCTTCCAAGCCTTGGAAACTGTTGATTGTGCCGCTCGCGGCATCGAGCAGATTGCCGTTGTCCAGCAGCTTCGGATTGACGCCCACCGGCCACGACTTGACCACGCCGCCTTCCATGTTGATCAGGTAGCTGGTGCCCTGCGCGCCAAACAGCGTGTAGCCATCGGCCGTCTTGGACCGGTCCCAATAGATGACCTGCGTCGGGCCTTGCAGCCGCTCATAGGCCTGAGTGCTGGCGCCACCCGTCAGGAGCAACGCCAATCCCAAGAATGGTTTCATTATTTTCATGGAAATTCTCGCTGGTTACGGGGTGGCATAGTTCGGGGTTCGCCCGGTGATGGTGGCGCCCGGCGTGAGCGTGCGTCCTGCTAACGCCGGGTCGCTGGCGGTGTAGCGGTAAGCGCGGAACAGGCCGTTTTGCATCGGCCAGTTGTCGCGCTTGAATTTTTGGATGCCGTCGATGGACACCGGGTTGATGTATTCCCACACCGCCTCGCCCGCGTTCGTGACCTCGATGAGGTGCCCCTCCTGGTCGGAGCAGATCAGCGTGTTGCCATTGACGAGTCGTTGAACGCCGCCGCCGATGTGGTTGAACATCCCGTGGCTCGCCTTCGAATGCCAAAACCAGACGAACTGATTGGACAGCAGCCGCGGCGCTTTGTCGGTGTTGTTGCCGGGTGACCAGGTGTAGTAGCCGGCATCCGGCGGATTCACGTAGTTGCCAACACTGTTGCTGCTGGCATTGAGATAGGGATTGATCTCCATCGCGTAGGACTGCTGGGTGTGCTCGAACAGGTTCTGCGCGTTGTTGAAGATCAGCAGGTTCCCCGCGCGCGGAAACCCCGCCGGAATCCAGCTCACATGGTGGTTGCCGCCGATTTGTTTGTGGCCGGTGGTGGACTCGGTCCAGTTGGTCAGGATGGCGGGAATGGCGCCTTGGTTGTAGCGGCCGGGATCGCCGAAGCGGTAGAGAAAATTCCCCGCAGAACCCGCGGCCAGCGCGATGCTCGCCGACGGATTGTTGCTGACAAACGTGCCGCCGTGGTCGATGACGTAGAACTCGCCCCGGACCGAGCTGATGGCGATCTGGTCCAGGGCCTGGTTGTAATCAATCCCGTTGCAGTGCAGCCAGTCGCTCTGTATCGGCAGGCCGGGGATGTTCGCATTCAGCCGGCCCGGATAATTCGAGATGGTCAGGCCCGCTCCCACATAGTTGGACTTGCTCGCGTCGAAGTCCTGGATCAGGTGATCGTAGAAGCTCCACTCCCAGACGATGGTGCCGGACAGGTTCACCTCGACGAGCGCGTCGATCTCGGCGCGGTTGTAGTTGTTGGTGTAGGCCGCGTTCGTGCTGCAGCCGGCGGCGATGCACTGATCGTAGGTCGTCGCCTTCCGGGCGATATACAGGATCGTGTTCGTGTTGAGCTTGGGGTTGAAGATTTGCACGAAATCGTGGTGGGCGATGTAATTCGGCCGCGTTTCCAGATAGGACCAAACGTTGCTGCCGGCCCAATTCTGTTTCACGAAGCCGGTGAAATCGCTGTTGCCCGGGCTCTGGGTCGCATCGAGCACGCTGCCATCGTCGAGCAGGTGCGGATTGTTGCCCACGTTCCACGTGTGCACCACGCGCCCCTGCATATCCACCAGGTAGGAGTGCCCGCCGACGCCGAAGAACGTGTAGCCGTCGGCGGCCTTCGTGTTGTCCCAATACAGCACTTCCGTCGGGCCTTGGAACGACTCGTAGGCGCAAGCCGTCGTGGCAAGCAGCGCGCCCAGCAACAGCGTCCGTTTAAGTTTCATGATGTGTCCCTTTCGTCGGGGCCCAGTAAACACCCGCTGGGTTAAAGGAAAAGGGCGGCTTTCATTACAAAATATTCATCATATTTGTTTCGACTTGGGGCGGCGGGCGGCGGTAGCTTCGTGCCATGAAAATCCTCGTCGTGGAAGACGACAAGAAACTCGGCGGATTCCTGCGCAAGGGGCTGGAGGCGCAGGGCTTCGTCGTGGATTTCTGCGACCATGGCGACAAGGGCTATACGCTCGCCACGACGCGCACCTACGATGCGATCGTCCTCGACATCATGCTGCCGGGCCGCGATGGCCTGAGCATCCTGCGCAACCTGAGGGAGAAGCACGCGACGGTGCCGGTGATCCTGCTGACCGCCCGCAGCTCGCTCAACGAGCGCCTCGACGGGCTTAACCTGGGCGCGGACGACTACCTCACCAAGCCGTTCTATATCGAGGAACTCGTGGCGCGGCTGCATGCGCTCATGCGCCGCTCCTCGGGGCAGCAGCTCACCGTGATCCAGCACGGGGATGTAACGGTGGATCTGATGACGCGCGCGGTCAAACGCGGCAGCGAAGCGGTGGAACTGACGGCGCGGGAGTTCGCGTTGCTGACCTATCTGCTGCGCGCACCGGGCCGGACGTTCAGTCGCACCCAGATTTGCGAGCATGTGTGGAACTATCACTTTGATCCCGGGACGAACCTCGTGGATGTCTATGTGCAGCGCCTGCGCAAGAAGTTGAGCAGCGACCCAGAGAAGCCCATCATTGAAACCGTCCGCGGGGTGGGCTACCGGATTTCCGAGGTGGAGGAGCAACCGTGAGCCCGAACTCCTTCCGGCTGAAAATTGCCTTGTTGGCGGGTTTGCTCACGGGTCTGTTGCTGGTGGGCTCGGGCGTGCTGCTGTGGCAGCTCACCTACCGGATGGAACTCGCGCGCTTTGACCGCGAAATCCACACGCTGGTCGCACCACATCTCGAACGGGTGCAAGGCGGTGATCACTGGGTTCGCTTCGAAAATGCGTTGAAGCTGGTCGCCAGCACCAACACCGCGTCTGCGTTTATCCTGTGGGTGAAGGATGGGGACCGGGTGATCCACCAGTCGCCCAACTGGCCGGCCGGGATCAAGGCGGAGGAATTTCCACCGCTCACCGCCTACGAGACGTCGAACGGCCCCAAGGCCGGTGAGCCGTTGCCGACACCGCCGCGCCGCGGCGAGGAAATCTCTCCGCGCAATCCCGCGTTGCCTCGAAAGACGCCGCAGTTTTATACCCAGCAGGAGGGCGCGAAGACCTGGCGGATCGGGGTGATGGGCAATCCCTACATGACGATCATTCTCGGGGCGGACATCAATGAATTCAACGCCGGTATGGCGCAGTTACGGCGGACCTATCTGCTCGCCCTGCCGTTCGCGCTGCTGCTGGTGGGACTCGGTGCGTGGTTTCTCGCAGCGCGCGCACTGCGGCCCGTCACCGCGCTGACGCAGATGGCGGAACGCGTCACCGCACAGGGACTCGATCAACGCATCCCGGCGATGGCGCGCGACCAGGAGTTCAACCGGCTTATCACCGTATTTAATGCGATGCTAAACCGGCTGGAGACCAGTTTCCAGCAGGCGACGCGGTTTAGCGCCGACGCCTCTCACGAACTCAAGACGCCGCTGGCACGCTTGCAAGCCGAATTGGAACAGGCACTGCAAACGCCCATCGCCGAGCTGCCTCCGCAGCAGGTCTATGGCAGCCTGCTGGAGGAAATCCACCGGCTGAAATCGATCGTGCAAAAGCTGCTGCTGCTCTCGTTGGCCGATGCCGGGCGGCTGCATCTCAAACTGGAACCGGCCGACCTGAGCGCCATGCTCGCCAATGTGGTGGAGGACAGCCAGGCGCTGGCCAGTTCGCTGACCATCGAGCAGGAGATTGCAGCGAACATCAAGGTAAACGCCGATGCCGAATTGCTGGAGCAGGCCCTGCAAAATCTGGCCAGCAACGCGATCAAATATAACCGTGAGGGTGGGGCGGTCCATTTCTCGCTCACCCGTAACGGTGACAACGTTTGCATCCGCGTTGCTAACACAGGTCCGCAGATTCCGGATACCGACCGCGAACGGATCTTCGAGCGCTTCCATCGCACCGATCCCGCACGCAGCGGCAATGTGGAAGGCGTCGGCTTGGGCTTGAGCCTAGCCCGCGAGATCATCCGCGCCCACCACGGCGAACTCACGCTCGAAAGCAGTACCGCCGATCTCACCACCTTCTGTGTAACCTTGCCCTCCGCCGCCGCCTGAAAGCTTCCAAGGCTTAGGGAAAGGGACGAGACCAGCAGGGAGGCGTGAAGAGCAGGCATTGCTCCGCAGGGTTACGGAGACCGCGTTCTCACGAACGCGGCTACGCAGAGCAGGCGCCCGTCGGCAGCCGCATTCGTCACCATGCGTCGATGTCACGCGCACACGCTGTGCTCTTGCGTGCGGGCCGCGCTTTGGCAAACGCGGCTACAGCAAGCCAAGCTGACCTCGGCGGCCACAGGCCGCCGCTGCAGCAGAGGAGTCGTGAGTCTGCCTGGCACTACGTGTTGATGGAGTCTTGGTTTTAGGGCGAAACGGTGCGGACGCAACGGACGAAGTTGAAGATACGGATGACATCGCCCTGCGGGCCGTGGCCGTGCGGAAATTGGGCGGGATCGCCCATCTTCGGGTCGCTGCGCTGCGCGCCCGCGCCGTGCACATCGCAGTAGTGGTAGGTGACGTTGCCGGAATTTTGCTGGCCCATGCCCGATGGCCCTGCAAAACCAGGTCCGCCCGGGGGACCGTTGAAGCCCGGCCCGCCCGGTGGCGGGCCGCCGCGCCCGGGCCCATTGCGTCCGGGGCCGCCGCGGCCGCCCGGCATCCCGGTCGGCCAGCCGGCGGCGCGACCGAACGCGAGATACACCGCATTGCCCCCGCCCATCAGCGAGGCGTGTGTCGTACCGGTCCAGTAGTAGGGTAAGTCGGTCTGGTTGTTTTCATTGGTGATCGTGGTGCAGCGGAACAGCGGATCGATGGCGGGTGAGCCGGTGGTGTCGGGGGAGCGGGTGTAGTCCACGATGCTATGCAGTTCCTTGGCATGCGGCAGGCGCCAATCGTTGTGGCCCAGGTATCTTTCAACATTTTTGGCCTGCACCCAGGCGAGCGCGGCTTCCCAGTGCATGCCTTTGCCGCTGTCGGCCTGTGTCCACATCAGGCCGGTCGCGCGGTCGGTGATGGTGCCGTCGCTGTTGTCACGGAAGGCGTTTTTGCCGTAGTGCAGGTTCCCGCGGACACATTGCACGAAAAAGGTTTTCTCCATGCCGCCGCCGGGCATCAGCAAATCGTAGCCCTTGATCCGGCCGTCGGCGAAGTTGACGCCGAACAGCTTGCCGAACCCTTGAAACGATTGGCCGACAAACCTGGTGCCCGATGCGTACTGCGAGTCAATGACGCGCTCGCCTTGGCTGGTGTCGCCGTAGGCGAACTTGAAATATTTCCTGTCGATGAACGGCGTCATGCGGGAGAGGTCCGCGCCGGGTCCGGAATCGACACCGCTGAACACGATCAGCGAATACAGTTCCTTGATCGAGGGCAGCCGCCAGTCGTTGAACCCGCCGAACCTGCCGGCGTTCAACTTGGCGGGTAAGGCCTCGGCCTGCTTCAACGACAGCTTGTCGCTGCGGTCGAGCGCGCCGTCGCCGTTGAGGTCCGGGCTGCGCTGCCAGAACAGCCCGGTGTTGTTGTCGAGCACGGTCAGGCCATCCGTTGCGAGCTTGTAGGAAGGCGGCACACTCCGGCACTGCGCGTCCTGTCCATGGAAGGGCTGGCCCGGTTTCGGCGGCGCAATCGCGCTGCGGTTGTCGTAGCATTTCGTCTGGCCGGTGCCGACAATGGTGTAGGTCGGCGCGGCGTTGACGGTCGCAGCGGCCAGCATCATGGCGAAGGTGCGTATGTTGAAGTTCACAATTTTATCCGTGAGGGCAGGCCTCCCTGAGCGAGCCAGGCTTGGGCGGTCTCGGCGATGGTCGCCCACCGCACTTGCGGCCGCGCGCCGAACCGGGCGGCCCAGGTTTCGATGGCCTCGATGCCGTCATCGGTGTTGACGATGCGCAGGGTGCGCGGCACGAGCATTACCGACGCACCCACCACCTTCGCGTCGCGCACGCTCGCCGGTTTTTCCCGGGCAAATTGCTCCAGCCAGGCCAAGGTGTTGTAAGCGCTGCCGAAGGCGATGAGCGAGCCGCGCGGGTCGTGCACGGCGTGCTCGGTGGCGCTCTTGGGCCGCCAGAGGCCGACGGCGAGATCGTCGGCGCCTTGTCCGTGTCCCGGCTGGAACGCGAAGCCCCAGACCACTTGCGCCTGAAACGTCGCGCCGTTGCGGCCCCGGATGGGCGCACGCAAACTGTCCAACTCGCGCACGAGCAGGCCGGAAGCGACGGCGGTCGGATGGCCGCCGAGGCGTTGGATGGCGGCGGCGCAGTTGGCGCGGTCAGCCAGGGCGTGGGCATGCACGTCCCACTGCACGCCGAGCGCCTCGGTGGCGCGGATGAGTTCGCCGGCGCGCGGCTCGCCCTCGAGCCAGCCGATGTCGGCGCCGATGGACCAGCGCATGCCGGTCTTGGTGGCGCGTTGGCAGAAGGCGAGCAGCGCGTCAGGATCGGGCCAGCTTTGGCGGCGCGTCTCGATATGCAGGGTGCCGGCGACGTAGAGCCACGGCGCCTTGGCTGTCGTTTGCGCTGGCGCCGCCCCTGACGCGAGCTGTACCGCCTCTGGTTTTTCGCCGAGCAGCGCCAGGACGCCGGGGGCGTTGAGGGCCGTGAGCTGGTCACGCTGCCGTGCGGCGTGGGCCACGGCGGCTTCGTAGAGGGACCACAGCGCGGCGCTTTTCGGTTCGGAAAGCAAAGGCGCCGGGTTGGTCAGGGTCCACGGCGGACTGCGACGGCCGCGCACATAGGTGGTCACCCACGCGGAGGCTGTGGCGAAGAAATCGTTGTCGTGCATCTTCACGCCGACGAAATACGGGGCGCGCGCGGCCGGGTTGCGATGCGCGGCTGCGAACGCGGCGGCGATGAGCTGGCCGGCGTCGCCGCCGGGATGCTCGAAGAGTTTCAAGTCGGTGTGCTCGGGCCGCAGCCAGACACCGTCCTGCTGGTCGCCGAGGTTGATCGCGCGCCCGTGCAGCGCGAACATCCGTGCGCCGAGTTCGCGAAACACGGCCGCGACCGTCCGGCCTGCTTCCATTCCGGACTGCGGAGCGACGACGACGGGCGCGTAGCCGAGCAACTCCTTGAGCTTCCCGTATCCGCCATGCGTTGGCGTGGTCTGTCCGGTGGCCAGGTCGAGGCCGTGCGTTTCGTAGCGCAGGATGGTGGCGCGCAGTTGTTCCGCGGTCATGTCCCGCAGCCCGAGCCAGTCGTAGTTCAGATAATACGGCGCCGGCGGGCGGACGTGATAGGAGACGGACACATAGCGGGATGTTTTGATCTGCGCGATCAGGTCCGGAGGGCATACATCGGCCATCGTCGTGGTCAGGTAGAAATCCACCGGCACGCGGTGTCGTTCGTGGATGGAAACAAGTTTGCGGAGCGTCGCCGCGCTGAGTGCGGGGTGGGCGAAGTCCTGGACATTGATGGAAAATATCACGTAGTCGCGGGCCGGGCCGTCGGCCCACACCGGTCTGGCCAGGGCGAGCGTCAGCAGCAGGGCCGCTCGGAGATAGCCGCGCCGGTTCATGGGCCGCCGCCTTCGCGGAGGCAGTAGATGAACTTGTTCGAGCGCAGGAACAGCTGGTTGCCGCTGACGGCGGGCGTGGCGTTGAAGTCGCTGTCGTCGCCGGCGAAACTGTTTTGCGCCACGACGGTCATCTGCGGGGCGGCGTTGAGCACGAATGCGCCTTTGCGCCGCGTCACGGCGTAGAGCTGCTTCCCGGCGAGGACGGGAGAGGCGTACACCGGTTTGCCGCCGCGGCCGGTGCTGGTGATGCCGGGCAGCGGCTCCTTGCTGACGAGCTTGCCGGTCTTGGCCTCCAGGCACATGGTCACGCCCTTGTCGCTGACGAAATAGAGATGGTCGCCCTGGACGATGGGCGAGGGGACGTAGGAGGCCGCCTCGATGGACCATAGCACGTGGGTTTTGGTCACGTCGCCCTGACCGCCGGCGCGCACGGCGACCGTGCCGGATTGCGGGAAACCGCCGGTGACGAACAGCACGCCGTCGCCCGCCACCACGCTGGGCGAGACGTTGCCGCGGATGCCCGTCTGAGCAAACCAGCGCAGCTTGCCCGTGTCAGGATTGAAGCCCCACAGTTCGCCCGGCACCGCGACGACGAGGTCGGTCCGGCCCGCGCACTCCACCAGCGCCGGCGTGCTGAAGCAGAGCTCCATGCTCTCCGCTCCGGCTTTCCAGAGTTCCTTGCCCGTCAATGTGTCGAGCGCGCGGAGGGAGCGGCTTTCCTCGGCGGCGTTCACGATGACCATGTTCTTGTAGAGCAACGGGCTCGCGCCCGAGCCCCAGCGCCGGTTGCTCGACTGCTTGCCGACGTTGACCTGCCACAGCAGCTTGCCCGTAACATCGAAGGCGAGCACACCGGTCTTGCCGAAGAAGACATACACGCGTTCGCCGTCCGTGACCGGAGTGCTGCTGGCGTAGCCGTGCTCGGTGATGAAGCCCTGGTAGGGATCTTCCGGCAACTCGGCCACCACGGCCTTGTCCCAAAGGATTTTGCCGGTCTGGCGTTCCAGGCAGAGCAGGTGCCGCTGGAGTTTGTCCGGACTGCCGTCCGCGCGGCCGTCGCCATAGCCGCTGTAGCTCGTCACAAACACGCGCTCGCCGCAGACGATCGGGCTGGAGGAGCCGCGGCCGGGGAGGGCGGTTTTCCATTGCAGGTTCTTCGAGTCACTCCAAACGGTGGGCACGTTCGCCTCCGTAGCGATGCCGCTCCCGTTGGGGCCGCGGAAGCGCGTCCAGTCGCCGGCGCTGGCGGTGAGTGCTGACAAAGCGAGCACGGCTAGAGAGGTCGAGAAAAGTTTATTCATCATATTTTCCTTTCCGCATTGCCGCATCGAGTGTGGCCGGGGTCGCCGACCCCGGCTACAACGGAAAAAAGTTCCGATCCTTGGAACGTTCATCATCAAAAGAACACCAAATGGTAGAGCGCTGCCTGAAATAAGGTGGCGAATTCGGCCAGCCTGTAGATGCGGACTCCGGCCGCATTCGGTAAGTGACCGGAGGTCGCTTCCGCGAAATGCGCATCCGACATCACGTTGTCGTGGGAGCACATGCGCTATAAGAATAAAGAAACGTTTTAAACCGGCGGGTTGCGCTCATGGAACACAAACCCGCCGGTTATCAGCGTTGCTGCTGCTGTTATTGCTGCGGGGGCGGCGGCGGGGGCTGATTGCCGCCTTGGTCTTCCATCGGCGGACGCTGGTTGTTCGCGCCCTGGTCGCCCTGCCTGCCCGGCGGCAACGGCGGGCGCTCACCGTTCGGTCCCTGCGGCGGCGGCCCCTGGAAATCGCCACCGGGGCCCTGCTGGTTGTTGGGGCCTTGGTCCTGGCCACCACGCCGCATCCGCGGGGGCTGACCTGGCTGGTCGCCCTGCTGTCCGCCTTGCGGCGGCGGGCCCCGGAACTGGTCGTTCTGCCCCGGCTGGCCGTCCTGGTTCGGACCGCGACGATGCATGCCACCCTGCGGCTGACCTTGAAAATCGCCGCCCTGCTCACCCTGCGGCGGACCCCGGAAATTGCCGCCCTGATTCTGCTGGGGGCCACCCTGTCCGCCTTGGCGCATGGGGGGCCGCATCTGCTTCAACTGCTGCATTTGTTCAGGGCTCAGGATCTTCTCGAGCTTCGCTTTCGCCTCGGTCTCCAGGTCCGTCAGCTGTTTCTGCTGGTCTGCCGTCAGGTGCAGTTGCTCCAGGACGAAGGGGGGCAGCATCCGGAAGCCGCGCGCCACGCCACCGCCTTGGCCTGTACGCGGGGCGCGATCCTCGCCTGCGCGACCCTGCTCGCCGGGCCGCTGCTGCCCCTGAGGGCTGTGGCCCTCGCCGTTTTGCGGGCCGCCCTGCTGGGGTGGGGGCGGTTGTCCTCCGCCGTCCTGTTGTGCCGTCGTGTTGAAGGCCGCCAGACCCAGTGTCAGCGCGGCTGTTGCGATGAGTTTCTTCATGGTGCTGTTCCTTTCACCGTTTGATCTTTAGGGGTTGAACTTCGTCTGTCGGACTGTCGCGTCAAGCGCTGTCCCGCTTATTGGACACCTTGTGCGCCTTGTTCGCGCGGCGGCCGGGGCTGATCGCCCTGGGCATGGCCGCTGTCGTTGGTGCCTTGATGCCGGCGGCGCATGAACGGCGGCGGACCTTGATGATCGCCACCTTGGCCGCCTGGCTGGAGATCCTGCGATTGACCGCCTTGTGGGCCTTGTCCGCGCAGTGGCGGGGGCCGGTCGCCCTGGGCATGGCCGCTGTCGTTGGTGCCCTGATGCCGGCGGCGCATGAACGGCGGCGGACCTTGATGATCGCCACCTTGGCCACCTGGCGGCGGACCTTGAACTTGACCGCCTTGCGCACCGGGGCCGCGCGGCGGACGCTCGCCCTGTGCGCGGCCGACATCGTTGGAGCCTTGCGGCCGGTGCCGCATGCCCGGCGGAGGGCCTTGGCGCTCGCCGCCCTGGCCACCCGGCGGCGGGCCCTGCACCTTGCCGCCAGCGCCTTGTTGGTCGCCACCACCTTTGTGCTGGCCCTGCCCGCCGCGGCGCATCCGTGGCGGCGGACCTTGGCGGTCGCCACCTTGACCGCCTGGCGGGGGACCTTGAACCTGGCCACCCTGATCGTTCTGACCGCGTGGCGGCCGGTCGCCCTGTGTGCGACCGACAGCATTGGAGCCTTGCGGACGGTGCCGCATGCCCGGAGGCGGACCTTGCTGATCGCCGCCTTGGCCACCTGGCGGCGGGCCCTGCATCTGTCCGCCTTGATCATTCTGTCCGCCTTGCGGAGGAGGCGGCCGGTCGCCTTGTGCGCGGTTGCTGTCGTTGGTCCCGCGCGGCCGGCGGTGCATGAACGGCGGCGGGTGGCCCTGCTGGTTGTCGCCGCTGTTGCCGATTTGCGGCCCACCCTGGGGTGGGGGCGGCGGGGGCTGGTCGCCGCCCTGCTGGGCGGGTGCCTGGAGCCCGGCGAGTCCGAGCGCCAGCGCCGCGGTTGCGATTATTCTCTTCATGTGATTGTCCTTTTCATCCAAGTCGCTCTGCCGTCTCCGGCCTGCTGTTCCGCTTACTGTCCTGCCTGACCGCCCTGCGCGCCGCCGCCCTGTTGGCCACCGGGGCCGCCGTGCTGCGGGCGATGATTATGGCGATCGGCGAGAGCTGTGGCGAATTCGGATTGCGTCAGGCCCTTTTTGTCGGCCGCGAATTTCTCAATCATCTTCGCCGCGACTTCGCTGGCCGGAGGCGGCGTGGGACGCTCGGCCTTGGCGCCGCCCTGACCCGCCCCCTGCTGGCCTTGGCCGCCACCCGCGAGACCGTGATGCTGTTGGCCGCCCGCGTTCGCGCCGCCGCCCTGCCCCTGACCGCCGCCTTGCGGGGGACGGTGAGCGCGCAACGCTTCCAGCGCCTGCGTCAGTTCGCCCTGCTCGAGCTTGCCGTCCTTGTTCGCGTCGAATTTGGTCATCAACTGCTCCGTCATTTTTTCCGGGCTGGGGCGTTGATGCTGCTGGCCGCTTTGTCCGCCGGGACCGCCGGCGCCTTGCCCGCCGCCGCTGCTGTTGCCGCCCTTGCCGCCGGTCTGCTGGGCGTTGACGGCCAGCGTGGCCATCACGATCACTGCCACGGTCATTGCTTTCTTCATGGTCTGGCTCCTGTGGTTAGGTTGTTGTGCCATCGCGTTCACGTGCGTAAGATGCGCCGGTCGCGTTAAGGTTTGATGTCGCTGCAAGCGGATATTTGTAAAGGAAGTGTAAAAGTTGCGGCATTTCAGCGGGTGGGTGGTTAAGCTTTCGCGCGGGTCAGAACATGACAAAATCCGAAACAAAACCTGAGGCCGGCGCGGCGGCGCGCGTGCTGCTGATCGATGATGACCGCAAGCTCTGCCGGTTGCTCCGCGACTACCTCGGCCCGATGGGCTACGCGGTCACCGCCGTCCATACCGGTCCCGACGGCGTCGCCCAGGCGGCGGCGCAGCCGTGGCACGCGGTGATCCTCGACGTGATGCTGCCGGGCCTCGACGGCTTCGAGGTGCTCAAGCAGATCCGGCATACCTGCGACGTGCCCGTGCTGATGCTGACGGCGCGCGGCGAGGAGGCCGACCGCATCGTCGGGCTGGAGATCGGCGCGGACGACTATCTGCCGAAAACTTTTTCACCGCGCGAACTGCTGGCGCGGCTGCGCGCCGTGACGCGCCGCACCACACGCGCGCCGCGGCCCGGCGCGCCGGCGCCGGACGAGATCGTGGTGGGCCAGCTGCGCGTCAACCTCGGCACCCGCACGGCGGTGCACGGCGATGCCGCGCTGGCGCTGACGCCGGTCGAGTTCGACATGCTCGCGAGCCTGGCGCGGGCCGCTGGGCGTGTGAAGTCGCGCGACCAGCTGCTGGAAGAGATCCGCGAGCGCAGCTACGATGTCTTCGACCGCTCGATCGACGTCCACATTTCCGCGCTGCGCAAAAAGCTGGGCGACGATCCCAAGGAGCCTCGTTTCATCCGCACCATCCGCTCCGCCGGCTACATGCTCATCGATCCCGGGGCGGAGCCCGCATGAACTGGCGTTTCCCGCTCTCTGCGAAAATCCTGCTTTGGTTCTTCCTGAACCTGCTGCTGCTGGGCGCGGCGTTTTATCTGTTTTTCCGCGGCCAGTTCCACATGGGCCTCGACACGCTGCTCACGGGCCAGGCCGGCGAGCGCGTCGAGGCGCTGAGCAGCATCATCTCCGACGAGCTGCAGGCGGCGGCCCCGGAGGAGCGCGCCGAGGTCTTGCAATACTTCGGGCAGAGTTACGGGCTGCAGCTCGTGCTGGTCCGGCCGGATGGCGGACTGCTGGCCGGCGCCGCGTTGCCGCTGCCGCCCGAAGTGCGCGCGCGCCTGAGCAGCTTTGGCCCGCCGCCCATGCGTCCGCCCCTCGATGTCCGCGAGCGTGCCCAGCGTCCGCGCCGCGACAACGAGCCCGCGCTGCGCGACGGGGGTGGGGCGCAGCCGCCGGCCCCGCGCCCGGGCGCGGCCCCGCTGCAGCGGCCGCCGATGCGCGCGGACGGCAACGCGCTGCAACCGCCCCCGACGCCCGATGGCCCGCGCCACAACCGGCCGAAGTTCATGGTGCGCACCGCGGCGCCGGCCGGCTACTGGGTCGGCATCCGCCTGCCGATGTTCGATCGCAATCATCCCGAGGCGCAGCAGCAGCTGTTGCTGATGTTCTCGCCGACCTTGAGCGGAGGCGGGCTGTTCATCGATTTCAAGCCGTGGCTGCTGGTCGGCTTCGGCGCGGTTTTGTTCTCGGTCCTGTTCTGGTTGCCGCTGATCCGCGGCATCACGCGCTCGATCAAGCAGCTCACCGCGGCCACGGGGCAGATCGCCGAGGGCCATTTCGAGGTCCGCGTGAGCGAGCGCCGGCGCGACGAGCTCGGCCGGCTGGGCGCGGAAATCAACAGCATGGCGGCGCGGCTGGACGGTTTTGTCGCGGGCCAGAAACGGTTTCTCGGCGATGTGGCCCACGAACTCTGCTCGCCGCTCGCGCGGATGCAGATCGCCATCGGCATCCTGGAGCAGCGCGCCGAGTCCGCGCAGCAGGACTACGTGCGGGACGTGCGCGAGGAGGTGCAGGAGATGTCCAACCTCGTCAACGAACTGCTCTCGTTCTCCAAGGCCAGCCTGCGCGAGAAGGCCGTCCAGCTCCAGCGCGTGCCGCTGGCCGAGCTCGCCCGCCGCGTCGCCCAGCGCGAGGCCGGCGATGGCGACCAGGTCCGGGTGCAGATCGCCGACGACCTGACGGCACTGGCCGAGCCGGACCTGTTGGCCCGCGCGCTGGCCAACCTGGTGCGGAACGCCTTGCGCTATGCCGGCGATGCCGGCCCGGTGGTCATCTCGGCGGAAGCGGGGGGGCAAGGCGTCGCGGTGCGCGTCAGCGATGCCGGCCCCGGTGTGCCGGCCGGGGGCGCTGCACAAGATCTTCGATCCGTTCTACCGCCTCGAAGCCTCGCGCAGCCGCGATACCGGCGGCATCGGGCTCGGCCTCGCCATCGTCAAAACCTGCGTCGAGGCCTGCCAGGGCAGCGTCAGCGCGTCCAACCGCGAGCCTTCCGGCCTGCAGGTCGAGCTGCTCCTGAAGACCTGACCGCGCCGCCGCGGGCCGGCCGCACGTCCGCATTTCGCTGGACTCGGCGCGCTGTTTCCCCGTAGAAGAACGCATGACATCTTCGCCCCCGACTCCGTCCCTTTCGCGCGGGAACGCCTGGCTGCTCTATGGCGCGCTGCCGCTGCTCGCCTTTGCGGCGGCGTGGTGGCTCTATCGCCACGTCTTCCACTGCGCACCGATCACGACCGACGAGAACAGCTATGTCTTTCAGGCCTACAACTTCATTGCCGGCGTGATTGCCCGGCCGTTTCCGCCGCTGCCGAGTCTTTTCTACCACGAGATGATCATTCAGGATCCGCGAGCCGGCTGGCTGGCGCGGTATCCTCCCGGGCACCCGCTCTGGCTCCTGCCCGGTTGTCTCTTCCACCAGCCGCACCTGATGATTGCGCTGGCGGCGGCGCTCTCGGTCGGCGTGATGGCGCGCACCGGTGCGCTGTTCGGCCGGCGCGAGGCCTGGCTGGCGGCGCTGCTGCTGCTCTGCTCGCCCTTCTTCCTGTTCACCCACGGCACCCTGCTGGGCCACACCAGCGGATTGCTGGCGGCGCTGCTGCTGCTCTACGGTTTCCTCCGCTGGCAGCTGACGGACGCCCCGCGCTTCGCCGCGCTCGCCGGCTGCGGCTGGAGCTGGCTCTTTCTCAACCGGACCTATACCGCGCTGTGGCTCGCGATCCCGTTCGGCCTCTACGCGCTGCTCCGCCTGTGGCAGCAGCGCCGCGACAAGTCCGTCTGGCTGGGCACCACGTTGTTCGCTGCGACCGCGTGCGCGGGCATCGCCGCCATCCTGCTCTACAACAAGCTCTCGACCGGCGATATGCATCTGATGACCTACCTGCTCTATGATCCCAGCGAGGGGCCGGGCTTTGGTCTCAAGCACCTGAGCGGCGCGTCCGGCATGCATACGCCCGTCCGCGGACTCGGCTTTCTGTGGGGCAACCTGCAGTTGTTGAACGTGTGGTGTCTCGGCTTTGCCGGCTCCCTCCTCGTGGTCTTCGCCCTCGCGCTCTGGGGCTGGCGTACGCCCTGGACGCCGCTGTTGCTCGCCGGTCCGCTGCTGGTTTGGGGCGGCTATGTCGCTTACTTCTATGCCGGCCCGCAGGAAACCGGGCCGGGCTACTATCTTGAAACGCTGCCGTTTCTCCTGCTGGCCGCGGCGCTGGGCGCTGGGCGCCTCATCGACTGGCTGCGCGGGCGCAAGGTGGCCCTGCTGCTGGTCGTGGCGCTGGTGGCGGGGCTGGGTGCTCTGGATCTGCGCTTTATGGTGGCCCAAGGGAAGAGCCTGAGCGCCTTCAACACCCCCATCGGCAACATCCTCGCATGCCTCCGCTCCGCGCCGCCGAACGCGCTGGTGCTGGCGACGGAAAAAGAAAACCCTTACTCAGACTTGCGCCACGGCCTGTGCGTCTACAATCCGCAGGGCCTCGAAAGCCAGCCGCTGGTCGCGCGCAGCCTGGGCGAAGGCGACCATGTCCTCGCCCGCGCGTTCGGACCCCGCACGCCGTTCCATCTGGTCGTAGACCAGGGCGTGCCCCGCCTCATACCCTTCGTGCCGCGGGTGCCCTACCTGTCGCCGCCGATGCGGGATTATCCGGCCTGCACCGGCCAGCGCGTGCCGGGCGGCGTCCCTGGCGACGAGCCGCAGCAGGTCGCCAAGGCCGGACGCGACAAGGCCGAGGCGCTCGCCTTCGGCGTCTTTCACACGGTGATCCCCGGAACGTTTGTCGTGGATTTCGACCTGCTGATCTCCAACGCACCGCCCGACCAACTGGCCGTCACCCTGGACGTTTCCGTCAACCGTGGACGCACGAGCCTGATCCGGCATTATCTGACCGGCGACGTGGACCGCGTCGTGAGCCTGCCGGTGAGCGTGAAGCAACTGGACATCGTCGAGCCACGCGTCTTCTACGCCGGCGTCGGCGACGTGATTTTCCGCGGCGCCCGCCTGCGCGAACTGCCGCCGGCCACCAGCCCGCGCCGCTGATATTGTTTTTCGAATTATTAGTTTTTCGTGAATTGTTCCTTGCGCGGGCCGGCGGTTATCTGTTAGACGCATTGCCGATGGAACACATTGGCATCATGGGGGCGGGGGTGGCGGGTTTGAGCGTGGCGCATTTATTGCGCGACAGCGGCCTGCGTTTCGACGTGTATGACCAGGACGAACAGTACGGCGGCCTGGCGCGCAGCCACCTCTGGCACGGCTTCCCGTGCGACCTGGCGCCGCACCGTTTTTTCACCAGCGACCCGGACGTCCTGCGCGAATTCAAGGCGCTCGTCCCGCTCGCGGTGATGCGCCGCAAGAGCCGCATCTTCATCCAGGGCCACTGGATCCAGGACCCGGTCAACGCCGTCGAGATGATGCTGAAGTTCAAGCCCACGATCAGCGCCCAACTCGTCTTCCATTATCTGTTCCGCAAGCAGATCAAGGAAGACAACTTCGAGGCGCTCGCGCTGAACCAGTTCGGCAAGTCGCTCAACCGCCTGTTTTTCAAGCCCTACTCGGAAAAGCTGTTCGGCATCCCGGCGACGGAAATTTCGCCCACCTGGGGCCGCCGCAAGCTCCGCGTCGGCGGCCTGAAGGATCTGATCCGCCGGCAGTCGCGGCTCTATTTCAAGGAATTCTATTATCCCGCCCAGCATGGCTACGGCGCGATCGTCGATGCGCTCCACAAGCCGGTCTGGAAGCACGTCCATCTGCAGCACCGCCTGACCGCCCTCCAGCAACTGCCGGACGGACGCTACGAGGCGACGTTCGACCACCAGGGGCACACGAAGAAGGAAGTCTTCACCAAGATCGTCTCGTCCCTGCCGCTGCCCGATTTTTCCCGGATGCTCGGGCTGGACATGCCGCTGCATTTCCGTCCGGCCAAGCTGGTCTACCTGCTCATCAAGCGCAAGCTGGTCAGCGTGAACCACTGGTTTTATTTCGCCGACCGCGACTACATCATCAACCGCGTCGCCGAGTTCGCCAACTTCAACACGAAGCGGTTTGCCGACGACCAGACCGTCCTCTGCTGCGAAGTGACCGACACGCGCGAGTTCTCCGTCGAGCGCGTCATCAGCGACCTCGCGCGCGCCGACCTGCTGCGCCCGGAGGAAATCCTCGACACCAAGGTCATGGACCTCAGCCATGCCTATCCCATCTATGACCGGGCCTATGACCACCTCATGGTCGTGGCGGAGGAATTCTTTGCCCGGCACCCCAAAATCTTCCAACTCGGCCGCCAGGCCAACTTTGCCCATCAGGACATCGACGAGATCTACCTGAAGGCCCGCGACATTGCGCAGCGCCTGCGAGCTGCTCCCGCCTGAGCGCGGTGGGGTTTGGGTGCGTATTTCAGGCCGGTGGGCTGCCACCTTCGTGTGCTGGGCTGGTGTTGCTTTCGTGGTGCTGGTCGCCCCGCCCACAAGAGCGGACGGCGTAACTTTCTACTGCCGCGTCCCGTCGATGCGAAAAAAGGGGGACGCTGCGCGTCAAGGAGGTCGGGTTGGGGAAACCCATAGGTTACGCACAGCGTCCCTAAATAAGTTGGACCGTCTCGCGGTCCGTTTGTTCAAAAATAATCCAGCAGGAAGCGTGCCGGTCTTTGGATCTCTCAGCGCCATGGGGTTGCAACGCTCTCTCGATCCCAGACTGACTGACCGACAGCTCCACGACCTGCAAGCCCATCCGAGGCGGCGTAGTGGAAGAAGTGATCCACAGAATTCACCGATTTCACAGATGAGAAGGTGGTGGAGTCGGGTGCAGCTGTAGCGGCGGTCTGCGACCGCCGCCGGCGGCCACAGGTCGCCGCTACAGCTGCCCGTGAACAACCGCACAGCCTGCCGGCAAGCGGTCCGCAAAATCTTTTCTGCTGTGGGCGGGGCTTCCAGCCCCGCGAACCCCATCCGAAGCAGAGGGTGAAGGAGGAGAGCAGGCAGTCAGGAAAAGAAAGGGGCCCGTTCCCGCCCTCGTGATTTCTTTAGGCGCGATGCCGAAAGTCCCCAGAGGCCGCGTTCTCACGAACGCGGCTACAGGAAATAAAGGGAGCTGTAGCCGCACGGCGGAGTGAGTCAGCGGTCAACACGTTGAGACGCGGCTTACTTCAGCCGTGCGGCCAGTTGCTGGAGTTCGTCCGGCGCCAGCGCCGCGGCGAAACCGGCGTCGGCTTCCGCAATCACACTCCGCGCTGCGTCCGGGTTGGCCAGCGCGGTGCGCAGTTGACGGACCTCGTCTGGCATCAGGTCCACTTTCCTGCCATCTTTTTTCATGATCGAGCAGATGCCCGTCTCCGGGCACAGTTCAATATTCAGCGGGTCCATGCGGCGCTCCTTTATTTGCCGAGTGGCTTGCCGTCGTAGACACCGGTCAGGGTGTGGAGGAAGGCGACGATGCTCGCGTTGTCGGCCGCGCTGATGCTCTCGCCCAGTTGATACTTGCCCATGAGTTGCACGACCTGTTTGAGGTCGCTGGTCATGCCGTCGTGCAGGTACGGGAAGGTGATGGCGACGTTGCGCAGCGTGGGGACCTTGAATTTGTGGCGGTCGCCTTCGTTCTTGGTGACGCTGAAGCGGCCGTCGTCGGCGGGCGTGGGTTTGCCGCGGTCGGCAAAATAGTCGGCCGTGCGGCCGAGCGGCTCATAGGACTGGCCGCCGAGCAGCTTGCCGACGTGGCAACAGGCGCAGCCATACTGCTTGAAGAGCTCGTAGCCGTGGCGCTCGTCGGCGGTGATGGCGTCGGCCTGGCCGCGGAGGAAGCGGTCGAAGCGCGCGGGAGTCAACAGGCTGCGCTCAAACATGGCGATCGCTTCGGTGATGGTTTCCTTGCTGTAGCCCTGAGGATAGACGGCGTTGAAGGCGGCCGTCAGCTCGGCGTCCGGCTGGAGCTTGGGAATGGTTTCCTGCCAGTTGGAGGCCATCTCGCCGGGATTGTTGACGGGGCCGTCGGCTTGGGCTTCGAGGGTGGGGGCGCGGCCATCCCAGAACATGACGGACTGGAAGGCCGAGTTGAAGACGGTCGGACTGTTGATGCCGCCCAGCTTCTGGCCGACGCCGGTGGAGTACTGGGCCTGGTCGGTGCCGCCCTTGGCCAGATCATGGCAGCTGGCGCAGGAGAGGGTGTTGTCCTTGGAGAGGCGTTTGTCGTGGAACAGCTTGCTGCCGAGCGCCACCTTGCGGGCGTCCAGTTCGAGTTTCTCGGGCAGGGGCTGGATGGGCTCGTTCTGGAACTGGGGCGCGATTCCGGCGGTGGCATAGTGCTTGGCGCGCTCGGCGTGGATCCAGTCGAGGAGCGTGGCCTTCTCCCCGGCGGAGAGGCGCGCCTCCCAATGCAAGGCCAGGTAGGGCAGGGGCGGCATGTCGCCGGAGGAAACTTCCTTCTCCGTTTTGACGAGGAGGACTTCGCCGGCGGGTTGGTCCGGTGCCGCGGCCAGCGTGGTTTGATAGTTGATGGCCTTCAGCCCGTCCTGGATGTCGCCCTTGATGAGCTTGCCGATCACCGGCAACGCGGCATAGAAGGGCAACGCGCCTTCCAGGGTGTGGCAGTCGGCGCATTTGGCCCCGAGAATGGCGAAAGCCTTGGCGCGGAGCGGATCGGCAGGCTTGGCCAGGGTGAGGCTGTTCACCGGTGCGCTGCGAAATTGATTGTAGAGCGGAAAGAGCAAGGCCAGCAAAGCCAGGACGATTACAAATCTGATGACATTCTTCATAGGTTTCCTCGTTGGTTGCAGTACAGGGAATGTGCCAAGTTGCACGGGCGCTGTCAAGTGGCAGGCGCTGCGGGTTGTTCGCCCGTGTTTCCCAAGCGCGCAGGTGCTCCGGCTACAGCCGGTGCGGCGGCATCCATCAGGGGGCGTGGCTCCACTCGCCGGCGGCCTCGATTTGGGGCTGGCAGCGGACCAGGGCGGCGACCACATCGGGGTCGAATTGGGTGCCGGCGTGTAGCTCGATTTCGGCGAGGGCGGCCGCGGGCGGGCTGCCCTGGTGATACGGCCGGTTGGCGCGCATGGCGTCATAGGCGTCCACCACCGAGAAGATGCGCGCCCCAAACGGAATTGCGGTGCCGCGCAGGCCGCGCGGATAGCCGGTGCCGTCGAAACGCTCATGGTGGCAGAGCACAATGTCGGCGGCCTTGGCGAGGAACGGCGTGGCGCTGATGATGTTGTACCCGATCTCGGCGTGGCGCTGGATGATCTGCCGCTGTTCGGGCGTGAGCCGCTTCTCGTTGAGGAGGATTTCGTCCGGGATGCCGGTCTTGCCGATATCGTGGAGCAGGGCGCCGCGGCCGATGTCGTCGAGCTCGTCCGGCGGCAGGCCGAGCTCGCGGGCGAGCAGCAGCGTGATTTTGCGCGCGCGCTGGCTGTGCTGGGCCGTGGCGTGCTCGCGCGCGTCGAGCATGGCCGCGAGCGCCTCCAGGGTGAATTCGTAGGACTGTTTGACCTCCGCCAGCGCGCCCGAGAGCGCGGCGCTTTTTTCGCGGACCATGTCCTCAAGGTGGAGCTGGTAGCGGGCGTTCTCCTGGCGCAGCTGCTTGAACGTCAGCGCTCGCGCGACCAGCGCGAGCAGGTGCCCGGGCGTGAACGGCTTCTGGACGAAGTCGTAGACGCCGTGCCGCATGCTGGCGACGGCGTTGTCGAGCGAGGCGTGGCCGGTGATGATGATCGGCACCAGATAGTTGTCCTGGCTGCGCAGGTAGTCCACCACCGCGAGCCCGTCGTCCGCGCCGAGCTGGAGGTCCACGAGCGCGACGTCGAAGAAACCCGGCTGGGCCTCGTACTGCGCGCGGGCCTCGGCGGCGGTGGTGGCGATGGTGACCTCGTAGCCGCGCGGCGTAAGTGAGCGCTGGACCAGGCGGCCGATCAATTCGTCGTCGTCCGCGATGAGGATCCGGCCCTTGACCGCCGGCGCGGCCGGCGGGGCGGGCGGCGGCGCGGCCACGGCGCTCGCCGGGAGTTCATGCAGTTCCGGCGACCAGACCACCAGGCGGTTGCGGCCGGCGCGTTTGGCGGCATAGAGCGCGGTGTCGGCGTACTGGAGCAGGTGCTGTGCGTCGCTGGCGCTCGCCAGTTGCTGCGAGGTGGCCATGCCGAGCGTGCAACCCAGATGCAGGCGCAGCGATTGCGCGCAGAACACATGCTGGCGCACGCTGGCCAGCAGGCGCTCGCCAAAGGCGGCGGCGGCGTGCGGTTCGAGCTTGGACAGGATGACCAGAAATTCATCGCCGCCATAGCGTCCGACGATGTCCGTGGCGCGCGCGACACGCTTGAGCAGGTCGGCGAACTCGCGCAGCACCTGGTCGCCCGCGAGGTGGCCGAAGGTGTCGTTGACCTGCTTGAAACGGTCCAGATCGATCAGCACGACGCCCATCGTGTGGCCGTAGCGCTCGGCGAATTTCCAGGCGAAGGTGAGCTGGGTTTCGAGGTGGCGGCGGTTAAAAAGTCCGGTCACGCTGTCGCGGATGGCCAGCTCGCGCGCGTGGTTGAGCGCGACGAGCACGGTCGAGAGCTGGTTGGCGGCGTGATACAGGAAGGCGATGTCGGTCGCCGCGAAGGCATCGGCCTTGCTCGAGGTCAGGCTCAGCAGGCCGCGCAGCTCGCCGCCCACGATGATCGGCATGGCGAAGACGCTGGCCGGCGCAGCCGGGCCGCGCAGCGTGCGCGCTTCGCCCTCGACCTCCACGCGCAGCGCCGCCTCGGTGAGCGCGCGGCCGCTCAGCGAGGCGTAGTGCTGGAGCATGTCGGCCTTCAGCTGCGCGAGGTAGTCTTCGGCGACCGGTTGCTGGCAGTTGAGCAGCAGCACGCCTTCGTCGTGGTCCAGGTCCAGGATGCCGACGACGGAGCAGGGGAGCAGGCGGCCGAGTCCCGCGCCGAGTCCGCGCATCGCCGTGATCAGGCTGTCGCTGCCGATCGCCATCTCGCCCATCGTCCGCAGCATCGCGAGCTGGTTCTGGATGCGGTCGCTGGCCAGCTGCTCCGTGCTGCGCAACTGCGTTCCCTTCTCGTGCGCCTCGGCCAGGACTTCCTGGATGAGCAGATCGATCGTGACAGGCTTCTCCACGAAACGGTGGATGTGCAGGGCGGCGAGTTGTGTCCGGGCCTCCGGGGTGATGAAGCCCGACATGATGACCACGCCGAGCCAGGGCCATATTTTTTGCGCTTCACGGAGAAAGGTGGGGCCGTCCATGCCCGCCATGTGCAGGTCCACCACCAGCACGTCGAACTGCCGTTGCAGCAGCACGTGCAGACCCTCGCGCCCGTTGGTCACGCATTCGACGGCGCATCCGCTGCCGGCCAGCGCGCGCTGGGCCAGGTGCCGGACAACCGGTTCATCGTCCAGCACCAGCACACGGATCGCGGGCGGCTTTGCGCTGCCGGAGGCGGCCGGCTCAGGTTCTGGCTGATCGTTGTCCACGGATTCCTCTTTACGTGTTAACGCAGGCAGGATAGTACAACAACTTGTGAAGTCAACGCTTGCGCGGCGGGGGTAAACGAATCGGCCTGTTCCGGAGGCGGGGTGTCACGACGGGCCGTTGTTGGGTGCCGGCTCCGCCATAGGCGTCACCCTGCCACGCGCGCCGGGTGCCACGGATTTCCGGGCGCTTGTTCTGCGTTGCCGCCGAAGGCGGGTTGGATTGTGAAAACCTTCCGTACCGTAGTCCTCACGCTCCGCGTGAGGTTCTGTTCGATGCTTTTCCGCCGTTGTCTTCGCATCCGTGAAATCGGTGAAATCCGTGGATCGACACCTTCAGTCCAGCGGATCGAACTGGTCGCGGGTGACGTAGCAGACCGGGCAGACCCAGCCTTCCGGCAGGTGCTCGAACGCAGTGCCCGGCGGCACGTGGTTCATCGGGTCGCCGCTTTCCGGGTCGTAGACAAAGCCGCAGTTGGCGCAGATGTATTTCTGAAGTTTTTTCTCGCTCATGGTTACACCGCGAAATATTTGGCCTGGGGGTGGTGGGCGACGATCGCGGAGGTGGTGAACTCCGGGACCATCTGCATGTTTTCGGTCAGGGTCACGCCGAGGGCCTCGGGCTGGAGCAGCGCGAAGACGGGCAGCTGCGCGCCGAGGTCGGGGCAGGCGGGATAGCCGAAGCCGTAGCGCGAGCCCTGGTAGTCCTGCGTGACGAACCCGGCCTTGGTCGCCGGCTCGCTGCCGGCGATGCCGAGCTCGTGGCGCATCACGGCGTGCCAGTATTCGGCGAGCGCGTCGGTCACCTCGGTGCCGAAGCCGTGCAGCATCAGGTAGTCGTGATACTGGTCGCCCGCAAAGAGCGCCTGCGTGCGCTCGCCGAGCTTGGCGCCGATGGTCACGACGAAGAAGCCCGCGACATCGCCGCCCTCGGCCTCGGTTTTGAAGAAGTCGGCAATGCACAGGTGCGGCGGCGCGCCCTGGCGCGGGAAGCCGAAGACGTATTCGTTTTTCTCGTCGCGCACGACCACCTCGTCCCCGCGGGCGAAGCAGCGGAAGTAGCCGTAGGCCGCCTGCGGCTGGAGCAGGCCCTCGCTGACGCTGTCATGCTGGAGTTTGGCGTAGAGCGGGCGCACTTTTTCGGCGAGAATTTTTTCGTAGTCCTCGGCCGTGAGCTTGGCGCGGCGGTAGCCCCAGCGGCCGCGGAAGAGCGCCTCGGTGTTGACGAAGGGGAACAGCTCCGCCACCGGGATGTCGCGGACGTGCCGGAAGCCGAGGAACGGCGGCGTGGGCACGGGGTTCTCGCGGCCGATGTCGAGGTTCTTGAGGCCGGGCTTGAGCGGCGCCGCGGCGGCCTCGTCGAAGGTGGTGCTGCGGAGCTTGCCGGCCTCGAAGTCGCGCACCGCCTGCAGGCCGGCGAAGGCGTCGGCGCAGTAGACGACCGGGTGGTCGTAATCGGGCGCGCAGTCCAGCGCGACGAACTTGCGGGTCAGCGCCGCGCCGCCCAGCAGGATCGGCGCGCCGAGCGCCGCCTCGCGGTACTGGCGCATGCTCTCCTTCATCACCAGCGCGCTTTTCACCAGCAGGCCGCTCAGGCCGATCAGGTCCGGCTTGAGCTCGCGGGCCTTGGCGATGATGATTTCCGCCGGCACCTTGATGCCGAGGTTGAAAACCTTGTAGCCGTTGTTGGTCAGGATGATGTCCACGAGGTTCTTGCCGATGTCGTGGACGTCGCCCTGCACGGTGGCGAGCAGGATTTTCGTCGCGTGGCCTTCCTGCACGGCGGGCATGTGCGGCTCCAGCAGCGAGACCGCGCGCTTCATCGCCTCGGCGCTTTGGAGCACGAACGGGAGCAGCAACTCGCCGCGGCCGAACAGCTCGCCGACCGTGCGCATCGCCGGGATCAGGATGCGGTTGATGATCTCCACCGGCGGCATGCGGCGCAGCAGGATCTCCAGCAGATCCTCGAGCCCTTCCTTCGAGCCTTCGATGATGCGGTCGGCCAGCGCGATTTCGGCCGGCTTCCGGGCCTCGGCATCGGCGCTCGCCTTTTCCGGCGTCGTGCCGGCCTTCTGCTGGAAGTGCTCGATGAACAGCGTCAGAGGCTTCTTGGCGGGGTCGCTGGACCGGTCGTAAAGCAGGTTGAGGCACAGGTCACGGTCCACGGCCTCTATTTTCGCCAGGGGCAGGATGCTGCCGGCATCCACGATCGCGGCGTCGAGCCCGGCCTGGACCGCCTCGTGCAGGAAGACCGAGTTCAGAATCTTGCGCGACGCTGGAGCGAGGCCGAAGGAGATGTTGCTCAGGCCCAGCACGCAGCCGACGCCCGGCAGCGCGGCCTTGATGCCGCGGATGCCTTCCAAGGTCTGGATCGCGCTGTCGCGCAGGGTGGCGTCGCCGGCGCCGATGGTGAAGGTGAGCGCGTCGAAAAGCAGATCCTGCGGCCGCAGCCCGAACTCGCCGCAGGCGATGTCGAGGATCTGCCGGGCGGTCTCGATCTTCTCCGGCGCCTGCATCGCCATGCCGCCCTTGTGGATCGTCAGCGCGACCGCGGCAGCGCCGTATTTCTTCAGCAGCGCGCAGACGCTCCTCAGGTACTTGCCGCCGTCCTCCAGGTTGATGGAGTTGACGATGCACCGGCCCGGGTAGATCTGCAGCGCGGCCTCGATGACCTCCGGGGTGGTCGAGTCGATCATCAGCGGCAGCTTGACCGTGCCGGACAGGCGGCGGACCAGTTCGAGCATGTCGCGCTTCTCGTCGCGCCCGGCGTAGGCCACGCAGACGTCGAGCACGTGCGCGCCGCGCTTTTCCTGCTCGACGCCGATCTCGACGCAGCCGGCCCAGTCGTCGGCCAGCAGGCGGTCGCGGAAGCGTTTCGAGCCGTTGGCGTTCATGCGCTCGCCGATCAGCAGCGGCGGGATCGGCTGCCGCAGTTCGACCGCCTGGTAGAGGCTTGCCAGGGAAGGCTTCATCGGGACACCCCTTGCAGAAAACATCGAACATCGAACATCGAACACTGAACATCTAAGGACGGAGGCCGCAGCTTCGATGTTGGACGTTGGCTGTTCGATGTCCGATGTTCAATCCGGACAGGATCGGAAAAATGCAGCGTCATGTTTCCACCTCGCGTTTGGCGGGCTGCACGCCGCGCAGCGCTTCGGCCAGCGCGCGGATGTGCTCGGGCGTTGTGCCGCAGCAGCCGCCGACGATGCTGACGCCGCATTCGGCGACGAACGGCTTCATCTGCCGCGCGAACTCGGCGGGCTGGAGGCGGTAGGCGGTCTGGCCGTCGACGATCTCCGGCAGGCCCTGGTTGGGCATCAGGGAGATCCGGCGCGGCCAGTTGTGCTGGAGCCAGTGGACGTGCGAGGTCATGTCGGCCGGGCCGGTGGCGCAATTGAGGCCGAAGGCGAAGACCGGGAACGGCTCGATGGTGACGGCGGCGGCGGCGATGTCGGTGCCGACGAGCAGGGTGCCGGTGCGCTCGACCGTCACCGACACCATCACCGGGATGTCGCGGCCGAGCTTTTCGAGCACCTCGAAGACGGTGACGAGGCCGAGCTTGATCTGGAACAGGTCCTGGCAGGTCTCGAAGAGCAGCAGGTCCACACCGGCCTCGACCAGCGCGACGAGCTGCTCGCGATAGGAGTCCGCCAGCTTGCGCGGCTCGATATGGCCGAGCGACGGCAGCTTGGTGCCGGGGCCGAGCGAGCCGCAGACCCAGCGGCCGGGCCGGTCCGCGATGGCGGCGCGCGCGTTGGCGACTGCGGCGGCGTTGATCTCGGCGACGCGGTGTTCGAGGCCGTATTCCGCCAGAACGACGCTCGAGGCGCCAAAGGTGTTGGTCTCCACGACCTGCGCGCCGGCGTCGAGGAACGAGCCATGCAGGGCTTGAATGGCCCCGGGCGCGGTCACATTCAGCAGTTCATTGCAGCCTTCCTTGCCGTCCCACGCGGAGGCGGGCAGTTGCATCCGCTGGATGTTCGTGCCGGTGGCGCCGTCAAAGATCAGCACAGCTTGTTCAGTAGGTTTCACGGCGCGGAAGCTAACCTAGATGGCGTGCTTTTCCAAGGCTGGGAAAGCGGAACGAGATTTTTTCCAAGGTTTGGAGAAAAGGCGTGCTTCGGTTTCCAAGGTCTGGAAAACTCCCCGCGGCACCAGAAAGCGAGACAACCCAATGCGTATTCATCCTTTTCGGGCGTGGCGACCGGCGGCGGAACTGGCGGCGGAGGTCGCGGCCCCGCCCTACGACGTGTTGAATTCCGAGGAGGCGCGCGCGCTGGCGGCGGGCCATCCGCACAGTTTCCTGCACGTGGGCAAGGCGGAAATCGATCTGCCGCGCGAGCTGGATGTCCACGACGACCGCGTCTATGCGCAGGCGGTCGCGAACCTGCGTCGCTTCCGTCAGGAGGGCGTGCTGGTGCAGGAACCGCAGCCGGTGTTCTACCTTTACCGGCTGGTTCGCGCGGGCCACGCGCAGACCGGGCTGGTCGCCACGTGCCACGCGGAGGATTACGAGCGCGACATCATCCGCAAGCACGAGAAGACGCTGCGGGTCAAGGAAGACGACCGGATGCGGCACATCGCCGGGCTGAATTCGCAGACAGGGCCGGTCTTTCTCGCATACCGGCCCCAGGCGGCCCTCGACGCGCTGGCCACGCAGGTGCAGGCGGGCGCGCCGCTGTTCGACTTCACCTCGCCCGACGGCGTGCGCAATACGCTCTGGCGGATCACCGGGGTTCAGACCTGGGAGGCCGCGTTCGCCCAGGTGCCGCTGGCGTATATCGCCGACGGCCATCATCGCGCGGCGGCGGCGGTGCGCGTGGCGCAGGAGCGGCGCGCGGCGAACGCGGCGCACACGGGCGGGGAGGAGTATAACTTCTTCCTGACGGTGCTGTTCCCCGCGGACCAGTTGCGGATCCTGCCCTATAACCGCTGCGTGAAGGATCTCAACGGTTTGACGCAGGCGGAGTTCCTGGACCGCGTGCGCCAGGCGGGCTTTACGGTGCGGGCGGGTGGGGCGCCGGCGCCGGACGCGCCGCGGAATGTCAGCCTGTACCTCGGCGGCGCCTGGTGGGCCCTGAGCTGGCCGCTCGACGCGCAGGCCGATGCGCAAAGCTGCCTCGATGTGAGCGTCCTGCAGGACCGCCTGCTGGGCCCGATCCTGGGCATCGACGACCCGCGCAAGAGCCCCCGGATCGAATTCGTCGGCGGCATCCGCGGCACGGGCGAACTGGTCCAGCATGTCGACGGGGGCCGGGCCGCGGTGGCGTTTTCGATGTACCCTACGACGATGGACCAATTGCTGGCCATCGCCGATGCCGGCCAGATCATGCCTCCCAAAAGCACCTGGTTTGAGCCGAAACTGAAGGACGGACTGTTCATGCACGACCTGGCGTGAAGCCGCGGCGGTCTGCTGCCTGGAAAAAAGTGTTGTATCTGTTTTCTCGATCCCTATACTAAGGACGTGTTTGTTAGATCAAAACGTTCCTGGGAACCATGGGGTTGCCAACCTTTTTTCAACGTGGGCCAGCCATTGGCCGCCAAGATGACATCATGACAATAACGAGGCATACATGAACCCGACGACCTGGGGTGTGGTGGTGACGTGCGGTAAAAGCGAGCAAATGACGTCGGGTGTGGATATTTCCTTCCTGGATCTGGCCGGCAAGGCCGTGCTTTCCTATACCCTGCAGGCGCTCGAGCAGTCACACGAGATCGCCGGCGTGGTGGTGGTGGCGGCGCCGGAGCGCGTCGAACAGGCGCTCGGTCTCTGCCAGCTATATGGTTTTGCCAAGATCCGGAAAATTGTGCCCGGCGTGGCTTCGTTCTATGGCTCCGTCCAACAGGGGTTGAAGGCGGTCGGCGAAGATGTGCAGTTTGTCTGCCTGCACGGTGCCGGCCGGCCTTGCATCACCTCTACGCTGGTCTCGGAAGTCGTCAAAGGAGCGCGCAAGGAAGGCGCCGCGGCGGCGGGCAAGCATGTCGGCGGCCAGCTTCTGGTCACCGGCAAGGGCGATGTGGTCACGGAGGTCGTGGATGCCAGCGCGCACTGGGCCTTGCAGTCGCCGGTCGCCTGCCGGCTGGACTGGCTGAAGCTGGCGCTGGCGGCGGCGGCGAAGAACAAGTCGCACCCCGAAGATCTGGTGGATCTGCTCGGCGAGATCAAAAAGTCCGTGAAGATGGTCGCCAATCCGCGGCCGAATATTCTGCTCCGTCAGCCGACCGATTTCATGATGGCCGTGGCGCTATTGGCCTGAGGCCGCCGGCCTGCGGATGCTTTCGCTGAGATGGGCGCTGGCGATGACCCAGCGCCCGTTTTCTTCGGTCCAGATCAGCTCATAGGTGTGCATCAGGCTCTGGTGTTCGCCTTGCCCTTCCACCGTCACCTCGACCGCCACGCGCATCGCCGCCCGCTGATGCGGTTCCACCCAGCTCAGATCGCGGTCGATAATTTTCACGTCGAGGCGGCTGACGGCCTGCAAGGTGGTGGCCACGACGGTGACGAGGTCGGCGCGCGATGATATGGCGGGCAAGGGCTCGCCGGGAGTGAGGGCGGTCTTGTCCGCAAAAAAGCCGGCGATCGCATGGCTGCGCGTGGCCAGCCCCAGCAGCCCGTCGCCCGGCGCCTTGTGCAATGCCGCCGCGAGTTGCTCGCTCTGCCGGGTGATTTCCCGCAGGTCGCGGTCGCCGCCGAACCACCACCACGCCGCGGCCAGCACAACGCCGGCAGCCAGCAGGCCCCAAGTCCAAGTCTTTACCATAACAAGCCTCCTGCGATGTCCCTGCGCCGCGTCAGCCCGGCCATGTGGGCCGGCAGCGGAACGGCCCGGTTGTCGCCGGCGACGTAATACTCGCCCGCCGGCACCCGCGTCGGCGGCAGGGTCCAGTCGGAGCCGCCTGCGAGATAGGGCTCCGGCACCACCCGGCCATCGATGAGCAAGGCGCCGTTCTTGAAGGCGATGGTTTCGCCCGGCAGCCCCAGCACGCGCTTGAGGTAATAGGCGTGCCAGCCGGCCATGCTGACCATGACCAGGTCGCCGCGCTGCGGTTCGCGGGTCTGGAACTTGAGCTTGTTGCCGATGCGCCACGTGCCGTCATGGATGGTCGGCTCCATGCTCAGGCCGGAGACGTGGACGGGCGGAAAGGCGTAGCGGCCGGTGAGATAGAGCAGCGCGCCGAGCAGCGCCGCGCGCAGCAGGGTGACGAGCGGGCGGCGCCCCCACAGCCAGATGGTCCACGTTGGCATCACGTGCGGATGATGCCGGACGGCGGTTGTTTTGTCGAATATTCCACGCTATTCTTCCGCCCCGTGAAGCCTGTCCACCAACCGCCGGTGCGGCTGACCGCGCGCTTCGAGGGCCATGTGCAGGGCGTCGGGTTCCGGTACACCGCCATCGAGTTCGCCGAACGCCTCGGCGTGACGGAGGGGTATGTCATGAACCTGATGAATGGCGACGTCGAACTGGTGGCCGAGGGGCCGGAGGAAACCTTGCGCGAATTGGTCGCCCTGGTCCAGCGCTCGCACCTGGGGCGCTACATCCTGCGCATGGACCAGCAGTGGTCGCCGGCGCGCGGCGGGTTGAACGGCTTCGAGTTGCGGTTCACGGAGAAATAAGCGATGACGCTTTTCAGTGGCGCATACCTGTGCAGTCCATGGAATGCGTCGCGCTTGGGTTGGGCTTAAGACACTTGCTGCCGAGGGATAACATGCACCCTGATGAACAGAAACTTATCTTGCTCCAGGTTGGCGATCAGAAGCTGTTGTTTGCCGAGCAGCCGAAGGAGTTGAGCCGGAAGCTGGGCCTGAGCTGGCGGGCCGTTGTGAAGCTCCATGCGGATGGCCTGCTCAGTTTCGACCCCGCCGTGGTGCAGGGTTTGGATGAAGGGCAGGAGGCGGAGCTCCGCTTCCTGGCGACCTTCATCACCAGCGATTGCGACACCAGTCTGCTCCGCAAGCTGCTGGCGACCCTGCCGAAACCCTACAAGTATCGCCCGGACGACATCTACTACAATTGGGAGCTCAAGCGTTGGCTCCCCCGGCAGTCTTCCGAGGCGTCGGACGCGGCTCCCGCCCCTGCGGTGGAAGAACCGGCCGGAAAAGACAGCGCAACTGCGCCGTAGTCGATCCGCCGATAGCCCGCCGCACGCTGCACCGCGCCGCCCTATAAGCTGATGAACGTGGCAGCGTTCATTGGACAGGATTGGCGTGGATAGACGAAAAACCGAACCCTTTCATCCTGACATTCTGTCAAAAAAGGTTCCTTTTGGCGAATTACAAACGAATTATGCTCCGGGGCCTTGCCGCTGGCGCATCGCTTTTTCGGTGCGCTCGAAGAGGTCGCGGTAGGCTTCCGGCATGGTCACTTCCACGCTTTGCTCTTCCGGCGGCGCGTGGATGAGAATGTCGCGGCCGCGCCGATACCATGCGCCATCCTGTTCCACGTGATAGGACATCGCCGGCAGCGTGCCGCGCAGCGTCATCACACTGCGCTGGCGGGTGTGCGCGCCGCCATCCCACGGCTCGGTGTGGATGACCAGTTCCTGCCAGCGCGACCATTTTTGTGTCACGTCGGCGTGGTGTTTCACCGTCTCGCGCCGCGTCTGCAGATCCAACTCGCGCTCATCGTCCGGGCCGAGCGCTTCGGTTTTGTGTGCGGTCGTCGCGCGAATCAGGCCCGCGGCTTTATCCACCGAGTCGAGCCGCCAGCCGATATCTTGCAACACGGCGATGGTTGCAGAAAAAACGATGTCCAGTTTGCTGGTGTAGATCATCGTCTGGAACGCAGCGCGGTCGGGAGGCAGCGCTGACCGTGGTAAGGCTGGTTTGGGTGGCGGCGTCTGGCAACCCGCCAGCATAACGAGAAGCGGCGCGAGGTATATGAATCTATGCATGAGGTGACTCCTGCTGGGGCATCGGGTCTAGCGCAGCCGCGTGCGGCGGAGCGATGTCCAGTACACACCGTCCCCGTCTTTTGCTGGCAACCAGCAAGCTCCTGATTGCATGGGCGCGCCTACGGGAGGCTCGCCATCTTGCCGCTGAAATATGGCTAAGAACACAATGAGCCATTCTTATGCACCCTGCGGCAATGTCAAGACCTGTTTCGGATCTGTTATTCAGCTGGCTTATTTAATAGAAAATGATATTTTTGCAAAAATTCGCCTAAACAGGAGCTGATGTGATGAATGAAATCGGCTGGGGACGCAGGGGGATGCCGGGGCTTATCCTCGGGGGGCTTATATGTGTTGGTTGCTCGACCGTGGAGGAAAAATATTTCCGCGATGCCGACTCGCAGGCCAATGTGTATGTGGCTCCTGTGCCTGCGGCCATACATAAGATCGCAGTGCTCCCCTTCAAGGCCCCGACGGAATTGATCGGTTCCTCGATTTCCGACCTGTTTGTCACCGAACTGCTGCGCGCCGGGCGCTATGAATTGGTGGAACGCTCGCAGATGACCAAGGTGCTCAGCGAGTCTGAGTTGTCGCTCGCCGGTTTGTCTGCGGCCAAGGCGGCGGCAGTTGGGCAGATGCTCGGCGCGGATGGGGTGGTCATCGGCACGGTAGATGAGTATGCCACCGTGGCGCAAAGCGGCCATCCCTATCCCTCGGTGGGTGTCTCGACCCGGCTGATCGACTGTTCATCGGGGAAGGTGATGTGGAGCGCCGACCTGGCCAAGGTGGCTGACAGCAAGCGAATCACGCTGCCGATGGAGGCCCGGATGGTGGCTCATGAATTGGTTGCAGGGCTTTATCAGCATTGGGCGGTCCAGCCCAAGATTACGCGGCGTCAAGTCACGACGGTACCAGAGGAGGCCAGCCCCGATCAAGTGGTCGGCAGCGCCCTGCCGGCCGTGGCGTTGCCGGATCCGCCGCCTGCGGCGCCAGCCCACGTGGTTGTCACCCCTCCGGCCGTGCCAGCGGGGTTTAAAGCTTCCGATCTGGGCCTGCGCGAAGTGCAGCTCACTTGGGGGCCGCCCTCCGATGCGACGCTGAAGTACCGCATTGAGCGCGCGCGTGCGGAAGAAGGCCCCTTCGAGGTGTTGTCCGAGGTGAACGCCGCCAAGGAGAAATATTCCGATACGGGACTTTTGGATAACACGGCCTATTATTATCGGTTGGTGGCGCTGGCGGCAACCGGAGCTACGAATGCCCTCAGCAAGGTTCTCGAAAGCATGACCGCACCACTTCCGGAGCCGCCGGCTAAGCTGACCGCCACCGCTCCGTCCTCCCGGGCGGTTAGTCTGACGTGGACGGCCTCAACCGCGGAAGGCGTGGTGCGCTATCGGGTGGAACGTTCCTGCGGAACAGAGGGCGCTTTCGCCAAGGTCGGCGAGGTGGAGAAGACGGAGTATCTGGAAGGCGGCACACCCCAAACGGAACTGCGCGACAGCACGACCTATCTTTATCGTGTGACGACAATCAACCGGGTGGGTGCGATGGGCTCGCCCTCCAAATCCGCCGAGGTCATTACTCTGCCGCCACCGGCTCCCGTGACAGGATTGCTAGTGTAGTGTCTCTTATATAACTAGACACGCGACCGCTGGGCTGCTATGGTCATCGGCATGACGACGAAAACACTTGAGAAGGCTCTGACTGCCGACGATTTAACCCAACTGGAGCAGTGGGTGAAGGCGCACGGAACG
>CAITZM010000085.1 GCA_903896925.1 uncultured Lentisphaerota bacterium | reverse complement strand
TTCATTTCTTGAGTAGCGTGCCAACCTGTTAGCGGCCACGGCTTCAGCCGCGATACCGGCCGTTTATGTTGCCCACGAGTGCAAACTCTCAAGAACAACGCTGCGCATCAATTTCTAATTTTACTCGCTTTAGAGTAGGTGCAGGCCGCCGTGCGGCCCTGCCGCAAGCGCGCGGTTTTCCTGTTTTCCAGAAAACCGCAAGCCTCAAGGGATGCTGGCGCTTTTGCGGCCGGCGCAACGGCCCAGCCGCAGCCCGTGGTGTTCAAGCCATACGGGGGAGCGCGCCCAGCGCCCGGCTGCAGAAAGGCCGGCAGCCGTCTCTGCGGCCATGCAAAAACCGCTCCAGCGCACGGCCCGCTGGAGCGCCGGCACTACTCTGTTGCGAGTAATATTTTCACTTGGATGCGATAATATTTCACGTATTTTGCGACCTGTTTCACCTGCATCCGCTGACGCAGGGTGCCCCTGCAGGGTTGCAGAAGGGTGGGAGCGTAGGCGCTCCGTAAGTGGTCAAGCATGGCGCCAAACGCCGGAGAAATCGTGGGGAGCGAATGACGCTCACCGGCGGTACCGCAGGCAAAGCGACGAGGGATCATGAGAAATAAACTGTGCATGTACGCCGTGTCGGTCTTGGTGTTGGCGGCCCTGCCGCGCGCCGGGGCGGAGGTGCTGTTCCTCTCCGCGGGTGCGGACAGCAGCGCCTATACGAACTCATGGGTGGATTATACCGGTACCGTTTTCGGCACCGGCACCGGCTGCACGGCGGAGACCGCCGATCCGTTTAGGGTCAACGGTATCTCGCAAGGCAGCTATATCGCCGCCACCTCGTATCCGATGGCGACCCTGAGCAATCCGGTCAGCGCCTCGGCGCAGGGCCTCTGGTTGGGCTTTTTAATGCGCCCGGAATACCCCGACACGTGGGCGGGTGGCGTGCGTCTGTCGGTGGACACCTCCCTCCCAGCCGATGCCCGGAACATGCAGTTCGCCGGCATGGCCGGTTGGTGGGGCAATAGCATGCAGGTGGGCCTGGCGGGGCCGAATTCCGGCCCCTCAGCGGGGTATACGGTGGCCGACGGCGAAAGCATCGCGGTGCTGGCGCACTTTTACGATACGGGCAACAGCGGCACCTTTAACACCGGTGACCTGTATGTGGATGCCAACCTGGCGGATGGCATTAGCCTGGGTGCGCCGCTGGTCAGCGGCTTCACGCTGGAGGGAGCCGTGGCCAGCATCGGTTCCTTGGGGCTGGCGGCCGATCCCGTCAACCCGGAAACCCGCAACTACGACAACATCCTTGTGGTCACCACCGCGGAAGAGGCCCTGGCGGGACTGAACACCGGCGTGGTGGCCATCCCCGAACCCACGACGCTGATGCTGTGCGCGCTGAGCGGCTTGGGCGCGTTGTTATTTTCTCGGCACCGAAAATGATCCGCGCCATGCGCACCTCGCCGCCATGGCCCTGCCGTGGCATTCGAGTTGGCTCACGTCAGCAACACACGGAATGAGTCTCCGGGAAGTTTCCCGTACAGCCGCATTAACAACAGCGGCTTGAAATTCGCAACGGATCAGGCCCAGGCCCGGGAAATCGGCAAGCTCCCCGCCCAGGCCCGCCTGGCGAGGCAACTGCTGGCAGAATAGCAACGAGCGCCGGTGGTGTGGCTGCACGCGCCCCTGCGGGGCGTCTAGCCCTGCGGCACCTTGGCCGCCGGCAGCAGGCTTCCGATCAGGTCCTCCAGCGCATCCAGCAGGAAAGGCTTCTCCAGCGCGCCGTCGGCACCGTGGACCAGGGCCGCGCGAACCCACTCGTGTCCCGCGCCGGTCATGGCAATGATTCTGAGCTCGCGATGCTCCGCGCGCAGCTGCCGGATGAGCGCGAGCGTGTTCTCGCCTTGCAGCAAGAGATCGATGAGCAGGAGGTCGGGGGTTCCCTGCGACAGCAGACCCAGGCATTCTTGAACCGTACTGGTGAAAGCGAGGGTGAGTCCCTCTCGCTCCAGGCCCCGTTCCAGCATGCGGCAGGTCGGCGGGTGGTCCTCGCAGATTACAATGCGCGCCATGATGCCTCTCCGCTCCGGCCCGGAGTGCGCCCGGTCATAAACCCATCCCGAGGTGCAGCGCGTAGCGCACCAGCTCGGCGTTGGTGTGCAGCTTGAGTTTGCGCCGGATATTCGACAAGTGTTTGCGCAGCGTGCCTGTGGCGATCCGTAGTTTCTTACAGGCCATGCTCTGCGGGTGCACCTGGGTCGCGGCCAACATGACCTCCACTTCCCGGGTCGTCAGGATCCGGAAGAAGGCATCCTGCGCCTGGAGCCGGCGCTCGAACGGTTCGGTGTAATAGGTACGGCCTTGGGCGACGGCGAGGATGGCCTCCCGCATGGTCTCAACAGGGATGCCTTTGCTCACATAGCCGGGCAAGTCCAGCTGCTGCATCCGGTAGAGCATGTACGGATCCTCACGCCCGGAGACGACAAGGATTTTGGTGTACGGCAAGGTTCTTTTCAGGCGTTGCGCCAGCAGCAGACCATCGCCGCCGGCTAGGCCGACATCCAGCAACACCACCTCTGGACACTGTGTCTTGCACAGGCGCCAGCCCTGCTCGTCCGTGTGGGCGCACCCCACCACCTTGAACTCGCCGGTCCGGTGCAGCCAGGAGGTCAGCATCTGCGCCACCATGCGTTCATCTTCTATGATCGCTACCTTTATTGCTTTCACGGCTGTAATGTCGCGGTGAACACGCGGCCTTCCAAGAGAAAATATTACTCGCCATAGAGTAGTTCAGCACAGCCGTGCCGCCTAAAGAAACAGCCGGTTTTCTGCTCGGGCACAACCGAGGCGCAGTTGACCTTGTACAGGCGCACCGCATTCCACGCCGGTGAGCAGGCATGGGTGGCTCCGCTGAATGCCGGCGCCTCCCGGGTGAGGATCGCGTTTAGCTGCTCCACCTTGAGCGGAGTGACCGGCAGGCGGGCCGTCGAGAGCTTCCCCTGGGCAGAAGCGGGCACGAGCAACAACGCAACAATCGGAACAAGCACAGAGGCGAGCCGGGAGATCGCCGGATAAGAGGGTAAAAGCACGGCCCGTTTTTCACGCACTCCTCCACGTCAAGCCGGTCCCGGGGTAGGGTCGCACGCAGCGAAGCGGCCAGAAGTTGCGGCCCCGCCCCGGCACGTACTCTGTTGTGAGTAAAATATTAATTTGTGCGTTCCCCCGGTCCGGCTGATATTCGCGTCTGGGCACCGCATGCCGCACCCCGAGGCCCTCCCCAGCCTTTTTCCGGCATGCGGTGCCCTTTTATTTGCGGATTCTTCCGGACCGCGCTCCCTCACCCACCCTCGGGCGCGTGAGTTGGTGGCGTTGTCCGTAAGTGTCTCTGTGGATTGACGCTGTCAGGCTGGCGGGGGCAGGCTGGCAGTGAGGCTGGCCCGGCACCGACCGGGTCCGGTGAGCTGTGACGGGCATTCTGCCTGAATCTTTTTCCTCAGCAGGCGGTTCGGGGCAGCGCGTAACTACTCTTTTATGAGTACTTATTCTCGTCGGAATAGCCCGCCAATTAAAGTATAAGTTCGCTCAGAAGTTCGTCCGCAGCCGGGTCCGGCGCGAGCTGTCCGGTTGTGGAGGGAGAATATCCCTAGTATAGTCGCCAGGATAAAGAGGCTTATGAGTGTCCATGGAAATTGCCGGTTCGCGCGATGTAAAACGAGCCTGGATCGTTCACCCCGCGCCGCGCGAGCGAGGGTCGGCGTTCAAGGACGGGCCGATCAGGCCGTCCAAACGAGCAGCGTAGCGAGTACGCGCAAGCGGATTCGCATCCTCATCGCGGACGACTTTGCTCTGTTCCGGGAAGCGCTCGGAGAATTTCTGGGTGATCAGCCGCACTGCACGGTGGTGGGCGCCGCCGTGGACGGGAGGGAAACCTTGAGCATGGTGGCTCGACTGCAGCCAGATTTGGTGCTGATGGATGTGCACATGCCCCAGCTCAACGGACTGGAGGCCATGCTGGAAATTCGATCCGGCTCACCCGCCGTGCGTGTGATTCTAATCAGCTTCCACGCTTCCGAGTATTGGCGGACAGCCAGTATCGCGGCTGGGGCGGATGGTTTCATCCTGAAAGACCACCTGCACGAGCAGCTGCTCCGCATGATCGCGAAACTGTTTCCCGTCCTCGTCAGTGGCGCAGCAAACCCTGTTCATGACCGCCGAGAGGGCCCATGAACACAGAGCCCACCAACCCTGGCGCGTCGGCTGACCTCCGCCAGCGGGCCGAGGCCCAGGTGCGGGCTCACGCGCCGACTCAGCTTGACTCGCTGCCCCCCGAACAGTCGAGGCAACTCACCTATGAGCTGCGGGTGCACCAAGTCGAACTGGAAATACAAAACGAGGAACTGCGCCGGGCGCAGGCCGCCTTGGAAGCCTCACAGGCGCGCTACTTCGACCTCTACGACCTGGCCCCCGTCGGCTATCTCACCCTCAGCGCCAACGGGCTGATCCAGGAGGTCAATCTGCACGCCGCCAACCTGCTGGGCGTCACCCGCACGCAGCTCGTCCAGCGGCCGTTGGGCAGCTTGGTCTGCAAAGAGGACCAGGACGACTACTACCGGTACCGCCAACAGCTCGACAAACCCTTGGCTTCCACAGCGGCCAGCGCAGCCCTGATCTGCGAACTGCGCATGAAGCGGACGGGCGGTGATCTGTTGTGGGTCCGGCTGGACGCCGCCCGGGCGCAGGATGCCAACGGCGCACCCGTGTTCCGCGTGACCCTGAGCGACATCACCGAGCGGAAACAATTGGAGGACGTGCAGGCCTTTCTGGCCCAGCATGAGGGCGCTGTGGTGGGAGAGAGCTTCTTCGAGGCCTTGGCGAGCTATCTGGCCCGGATCCTCGCCATGGACTTCGTCTGCATCGACCGGCTGGAAGGCGACGGGTTGACCGCGCAAACCGTGGCCGTCTGGTGCGATGGCAAGTTCGAGGACAACACGGCCTACGCCCTGAAAGACACGCCCTGCGGTGATGTGGTCGGTCAGGCGGTGTGCTGCTTTCCCGCCAGCGTCTGCCAACACTTCCCTCGGGACACGGTGCTCAAGGATCTGCGGGCAGAGAGTTACCTTGGGGTGACGCTTTGGAGTCACACCGGACAGCCGATCGGCCTGATCGCCGTCATCGGTCGGAAACCGCTCGCCCACCGCCCGCTCGCGGAGACTATCCTGAAAGCGGTGACCGTGCGAGCCGGCGCCGAACTGGAGCGACTGGCGACCGAAAACGATCTGCGGAAGAGTGAGGAGAAATACCGCAGTCTCTTCGATGAATCCGTCGCGGCGATATACCACTTCGATGAGAAGAAGCATTTTATCGACAGTAACCAGGCGGGTCTGGAGCTGCTAGGGTATACGCGCGAGGGGCTCCTGCGCCTGAGCATGGCCGATGTGGATGCCGATCCCCCCGCGGTCTTACCAGCGCAGCAGCAAGTGCTGGCCGGCGGTCAAGTGACCCTGTTTGAGCATAAGCTCCTGCGGAAAGATGGACGGGTCATCACCGTGTTGAATAACTCACGACCTTTGACGAACGCCCAAGGTCAGGTCGTGGGGTTGCAGAGCACTTTGCTGGACATCACCGAGCGCAAGCGGGTGGAGGAACAGCTACGGGAGAAAGAAGGGAACTACCACACGCTGGCCGATTCCGGCATGGCGTTGATCTGGACCTCCGGCACCGACACGAAATGCGACTACTTCAACCAGCCCTGGCTGCAGTTTACCGGCAGAACCCTCGCACAGGAACTGGGGGACGGCTGGGCCGAGGGCGTGCATCCGGAGGATCTGGCCCGCTGTTTTAAGATCTATGCCGAAGCCTTTGACCGGCAGGAGAGCTTCAGCGTGGACTACCGCCTGCGCCGCCACGATGGCGAGTTCCGCTGGATTCAGGATGAGGGCACGCCACGCCATGATAGCCGAGGGCACTTTCTCGGCTACATCGGCCATTGCCTGGACATCACCGAGCGCAAGCGGGCGGAGCTCATCAAGGAGGCACGGTTGGGCCTGTTCCAGCTGGCCGAGACGTATGCGCTGAACGAGTTTCTCCAGCACCTGTTGGACCAACTCGAGGCGTTGACCGGCAGCCGGGTGGGGTTTTATCACTTTGTGGAGGCAGACCAAAACACGCTGACACTCCAGGCGTGGTCGACGCGGACGGCGCAGGAGCTATGCAAGGCGGCAGGCCAAGGGCGCCACTATGCTGTCGCTGCCGCCGGCGTGTGGGTGGACTGTATCCGCGCACGACGCCCGGTGGTGCACAACGATTACGCGTCGCTGACGCACCGCAAGGGGCTGCCGCCGGGCCACGCGCCCATCATCCGGGAGCTGGTTGTGCCGGTGCTCCGGGGCGACCGGATCGTGGCCGTGTTGGGCGTGGGCAACAAGCCCACCCCCTATGGCGACGACGATGTCCAGCTGGTCGCTGAACTGGCGGATCTGGCCTGGGACCTGGTCGCGCGCAAGCAGGCGGAAGAGCAGTTACGCCAGAGTGAGACCCGCCTGCGGGTCATCACCAACTCGGCGCAGGATGCCATCTTGATGATGGACCCGGAGGGTCGCATTTCTTTCTGGAACCCGGCCGCCGAGCATATTTTTGGCTACACGAGCGCGGAGGCCCTCGGTCAGAATCTGCACGCCTTAATCGTGCCCCTGCGTTATCACGCCGCCCACCAGGCTGCTTTCCCGGCGTTCCAGCAGACCGGACAAGGCGCCGCCCTAGGGGAACTGCTCGACCTGGAGGCCCGGCGCAAAGACGGCCGGGAGCTCTCCGTGCAGTTGTCGCTGTCTGCCGTCGAGCTCGAAGGCCGCTGGCATGCGGTGGGCCTGGTCCGCGACATCACCGAGCGTAAGCGGGTCGAGACGGAGCTCCGGCTGCATGGCGAAATCCTGGAGTCTATGGCCGAAGGAGTTGTGCTGGTGAACCCCGCCAGTGGGGGCATTATTTATACAAATCCGACCTTTGAACACATGTTCGGGTATGCTCCCGGGGAGCTTATCGGGAGGCCGATCAGCACGCTTAACGCGGCCACTGAAGGCGATCCTGAGGAAACAGCGCGACGTATCCAGCTTAGCCTCAAGGGCTCCGGGTTCTGGCGGGGTGAAGTGCAGAACCAAAGAAAGGACGGGAGCACCTTCTGGTGTCGGGCGCATGTTTCGACCTTTGAGCATGCGCAGCACGGAACCGTCTGGGTTGCCCTCCACGAGGACATCACCGCGCACAAGCGGGCAGAGGCGGCGTTGCAAAAGACGCACACCACGCTGCTGGAGGCCCAGAAAATAGCCCATCTGGGCAGCTTTGAGTATGTCGCCGCGACCCGGACAACGGTGTGGTCCGAGGAGGAATACCGCATTTATGGCCTTGGCCCGACCGGACCGTCGCCCGCGTATGACGAGCTGCTGGCCAGGCATGTTCATCCCGACGACGCGGCTCTGTTACACGAGTCCTTCACGAAGGCCCTGCAGATTTGCTCCGTTTATGAGTTCGAACACCGTATTGTGCGGCCTGACGGCAGTGAGCGTTGGGTTCACGACCTCGCGTACCCTTACTTTGACGGGCAAGGAGAACTCCTCCGCTATGTAGGCACCACAATGGACATCACGGAGCGCAAGCAGGCGGAAATGGCGTTGCGCGAGAGCGAGGAACGCCATCGCGTGGTGACGAATACGATGCTGCACGGTCTCGTACATCAACGCGGCGACGGCACCATCATTTCGATGAATCCAGCCGCTGAACGTATCCTCGGCCGGACCATGGCGGAGTTCATCGGCAGCAGTTCCGTACAAGAGGAACACCACACCCTTCATGAAGACGGCTCGCCGTTCCCGGGGCTGGAACATCCGGCGATGGTGGCTTTACGCACCGGCCAATCCATCTGTAGTGTTGTGATGGGGGTGTGGAATCCGCAACGCAAGGAACACCGCTGGATCGAGGTTGACGCGGTACCGGTTTTCGCGCCGGGCCAGGCGTCGCCGACGGAAGTTTATACGGTGTTTGCGGACATTACCGCTCGCAAGCAGGCTGAGGCCGCCCTGCACTTACAAGGCGCCGCGCTGGCCGCCGCCGCCAATGCCATCGTCATCACGGATGCGCAGGGCACCATCGAGTGGGCCAATCCCGCCTTCAGCGTCCTCTCCGGCTACACCTTGGCGGAGACCCTGGGGAAGAACCCGCGCGACCTCGTCAAGTCCGGCCAACAGACCGCGGCCTTCTATGCGGAACTCCGGACCACCATCCAGGCCGGGCAGGTCTGGCACGGCGAGCTGGTCAACCGCCGCAAGGACGGCACGCTCTACACCGAGGACATGACCATCACGCCGCTGCGCGGGGCCAGCGGGGCGGTCACCCACTTCATCGCCATCAAGCAGAATATCAGCGAGCGGAAGGAATTGGAAAAACAGCTGCTGCGCAGCCAGCGCCTCGAGAGCGTCGGCCGGCTCGCCGGCGGCATCGCCCACGACCTCAACAACATCCTCTCCCCGGTAATGCTGGCGCTCCCGCTGCTGCGTGCGGCCCTCCGTGACCCCAACATGCTCAGTCTGGTGGACCTGGTCGAAACCTCCACCAAGCGGGGCGCGGGGATCATCAAGCAGTTGTTGACCTTCAGCCGCGGCCTGAAGGGCGAGCGCGTCCCGCTCCAGCTCAGCCTGCTGGTGCGCGAGATGCGTTCCATCATGCGCGAGACCTTCCCCAAGAACATCACGATCCAGCTCCAGCTGCCCACCGAGGTCCCACTGGTCCTCGGCGACACCACGCAGCTGCACCAGGTGCTGATGAACCTCTGCGTCAACGCCCGCGACGCCCTGCCGGACGGTGGCGAGCTGACGCTCAGCCTCGAGACGCTCACCTTGGACACCGCCGCGGCCGCAGCGATCCCCGGGGCGCGCGCCGGTAGCTTCGTCGTCCTTGGCGTGGGCGACAACGGCACCGGCATCGCGCCGGAGATCCAGGAGAAGATCTACGACCCGTTCTTCACCACCAAGGCCGTGGGCAAGGGCAGCGGCCTCGGGCTCTCGACCACGCTGGGCATCGTCCGCAGTCACGCCGGGTTTATCCAGGTGCGGAGCGCGCCCGGCCAGGGCACCCTGTTCCGCGTCTTCCTGCCGGTTTCCATCGAATCCCTGCTGGTTGATAGCGCCATCGCCGCCGAGGTGCCGACCGCGCCCCAAGGTCACGGCGAGCAGGTGCTGGTCGTGGATGATGAAGCGCACCTGCGCTTTCTGGCCCGGAAAATCCTGGAAGGTAACGGCTATCGCGTCCTGTTGGCTGAGGACGGGGCCGAGGCCCTGCGCCTGCTGGAAAGCGGCAACGGGTTGCCGCAGGTGGTGCTGACCGACCTGCTCATGCCGCGCATGGATGGCCTGACGCTGATCCACGCCCTGCGCCAGCTGCCCGTGCCCCCGAAGATCGCCGTCATGGGTGGCATCCCGCCGCCGCCGGAAACCTTGCAGGAGCTGGGGTTGACGGCGCAGGCCTTTATCGCCAAGCCGTTTGACGCCGCCACCTTGCTTGAGACCCTGCACCGCGTGCTTAGCTGATCAAGTCCACGAGCCTCGTCCGCGATTGCCTCGGCTGGAGCTGGTGCCCCGCCCACGGGGTCTGCTTAGCCCTGCGACGTCTTGGGGGCAGGTACCAAGCCTGAACCTTGGGCCGCTGCCAGACGCCTCCCAAGCCGACGCGCCAGCCTGCCCACCGCCTCGTCACCTACTCTTTTGCGAGTAAAACTGGTTGTTGCGGGGAACCCCGACCAACCCTCAGCATCAACCTGATTATAGAGTGTGTGTATTTCAGGCAAAGTGCTTTGTTGGGGCGGCGCGGGCGAGCCTTCAAAACAGAAAGCGGACGATGATGACGAAAAGGTTCCTGTTTATGACCTTGCTGCTGGCAACTGTGACAGCGCGGGCGCAGGTGCTGGACTTCAATATGTCGAGCCCGGCGACCTCTACGGGGGGCGATTTTAAGAGCATCGGCATTAATCTTTCATTAGGCACCTACACGATCGATTCTGGAGGCAGTGGCTTTGCTAACCTCGGATTTAGTGCCGGTCGAAGTTGGATGGGCGGGGGGGACTATGTTTGGATGGCAGGTGATAGCACACCCGGCATGAGTGTGGCTGTAGATCCGGGCACAAGCAGTCTCGCCAAATTCGCTTCCAATGCCCCGATTGGAAGTGCTTGGTCGAGTTGGACCACAGATGTCTGGAACCCGTCCATGACCGATGGACCGTGGGCGTCAGGTGGTTCCGGGTATGTTGGGCTCCGTATCCTAAATGATGGGAACACCTACTATGGCCGGGCTGCTGTATCCTACGATACGGTCACACCTGGTTTAACCGTTTCAGATATTGCTTTTGAGCTTAGTCCTGGCCTGGCAATAGGCGCGGCCGTGGTGCCGGACCCTGCCAGCGGCAGCTTGCTTGTCGTTGCAGGTGTCGTGGGCGTGGCCGGCTATCGCCGCCACAAGCGGAAGGCTGCAGTAACTGCCTTAGGTAAGTAAGTCCGGCACAACATGCATCTGAAGAACAGTAGGGGCATGGTATACCGGGGTCTGCAGTCGGGCCTCTGCCTCAGGCTGCTGGGCGCGGTGGCCTGTTGCACGGCCAGTAGCGCTTCGGCCGGCTTGGACGAGACCGCCGGGCAGAACCAGGCGCGCTACGGAGCGCCGTTACAGCAGGGCGCCGACCCCTTCTGGTCGCAACCAGTTTCCGTCGGTGCCGTGACACGCACCTACCGCCAACACCAACATCCAACGTGAAACCAAACGCTGAGCCGGTTGAAGGCAACGTTAGCAACCAAAGTTATAACCTATGTATAGACGCACGCAGAGACACTTGCGCTGGATGGCGGCCATCGCCCTGCTCATGGGCGGTGGTATGGGCTGGGGCGTTACGCTCTTCCGTGATTTTGACTTGAACTGGTATGTTCATGCTTGGACGGTTGTCTTGGTGTCGCTTCTGGCTGTGGGGCTGCTGGTCATTTGTTCTTGTGCTTCGGATTGGATGCGGGGCTGAGGATTGTTTAGCGGAGCCCGCAGTCCACCTGCCCCGGCGACCTGCCCAAGCAGTTGCTGCTCCAGACATGGACGGCACCCGCACGAGGTTGCCATGGCCGATAACCGCCTGCTGCGCGGGCACAGGCCTGAGCCTCCGGCTCCCGAGCTGCCGTGTTTTACCGAGGTAGAATCGCTTCCCTGGCCAATTTCGCCACGCGGAATTTCACAACCTGCCTGGCGGCGATCTGCATCTGCACGCCGGTCCTCGGGTTGCGCCCCACGCGCGCCGCGCGCTGCACGAGGACCAGCTTGCCGATCCCGGGCACCACGCAAGTATTTTTCGCCTCCCGATAGGCGAGCGTGGCCAGCTCTTCGAAACATTGCACGACCTGCTTCTTCGGTATGCCCAGCCTGACCGCCAACGCGGATTGCACATGCGACTTGGTCATGGCCATATCCGTATCCTCCGGTTCATTTATTCATTTAACCAGCCTGGCACTATCACTCTTGTCACGATGACTTCCATCCCGTACCGGGCCGGGCGCTTTCGGCTGTATTCCGCCACGGTCAATTGCCTTGCATGTGTGGCATAACCTGGCAGCGGTTCACCGTAAAGCGCGCATTTTACTCATGAAAGAAGGTGGGTTTCCTCGTCGGGCCCGGTGTTCCGGTTGCGGTGGTGCATCTCCGGTGTCACCGCCCATCACTGAACACCGCCACCCAGATATCGGCAGGCAGCGAGCGAGCCGGGCAGGCTCCGGGCCGGCGACCCACGACAGACCGGTCACTACTCATAAACGAGTAGAGACGCCGCTTTACTCGAGCGACGGCAGTGACTCAATATGCGCAGCGATGCTCCCCATGAGAGGAAACGCTTGTGAAACTTGACGGATTTTTCGGACAGGCCCTGCGGATGTTCAGCTCTACTGCATGGCCCAGCCCCGGCGGCGTGGGTGGAGCAGGGGCACGCAGCCCATGATCAACGAGCAAACGAAGGAAGCTTCCGCGGGCATACGTACAGGGATGGCCTTGGTGCTGGCGTACGTTCTGCTCGCGGTGGGCATCGTTACCGCAGGCTGCTATTACTACCGCACCTTCGCGCGAAACTATCGCGCCGAGGTGGAGCGACAGCTGCTGTCCATCGCGGGCTTGAAGGTCAGCGAACTGACCCAGTGGCGCCTGGGGCGGCTGGCTGATGGCCTCATCTTTTTCAGAAACCCCACCTTCGCCGCCGCGGTGCGGAGCTTCGTGGACCAGCCGGGAGATACCGAAGCCCGGCGCCAGCTGCAGGATTGGATGGGCAAGGTCCAGGCCAGTTACAAATATGATCAGGTGCGTCTGCTGGATGTCCAAGGCCGCGTGCTCCTGACCACCCCCGCCGACGGGCGGCCGCTCGCCGCCACGGTGGCTCAGCGGCTGCCTGAGCTGCTGCTGGCGGGCCAGGTGGCCTTCCAGGATTTTTACCATGATGAGCATGACCAGCGCGTCTACCTGGCGGTGCTGGTCCCCTTGTTCGATGCCGTGCACACCAATCGTCCGCTGGGCGTGCTAAAACTGCGGATTGACCCGCAACACTATCTCGATCCTTTTATCAGCCGTTGGCCCACGCCCAGCACAACGGCCGAGACGCTGCTCGTCCGTCAGGAAGGCCAGGAGGTCGTCTTCCTGAACGAGCTCCGGTTCCAGACCAATACCGCGTTGCATTTACGCGCCCCGCTGACCAACGGTGAACTGCCCGCTGCCCGGGCAGCCCAGGGTGCGGAGGGCGTCGTGGAAGGCGTGGACTACCGGGGGATTCCGGTGGTCGCGGCCCTGCGCCCTGTCCCCGCTTCGCCCTGGCATCTGGTGGCGCGCATGGATCTGGCGGAACTCTATGCCCCGCTGCACGCGCGGCTGTGGCAGCTGGTCGCTTTGATCGGCAGCTTGCTCCTTGGCGTCGGGGGTGGCGTGGGCTTGGTCTGGCGGCGGCAGCGCCACCGCTTCCACCGGGTGAATGCGGCCGCGGCGGAAAAGCTGCGGGCGAGCGAGGCGCGGTATGCCCTGACGCTGGCTGCGGTGAACGATGGTCTTTGGGACTGGAACCTGGCCACCGGAGACGCGTGGTTCAGCCCCACATTTTACACCTTGCTCGGCTACGCCGACCGGGAATTTCCCGCCCAGTACGCCGCCTGGCGGAGCCTGGTCCACCCGGACGACCTCGCCCGGGCCGAGGCGGAACGGCAACTGAGCATTGAAGGCAGCACGGGGTTTGCCGTAGATCTCCGGATGAAGTTGAAGTCGGGTGACTGGCGCTGGGTCTCGACCCGCGGCAAAGTGGTGGAGCGGGATGCAGCGGGGAAAACGCTGCGGATGGTCGGGACCTTGAGCGATATCACCGGGCGCAAGCAGGCGGAAGCCGCGCTGCAGGCGAGCAGCGACCGCCTGACGCTGGCAACGCGCGCGGTCGGCCTGGGTATCTGGGAATACGAGGTGGCCAGCAACCGGCTGACGTGGGACGACCAGATGTACCGGCTCTATGGTATCACGGCCTTGGAGTTCAGCGGCGCGTATGAGGCGTGGGGAAAAGGCGTCCACCCGGAAGATCGGCAGCGCGGTGATGAAGAAATTCAGCAGGCCTTGCGGGGCGAGAAGGATTTTGAAACCGAGTTCCGCGTGCTTTGGCCGGACGGCAGCACCCATTACCTCAGTGCCAATTCCATCGTGGAGCGCGACGCCACCGGTAAAGGCCGGCGCATGGTCGGCACCAACCAGGACATCACCGCGCGCAAGCAGGCGGAGCAGTCCCTGCAACTGCAGGGCGCGGCGCTGGCGGCCGCCGCCAACGCCATCATCATCACGGATATCCACGGCACCATCGAGTGGGCCAACCCCGCCTATAGCACCCTGACCGGCTACACCCTGGAGGAGGTCCGCGGCAAGAATCCGCGCGACCTCGTCAAGTCCGGCCTGCAGACCGCGGCGTTCTACCAAGGCCTCTGGGCGACCATTCACGCCGGGCGCGTCTGGCACGGCGAGTTGATCAACCGCCGCAAGGATGGCACCCAGTATACCGAGGAAACGACCATCACGCCGCTGCGCAACAACGCTGGGACCATCTCCCACCTGATCTCCATCAAGCAGGACATCACGGCGCAGAAAGATTTGGAAATGCAGTTGCTGCGCAGCCAGCGGCTCGAGAGCGTGGGCCGGCTCGCCGGCGGCATCGCCCACGACCTCAACAACATCCTGTCGCCTGTGCTCCTGGCCGCGCCGCTGCTGCGCGAGGCCAACCCGGCACCGGACGCGCAGGAGTTGCTGGATATCGTCGAAACCTCCGCCCGCCGCGGGGCGGAGATCATCAAGCAGCTGTTGACCTTCAGCCGCGGCCTCAAGGGCGAGCGCGTCCCGCTCCAGCTCAGCCTGCTGGTGCGCGAGATGCGCTCCATCATGCGCGAGACCTTCCCCAAGAACATCACCGTCCGGCTCCAGGTGCCCACCGAGGTTCCGCTCGTCCTTGGCGATACCACACAGCTGCACCAGGTGCTGATGAACCTCTGCGTCAACGCGCGCGACGCCATGCCGGCCGGCGGCGCCTTGACGGTCAGCCTGGAGCCGGTCACTCTGGGCACGGCGGCGGCAGCAGCGCTTTCCGGCGCGATTCCCGGGCGCTTCGTTGTGCTGGGCGTCGCGGATACCGGGACCGGCATCGCGCCGGAGATCCTGGACAAGATCTACGACCCGTTCTTCACCACCAAACCGGTGGGCCAAGGCACGGGCCTCGGCCTCTCTACCACGCTGGGTATTGTCCGCGGCCACGCCGGATTCATCCAAGTGTGCAGCTCGCCCGGTCAGGGCACCCTGTTCCGCGTCTTCCTGCCGGTCTCCGTCCAGTCCCTGCCGGTCGACAGCACGGCCGCCGCCGCAGCGCCGGCCGCATCCCGGGGTCATGGCGAGCAGGTGTTGGTCGTGGAGGATGAGGAACACCTGCGCATCGTGGCCCGGGAAATCCTGGAGGACAACGGTTACCGCGTCCTCGTGGCGGAGGACGGGGTAGCGGCGCTGCGCCTGATGGAAAGCCGGAGCAACCTGCCACAGGTGGTGCTGACTGACTTGATCATGCCGCGCATGGATGGCCCGACTCTGATCCGCACCTTGCGCCAGCTGCCCGTGCCCCCGAAGATCGCCGTCATGGGTGGCATCCCGCCGGCGCCGGAGACCTTGCAGGAACTGGGATTGACGGCGCAGGCCTTCATCGCCAAGCCGTTTGACGCCGCCACCCTACTCAACACCCTGCGCCGTGTGCTTGGCTGATCAGGTCCACGGGTCTCGGCCGCGATCGACGCGGTCAACGCGCAGTTCGGCAAGCACAATTGGTACACGCAACCGGACAAACTCCAACAGCTGTTGCTGGCCCCATTGCACCTGACCTTGCCCGACCAAGCGCCTCCGGTTATCACCAAGGGGAAGGTCCGCCAACAATGCTCGTGTAGTGAAGACCTGAAAAATTGAAGGCTAGTTATCAAGCACTTACAAAAGCTCTATCCCTCCAGCTGCGAAAGTCGGGTAGGGCAAGGCTGGCGACGAGTCGGAGCGCGGAGAGTGCGGAGCGCCGGATTGCGGCGTGAAAATAAAGTGGCTGTAAAACTGGCGGAGAGAGAGGGATTCGAACCCTCGATACCGGAGATAATCCAGTATAACGGTTTAGCAAACCGTCGCTTTCGGCCACTCAGCCATCTCTCCACGATTACCACGAACGGTCGCGGGTCATTTTGCAAACCGCGCACCGAAACACAAGCCTAAACGCGTTGCCGATCAACAAAATAGTCGCCGTACACGACGGTCTGCGGCCGAAAGGCAGTCGCGGGGCCCGCAGTCCGGCGGTGCGGGTCGGGTCTTCCCTGACTAGGAAATACTGCCGCTGTGCTTTTCCAACCTCCGGAAACCGTGTAGGCTCCGCGCGTCGTGACCACGCCGCACATAGAAAGTTTTCGCGTCCGTTTCAATGAAGCGGATGCCACCGGTTTCGCCACCGTGCAGACCCTCGGCAACTGGCTGCAGGAGGCCGCGGACCAGCATGCCCGCGCCCTGGGCTGGGCGCGCGAGCAGTTGCAGGCGCGCCAGCTGTTCTGGGCGCTGACCGGCTTGCGCCTGTTGCTTACCCGGTACCCGCGCTGGCGCGAGACTGCCACCATCGCCACCTGGCCCTCGGGTGCGGACCGGTTGTTTGCCTGGCGCGATTTCGAAGTCGTCGATGCCGCAGGCGCGGCGCTGGGCGTTGCCACCAGCGCGTGGCTGCTGGTCAACGAGGTTTCGCGGCGGCCGGTCCGCATGCTGCCGGATATCGCGGCGGCCGCCCTGTCGCGGCCGCGGGCGCTGGTTCACGATTTCCGGGCCAGGCTCGCGCCGCCGGAGCGCGCGGAGCACACGCGCCGGTTTAACGTCCGGCGCAGCGACCTGGACGTCAACGGCCACGTCAACAACGTGGCCTTTATCGAGTGGGTGGTGGAAACCGTGCCGCCGGAGGTCAGCGGCGCGGCGCGTGTGACGGACATCACGCTGGAGTTTCAGGCCGAGGCCCTGCTCGGCGACGAGGTCATCGCGCAGGCCGCCGCCGACCCGGCGGGCGGCGGCCATATTTTCCGGCACCAGTTGCGGCGCGCGGGCGATGACCGTCTGCTGGCGGTGGCGCGGACGGAATGGAGCGTAACATGAGCATCCTGGATGACATTCTGACGGACAAACGTATCGAGCTTGAGCAGCGCAAGGCGCTGCAGCCGACCGCGAAGATGCGGATCATGGCGTGGGCTTCGCCTTTCGCCCCGGATTTCAGCGCGGCGCTGCGCGCGGCCCCGCTGGCGCTGATCGCCGAGGTCAAGCGCCGCTCGCCCTCGGCCGGCGAGATCCGTACGCCGTTCGATCCCGCCGGGATCGCCCGCGCCTACGCGGCCGCCGGCGCCCAGGCCATCTCCTGCCTGATGGACGACAAGTATTTTGGCGGCGGCGACGCCCAGTTCCGCGCCGTGCGCGCCGCGGTGCAGGTGCCGATCCTCTACAAGGAATTCGTCGTGGACGAGTGGCAGATCTGGCACGCGCGCGTGCTGGGCGCCTCCGCCGTGCTGCTGATCGCCGCCGCGCTGGACGATGCCGACCTGCGCCACCTGCTCGACCTCTGCCGGATGGCGGGCCTGGACGCGCTGCTGGAAGTGCACAACGCCGACGAGATGCGCCGGGCCGCCGCCAGCGGCGCCCAGCTCATCGGGATCAACAACCGCGACCTGGCGACGTTTACGACGACGCTGGAGACGACCTTCCACCTCAAGCAGCTCGCGCCGCCCGGCTGCCTGCTCGTCAGCGAGAGCGGCATCCACACCGCCGACGACATCCGCCGCCTGCGTGCCGCCGGCATCGGCGCCGCTCTGGTGGGGGAGAGCCTGCTGCGCCAGCCTGATTTGCAGGAGGCGGTGCGCCGCCTGATGGCGTGACGCGCCAGCGCTCTGGCGCATGAAAACCGCGCATGGATCGGCATCTGCGACGGGCCTCCGCAGCAGGCCGGGCCCTTGGGCTTCCGCCGGTCCGGGCAGGGGCGTGCGAAAAATCCTTGCGTTGCGCGGGGGTCATGGGTATGTTGCGCACCGCTTTTGCGCCGGCGGTACCGGCCCTAGATGGAAAGGTAGTTGGATGCGATGAAAAAAGAGATTCACCCGAATTACGGCGACGCGTCGATCACCTGCGCCTGCGGCAACGTGATGCACGTCAGCTCGACCGTGAAGGAAATGCACGTCAACAACTGCTTGCGCTGCCACCCGTATTACACCGGGCAGACGAAGTTGATGGATACCGAAGGCCGCGTCCAACGGTTCCAGAAGCGCTACGCAAAAACCGCCAAGGCATAGTTCGGTTCAGCGTCGGGCCAGATTCCGCGCAGGCGAGGTCTGGCCCGTCGTGTTTTCAGGCGGGCCATTTTTCCCCTGACGGACCGGCATGAAACTGGAGCGGCAACTCATCGAGCGGATGCTGGCGCGGCTTGGCGTTGTCGAGGCCGAACTGGCGGCGATCTCGCCCAGCGCTAATCCCTCCAAGTACCAGCAGCTGGCGATGGAGCACTCCCGGTTGCGCGAACTGGACCGGAAGGCCCAGTCCTACTTCCGTCTGGAGCAGGAGCTGGCCGACAACCGCGTGCTGGTCACCGACCCCGCGAACGACGCCGAGCTGCGCGAAATGGCGCAGCAGGAAATCGCGCGCTTGGAGCGCGAGGCGCCGCGCGCCGAGCAGGCCCTCCTCATCGCCCTCCTGCCCCCCAATCCCGACGACAGCCGCAACACCATCATCGAAATTCGCGCCGGCACCGGCGGCGACGAGGCCGGCCTCTTCGCCGGCGACCTCTACCGGATGTATGCCCGTTTCGCCGAGCAGCGCGGCTGGAAGGTCGGCGTGATCGACGCCAACCCCTCGGAAAAGGGCGGCTACAAGGAAATCGTTTTTTCGGTCGAAGGCCAGAACGTCTACCGCACGCTGAAGTACGAGAGCGGCGGGCACCGCGTCCAGCGCGTGCCGGAGACCGAGGCCCAGGGCCGCATCCACACCTCGGCCGCGACCGTTGCCGTCCTGCCGGAGGCGACGGAGGTGGACGAGATCGAGGTCAAGACCGAGGACCTGCGGATCGACCTCTACCGCGCGTCCGGGCCGGGCGGGCAGAAGGTCAACAAGACCGAATCCGCCGTGCGCCTGACGCATCTGCCGAGCGGGCTGGTCGTCGCCTGTCAGGACGAGCGCTCGCAGCAGCGCAACCGCGAGAAGGCGATGCGCGTGCTCAAGGCGCGCTTGCTCGACCAGGCCCGCAGCGCCGAGCAGGCCAAGTACGCCAGCGTGCGCAAGCTGCAGATCGGCTCCGGCGACCGCAGCGAGCGCATCCGCACCTACAACTTCCCCCAGAACCGCCTGACCGACCACCGCATCAACCTGACCCTCTACTCGCTCGACCGCGTCATCGAGGGCGCGCTGGAGCCGATCATCGAGGCCCTGCAGGCGAGCGACACCGAAGAACGCCTGCGCGAGCAGTTCCAGCTCTGACGGGTGGGGGCTGTCTGGCCTGCGCGCTTTGTGTTCCATGTGCACACCCATTGGGCGCAGCGAGACTGCGCCCCTACAGCGTTTTCACGAACGTGGCTACGGAACGACCCGTCTTCGTGGGCGGGAGCTCCTGCTCCCGCGAAAGACTCACCACACGCTGATGAACGCGGGAGCGGAGCTCCCGCCCACAAGAGAGAACCTGCGCCGTGCCTGCCCGTGTAGCCGCGGCCGTGAGTCCGCGGTCTGACGACCGCGGCTACGGAACCTGGTAGGGGCGCAGTCTGGCCTGCGCGCTTTGTGTTCCATGTGCACACCCATTGGGCGCAGCGAGACTGCGCCCCTACAGCGTTTTCACGAACGTGGCTACGGAACGACCCGTCTTCGTGGGCGGGAGCTCC
>CAITZM010000084.1 GCA_903896925.1 uncultured Lentisphaerota bacterium | reverse complement strand
GGCTCCGGTACGTAGCCGCGTTCGTCAGAACGCGGCCCACCCGCCCGACATCCGAACTGGAGAAAGCCCGTCTGACCATACACAACATGGGCACGGACAGTTCCAACGCCTTCACTACGGCGGCAGGAGTGCCGCCGCTCCATTGCGCCACGGTATGACGATCGCGGTGCCACAAGACCCGTACCGGGCGGGGGTGCGCGTGCTTCCGCAACCGCCGGATGGGCATTGCAAGTGATGCCACATCCACAGCTGCAAGACTGTTTTTAAATTGCGCAGGATTAGAAAATCAGTCCCGACCCCACGATTGGGTTGACAAGCTTTTAGCCCTTGGACTAAAACCCCTATGCGTTTCGCGGATGCGGAGCGCACTCCGTTGCCAAAAATGCACGGTACAACCGCCGTAATACAATGATGAGGGAGAGATCATGAGCGTCAGTCCAGGCATCTATATTCCGCTGAGTGTAGTCATGTTCCTGCAATACGCGATCTGGGGCGCTTGGGCACCGGTGCTGGCCACCCGGCTGCTGGGCCCGCTCAAGATGACCGGCAAGCAGACCGGCTGGATCTACGCGACGCTCCCGCTGGCCTGCCTCTTTGCGCCGCTGATCTCCGGCCAACTGGCGGACAAGTATTTCAACGTGGAGTGGATTCTCGCGGCCTCTCAACTGGTGGGCGCCATCCTGCTTTTCGTCGCCAGCCGCACCCAGAAGTTCGGCAGCCTGTTCATCGTGATGCTGCTCTATTCCACCTGCTATGCGGCAACGTTGCCGCTGGCGAACGCCATGCTGTTCGCGCACGTGAAGGATGTCCCGACGCAGGGGCTGGTCTTCATCTGGGCGCCGATTGCGTGGGCGCTGGTCGGCTATTTCCTCAGCGGCTGGCGGCTGATGCGCAAGGGCGAGAACGATGGCAGCGACTGCTTGAAGCTGGCCGCGGTGCTCTCGTTCGTCATGGCCATCGCGTGCCTCTGCGTGCCCGCGACGCCGCCCGCGCAGGCCGGCGGTGCCCCGATGGCCCAGGCGTTGGGCAAGCTGGCACAGGGCGACTTCCTGCTGTTCTTCATCACCTCCATGTTCGTCTCCGGCATGATGCAGTTCTACTTCCTCGGCTCGGCGCAGTTCATGATGAACCTGGGCATTTCCGGCAAGGCCGTGCCGGCTTCGATGGCCGGCGCGCAGGTGGCACAGGCCGTTGCCACCTACTTCGCGCTTGGCTTTTGCCTGACCAAGATCGGCTTCCAGTGGACGCTCGTCATCGGAGCAGCTGCCTGGCTCCTGATGTATATCGCCTACGTGATCGGCAAACCGAAAGCCTTGATCCTCGCCGTGCAACCGCTGCACGGGGTGGCCTATGTGCTGTTCATCATCGTCGGTCAGATTTTCGCCGGCGCGGTCGGCTCCGATGCGCCCAGCTCGATGCAGGCGCTGATCTTCACGGCGACCGTCGGCGTCGGCATGTTTCTCGGCACGCAGCTCGCCGGCATCGTCATGGACAAGTTCTCCCGCGACGGGAAGTTCCTGTGGCCGAAGATCTGGATGGTTCCGCTGGTCGTGATGCTGGTCAGCACCCTCGTCCTCGCCGTGCTCTTCAAGGGGACTGTGCCCGAAACCCAGAAAGCCGAAGCCGCACCGGCCACCGCCACGGCGCCCGCGAAATAAAGGGCGCCTCCACGTTGAATCCCTGAGGAAACAAATCATGACCAAGCCCCAGCACATCACGCGCCGCCGGATGCTCAAGCAGGGCGCCGCGGCCGTCACCGCCTTCACGATCGTGCCGCGCCACGTGCTGGGCGGACCGGGTCACGTCCCGCCGAGCGAGCAGATCACCCGCGCCGTCATCGGCGTCGGCGGCATGGGCAAGGGGCATCTCACCTATAATTATGGCCCGCTGCTCGCCGTGTGCGACGTGGATGCGCAGCATCTGCAGACCGCGCTGACCATGGCGAACAAGGACAACCAGGACAAGCAGACCGTCAAGGGCTACCACGATTTCCGCGAACTGCTGCAGCGCAAGGATATTGACGTGGTGCACATCGCCACCCCACCCCACTGGCACGCGCTGATCACCATCGCCGCCGCGAACGCCGGCAAGGATATCTGGTGCGAGAAGCCGCTCTCGCGCACCATCGGCGAGGGCGAGCAGGTGGTCGAGGCCGTGCGCCGCAACCGGCGGATGCTGCGCATCAATACGTGGTTCCGGTTCACCGCCTCCTTCTATGGCATGGAGACGACGGCCGAGCGGATCCGGAAGGTGGTGGCGGCCGACCTGCTCGGGCGCCCGCTGACCGTGACGGTCGGCGCCTGCACGGGCTTCGACTGGAAATTGAAGCTGTGGAGCGGCCTGACCAGCTACAACCCGCAAGCGGTGCCGTCCCATTTCGACTACAACCTCTGGCTCGGACCCGCGCAGGTCAAACCCTATCACCCGCATCGCACGCACGGCAGCTTCCGCGGTTATTGGGATTATGACGCCGGCGGACTCGGCGACATGGGGCAGCACTACCTCGATCCGGTGCAATACATCCTCGACAAGGACGGCGAGAGCCCGGTCGAGATCATCCCCGACACCCAGCCGCAGCATCCCGACGCCGTGCTGCCGTGGAACAAGATCACGCTGAAATATCGCGACGGCGACACGATCATCCTCGATGCCGTGACGCCGGCGAAGGAAAATGTCGCGTACCTGTCCGGGCCGAAAGGGAAGATTTTCCGCAAGCTGGAATCCACCATTCCCAACTTGAAGGAGAAGATCAAGGACCTGCCCGACCTGCCCAAGCGCATCATCAAGTTCGAGGAGTCGGTGCGCACACGTGAGAAGTTCGCGCTCAACGAGGTCAACGGCCACCGCTCCTGCACGCTGGTCAACCTCGCCAACATCGCCGCGAAGCTCTCGCGTCCGCTCAAGTTCGATCCGACAAAGCAGCGCTTCATCGGCGACGATGCCGCCAACGCCCGTATCTATCAGCCCATGCGCGCGCCCTGGCATCTGCCCGGCCCGTGGTGGTGGCCGTTCTGAAAAATTGATCAGATGTAGAAAAGGGCGTGGCGTGCCAACCCTGCGGAGGGAGCGTGCCGTCGCCGCCGAGCAATCCCGACAGCCAAACCGAGCAGGACAGGATCATGAGACAACTGCACCGCATCAACCGCGCACTCACGTTCGCGCTGACCATCCTCTGCGTGTGGCTGACAGCCCGCGCCGCCGAAACCGCGCCCAAGCAGGTCAAACTGCTGGCCATCGGCAACAGCTTCTCGGGGAACACCACGCGCTATTTGCCGCAGATCGTCGCGGCGGCCGGCGACCAGCTGACCTTCAAGCACATCATGATCGGCGGCTGCCCGCTGGAGAAGCACTGGAAAAACGCCGAGGCGTTCCAGCACGGTGCGACGAACGAGCAGGCCCGTGCGTGGAAGGCGCTGACGGCCGAGCCCTGGGATTACATCACCATCCAGCAATACAGCATGCACAGCTTCAAGGTCGAAACCTACCGCCCCTTCGCGAAGCAGCTGTATGACTACCTCAAGCAGCAGCGGCCGAAGTCCGAGGTGCTCGTGCACGAGACGTGGGCCTACCGCGAGGATGACCCGCTCTTCAAGGATGGCTTCACGCAGCAGGACATGTACTGGAACCTGCGCAAAGCCTATGAGACGATCGCCGCCGAACTCGGCTGCCGGGTGCTGCCCGTCGGCGATGCCTTCGAGAACGCGCGCCGCGACGCCGCTTGGAAAGGCGTCTTCCCCGATCCCGGCTTCGACCGCAAAAGCGCCCAGCCGCCCGCCTTGCCCGATCAGGCGCATTCGCTCAACAAAGGCTACTCGTGGGCGGGCAAGGCGCTGAAATACGATGGTCATCACGCGAACACGGCGGGCGAATACCTCGGAGCGGCGGTCTGGTACGAGTTTATGTTTGGACACAGCGTCGTCGGAAACAGCTTCGTGCCGCCGGGCCTGAACAGGGGCGATGTCGCCATCCTCCAGCGCATCGCGCACCAGACCGTGACAGAAGGTTTGAGGCCGAAGCCGGCCCAGCCCTAATCATCCCTGCATCGAGGCGCAGGCAGGAATTCTCCGGAGTGCGGGGACTCCGGCGCTCGCGGTGGATTTTGTTTCTTGCGCGGGAGCAGGAGCTCCCGCCCACAAGAGGCCTGTCTGACTAGCTGGGCGGGGCGGTGTCCTCACCGCCCCGCATAGTGGAGCCGCCTTGCCTTGGCCTCAGAACCCTATGCAACAACTGCACATGCCGGTTCCGCTACGGCGGCAGGAGTGCCGCCGCTCCCGGCTAGTGTCTGCGCGTGGCACATAGGTTTCTCCGCTTAGCGACCGTGGAGTGTGCACACGGCTGTCCGTCAGCCCCTTACGCTTGGAAAACTTACGCCTGCGGGGCGGCGGCCAGCTGCTGCTGCCAGGCGGCGCAGGAGTCGGCGAAGATCCGCGCGGCCTTGCGCACCTGGGCCGCGGTGATGTTCAGCGGGGGCAGGAACCGCATGATGAGGTTGTTGGTTGTCAACGCGAGCAGCCCGCGCGCCCGCATCAGGTTTTCCAGGTCCTTGCACGGCCGGTCGCAGATGACGCCGATCATCAGACCCTTGCCGCGGACGGTTTGGATGAACGAGTACTTCTTCGCCAGCTTCTGGAGCAGGCCCATGAACAGCTCGCTCATCTTGGCCGCGTTCTCGAGGCAGTGCTCGGCTTCCATCGCTTCGATGGTCGCGAGCGCGGCGGCGCAGGCCAGCGGAGTGCCACCGAAGGTGCTGGCGTGGTGCCCGGGCTGGAAGAGGTTGGCGAGCTTCGGACCGGCGACGATGGCGCCGATCGGATACCCGTTGGCCAAACCTTTGGCCAGCGAGAAGGCGTCGGGCTGCGCATCATAATCCTGGAAGCCAAACCATTTGCCGGTGCGCCCCATGCCGCACTGCACTTCGTCGCAAAGGAGCAGCAGGTTCTTCTCGTCGCACAGCTGGCGCAGGCCGCGCATGAATTCCGGCGTCGCGGGCAAAATGCCACCCTCGCCCTGCACGGCCTCGGTCAGCACCGCGACGGTTTTGTCGGTGATCGCCGCGCGAACGCTTTCGAGGTTGTTAAAGTCGGCGAGCGTGAAGCCCACCGGCAGCGGCTCGAAACCCTTCTGGACCTTGACCTGGCCGGTCGCGGTCAGCGTGGCGAGCGTGCGGCCGTGGAAGCTGTTCCGCATGGTGATGATCTCGTAGCGGCCCTGGTCATGGCCCCAGAGACGCGCGAGCTTGATGAGGCCCTCGTTGGCCTCCGCGCCGGAGTTGCCGAAAAAGACCCGGCTCTCGCCCAGCCCGGCGCGCTCGACCAGCTTCTGCGCCAGCCGCGGCTGGTTCTCGTTGTAATAGAGGTTCGAGACATGGACCAGCTTGCCGGCCTGCTGCCGGATCGCCTTGGTCACGTGCGGATGGCAGTGGCCCACGGTGACCACCGCGATGCCGCCGAGGAAATCGAGGTATTCGCCGCCGTCGGCGTCCCACACGCGGGCGCCCTTGCCGCGCACGAGGGGGATGCTCGGCACGTAGGTGTTCATGACGAACTGTTGATGCAGCCCAATGATGTCAGTATTGTTCATGGCGCGGAAGGAAACACCCAGCAGCCGGCGGTGTCAATGGGAAAGCGTAGCGGCACCTCAGATTCGTCAGAACTTGGGCACCACGGCATTGGTGGCGGGCGGCGGCGTTGTGACCGCGGGCAGCATGACTCCGCCGCCACGGATCCAGTCCGCCCGGAATTCGACCATCAGTTTTTGTTCGCCGAGGTCAAAGAACTCACAGCGGATATCATGCGCGCGGCGGCCGTCATGCAAGGTGACCTCATCCATCCGCAGCCAGTAGTGCGTGACTTCGCGGCTAGGCAGGGTGAGCGGCAGAATGGCGAAGCGCAGCTTGTTGGCCGCCGCGAGTTCGTTGCCATCGGAATCCCACCAGACCAGGCGCGCATCGGCAATCTCCAGCCGCATTTTCTGCAGTCGGCCGAGCAGATCGGGCGGCGGCTTGGCGGCGCCGGCAGCCTTCGGTTCCAGACTGCTCAGCGCCCGTTCCGGCTTCGGCGGAGGAATCTTGAAACTGCACCAGTCGGCGATCTGTGCGCCGACGACGGCCAGTGGCGGCGGATCCCAGCGCCCATAGTCGTCCGGCGCGAAAGCCACGCCGACGCCGCGCATCACCACCCGGCGGACGCCCGGCAGATGCCAGCCGGTCTCGTCGTGCCAGCACCACTCGATGAAGCCGTGTTGAATCTGCAGTCCCGGCTGCCCTTTGCGGCCGAAGCCTTCGGTGGTCAAACCCTCGAACTCCAGATTCAGAGCGGGCGTCAGCCAGGCCTTGGTGATCCGGACCCGCAGGTCGAGGCTGGCCTTGAGATGATCCTCCAGAAAGGCACGAAACCCGTCCATCAGGCCGATGACATAGACCGAGCCGTAGAGGAGCGCCGCCAGCAGCACCGTGGTAAGAAAAAAACCGCGGAGCCCGGAAAAGAGCCCGCGCCGCGGCGGTTTCTCGGTCCACTTGTTTGTCGCTTCATTCATTTTCGACTTCTCGTTCCAGCCGATATAAATCTGCCCGTCCGCCGACCGTCCGGAAGGATCGGCCGCCGGCGGGGCTTCGCGTTTGGTCCAAAAGCCGCGCATCACAGCCGCGCCAGTTCCCCGGCGCGCTGGTGCGCCGCCAGCATCGCCTCGATGATCGCGGCCTTTACCTCGCGCCGGTCCTTGACGGCAATGGCGGCGGCGGTCGTGCCCCCCTTCGAGGTCACGCGGGCCCGCAGTTCCTCCGGCGGCACGCCATGTTGCAGGATCAACTCGGCCGAGCCCTTGACCGTGGTATAAACCAGCTTGCGCGCGACATCGCCCGGCAAGCCCATCTGGCGCGCGGCCTCGAGCATCGCTTCCATCATGTAAAAAACATAGGCCGGACCGCTGCCGCTGACGGCGGTGACGGCATCCATCAGGGCCTCGTCCACGCGCACGACTTCACCGGTCGCGGAAAGCAGATTCTCAGCGGTGTCCAGATCACCCGGCTTCGTGTTGCGGCCGCCACAGATGGCGGCGACGCCACAGCCGACCAGGGCCGGCGTGTTCGGCATCGCGCGCACGACGCGCACGCGGCCGCCGAGCAAATTTTCAATCTTCGCCGTCGTGATGCCGGCGGCGATGCTCAAGACCAGCGCGTCGGCCGGCAGCGCCGCCCGGATGCCGCCCAGCACCTCGGCGAGCATCTGCGGCTTGACGGCGAGCACCACCACGGCGGCCTCCGCCACCGCGACCGCGTTGTCGCTCAGGGCGTGTACGCTGAACTTCTCCACGAACCGCGTGCGCCGCTCCGGCGCGATGTCCGTCACCACCACCTGATCGCGCGACCAGCGGTGGCAGGCCATCAAACCGGACACCAGGGCTTCCGCCATGTTGCCCGCACCCAGGAAAACCAGTTTACCCTTCATAGTCTTTCTCCGAATAACGCCGTGCCCACGCGGACCCATGTCGCGCCTTCCTCGATCGCCACCTCGAAGTCGTGGCTCATGCCCATCGACAACTCCGCCAGCGGCAGAGCGAACCGCGCGCTCCACTCGTCGCGCAGTTCGCGCAGCCGCCGGAAATACTGCCGCGTCCGCTCGGCATCCGGCGTCAGCGGCGGCATCGTCATCACGCCGACGACCTGCGTATAGTCCAATTCGCCCGCGTGTTCCAGCACTTCCGGCACGCCCTCCGGCCGCAGCCCGAACTTGGAGCTCTCGCCGGCGACATTGACCTCCAGCAGCAGCGGCAGGCGTTTGCCTTCGGCCGCCGCGGCCGCTTCGAGCCGCTGCAGCAGCTTCAGCGAGTCGACCGAATGAATCCGGTCGAACAGCGCCACGGCCCGCGCCGCCTTGTTCGACTGCAGATGCCCGATCAGATGCCACGACGCCGTGCCGGGGCATTCCGGAATCTTCGCCTCCGCCTCCTGCACCTTGTTTTCTCCGAAAATCCGCAGGCCGCAGGCCGCCGCCTCGCGGACGCGGTCCGCGCCGTAGGTCTTGGAGACCGCCACCAGCTGCACGTCGTCGGCACGCCGCCCGGCGCGCGCGCACGCCACCGCCATGCGCTCCTGGATGCGCGCCAGCCGCTCCTGAAAGTTGTCGCCCATAAATGCTCCCATGGCCCGGCAGCCGCACCGCCCGGCACACCGTGTTTTTACCGCTTGGCGCGGCGCGTCGACAAGCGAAGAATTGAGGAGAATTGTGGAATGCAGATTTTGAATTGTGGATTTGTGGCAGATGAGCCGCCGCTGCCGGCGACCACAGGTCGCCGCTACAGAAGAAAAGCGACAAGAATATAAAGGTGGGGTGTGGAACGGCCCGCCGATTCACAGACACCGGCTGACATCGCCTTGCTCCCGAATAACTTTTTTGTGGGCGGTGTTTTTAGCCCCGCGAGCCACACCTAAACCCGCACACGCACTGTGCCTTTCAGCGCCACCTGCCTGCGCCCATGCAACACACATCGGGCGCAGCAAGCCTGCGCCCCTACAACCGCATCACGCGTCGCATGCATATCGCGCCATCAAAACAAAGATGACAACCCGCCAGCCTCTGCTTTGTGGGCGGGGTTTTCAGCCCCGCGAGCCCAGCTAAACCCGCACATACGCTGTGCCTTTCAGCACCACCCGCTTGCGCCCATGCAGCACACATCGGGCGCAGCAAGCCTGCGCCCCTACAGGCACATGCAGCTACACCGCCATGGCGCGCCAGCGAGACACACAAGATCCAGCAGCAACCATCCACCCTTCACTCCTCTTCGCTTTTGGCGCTCGCGTCCGGTGTAACTTTCCTGCGCGAGCGCAGTTCCTTTTTCCTGGGCACCGGCGGCGCCTGCTTGGCAGCGGCGCTCAGGATGGCGGCGGCGCCGTATTTTTTGCGGATCGTGTCCACCGTGCGGCTGACCGCCTCGACCCGCTCCGGCTGGCCGGCGGCCTCAAACAGATTCAACTGCCCGGCCGATTGCCGCGAGAGGTGACCGGTGCCAAAGCCGATCAGGCGCACCGGGGCGCTCAGGCGCTGGGCCGCGAACAGCGCCTGAGCCGCGGCGCGCAGGCTGTAATCGTCGCAGCGCGGCGGCACCAGCGGCGCCTGCCGCGTGAAGGTGGTGAAATCCTTCCAGCGCAGCTTGAGCTTGGCCAGGCCGGCGTACTTGCCGGCCGCGCGCAGGCGATGGCCCACATCCTCGACCAGGTCGACCAGCGTCCGCTCCAGCAAGGCGACGTCGGTGACATCGTCAAGGAAGGTGTGTTCGCGCGAGATGCTTTTTTCGTCCCACGCCAACTCGACCGTGCGCGCATCTTCTCCGTGCGCGAGCGCAAAGAGGTGCGCCGCGGCATCGTGACCGAGCAGGCGCGCGAGGTGCGCCGGCGTCGCACGCTGCAGGTCTCCGATGGTGTTGAAGCCGGCGCGCGTCAGCACGCGCTCGCTCACCTGGCCCACGCCCCAGATCTTGCCGACCGGCAGCGGCGCGAGGAACCTGCGGATCGCGGCGGGCTCGGTCGGCACCACGGTCAGACCGTCGGGCTTGTGCATGTCGCTGGCGAGCTTGGCGAGAAACTTGTTCGGCGCGACCCCGACCGACACCGTGAGCTGCGTCTCGGCCAGCACCGCCGCCTTGATGAGCGCGGCGATCGCAGCCCCGTCCCCGAACAACCGCTGCGCGCCGGTCACATCGAGAAACGCCTCGTCGACGGAGACCGGTTCGACCAGCGGCGTGAAGCGTTCGAAGATCCGGAACACCTGCTGCGAAACCCGGCTGTAGAGCCGCATGTTCGGCGGCAGGAAGACGGCGTGCGGGCAGCGGCGCCCCGCCTCGCGCGAGGGCATGGCGGAATGAATGCCGTAGCGCCGCGCCTCATAGGAGGAGGCGGCGACCACGCCGCGCTGGTTGGGCGGCGAACCGACCACCACGGGCTGGCCGCGCAGTTCCGGCCGCTCGCGCACCTCGACGGCCGCGAAGAACGCGTCCATGTCCGCGTGCAGGATAATCCGTTCCATGCGCCGATGATACACGCGTCACCGGCCGCAGTTCACGTTTGAAATCGCGTGGTAAACGGATTGACAGCCTGACGGATGCTGCTAGCCTCGCGTCATGTCGTGCGACCATCGGAGGTCCAGTCCGTGAGCTTGTGCAAGCGTTGCACATGTGCCGATCTGCCTGCGCAGCGTCGGGTCCGTGCTGTCGCTACCGGCACGCCCTGCCATCGGCGCGCAGCGGCCGGGCGGGGCCATGGCGGACTGGAGCAAGACAAGCCCGGCACCACGGGACGAATATTCCGCTTGCTTTTGACTTATTAATTGATTACTCAATATATCTCTACCGCATATCGCGGGGAACGGGAAAAGGAAACTGACGCCATGCAAAACAACCAGCCGTCTGCGGTTTCACGCCGGTCGTTCATGCGCCACCTCGCCGGGGCCGGCGCGGGGCTCACACTCGCGCGCCTCGGCCAGGCAGCCGAACCGGCCGCTAAAGGTAAATACATGACCGGATTCGCCGCGCCGAAGTTGGAGCGCGTGCGCGTCGGTTTCATCGGCGTCGGCGCGCGCGGCAGCGGGCACGTCAACCAGATGATGACACTGGAGGGTGTGGACGTGATCGCGATCTGCGACAACCACCCCCCCACCCTGGCCCGCTCCATCGCCAACGTGGTGAAAAAAGGCCGGCCCAAGCCGACCGAGTACGGGAACGGCGCAGAAGATTACAAGCGGATGCTGGAGCGCAAGGACATCGACATCGTCATCATCGCGACGCCCTGGGAGTGGCACGCGCGCATGTGCATCGACGCGATGAAGGCCGGCAAGCACGCCTTCACCGAAGTGCCCGCCGCCCTGACCGTGGAGGAATGCTGGCAACTGGTGGATGTCTCCGAGCAGACCGGCAAGCACTGCATGATGCTGGAGAACTGCTGCTATGGCCGCGAGGAACTCTTCTGCCTGAACATCGTGCGCCAGGGCCTGCTCGGCGACCTGCTGCACGCCGAGGCCGCCTATGTGCACGAGCTGCGCGGCCAGATGAACGAGGTGGCGCACGGCACGGGTTCCTGGCGCACGTTCCATTACGCCAAGCGCAACGGCAATCTCTACCCCACCCACGGCCTGGGCCCGGTGGCGCAATATCTGGGCATCAATCGCGGCGACCGCTTCGACTACATGTCGGCGGTGGCCTCGCCCGCCCTCGGCCGGGCGCTGTTCGCCAAGGCGAAATTCCCGCCCGACCACCAGTGGAACCAGATCAAGCAGTGGAATTGCGGCGACATGGTCACCACGATCATCAAGACCGCGCTCGGCCGTTCGCTCATGGTGCAATGGGACGAGACCTCGCCGCGGCCCTACTCGCGGCACAACCTCATCCAGGGCACCAAGGGCACCTTCGCCGGCTATCCCAACCGCCTCGCCTGCGAAGGCCTCACGCCCAAAACGCACGAATGGACCGAGGACGCCAAGCTCGAAGAGATCATGAAGAAGTACGAGCATCCGCTCTTCGTCAAGATGGGCGAACTCGCCAAAAAGGGCGGCGGACACGGCGGCATGGATTGGCTGATGCTCTGGCGTGTGGTCACCTGCCTGCGCGAAGGCCAGCCGCTCGACCAGGATGTCTATGACGCCGCCGCCTGGTCCGTCATCGGCCCGTTGAGCGAAAAATCCATCGCCAACCGCAGCGCTTCCATGGATGTGCCGGACTTCACGCGCGGCCGCTGGAAGACCACGCCGCCGTTCGGCATCGTCACCTGAAGCGTCACGGGCAGCCGAGGGCGGCTTCGGTGGCGGTATCCACGGTGTTGGTTTCGCCGGGCGAAGCGAGGGCGCCCAGCACCGCGGCCTCGAGCCGCTGGTATTCCGGCATCGAGCGGCTCGCTATGTTCAGGCCGCGGCATTGCCCCCACCCGCCCGCCGTGACGGCCAGCGGCGCCTGCAGCACACGGCTCTCCGCAGGCAACGCCGTGTTGATCAAGGCCTGCAACGGCTGGGCTTCGAACCCGGCATGGCAGCGTGCGCAATCCGTGTGCAGCACGGCGCGCAGCTTCTGCTCGCCGGCCACCGAGGGCCGCAGCCGTTCGGTCCGCACCGGGCCATAGTCGCCGAAATAGGGGCAGTTCAGGTCAAGCCACTGCATCAGCCGCTCCCAGCTTTCGGGATCGAAGCGCACCCGCTGCGCGTGCGTGGTGGAGAATTGTTTGGCCAGTCCGGCGACGCGCGCGCCGTATTCGTCGGGCGAACTCAAGGTGCTTTCCTGCCGCCGCCACGACATGCCCGTAAGGTCGGGCCGCGCCGTCAGGCTGCGGTAGGCGGTGCTGAAGCTGCCGCTGGGTGTGCCGCGCAGGTCGGGTGCGCCCTTCGCGCGCGTTTCGCCGTGGCAGCGCAGGCAATAGCGGTCGAGTACCGGCTGCACCGTGCGCGCGAAGCTCAGGCCGCCCGCGTAGCGCGGCCCCGCCGGCGGGCGCAAGGTCTGGATCGTGCCACGCCACGCGGCTTTCTCCGCGGGCGGCGCGGTCAGCCGCGACTCGTGGCAGCCGATGCACGCCTGCTGCTCGCCCGGCCGGAAGAAAACCTGGCTGCGCATCGAGACCACCGCGCGCTGTTCCTCATCCAGCAACTGGAACAGCAGCGACGCGTTCGCCGGCACGCGGAAAGCGGCCGAGCCATCGGGCTGCACCGTGGCCGTGCCGACGACGCTGCGGGCGAAATCGATCTGGTTGACGCTGCGCGACAGCGGGTGCTGCGGATGCTGTTCGAACAGCTGGACCACGCGGATGGCGGCGATCTTCCGCCCTGCGAGCGGCACTCCGCGCGTCACATCGCGCACGATCACGGTGGCCTCGCTCGCCACCGGCGCGGGCGCCACCTTGACCGGTTGCGGCGGCCGCGGGCGCGGCGCGAGCGGGATGGGCTTGAAGCAGGAGTCCTGCGCGTCGCGCCAAAGCAGTTCGCGCGAGCCGGTCGCGTCGAAAAGATAAAGGCCCCACGCGTTGTCGCGCGCCATTTCCCAATGACACGAGACCGGGTCCGGCGAGTAGGAGACCAGCAGCAGGTCGCGGCTCAACGGCCACGGGAACATATAGCTGCCGTTGGGCCAGCCCTCGGTCTCCGGGAAGCAGATGTCCGGCGTCAGACGCGTCAGCGGCTCCTCGCCGTCCTGCCCGCGCGCCGGGTCCAGCCGCACGAGCGAGCCGCCGGGCAGCGAGTGGTGGCCGGCGGCGACGGCGATGAGTTCGCGTCCGCCGGGGACCGGCCGCGCGTGGATCACCGCGCAGGGGTTCGGGGTGTAGTTGCCATAGATGTGCGCCAGCGCCGAGCCGTCGGGCAGGCAGCTCCACACGCCCTGATAGAGCACCTCGTGGCGGTTGACGTAGTCCCATTGCGTGAAGGCGATGCGGCCATCGTTGAGCACGACCGGCGCCCACTCGTTTGACTCCATATAGCAGAGCCGGCGCGGCGCGCAGTTCGTGCGGCTTGTGCGGTAGAGCACGAACGACGGCGCATAGCGGCCCACGTGGCAGCGGCTGAAGCTCTCGCAGCGGGTGCTCATGAAGGCGATGTCGCCATCGGGCAGATAGAGCGGATCGAGATCCTCGATCACGGCGCTGGTCCAGCCGTCCTCGCCGAGCAACGGGTCGCTCCGCGGATCGCCGGTCACCTGCCGCAGGGAGGCGCCGTCGCTCGCGCCCTCGAACAGCTGATATGCGCGTTCCGCTTCGTTGCTGACCGCGTGGCTGCAAAAACTGAATACGATGTGCCGGGCGTCGAAGTCCAGGTCCATGCCCTGCACCGTGCCTGCCGGAAGTTTCCCGGGAAAGAGTGCGGAGACCGCCGGCCGGTCGCGCCAGTGCTCCAGGCGGCTGACGCCCGCGCCCGCCTGGCTCCAGCGGCCCGCGTTCGAATCCACGAGGTTGCTGGTGTACTTCGAGGGCTTCGCGCGAAAGAAGGCCAGCGCGTCGAACCGCAGCAGCGGGCTCGCCAGCAGCATTTCGCGGCGCAGCCGGCGGATGGCGAGATAGTGTTCCCTGGTTCCGCCGGCATCCGCGCGTAGTTTATGGAGCGCCTTCCGCCAGGCGGCGAACTGTTCAGCGTGGGACGCAGCGCCCTTTTCGAGCCACTGCCGCTCGACGAGTTCCAAGGTTTGGGAACATTTCATCCAGGCATTGGAAACCCCGGCGGCAAAATCCGGCGCACGCTGCGCGCGCAACTCTGGAAAATCCTGCTCCAGCCAGTCGGCTTCGATGGCGGCCTGTCCGCCGCCCGCCAGCCGCGCGGGCGCGGGCTGCGGCGCGCCGGCGGCGCCGGGCATGATGCGTCGCACCGTGCGAAAGCCCACGAAGGCGGTGACCACTTCCGGCGCCATGTGGCTCCGGTGTGCGCAGCGCAACTGCTCGGCGACGCTGTACCACGAGCCGCCACGCAGCGCGCGCCCGTGCCAGGGGCTGGCGGGCGGTCCGAGCGGATTCGCCGGCCAAGCGCCGGGCGGATGCAGCGTGTACGTCTCTGCGTCGTACCAATCCCAGCACCACTCGGCGACATTGCCCGCCATGTCGCACAGGCCCCACGGATGGCCGGCCAGGGTGCTCAGCTGATGCGCTCCGACCAACTGCTGCTGATGTCCGGCGGTCTCGCTGCTCTCGATATAGTTGGCCTTGCTGGACGCGATGCAGTCGCGGAAGTCCGCGCCCGCGCTCCGCCACGGAAAATGCTGGCCCGCGAGCCCGCCGCGCGCCGCCTTTTCCCATTCCGCCTCGGTCGGCAGGCGATAGCCCGTGCCGGAAAAATCGCACGACCAGTCGGCGAGGTTGACGCTCGGCGTCAAATGCGCGCCCTGGGCGTTCTCCAGCGCCGTGCGGATCGCGCAGTAGGCCAGCGCGCCGTGCCACGTGACCCATACGCACGGCATCCGTTCCTGACCGGCGGCGACGGCGATGACGTGATTGCTGAGCAACAGAGGATTCGGCTGACTACCCAGATCGAGCAGCAACTTGCGGCCGCCGGTCCGACTGAGCACGCGCGAACCCTCCAACTCGAGCCAGCCCTGCGCCAACGCCCAGTTGAGCGCCGGTGCCATCTGGGACGCGGTCACTTCGCAGCGATCCACGAGGAAGGCGTCGGTGTTGATGGCATGGAGCGGCAGCGCATCGCGGCGCAGGCCGTGTTCATCGCCCATGCCGAACGGCCCGGCGGGCACGGCGACCAGATCCAACTCCACCGCGCCGGCGGAGCCGAGCAGCAGCGCGCCGAGCAGGAGCCGGCGTGTGAACTGAAAAGGAAACATCACGGCGCGAATCTAGCGCAGGCACGTGGCGGCAGCAATAGCGCCGATGGGTACAGGCATCCGGACCTGGACACTGACGAACCCGCCGTTTAGAACTGACCCGCGTCGGCGCGGGCGGTGAAGTCGTTGGTCTCGCCCAGCATGCTGATCACATCCAGCGAGGTCACATGGCCGTCGAAGGAGGCATAGCGGGCTGTGGCGTTGTGCCGCAGCGCAGGTTGTGAAGGCGGGGCCGGGGTGGACGTGGAGAAATCCCACTTGCCCAAGACCGAGGGACGGTAGAAACCCGTGGAGGTCCGGTAATAACGGGGGTGGTCGGGCATGACGTTGGGTAACGGCTGGGCGCAATCGCCGACCATCCAGATACTATCCGGTCGGGAAATGCGCGACAATTTGACCGCCCTCTGGGGTGCGTTTTTGCCACCGCTCAAATTATTTTCCTGGCGGAAAATGTTGTAACAGACCCCATAGCCGCCGTAGTTGGCCGGATTGCCGTTGCTGTCCTTGGCGATGACTTCGGACCGGGGCGCCCCGGGGCAGCGCCAGACCCCCCTATCGAACCCGCTCGGGAGGTACTTGAACAAAACCAGCTTATTGCACCAGTTGGTGCCTTGAAACGACGAGTTGGTTTGCACGCCCCCGGAATCCATCATGGGATTATAGTGACCTTCATTGGACCAGGGCAGGTGCCCGTTGTCACCATCGAAGGCGATCAGGGAGAGGGCGATCTGCTTCGCGTTGCTGCCGCAGCCCGCACCCTGGCCAGAGCGCATGGCGTGCGACACCGCCGGGGTGATGATACCGGCCAGGAGGGCGATAATCGCGATCACGACCAGCAGTTCGATCAGGGTGAAAGCGACCGGGCGGAACCGCCTGGCGTCAACAACTGGCTGTCTAATGCGTTTCATTCGGATGGCCTGCCCTTAGGGTTGTGAAAGCTGCGTTTGTATACCCCTCCCGCAGCTCTGCGTCAAGTCACGTCCAACCCGTCCGGGCCGGGCCGCGCCGGGCCTCCGGAATGTGCTCGCGCGTCGGTAAAGCTTGGGCTACAAGAGAGCCGCTTGGCACGCGCCGGAGTCCTCGGGCGCGCCGCCCGGCGGTGGGTGATGAGCTCAACGAGCAAAGGAACATACACATGAAGACTGCCGAAGCGGCGGCCCCTGCCGCGACCGATGATGTGGCGCAGGCCAAGGTGCTCGTCGAGACCTATCAGAAAGTGACCGCAGAACTCGGCAACATCATCGTCGGCCAGCACGAGGTGATCGAGCAACTGCTGATCGCCATCCTCGCGCGCGGGCACTGCCTGCTCGAAGGCGTGCCCGGCCTGGCCAAGACACTGATGATCCGCGGGCTCTCGCAGGTGATGGAGCTTTCCTTCCGCCGCGTCCAGTTCACGCCGGACCTGATGCCCGCCGACATCATGGGCACGGAAGTCATCAACGAGGACCCGGTCACCGGCCGCCGCACCATGAACTTCCTGCCCGGCCCGCTGTTCGCGCAGATGATCCTCGCCGACGAGATCAACCGCACGCCCCCGAAGACGCAGTCGGCGTTGCTCGAGGCGATGCAGGAGCATTCGGTGACCATCGGCGGCAAAACATATCCGCTGCCGGAACCGTTCTTCGTACTGGCGACGCAGAACCCGATCGAGCAGGAAGGCACCTATCCGCTGCCCGAAGCGCAGCGCGACCGCTTCCTGTTCCACGTCAAGGTGGCCTATCCGCAGCGCGAGCAGGAGCGCGAGATCGTGAAGCGCACGACCAGCGCGTTCGAGGCCAGCGCCAAGCCGGTCATCACCGGCCCGCAGATCATCGCCTGCCAGGCGCTCGTGCGCAAGGTGCCGGTGCCGGACCATGTGATGGACTTCGTGCTCGACCTCGTCCGATGCACGCGGCCGCACGAGGCCGACGCGCCGGCCTTCGTCAAGGAACTCGTCGAGTGGGGCGCCGGGCCGCGCGCGAGCCAGTTTCTCGTGCTCGCCGGCAAGGTGCGCGCCGTGCTGCAGGGCCGTTTCCACGTCACGCTCGACGATATCGAGGCCGTCGCGCTGCCGATCCTGCGCCACCGCCTCATCCCGACGTTCAACGCCGAGGCCGAGGGCGTCAACGCCGATGCGATCGTCCAGCGCATCCTCCAGGCCGTGCCGCGCGGGATCCCCGCCAAGGTGCTCTAAGGAACGCGCATGGCCGACCTGGCTGAGATGCTTTCACCCGCCGACCTGCGGCAGATTACGAACCTGCAGGTGCTGGCCCGGTTTGTCGTCGAGGGCTTCTGCTCCGGCCTGCATACCTCGCCCCACAAGGGCTTCAGCGTCGAGTTCCGCGAGCACCGCCAGTATGTGCAGGGCGACGAAATCCGCCGGCTCGACTGGAAGGTGTTCGGCAAGACCGACCGCCTCTACATCCGCGAGTACGAGGAGGAGACCAACCTGCGCGCGACGCTGCTCGTGGATGCGAGCGGCTCGATGAACTACGCGGGCGCAGGGTCCAGCAAATTCGAGTATGCGACGCGGCTCGCCGCCTGCCTCGCCTACCTGATGCTGCGCCAGCAGGACAGCGTCGGGCTGATGACGTTCGACCAGAAGCTGCGCCAGCACATCCCTCCGCGTTCCCGGCCGAGCCACCTGCACGTGCTGCTCGACGCGCTGCAGGCGACCAGGCCGGGCGGCGAAACCGAGCTGGCGAAAGTGTTCCACCAGCTCGTGCCGAAGATCCACCGGCGCGGCCTGCTGATCATCTTCTCCGACTGCTTCGGGAACGTGCCCGAACTGCTCTCCGCGCTGGCGCACTTCCGCCACGCGCACCACGAGATCATCATCTTCCAGATCTGGGACCCGGACGAGCTGGACTTTCCGTTCCAGCAATGGACGCGCTTCGACTCGCTCGAACGCGACACGGAGCAGCGGCTGGTGGACCCGGTGCAATTGCGCTCGGTCTACCTCGAGAACCTCGCCCGCTTCCGGCAGGAGCTGAAGGACGGCTGCCACCGCCACCGCATCGACCTGGTGCCGCTCACCACCAGCCAGCCCTATGCCGAGGCGCTGGCCTATTACCTGGCGCGGCGGACCAAGTCGGTCTGAAAATCCGAAATCCAAAATCCGAAACAAATGCAGACCAATTCGAAAAACAAAAAGCAGAAAACCCGAGATCGGCTTCGGGTAGAAAGCTCCGGATTTATTTCGGATTTTGCAACCGTTCAAAGAAATGAGTTCGGTACCTTTCCTGCTTTTGTAGGGGCGCAGCTTGCCTGCGCCCGTTGTGCGTTGATTGAGCGAGCCGTCTCGGCAGGGTGCGCCGTCTCGGCAGGGTGCGCCGGGTCGGTGACCCGGCCTACAACCTCACAAAACCAACCCCGCACCCCTTTCTTCGTGGGAGGGGCTTCCAGCTCCGCGAGCCGCAGCGCGACTTTCACCCAAGCCGCGTATTTCAGCGTGAAACGGCTTGACCCGCTCAATACACATCGGGCGCAGCAAGTCTGCGCCCCTACAGGCGCAAGCATCGACCTCTCAATTGCGCATCAGCAAAACAAACAGGACCCATCAGCAAACTGCTTCTTGTGGGCGGGGTTTTCCAACCCCGCGTACTCCACCGCAGCCCGCACACACACGGCACCTTTCAGCGCCACCCGCTTGCGCCCATGCAACACACATTGGGCGCAGGCAAGCTGCGCCCCTACAACCGGGCATAAACGTTGCGGCTTTCCAGTACTCCCATACTCCAGTACTCCACCACTCCACGCCGCTGTCTCCGCATGACTTTTCTCAACCTCATACTGCTGTTCGGCGTGGCCGCGGCCAGCGTCCCGCTGATCATCCACCTGCTGCACCGCAGCCGGTTCCGGGTGGTCAAGTGGGGGGCCATGCAGTTCCTGGAGGTGCGCCAGCGCACGCAGCGGCGGCGCATCCGTATCGAGCAGCTGCTCCTGCTTCTCGTGCGCTGCCTGATTCCCGCGCTGCTGGCGTTCGTCATGGCGCGGCCGGTGTTGACCGGCCTGCGCGCGCTGCTCGGCGCGGCGAAGACCTCGACGGTCGTGCTGCTCGACAACAGCAGCTCGATGGACGTCGGCACCAAGAACCACAACACCTTCACCGAGGCCCGCGACACCGCCACCCAGCTCATCCGGCACCTCGGGCGCGGCTCGGAGGTAGCCGTCGTGCTGATGGGCGGCGTGCCGGCACCGCTGCTCGCCGAGCCGACCTTCAACACCGACCGCGCCGCGCGCGAACTCGCCCAGCTCCAGTCGGGCTACGGCTCCGCCAACCTGCCCGCGGCGCTGGACCTCGGCCTCGGACTCCTCGGCCAGATGCATGAGGCGCAGCGCGAGCTGGTCGTCATCAGCGACTTCCAGAAGATCAGCTGGTCGGCCGCCGAGGACGCCGGGCGGGCGCGCCTCGCCGGCCTGCTGAAAAAACTTCCGGTCGCGCCCGGCGTCACGTTCCTGCACCTCGGGCGCGAGGACCGCAACAACGTCAGCGTCCAGGCGCTGGACTTCTCCCGGATGCTGCTCGGCGTCGGCCAGAAATTCCAGGTGCGCGCCAACCTGAAAAACCACGGCGACGCCGCCTACGGCGACCTGCGCGTCTACTTCCGCGTGGATGGCACCGAGCGCGCCGCCGCGCAGGTGGCGCTCGGCCCGAACGAAGCCGGGCAGGTCCTCTTCACCCATACCTTCGAGACCGCCGGCTCGCACGTCATCGCCGTCAACGCCGACGCGCCCGATGCGCTCAAGGGCGACAACACGCTGCTCGCCAGCGTGCCCGTACTCGACAAGCTGCCGGTGCTGCTCGTCAACGGCCGCGCCAGCCGGGAGCCGTTCGCCGGCGAGACGGATTTCCTGGAGATCGCGCTGCGCCCGTTCCAGCACGCGCAGGGTAAGCTCGCCGACCTGATCGAGACGCGCGTGATCGAGCCGCAGCAGCTCGACGAGCGCGCGCTCAAGGATGTGCGCGTGGCCGTGATCGCCAACGTGTCGCGGCTGGAGGAGCACCAGGTCCGCGCGCTGGAGGCGTTCGTGCGCGCCGGCGGCGGCCTGCTGCTCTTCCCCGGCAGCCGCGTGGATACCGCGTGGTGGAACCGCACGCTCGCCGCCGAGGGACGCGGACTGCTCCCCTGCCCGCTCGCCGCGCTCGAGGGCGGCCTCGAGGACAACGCCGCGCACAGCACCATCCTGATGCAGCACTTCGAGCACCCCGCGCTGCAACTCTTCAACGACCCGCGCAACGGCGATCTCTCCACCGCGAATATCCGGCTCTGGTACACGCTGGCGACCAGCGGGGTCCAAGGCCTGGACAAACCCGGCGCCGCCGTGTCCAATGCCTGGAAGAACGCGACCACGACGAACAACGCCCTGCCGTTCGTCCTTGCGCGCCTGAGCAGCGGGGCGGCGTTCCTCGTCGAAAAGGCCTACGGCGCGGGCAGCGTGATCTGCTGCACCATCCCCTGCTCCGCCGAGTGGTCGAACCTGCCGCTGCGCCCGTTCTACCTGCCGCTGATGCAGCAGCTGGTCACCTACCTCGCCGCCCATTTCGAGCCGCCGCGCAATGTGGACATCGGCCGGCCGCTCGTCGCCGTGCTGCCCGCCGCGCTGGGCGGCAAAACGGTCGCGGTGTCCGAGCCCGACGGGAAAAAGCACCCGCTCGTCGTGGCGGCCGAGGGCGGCCGCGCGTTGGCGCAATTCAACGACACGCGCAAGCCCGGCCTCTACATCCTCGAAGCGCCGGACCGCGCGCCGGTCCACTTCGTCGTCAACGCCTCGCGCGCCGAATCCGACCTCGTGCAGCTGCCCGCCGACGAGATCGCCGCCGCCGCCAAGCCGTTCGAGGCGACGCTCGTGAACTCGTGGGACGAGTACCGCCAGCTCGAACAGCGCCGCCGCTACGGCCGCGACGTCTGGCGCCCGTTTTTATGGACGCTGCTCGGCCTGGTCTTCTTCGAACTCTGGCTGGAGCAACGCGTCGGGAGGGTCAAGCGATGACAGAGACCCGCGCGACATCCGGAAGAGTAGCGCTGACGAATGACTGCCTTCGCTATGAATCGCAAGATTACGGCTCTTGTTCAGTGCAGGTCAGCGATATTAAAATAATCGGCGAATTCACTAACGATCACGGCCCAATGTTGGACGATTGGTTTTTAGTATTGGTTACCAATAACAGTGGATGGTTTGAGTTGTCCATGTATGCGGAAGGCATTAAATCATTGAGGGAACAATTGGGTGTTGTTCTCCAAGCAGATCTTGGAGCCACGCTCTATCACTCCACTGAATTTGCTAGTCGCATTATGTGGCCCGCTGAACTGAAGGATCAAACCTTGTTCACGTTCTCACCCGTGAAACTATCCTGGTGGCAGAAACTGCTTCGGCTTGGTGGTGGACAGGTGCAGACTTATTTGAGCACTCAAGTTCAGCAGTACTTCGCAAGTTTGGAGCAGAAACATAGCAACCAAACGGGACGGAAACATGAGTGATTTATCCGTCATATTGCCTCCACCGTTGCCGGTCGCTGCTGTTGCTCCAGAAAAGCCGCGCGTCTGGCCCGCGTTCGTCGCGTTTTTCACTTTGCTGGCGCTGGAAGTCATCGTCGCGGGCATCGTGCTGGTGCTTGTTACCCTGGCGCTGCACGGCACCGCCGGCTTGCCGGGAAAAATCCTCGCGGTGTCCGAGTCGGCGCCGGGCCTGCTCATCAGTTTCGTTTCCACGATGGTGCTGGCGGCGGGCGTGGCGTTGGCCGGCGCATGGCTCTCGCCGCAGTTCTGGCGCGACCGGTTGCAGCTGCGCAGGGTGCCGTTGCGGCCCCTGATCCTGCTGGCCGCCACGCTGGGCATCGTCAGCATCGGCATGCTGCTCTCGGCACTGATGGAACTCCACCTCCTGCCGCGCTCCCACGCCCTCGATGTGCTCGACCACATGCTGAAGGGCCTCTCCGCGCCCGGCGCCTTGCTTGCCGTGCTCCTGCTCGGCCTGCTGCCGGGCCTCGTCGAGGAACTGCTCTTTCGCGGCTATATCCAGACCCGCCTTGTCGCGCGCTGGGGCGCCGTGTGGGGTGTTTTCTGGACCGCGCTGATGTTCGGCATCTCGCACCTCGACCTGATGCAGGGCGCTTTCGCCGTCGTCGTGGGGTGCCTGCTCGGCTTCCTCACGGTCCGCACCGGCAGCATCGTGCCGGCGATGATCTGCCACGCGGCCAACAATACCCTGTCGATGATCCTGTCGGTGTCCGCCGATGAGCCGGCCGGCCCGGGGGCCCATCTCGTCATGCTGCTGCTGGGCCTTGTCATCCTGCCGCTCGCCATCCTCTATCTGCGCGCGCGCCTGCCGGCTGGGTCGGGAAAGGTGGACGCATGAACCGGAACACCACCAATCTGCTTTTCCTCGGCGACTGGGGCCTCTGGGTGGCGCTGTTGCTGGCATTCGCGTTCGCCGCGGCGGCGTGGTTCTACTATCGCCGCGAGGTGCGCACACGCACCGACGCGATGCGGTGGCTGCTGCCCGGCCTGCGTTCCGCCGCGGTCTTCCTGCTCCTCCTGATGCTTGCCGGTCCGGTGCTGCACCACCGCCGCACGCTCGGCGAACTCGCGCGCATCCTGGTCTTCGTGGATGCCTCCAGAAGCATGGGCGTGAGCGACGACTTCATGGCTTTGCCCCGCAAGCTCGACCTGGCGCGCGCCTACGGCTGGCTCGCCGCCGGCGACGCGCCGACCAACCGGCCGCCGGCCGAACTGCTGAGCAACGCGACCGTGCGCGCGGCCGTGGACCGCTTCGACGGTCACTCGCGCTGGCAGCGCGTGGAGAGCCTGCTGCTCGACCAGAAGGACGGCCTGCTGCCGCAGCTGGTCAACAAGCACAACGTCGAGCTGTGGGCGCTGACCGAAGGCGGGGCGCAGCGGCTCTGGCTGGCGGAACAGGCGCTGCCCTTGCCGACCATACTGCCCGGCAAACCGGAGGCGCAGAGCACGGACCTGGGCACCGCCATCGGGGCGCGACTCGGACAGTCACTGGATGCGCGGTGTGCCGTCGTGCTTGTCAGCGACGGCCAGCACAACGCCGGGGGCTCGCCCCTCGAGGTCGCGAAGATCGCCGGCGGCCGCAACATCCCGTTGTTCACCGTGGGCATCGGCGCGGCGGAGCGGCCCGGCGATCTCGCCGTGCTCGGCGTCACCGGGCCGGACACGGTTTTCTTTGAGGACCGCGTGAAGGGCGAGATTCTGCTGAAGGACGACATGCCACCCGGCCAGCCGTTCACCGTGCGCATCGAGGAAGGCGGCAAGACGCTGTGGGAACAGACCCTCATCACCGAGCGCAGCCACCGGCGCACGGTCGAGTATGACTTTCCGGTCAAGGCGCTCGTCGAGGCCCGCAAGACCGACACCCAGGGTTTCGAGCACATCAGCCTGCCGCTGACGATGCACGTGGTCGTGCCGGCGCTGGAGGGCGAGAAGGACAAGAGCAACAACGAGACGCTGCTGCGCACGCGCGCCGTCACCCAGCGCCGCAAGCTGCTGCTGCTCGAAGGCCGCCCGCGCTGGGAAATCCGCTACCTGCGCAACACGTTCGAGCGCGACCCGCAGTGGGAGGTCAACGCGCTGGTCGCCGGCACCGAGGTCAACGACCTCTGGCCGCGCGGCACCGGGCCGGGCAAGTTCCCCGCCGACCGCGAGGCGCTGTTCGCCTACGACCTGATCGTCTTCGGCGAGGTTCCGCAGAAGCTGCTCAACGAGCACGACCTCGAGCTGCTGAAGGAATTTGTCGGCACCCGCGGCGGCGGTCTGATCCTGGTGGACGGCCAGCGCGACCTGCTGCGCGGCTACGCGAAGACCGCGCTCGGCCCGCTGTGCCCGGTCGAGTGGCTCGGCACGCCCGCGCAGGAACCGCCCGCGGCGCTGCAGCTGACCGGGCGCGGCGCAAGCTTCGCACCGCTGCGCCTCGCCGCCGATACCACCGCGAACGCCGCGCTCTGGCACGGCCTGCCGGCGCCGCACTGGGTCGCGGCGACGCGCGCTCTGCCCGGCTCGGAGACGCTGGCCGAGGCCGTGTGCGGCCAGCAGCGGCTGCCCGCCATCGTGCTGCGCCAGTTCGGCGCCGGCAAGGTGTTCTACCTCGCGTTCGACGAGGTCTGGCGCTGGCGCTTCCAGGTCGCCGACAAATACCACGAGCCGTTCTGGCACCAGGTGGCCAACGCGATCATGGAGCCGCCCTACGCCGTGCTCGACAAGCAGGCCGCCCTCGACCTCGGCGCCGCCAACTATCGCGAGGGCGATACCGCCCTCATCCGCGCCCGCCTCCGCGACATCCTGGGACGCGCCATCACCCAGGGCCATCCGCAGGCGCTGCTCTACCGCGAGGGCCAGAAGATCGCCGCCATCCCGCTCGCCGCCGACGAGAGCAACGGCGGTGTCTTCCGGGGCAAGACCCCGCCGCTGACCCCGGGCCGCTACGAACTCCGGCTCGACCCGCAGGGGCTGATCTCGTCGCAGGTGGAGTTGAGCGAGGAGTTTTTCGTGCAGGGCCGCGGCGGCGACACCGCGCACGAGCTGGCCGAGCTGAACTGCAACGAGGAGCTGCTCCAGCAGTTGGCGCGCGCCGCCAACGGCGAATACGTCCGCGAGGAAAACGCCGCGCAGCTGCTGGCCAGGCTGGAGCCGTTGAGCAAGGGCCGCATCGAGGAGTCGGAGACCGTCCTGTGGCAAAGCTGGTGGTGGTTCGCCGCCGTGGTGGTCCTCCTGACCGCCGAATGGCTGCTGCGCAAGCGCGCGGGGTTGATCTGATGAACATCGAACATCCAACATCGAACATCGAACATCGAAGTGCTGCGGTTCCGTTTGCTGTGCGGCGCCGCCCCTTGGCGTCCCGTCAGGGACGCTACGAAAGTAGCCTGACGCTTCAGCGCCGGGGGGCCGTATGCATACCAACAGAGTCCCGTAGGGACGACAGGGGTTCCGCTTCGACGAACATCGAACATCGAAGTGCAGCGGCTCGGTCAGTTGTGCGGCTCGCTCTGGCGTCCCGTCAGGGACGCCGTGAAAGTAGCCCGGCGCTTCAGCGCCGGGGGGCCGTACGCATACCAGCTGAGTCCCGTAGGGACGACAGATGTTCTGTCTCCTTCGGGAGGGCGAGCCTCCCGGCGAGCCGTTCTTCGTCTGATCGGCTCGCGAGTACGCTCGCCCTCCCCTCCGCTTCCTTGCTTCGTTCGATGTTCGATGTTGAATGTTCGGTGTTCGATGTTCGCTT
>CAITZM010000083.1 GCA_903896925.1 uncultured Lentisphaerota bacterium | reverse complement strand
CTGATGATTCTGCCGATAATGGTTCTGTCGAAATCTTCCAGACCGAACGTGCGCTGTTCGTCAGCATCCGGTTTTTTGCGGAGCTGGTCTGACGGCAGATGTTGAACAGGAAGATAACGATGTGAACCAAGAGCTTCGTTACCTTCGTTATCTTATGTGAACCTCTTCCTCAAAGCAGTCCTCACGCTCCGCGTGAGGTTCTGGTCGGTGCCTCTCAAACCCCGTCTTCTCATCCGTGAAATCGGTGGAATCTGTGGATCAACTTCTTCCACTGCCGTTCTCCTCTGCGGGGCCATGTACTGGGTGATGACGCACCGCCCGAAGCGGAAGAAACGACAGAATCATTGAGGACAGAATCATTTTATAACGGCCGGCGCCTCCTGATGATTCAGCCGATCATAGTTCTGTCGAAGTCTTCCAGACCGAATGCGCGCTGTTCGGCAGCAACCGGGTTTTTGCGGAGCTGGGCGGAGTTTTTGATGAATTGCTCCGCAGGTTTCGCTAGACTGGCCCGGTGCCGCGCCTCGGTGCGCGGGGGTGTCGGGAACTGAGGGGAATTTATGACGATAAAACAGGCCTGGTGGTGGACTGTCTGTCTCGGGTTGGGGTTGCTGGCGATGCCGGTCGCGCCGGCGGCGCAGACCAACGGCATGGTGCGCTGGGGCGGCGATTTCCGCGTGCGCGAGGAGCACTTCGACTACATCCCGATCAAGGCGGACCCGCCGGGCTACACCCGCGGCGGCGAAAACGACTACCTGCGCATCCGGCCGCGGCTGTGGATGGAGGTGGATCCGGGCCGTGACCTCACGCTGCGGGTGCGGCTCGCGGACGAGATGCGGCTGTGGAACAAGCCCAGCCCGCGGCCCACGCTGCAGCGGTCGAACTACGATCCGCCGGACGAAATCCTTTTCGACAACCTCTACCTCGACTGGCGCAACCTGGCCCATGACCGGCTCGACCTGCGCCTGGGTCGCCAGGACCTGATGTATGGCAACGGGCGGCTGATCATGGACGGCACGCCCAAGGACGGGTCGCGCTCGCTCTACATCAACGCCCTCAAGGCGACGTGGAAGGACATCCCGGCCACGACGGTGGATTTTCTCGCCATCTACGATCCCTCCATCGATCCGATCGCGCTGAACAGCGCCGACCGCGACGTGACGGGCTTCACCGCGGCCAACGACGCCATGGATGAGAGCGGCGGCGGCTTCTACATCAAGAACCGTTCCTTCCAGGACATGCCCGTCGAGCTTTACGCCTTGTACAAGCGCGAAAGCCCCTACGATCTGGCCGCCAAGAAGGACGCGGCCGGAAATTTCGTCGCGCCGAAGCTCGCGTGGCAGTCGTTGGACAGCACGCAGGGCGTGATCAACAACCCGGCGCTGAACCTCGGCACCTTCGGCTTCCGCATCGAGCCGCGCCTGACGAAGCGGCTCACCGCCAACGTGGAAGCCGCAGTGCAGGTCGGCGAGCGCAACGGGGTGGGCGTGGGGGCCTACATGTTGGACATCGGGCTGACCAACACGCTGCCGGTGTTGGAGAGCCTCAAGCCGGCGGTCTTCGCCTGCTTCTACCTGCTGTCCGGCGACGACCCGAAGACCGGACACGACGAGGGGTGGAATCCCCTGTGGTCGCGCTGGCCGCAGAACAGCGAACTGTATGTCTATGGCTATGATGCCGATGGCGCCGGCCGCTGGTCCAACCTGATCATGCCCACGCTGGGCGCCTGCTGCTCGCCGTGCGACTGGCTGGTGACCTCGGTCTCCGGCAGCTATCTCGCGGCGCCTGCGGCGGACGGCCCCGGCGGCGGCCACGAGCGCGGCTGGATGGGCATCATGAATGGCACCTTTACCGTCGGGCGCGGCTGGCTTACGCAGAACGACGTGATCAGGGGGCATCTCTTGTTGGAACTGATCCGGCCCGGCGACTATTACAAAGTGGGCGACACATCCTACTTCCTGCGCTGGCAGCTCAGCTACGAATTCTGACGCGGGCGTCCTCCGCAGCGGCGTTTTTTCTGCGTGGCCGCGCTCGTGCGAACGCGGCCGCCTCAACCCGCGGACTGATGAATGAGGAAAGCAGGAACGGCAGACTTTGAACACTAAGATAACGAAGGGAACCAAGAGCTTCGTTCCCTTCGTTATCTTCTGTGAATATCTTCCGCGTAGTAGTCCTCACGCTCCGCGTGAGGTTCTGGTCGGTGCCTTTCAAACCCCGTCTGCTCATCCGTGAAATCGGTGGAATCTGTGGATCAACTTCTTCCACTGCCGTTCTCCTCTGCGGGGCCATGTACTGGGTGATGACGCACCGCCCGAAGCGG
>CAITZM010000082.1 GCA_903896925.1 uncultured Lentisphaerota bacterium | reverse complement strand
CTACGGACTGGACGCGGAAGTGGCACCATGGTGTAATGCCGAAAACGCAGAGCAAACACAAAGAAAACCAAGTCCCGGCAGAGCCTGAAAAACTAACTTAATTTCTGCGTTTGGTGGTCCAAAGAATGGGGTCCACCTCTCGCTTGAACCTCGCCGACTGGCAGCGCGACGAAAAGCTCCTGAAGCTGGATGGACGAAAGACCGGTCGCGAGCGCAGCGTCCCGGTATCGGAGGGGAGCTGGCGCTGCATGGGGGCATACTTACCCGAGCGGCAGAACCTGCTCGAGAAGCATGGTCTGGGACGCGATCCTGCACTCTTTCTAAACCGGCGCGGGCAGCGCCTGAGCGGAGAACAACTGGCCGTGATGGTCCATCGGTTGGTGAAGGTGGCAGACGTGCCGCTGGTCAGCCTGCACCATTTCCGCCACACCTGCGCCTCCGACTTGTTGGAGAGCGGCGTCAGCCTGCCGGAAGTGCAACAGATGCTGGGCCACGCGACGGTCGTGACGACCACCCGCTATCTGCAGATCGCCGATCCGGAACGAGCCCGGGCGATGCGGAAACATCCGCTGAATGATTTTCTCGGCACGGCGGTCCAGCCCCTGGAGTGCATCCCATGAACAAGACTGTTTTGGATCCGTGGATCGAAGGTTATCTCAACTACCAAAGCCAGGTCCGCCGGCTGGCGCCGTGCAGCATCAGCGACATGCGCTGCACCTTCAAGCGCGTGGTGCAGACGATGGCGGAGATTCGCCCGGCGGTTGAGTTGTCGAAGGTGTCGCTGGAGGATTTTCTGCAGTGGGTGAACCGGCAACGTGAGCAGGGTTACTCCGTGCACTCCATCAACAAGGAACTCTCTCACGTGCGCGGCCTGTTGGAGTATGCCTGGCGTAACGGCCACGCCAACATTAATGTGCTCGACGGCTTTAGCCTCCGGGATGCGGCGTAGGACGAAGTCCCCACATTCTTGAACTTGGAAGAAGCCCGCCGCCTGTTGGCAGCGTGTCCGACCCGTACCAACCTCCAGCGTCGCGATTACCTGGTGATTCTACTGCTGTATGGCTGCGGGCTGCGTACGATGGAACTGTGTCAGCTCGATGTATCCGATGTGGACTTGGAGCGGCAGGAGATTCTCGTGCGCCAAGGGAAAGGTGACCGCGCCCGCCGCATTCCGGTGCCGGACGCGGTTTGGACCATCTTGTTGGCGTATCTCGCGGAACGCCGGGGGGCGCGCAACGCCCTGCTGCGGACGGTCCAGAAGAAGCGGCGGCTGGATTCGCTGGCCGTATGCGAGATTGTCCGCGCCGCGGCCCAAGCGGCTGGGCTAACACAAGCCGTCACGCCCAAAACACTACGTCACAGTTTCGCCACGCACTTGATGGATCGCGGCGTGGACGTGGCGGTGATTGCCTCGCTGATGGGCCACCGCTCGCTACAAAAGACGGGCATGTATTTGCACAGTTTGCCCAGCCACCGGGAGAGCGCCGTGCAGTTTTTGAGCAAGGCCCCTTAACCCATTTATCGATCTAGCGGCGTTGTTCCAGTGCCTCCAGTTGCTGGCGCAATAGGTGATGTTCCGCACGGAGGCGCTGCAACTCTTTCTTATCCGCCTTGGAGGGCCGGCCCGGCGCTTTCGGCGTCAGGGCCGTCAAACCAGCCTGGAGGGCTCTGGCTTCCTTTTGGTAATAGGTTTTGCGCGAGATGCCCAACTGTCGCGCTGCCTCTGTAACCGTCAGTTTCCCCGTCTGCACCTGCGCTATGCGTTGTAGAAACTCACCCGGCGTGTAGTTCATCGTCGTTCCTTTCACTCAGTCCGTAGTCGGCAATTAAATTTTCGGCGGGCGGCCCCTCGTGCCCTTCCTGGCCAGCCGCGCTTCCAGCAGGTACAGACTCCGATCCAGCTCCTCTGTCGCGACGCCAGTTATTCAGGCACTTGCACCGCGGATCCAGTGAATTCAGCTTACCCTCCAACGCCTGATCATGCCAAGCATTAAGCGGTGAATACCAACGGGCGGGGAAGGCATCGGCCCCGCGCTCATCCAGCGCGACCATCCGGTTTTCGTAGATGGCCTCGCTATTGATCTGCATCCACGCGCCGAACTTCTACAGGCGTTGGTAGGCGACCGAGTCAAACGTGCCGTCGGGGCCTGACCGAAGTTGAGTTGCAGGTTGCCGTCGCGCGCTACGATGCTGTACAGATGCCCGGTGAGGGTGCAAATGCACTCTCCTGGGGACTGCTCGTCCTGTCGCCGCTGCTACTGGTCAGAATCGTTTAGCCTGTCACGAAAAAATGACCGAGCGCATGGTCTTTTTCGGTTGAAAAGTGGTTGGTGGTTTGGTTGGTTTTTGTTCGTCGTGTTTCACGTTGTCCTCCGTGTTTCACATTTTCTCGTCCATGTAAGGCGATTTGCATTTTAATAAATGTTTACAGGGTTAAAACGGTTGTTTTGCTTGGGATTCTTGTGGTTGGAATGGCGACCCCAACGGGATTCGAACCCGTGTTATCAGGATGAAAACCTGATGTCCTAGGCCTCTAGACGATGGGGTCGCTGAAAAGGCGGGGCACACGATAGCAGAGTTTTTCTTTTGGACAACCGAATTGTTTCGGGGGATGATCCGCGCCGAAAGCAGGTACCCCATGACGCAGCCATCCGCCAGCGCCCATCCGCCGCATTTCCAGCGGCTCCATCACATCGCGATCCTGGGCAGCAATTACGCGCGCGCCAGGGATTTTTACGTCCGGATCCTCGGCCTCCGGGTGCTGGAGGAAACCCACCGCGCCGAGCGGCAGTCGTGGAAATTGGACTTGGCGGGCGAGGGCGACCTGCGGATCGAGCTGTTCAGTTTCCCCAATCCGCCTCCGCGGCCGACGCGGCCGGAGGCGTGCGGCCTGCGGCACCTGGCCTTCGCCGTCGCCGACCTCGACGCGGCGGTCGCGTACCTGGTCGCCGAGGGCGTGCCGGTCGAACCGGTCCGTACCGACGAGCTCACCGGGAAACGCTTCACCTTCTTCAAGGATCCCGACGACCTGCCGCTGGAACTGTACGAAAGGTGAGGCAGGTCACGGCGGCGCGGGTGCGTCGGCGACGGGCTCCGCGACGGGTTCCGGGGGCGGCCCCTCCTGCGGGACGCTGACGGCGGGCGTGGCGTTGGTCAGCGGGCGGCTGACGGTGATCTGATCGGCCGTGATGCTGGTGATCTGGCCGTTGGCGGACTGGATGACGCAGTTGCCCGCGATGTTCATCGTGTCGTCGCCGATGTGCAGGGTCGCCTGGTCGGGGATGGTGATGGTCGAGGCTTCCTGCGCGCCGGTGGAGAAGGCGATGTCGGCGCGTTCGCCGGTGAGCCACACGCCGTCCAGATAGGCGAGCCCGATGCCACCGGCGAAATGCAGGAGCCCTTCTTCCACACCCTCCAGCCGGCCCGCGGAGAACGTCCACGAGCGGTTGTCGCTGATGGTGATCGGGTCCGGGCGCGGCGCCGGGCGGGCGGCCGGGGTGGCGGTGG